>CAYWOQ010000001.1:0-104753 GCA_964459925.1 uncultured Roseivirgaceae bacterium
GAAATTAGTACATCACTAATTGCCGATTATTGTACATATTTAATTGCCGATAACAGAGAACCTTCACAGGGGTCTGAGGCTAAAGAAGGAATAGTTAAAAGAAGTGATAGCACTAGTAAAAAAAGTGCATGGGAAATTTTTGTGTTTTTCATCTTAAATCTATTTTGGTTTAAACTTTAAAATTCCTAATGTCTATTAGGTTAATTTAATACACAAATAATGTGATCAGAATTGATCAGAATTTAAATCCTACCTAACTTTTTTATTGTTTGTAATAAAAAAAGATTACTGGTTTAGAAGAAAAGATGAAGATTAGTGTTTCGCAGAAGCTTAAGCTGGCTCATGATAATCCGGTGAGATCAGAATGAAAAATATGCATTCAATTAACTAAACTTAGATAGGCTAACTTCAAATAGCGTTCACTACTTATATCCTTTACTAGTCCAACCAAACCATTTTTAGTAGGGAAAAGTAATGGGTGTATTGATTCGTTAATTTTATCATTAAATAGAATGTTGAAGTTTGTATCAAAAACGAGAAGATAGTTTTGAGAGTAGTCAAAAACTGTTTTTGTATCTGTCTTGTCTTTATAAACTCTGTAAATCCATTTTTTTTCGTGATGATAAAAAATCTGATGATACTTTGGCTCCATAAAATAATGATTCATTCTTTGATCTCTATTATTGACCTCTGAAAAAGTTAGTGATTTTGATAAAGGTAATCCTTTAGTTTTATTAACATCAGATTTCTGGACCTTACCAGTTCTGATATCTAATACACACATCTCAGGACAGTTTTGAAATGCCACCAGCAGTTCATAATCACTAAGAAAAACATAAGAGGGATAATCTAACTCACCAAAAGAAAGATTATTGGAGCTGTGAGTGTTAGGATAAGGTATGTGATAAAAAAGAATTGAATCTTTATCTAAATCAAAAACCGCAGTGTTAAAATATTTTTCTGAGTATAAATTATCAGTTTTATAATTAATTATATCTGGATGAAAAATATGAAATGCAACATATTTTCCATCTAACGATAAACTAGCGCGATCAAATTGAGTCATATTCATAGACTTATTTACTTGATATTCGCCCAGATGATTTGGGTTGAAGTCATATAAATGTTCTAGTCTTAAAGATTCAATATCCAAAAACTTGAATGACGAAAACCTATCTGGGATAAATAATCTGCCGTTTTGAATAAAAGTATTACCGAGTGAGTTGGATCCAACTATCGCATCCGGACCCTCATTCTCAAGAGGTATTTTCTTAATAAATGCATCTTGATTAAAGATATCAAGCGAAAAATCTGTATGATTTTGAGCTGCAACTATCAGTTCATCGTTGAGGATTTCAATATCATATTTATAATAAAAAGCTAGCTGATCGTATCCTATCTCAATTGAATCATACCATGTGGTCAATTCTAATCCACCTAAACTTTTATTTTGATTAGTACAACTAAATGAAATTAAAACAATTGCCATTATTCTTAATGACAATTGTTTTTTTATTTCTCTAAAACTAGAAAATGCTGAATTCATTCGAATTAACAGTCAATCCAATCAATGTCTAGACCAGTTGAATCCCCATCACAATTATTTTCGATATCTTCTTGCATTTGATCTTGCCAAGACAAACATGCCCACATATGACCTTCACAAGCAAATACTCCATTAGCAATAAAAAGAGCCCCAATCGCAAAAGCTGTCGCTACAATCTTTTTCATTTTTCTCATCTTTGTAAAAAATTTAAACTGTTAAAAATTGATTAAAACAGCTCTAAGGCGGCCACTTTCAAAACTGTTTGATAAAGCTTATCAGCTTTATTTAAAATCACAAATGGGTGAACGAAATTGATCAGAATTGATCAGAATTGATCAGAATTGATCAGAATTTAAATCCTACCTAACTTTTTTATTGTTTGTAATAAAAAGATTCTGATAGCTTTGACACCTATTCTTATTCACGATGATTATTAAGTATCTCATCAATCGCCCCAACGCTGTTATAGCCATTTTTCTTTCCATTCTTGTGGTTGGGGTATATGGGTGGATAAAAATACCCGTGAGCCTACTACCAGATGTAGATCCGCCTGAAATTACTATCGAAGTAAGAGACAATGGCACTAGTGCGGAAGTTCTTGAACAAACGGCCCTTAGTCTTATTCGTCAGTCCGTCATCGGATCTTATGGCTTAAAAGATGTAAAAAGTGTAGCTACTCAAAGTTTTGGTAGGGTACATCTAAGCTACGAATTTGGTACCAATATGAATTTGGCAACGATCGAGATCAATGAAAAAATTGATAGGATCATGTCACGTCTGCCGGTAAAGATGGACAGACCTATTGTGAAGCAAAAGAAGCCAAGCGACATTCCTGTCATTCGTATTCATTTAACCTCGGAAGTTCAATCCATTGTAAAGCTCTCACAGTTAGTCAAGTTTGAGATAACTAAACGTTTTGAGCAACTGCCTGGTGTTGCTCAGATAGAAATAAGTGGTACCGTTCAGAAATCTATTCGCCTCATTCCTAAAATGGAGAAACTGATTGCGGCTGGAATAGACCTAAATGAGATCAGCTCGTTGATCAACCAATCAAACGTACCTATTGGACAAATACTGGTACGGGAAGGAAACTATGAGTACCTCGTTCAAATAGAAAACCTGATCCGGGATGAAAAAAGCCTGAAAAATCTCATTATCACTACAGAACAGGGTCTACAGGTTCCATTGGGAGAACTATTCGATATTTCAGAATATCATATAAATCCCCTCAATTCTCATTTTTACAATCAGCTTCAGGGCGTTGTTCTGGCCATTTATCATAAACCGGAAGCAGACCTTTTCAAACTGCAAAAAGAAATACTAAGTGTTATCTCGCACCTCCGCACCGACTTCCCATCTATCGAATTCCATCATTCCCAGGATCAGGCATTGCTTTTGGGAGATAATATTGATCAATTGTATATCACCTCGGGCCTAGCTATCCTTTTCGCATTTATTGTCTTTTTTATTTCTGGCAAAAGCACTCGCCTTCCTTTCATTCTAGGAACCGTAGTACCTTCTTCCATTCTTATTTCTATCGGGACGCTTTGGATAATGGGCTTCACACTCAACATTATTACTTTGAGTGGATTTATTCTTGGAATTGGCTTATTGGTAGACAATGTGATCATTCTTATTGAAGAAATAGGTCAACATCGAAAGGTTGGCCGCTCCGTCATAGAGGCATGTGTAACGAGTGCCTCTACCATTTTTCCTGCACTACTTAGCTCCACGTTAACAACGGTATGTGTATTCATACCATTGATGGCTTTAGATGGAATTGCCAGTGAATTGTTCAAAGAGCAAGCAATAGCATTAGTGATCATTCTAGGAGTTTCACTTGTGTTGTCATTTGTCCTTATTCCAACGTTTTATAATCTATGGATCAAAAAAAATATCAACGACCGATCATGGATTGACCGAATTAAAGCATTGAGCCATAGTAAGTTTCCAATTCTGACAGCTATCATTTTGATTTTCATTATCGGTTTTGGGGGTTATGCCCTAATCAACCTGAAATCAGAGGAACTACCTCCATATTCCTCCGATGATTATCAGGTTAAAATCAGATGGAATGAACCCTTGTCACTGATTGAAAGTCAAAGACGCTTGCGAGCAATTACAAATAATCTTAAAGCCGAGGTTTTGATAGCTAACTTAGGAGTAAATGGTATCACTCAAAATGAAATCAGCTTTTTTGATGAAGCTAACCTTTATATCAAAATCAAGAAAGGACAATTATTAGAAGCAAATCAACAATACATCGGTGAGCAATGTGCCAAGTTATTTCCAAAAGCGACCCTTTCATTTTCTAAGGCGCCTAACCCTTTTGAAATGGTCTTTTATACCAACACGCCACCCGCCGTAACCAGGATAAGAAAAAATAATGAAACCTCTTTCTCAAACTCCGATATAGCGAAACTTAATACGATTGCGATTAATGGTGTAATCAAAACGCAGTTTACAGAGACTAACATGATAAAATTCAGAAAAGATAGAATTCATAACTCCAACATACCCTATACAGAACTACTATCCCACCTCAAGAACCTTACGGATGAGAATATTATTACTTCTATCAAACACACTGATCAAAGCATTCCTGTCTCAATTAACAAGAAAAATCTGACTTACTTCTTTAAGAAGGATAGTAGCTATTTTGACTTAGCTTCTTTTTACATGATAAAAGACACGGTAGAAGTAAGGAGTATTACAGCTGACTTGAGTGGTCCTTACATTTCGTTTGTTACTGACAATCTCGAAAAAGCTGAAGAAATGGGCAAGAAAGTGACAGAGGAATTTGAATGGGTATATGATCTTGATGGAGAACTTCTAAACAGGGCGGAAAGCCTAAGAAACCTCCTTTGGGCGGTACTTCTTGGAATAACCCTTTTATATTTAATTTTGGTGGCTCAATTTGAATCATTCTTGCAACCACTTATTATATTCTCTATTGCACCTTTTGCAATTTTGGGTGGGTTTACTGGTTTGGTAATTTTTGGAGGAACCATTAATATCATGTCTATCATTGGAACAGTTGTCATGGTAGGGATTATCGTCAATGACAGCATTCTAAAAATTGATGCAATTAATAGAAATATCAAACGGGGAATGAACAAAAGCGATTCAATAAAAAAAGCGAAAGATGAACGACTTAAACCTATATTGATGACATCTTTGTCTACTGTTTTAGCTCTCTTTCCCGTCTTATTTTCAAGTGGTATAGCGGCAGATCTTCAAAAGCCACTGGCAATAGTTGTGATTTTTGGGTTAGTGGTTGGTACATGGAGTTCGATCGTCTTATTGCCAAGGATTTACCTTTTGCTTAAAACAAATTGAACTCTATTTTCGAATAGACATAAAAAAGTAAAACCCAATCTTCGGAGAAAATCGGGTTTTGTGATCCGCCCAGGACTTCCCGCATCAAGTGCGGGACAGGCTTCTCGTCCATATCATTAAACAAAAAACCCCGGCTTTCGCCGAGGTTAAAGTGATCCGCCCAGGACTCGAACCTGGAACCTACTGCTTAGAAGGCAGTTGCTCTATCCAGTTGAGCTAGCGGACCTTCAGTTTATTGCTGCTATCACAGCATTTGGTTGCGGAGAGAGGGGGATTACTCATACCCACTACCATGCGCCAAGCCTTTCGTGAACCTTCGGTTTCGAACCATGGGGTTCTCATCCCCCACTACATTCGACCAAAAATTCAAAAGCGGAGAGAGGGGGATTCGAACCCCCGGTACGGTTTCCCGCACGCATGTTTAGCAAACATGTGGTTTCAGCCACTCACCCACCTCTCCTAAGGGTTTTCTGGATGTTCCTGAAAAAGGAGTGCAAATATAAAAGTTTGCTTTAAAAATGCGCTGAAATACCCTGAAATAATGTATTGAATTACTGCTCATCCTTAAAAAATGTTAATCCATAAAAAACCGATTTAGCTTCCAAAGCGATCACTTAGATTTGCCGGCTAATGAAATGGGTTAATACGGTAGGTGTATTTGAATTAGCAATAGCTGGGATTTTTGGTCTCTTTTACCTGCTATTCATTGTTCGGGTCATTCGATCAACCAATAGACTAGGTCTACCCTTTGGAAGAGTTTTTATCAAAACGATCGTCAGATCACTCTACTTCGCCCTCATTATCATGGCACTACTTGGTCCTAGCTTCGGGGACACATCCAGAGAGATTAAAACAGTAGGGAAAGACATTTTCGTTTGCATTGATTTGAGTCAATCGATGAATGGAATGGACGTGCAACCGTCACGACTTGCCAAGGTTAAGTTTGAATTGAAAAACATCGTAGAAGCTTTTAATTCTGATCGCATAGGCTTGATCATGTTTAGCAGTGAGGCCTACCTTCAATGCCCACTCACCTATGATAATAACGCACTCAACCTTTTCATCCAAACCCTAAATACAGAAATGGTGCCCAACTATGGAACGGACTTTGGACCTCCTTTAGAAATGGCGCTGGAAAAACTAATCGATGATGATACAATCATAACCCGATCAAAAGCAAAAATTGTGATACTAATAAGTGACGGAGAAGATTTTGGTGACAACACAGCAAGCGTTGCCAAGGAACTGGAAAATGAAGGGATTTCATTGTTTACCTTAGGAGTGGGCACCAAACAAGGAAGTAAAATCCCCATACGAACGGGGTTCAAAAAAGATCGAAATGGAAATGAAGTGGTTTCTAAACTCAATTCCAATTCCCTGGAAGATTTAGCCGATGATACGGGAGGAGAATATTTTGAAATTAATGAATCCAGGAACGATACAGAGCGTTTAATAAGCGCTATCAATCGGGTGGAAGGTGAACTAAGAGAATCGAAAAAAGTGGATTCCACACAGAATCGATACTTCTATTTCTTAAGTGCAGCCTTGATACTCATGGCGTTAGATGTTTTATTTAGTGTAAGGTTGATTAAACTATGAGGACGTTTTTACTACTATTACTTGTTCTGTTCAGCAACGATCCAAAAGAGATTGCGAAAATCAATTCTTTGAAGAAAGAAGCAGAAGAAGCTTTTCTAAGTGGTAATTACGAATTAGCTATCTCCAAGTACAGTTTTTTGACGGATTCATTGGATGTGGATGATGATTTGATCCAGTTAAATCTTGGTCATGCCTATTATCAGCTAGGTGATACCACAGGTGCCAAGCTCAACTATGGACGAGTCGGTGCTTCTTCGAATAAAAAATTGAAATCCATCGCTTATCAGCAAATGGGTGTAATGAGTAAGGATGCAGGAAAGCTGGAAGAATCCTTGCAACAATTAAAATCTGCCATTAAAGCTGATCCATCCAATCGAGATGCAGTATATGATTACGAAGTGGTTAAAAAGCTGTTAGAAGAACAGAAGAAACAAGAACAAGAAAATCAGGACCAACAAAATCAGGATCAGAACGAGGAGAACAACGAAGAACAAAACCAAGACCAGGAAAATCAGGATCAGCAGAAAGACGGAGAGCAGGAACAAAAAGACCAGGAAGGAGAAAACCAGGAACAGTCTGAGCAGGAAAAGAAAGAACAGGAGCAGAAAGAGCAAGAACAAAAAGAAGGTGAGCAGGAAGAACAGGAGCAAGAAAAATCTCAGGAGCAAATGACCAAGGAAAAGCTGGAGGAGATGGGAATCAGTGAAGAAAAAGCCCGTCAATTATTGGAGGCCATGAGGCAAAGTGAAATAAAGTATCTGCAAAATCAGAAGCGCAAAGCCACCAAAAGACCTCCAAGTGGAAAACCAGATTGGTAAGCTATTTATTACGATTTAACCATCCATTTTAAGATCTTTACAGTTCTGATAGAACTATCAGGACTTTTTTTTGATTACTAAATAGACAATAAACCCAACATACGAAATGAAAGAAGTTTATATCGCGTCTGCCGTAAGGACACCTATTGGAAGTTTTGGAGGCAAACTAGCCGGTTTTTCTGCAACAGAACTTGGAACATTTGCCATCAAAGGAGCCTTGGAGAAATCAGGTGTAGATCCTAAAGAAGTTCAAGAAGTTTTTATGGGGAATGTTCTCTCAGCAAACCTGGGTCAGGCACCTGCCAGACAAGCTGCACTGGGAGCAGGTATTCATGAAAACACTCCATGTACGACAATTAATAAAGTTTGCTCTTCAGGTATGAAATCGGTCATGTTTGGTGCCCAATCCATTATGCTTGGCATCAACGATCTGGTAGTTGCCGGAGGTATGGAAAGCATGAGCAATGTTCCCTTTTACGTACCAAAAGCACGCTTTGGTTATAAGTATGGACACGGCCAATTAATTGACGGGCTGATGCATGATGGGCTATGGGAAGTTTATAACAAATTCGCGATGGGTAACTGTGCGGATAACACGGCCAAGGAAATGAATATTTCTCGAGAAGCACAAGACGAGTATGCCATTAACTCCTACAAACGAGTGGCTGAAGCGACAGCATCAGGTGACCTTAAAGATGAAATTATCCCGATTGCTATTCCACAACGAAAAGGTGATCCAATCCTCATGGATGAAGATGAGGAATTTCATCATGTCAATTTCGATAAAATTCCAGGTTTAAGACCGGTCTTCGACAAAGAAGGAACGGTAACGGCGGCTAACGCTTCCACCATTAATGATGGTGCATCTGCTCTGGTTTTGGTTAGCAAAGAAAAAGCTGAAGAACTTGGCTTAACACTCATAGCAAAAATCAAAGGATTTGGAGATGCTGCTCAAGAGGCCCTTTGGTTTACCACAGCCCCATCTCTTGCTATTCCAAAAGCACTTGATCATGCGGGTGTAAAACAGGAAGAAGTAGATTATTGGGAAATCAATGAGGCTTTTTCTGCGGTTGCAATTGCCAATCAAATGAAACTAGGATTGGATCCTGAAATACTGAACGTATTTGGAGGAGCAGTTGCTATGGGTCATCCTCTGGGTACGTCCGGAGCCCGGATTATTTCTACACTTGTTAATGTGCTGAAAAAGAAAAAAGGTAAAATCGGTTGCGCGGGAATTTGCAACGGTGGCGGTGGTGCCTCTGCGATTGTAATCGAAAAAATGTAAAGAAAAAGGGCTCAAATGAGCCCTTCTTTATTTCTAATGAATCATCTTGTAAGGGTGATGGAAACGGAAATAGCGAAAGTGTCGTCTACTCCATCATCATCGAAATCATCAACCTCCTCATCTTCAATCAAACCTTCAAAGCGTGAGTCAGATAGAGAAATGATTTGAATTTCTAGTTCTTCATCAGTCCCCTTATCTATTAGTATACTCTCGTCATTCTTAATTAATTCCCACGTTCCTGTATCCGTTCCTTCAGAATCTGTAGATTCATAAGTGCCATCGGCATTAAAGGTCAGCGTACCATCAAAGGTTTCAGTTGCTCCTTGAACAAAAGCCTCTTCAAAATCATCAAAGAAAGCCTCAGCGTCCTCTACAGGAAAGCCAGCGTCTATCAATTCCTGGATGAGTGCTTCGATATATACTGAAAAGTCTTCCCCATTGACAGTGAAGGAATTCAATGTAGCTGTTCCTCCGGTCCACGTTCCAACAATACTTCCGGAGACATCTCCCGGAATTTCATCTTCATCTTCTGAACATGAGGTCATTAAAGCAAGCATTGAAATGCCCACAAAAAGCAATAAGTAATTTTTAATTTGTTTAATAAACATTGGTAGGTAAAATTTTTGATTTGTAATACGACACAACTTTAGTCAAAAAAGAGGGATTTGCTACTTCAATATTTTCCGAATCTTTCTTCCCTCCTCAAGGTATTCTGAAACCTGCTGCACTTCTTCATTTTCTATCATTCGCTTCAAATCATCCAGTTCTTTCTGATAAGCCCTGATGCTGTCCAGAACCTGTGACTTGTTTTCATGAAAAATGGAGCTCCACATAGCTGGTGAGCTCTTTGCCAGACGTACGGTAGACTCGAATCCTGATCCAGCCAAATCCAGGATGACCTCTCCATCTTTTTCTTTTTGCAAGACTGTATTACTCAATACGTAGGAGCTAATGTGACTTAAATGTGAAATATACGCCAGGTGCCGATCGTGCGCTTCTGCACTCATAAACGAAAAGTAAAACCCTGCGTGTTTGGCGAGATTCAAAAAGTCCTCTGCCAGCAATTCATTAGTATGCTCTCTCTCACATATGATTAGGTTTTGATCCTTAAAAAGTTCTGGAAATGCCGCTTCAGGACCCGAATGCTCTGTACCGGCAATGGGGTGTGCAGCAAGAAAATTTGCTCTATTCCGATGATCTCTTACGGTATCACAAATGGTTACCTTAGTAGATCCGAAATCTACCACCAACTGCTCAGGTCTGATGATATCTAAAACTTGTGGTAGTAAAGATTTGATAGCATCTACCGGAGTTCCTAAAAGAATAAAATCAGCCCAATCAACTCCCTCGGTCAGGGAAAAGCTTTTAGATATAATACCAAGTGTTAATGCGTTATCTAAATGCTCTTTTGAAAGGTCAGAGCCTCCAAAATCAATATCCCTCCTATTTTTTAACGCTAATGAAAATGATCCATTGATTAAACCAACTCCTACTAAAAGTACTTTCATACTATCTTTTACCGTTTATAAATTTGAATCTCAAATTTCGTGTTATGCAACCTCGAATCTACCTATCACTTGTGGTATTGACCATAGTTTTTTTTGTAAAGTCACAGGAGAAGCAAAAAATCCAAACCTACTATGAAAAAGGCCAACTAAAGGAGGAATACTTCATACTTAATAATGACTCTTCGATGGTGGATGGGGAATACAAAATGTATGATCTACTCGGAAACACCATTGTGACGGGTCTATTTGAAGAAGGTGAGAAAGAAGGGCTGTTTACAAACTTTTATGCTGATGGTTCGCTACAGCGAACCACAGAATACGTTAATGATCTTCGTCAAGGCATTACCAAAGTCTATGCAGCTAATGGCACTTTGATCCAGGAGGCAACATTTAAAGATGATACACTGGTCGGAACCATTAAACTTTTTGATGAATCCGGGAAAATCAAAGGAACCACCCAATTTGAAAATGGCAAGCCTAATGGACAGGTCTATAGTTATTTTGAAAACGGAAAAGTATCAGAAGAGACCTTTTATAAAGAGGGTAAACCTAATGGCCTCACGAGACAATATTATGAATCAGGTACTTTAAAACTAGAAGCCGAGTATGTGAACGGCTTACTCAATGGTGAATACAAAACCTACTATCCATCCGGTCAATTGGAAATGGAGGTACTCAATGAAAGAGGAAACAAGTCTGGAACGCTCAAGACCTACCATGAGAACGGACAGCTAAAATCTACTGGCGTCTACAAAAAAGGAGGATTAACGGGTGATTACCTGGCATATTTTGAAACAGGTGATTTGAAAAGCAAATACAACTATCGAAACGGTTATCGTGTGGGTAAAAACCTGGACTATCATGAAAATGGCAAAGTGCAGCGAGAAGCTACTTATTCCAACAGTGGATTAGATGTAACGATCGTAGAGTTTTCCGAAAAGGAGATAAAAACGGTAGAAAAACAACTCAAAAATGAACGTCCTGAGGGCACCTGGAATTATTGGAACGAAAAAGGCAAGCCAACATTAACCGAAACCTATGAAAAAGGAAAATTAGAAGGAAGAAGAATCGAATTTGAAAAGGGTAAGAAAGTTTCAGAAGTAACCTATATAAAAGGTAGAAAGTACGGAGAGGCTTTTGATTATTATCCCAACGGGAAAATAGAAGTAAAAAAAATCTATGAACTGGATCGACTGCACGGACCCTTCACCAAATATTATAAAAACGGACAGATCGAATACGAAGGAACATACATTCGCAATAAGCGAGATGGTGTTTGGAAATATTATGATAAAAAAGGTAATGTAACCGAAACGATTATTTATAAGCTCGGAGTGCAGGAATCAAAAGAAGAATAAGTAAATTCATTCAAAAGAATTTAATCATGAAAACACTAGCCTACGCGAACCATGATCAAATGCCTGTTTTTGGTTTGGGAACCTGGAAATCTGCACCAGGTGAAGTTAAGAAAGCAGTGATCCATGCAATAGAATACGGCTATAGACACATCGACTGCGCCGCTATTTATGGTAACGAAAACGAGGTTGGTGAAGGCATTGAGGATTGTATCAAGAAGGGTGTTGTATCCCGCAAAGATTTGTGGATCACTTCCAAACTTTGGAACAATGCACATAAAAAAGAAGATGCAAAACCAGCGATTGAAAAGACACTGAAAGATCTTAAACTTGATTATTTAGATCTTTACCTGGTTCATTGGCCGGTAGCTTTCAAAGCTGGGGTTGGTTTTCCTGAAAACGAAAACGACTATTTATCGCTAACAGAAGCATCACTTGAAGAAACCTGGAAGGTAATGCAGGATTTGCAAGCGGATGGGCTGTCTAAGCATATAGGCGTATCAAACTTCAATGAAAAAAAGATTCAAAAACTGATTGACCTGGGTGGTCAAAAACCGGAAAATAACCAGATCGAGCTACACCCTTACCTCCAGCAACAGGATTTGGTTGATTATTGCCATCGAAATGATATCCATATCACCGCATATTCTCCCCTAGGCTCGATGGACCGACCTACAGCCATGAAGCGTGAGAATGAACCTATTCCGTTGGAAAATGAAGTAATCAAGTCTGTTGCCCAATCTCATGATGCCTCTCCTGCACAAATCCTGATTGCCTGGGCGCTACAGCGAAACACCTCAGTGATTCCTAAATCCACAAACCCTAAACGGTTGGAGGAGAATTTTGCGGCACAGAAAATTACTTTAACACCAAATGAAATGGAGTTGATAAAAGGCCAGGATAAAGCAGAACGCATCGTGGATGGTTCCTTTTTTCACTCACCTTCAAAAGGATACTCCATGCAAACCTTATGGAATGAATAAAATTCAAAAGCAATGAAATCATCGTTAATACCTTCTATTATACTTAGTGTCAGCATTGTTTTAGCTGGCTATTTCATTGGTCAGACCTATGTTGCCGGAAAGAAAATGGATCGTGTGGTCAATGTGAAAGGTCTTGCAGAACGGGAAGTTCTTTCTGATCAAGCCTTCTGCCCACTGGAGCTTACCTTATCAGGCAATGAATTGAATCAAATCCGTGTTTCATTGGAAAGCCAAACCAACATCATCAGGCAATTCTTTAAGGATAGAGGTTTTACCGAGAGTGAAGTCACCGTGGGCATCCCAAATATTCAGGACAGCCGAGCGCAACTGTATAGCGGTAATAATTATAACCAGGATCGGTATGTAGCAAAAGTGGATTTTTCCATTCGTACATCAGAGATAGAAAAACTCAATAACGCCATTGAAGCCATTGCTAGTTTAGTAGGTGAAGGAATCCTCATTAGTTCGAAAAACACCTGGCAACCCATTCAATACTCCTATACTAAACTAAATGAAATCAAGCCCGAAATGATTGAAGAGGCGACGAAGAACGCACGAGAAGTGGCAGATAAGTTCGCACGTGATTCGGGCTCTAAAGTGGGCAAAATCAAAAATGCCAATCAGGGGCTTTTCTCCATCTATGATCGAGATCCAAATTCAGGAGTTTATAAAAAGGTACGGGTGGTATCCACCATTATTTTTTACCTCGAGGATTAAATAGGAACTACCCCTTATAGTAAATCCTAAAAATGGTCCCAGCCAGATCATCAGAAACCAGCATCGATCCATCCGGGGCAAAAACCAGGTCTACGGGTCGGGCCCAGGCGGTATTGGTTTCTTTATTCAGAAAACCGGTGGCAAAATCTTCATAGGATACTCCTACTCCATCTTCTTCTCGTACCAAGGTGATCTTATGGCCGGTATGTCCCGCCTCCTTAGACCGATTCCAGGAGCCATGTTCCGCAATGAATGCAACATTTTTATAATTTGAGGGAAAAGAATTACTAGTGCAGAACCTTACCCCAAGAGGAGCTACATGCGGTCCCAGATTTTGGGCAGGTTTCACAAAATCTTCACAAGGATATTTATCCCCAAACTCCGGATCTTTCAGATATCCACCATGACAGTACGGATAACCAAAATGCTGGCCTGCCTTGGTCACACGATTGAGTTCGCAAGGGGGTTCATCATCCCCGAGGAGGTCCCGGCCATTATCAGTAAACCACATCTCACCTGTCTCCGGGTGCCAGGTAAACCCAACGGTATTTCTCACACCATGTGCATATACTTCTCTATTGGAACCATCTGGATCCATTCGAGTGATGCTTGCATAAAGTTCATTTTTACTTTCACAAATGTTACATGGTGCACCAACCGGAACGTACAACTTCCCGTCTGGACCAAAGGCGATAAACTTCCACCCATGGTGTCGATCAGTTGGATAATCATCATAGATCAATACAGGATCCGGAGGAGTGGAAAGATTTTCTTCAATGTTATCAAAGCGCCATAGTTTTGAGACCTCTGCTACATATAATGATCCATCTTTAAATGCGACCCCATTTGGCATTCTCATGTCTTTAGCTATCACATAACTTTCATCAGCCTTCCAATCCCCGTCTGTATCTCTGATGGCATAAACCTTATCTCCACCTCTATTGCTGACGAATAACGTTCCTTTTTCGGTCAGTACCATCGAACGAGCATTATTGACTCGTGCAAAAACCTCAACCTCGAACCCATCAGGTAATTGAATGGCATCCAGGTTTAATCCTTCGGTAGAAGTAAGTTCATTATCGGAAATTCTATGCTTTTCTGTGGTTTGCTCCTCATCCGCGGAGGTAGAAGAACATGAGATAACAACCAATAGGGTCAGGGATATAAAAAGTCTGCTCATAAAAGTGAAGTTACAAAATCGACATTCAAACTTGTTTCCTTTGTTGAAGTTTTACTTTTGCGGCAATGATTGACATTACGAATCTTTCTTATTTCCTGGGTGACAGGGCCCTCTATGATGAAGCTTCTCTTTTCATTGGTCCAAAAGATAAAATTGGACTGATTGGATTGAATGGAACAGGTAAATCCACACTGTTAAAAATGATGGTAGGTGATATCCAGCCTACATCAGGTAAGATCCAAAAAAGTAAAGACACAACGATTGGATTTTTGAATCAGGATCTCCTCTCCTTCCAGACCGAAGATTCTATTCTATCAGTTGCCATGACCGCCTTTGCTTCCACGATGGAAATTCAGAAGCAGATCGACAAGACCATCAAGGAAATGGAGGAAAACTACCGTGATGAGTTAGTCGATAAACTCACCAAGCTTCAGGAACGCTTTGAAGCGCAAGAAGGGTACACCCTTCAATCAAGGGCGGAAGAAATTTTGGAAGGAATCGGCTTTAAAACGGCTGACCTTTCACGTCCGTTGAGTGAGTTTTCAGGAGGTTGGAGAATGCGGGTAATGCTGGCAAAACTACTTTTGGAGAAACCAAGCCTATTGATGTTGGATGAGCCTACCAACCACCTGGATCTGCCATCCATCCAGTGGATTGAAAATTACTTACAGTCCTATGAAGGTGCTTATATCATTGTTTCTCACGATAGAGAATTCCTGAATCGTTCAGTCAATAAAATTGTAGAGGTTACTCAAGCTGACCTTCATGTATATCCTGGGGATTATGACAACTATGTCAAGGAAAAAGAACTAAGAAACGAGCTTCAACAAAACGCTTTTGAAAATCAGCAAAAGAAAATAAAAGAGGCGGAGCGGTTCATTGAACGTTTTAAAGCAAAAGCCACCAAGGCCAGTCAGGCGCAATCCAAGATGAAGATGCTGGAGAAGATGGATCGAGTATCGGAAGTGGTTAGTGAAAATGCGCAGGTCAACTTTCGGTTCAACTTCAAAACCAAATCCGGTCGACATGTTAAACGACTAGAAGATATTTCTAAAGCCTATGGTGATCTGAAAATCTTGGATCACTCCAGTATTGGGATTGAACGAGGAGATAAAATCGCATTGATCGGAGCAAATGGAAAAGGGAAATCTACCCTCCTCCGCATCATTGCGGGAACTGAAACACATGAAGGCAAGGTTCAGACCGGTCACAATGTGATTAATTCTTTCTATGCTCAGCATCAATTAGAATCATTAGATGTACAAAATGACCTTTTAGAAGAACTGAAGCTTGCCGGAACCGGAAAAACAGAACAAGAGCTTCGTAGCGTATTGGGTTGTTTCCTTTTTTCGGATGATGAAGTTTTCAAGAGAATCAAAGTCCTTTCAGGTGGTGAAAAATCCAGAGTAGCACTGGCGAAGACCTTAATATCTGAAGCCAACTTCCTCCTGTTGGATGAGCCAACGAACCATCTGGATATGCTTTCTGTGAGCATCCTCGTTCAGGCTTTGCAGCAATATGAAGGAACTTTCCTGGTCGTTAGCCACGATAGACATTTCATTTCACAGGTAGCCAATAAGATCTGGTATATCGAAGACCAGGAAGTGAAGGAATACCCCGGAACTTATGAAGAGTTTGATTGGTGGTGGGAAAAGAATAAGAAAAACGTCTCAGCCGAACCGAAAGAGGGCAAAACCACCCCGAAAAAAGAAAACACCAAAGTCAGAAATAATCAGGAAGAACAAGAAGCTGCGAAGGAGATCAAAAATATTGAGCAACAAATCGATCAGCTCGAGAAGGCTATTCAACACTTGGAAAATCAAATGGCAGATCCAAAGGTGTATGAAAATGCTTCAGAGTTAGAAAAAGTAAACACCGAGTATGCTTCCAAGAAAAAACAACTAGAAGATTTAATGGAAAAGTGGGAAGAATTGGTCTAAAGATGACCAGTCTTTCAAAATTCCTTAGAGACAGCTATGTATGATCAATCACCTATTGGTACCATGTTGCATTTTCTGCTGGGTATTTCTGATAAGCCTTTCACAATTCTCTTTTGTGCCCATGTATAAGATGCCCGAATTATTTAAGACCTCCCATTGGTCAAGAGTCGTATCGTATCTTAGGTGAAATGAATTAGAATTAGCGGAGGGATTAGAAGTGAAAATTCTATTTAGCAGTTTCATTGATTGGGTGGTTTATTAGTAAAGATTAACGAATTTAAATACTTGTTTGTGATGTTTCGTTTATTAGAATATAAATATCGGTAAAGCCTCCAAAAAACTCGATTCAATAAATGACCACCGATTGAAACATGAATAAAAATCTGTAAGCAAACAGATTGATTTGGTGATTTCTGGTTGAGACCAATTAAGTTATTCATCCATTAATTGCACTTTATTCAAATTCTCGAAAACAGTGATTTTCATCAAAATATTCGTTCAACCTCTTCCTATTTATACGGTTTTTGTCGAATTTGAGAATAATCTAAGAGATCATTAGATGTTGAATTCCTGGCAGTTTACACCATTTGCGTTGTTCTACTTACTTGGTGCTATGATTTCCTTTTATCTGGCATACAAGTCTTGGAATATGAGGAAAACCAGCGGAGCCATCCAGTTCAGTCTCCATTTCTGTGGTACCGGCATTTGGTCGCTTGCTTATTTACTTGGCTTTTTCAATACATCACTCCCGTGGAAACTTTTCATGATCCGGTTCGAATATATAGGCGTAATCCTGGGATTGGTGTTTTTTGTTTTGAGCATTGCAAACTACACTAAGCAAGATCGATGGATCAATCGCAATTCCCTTCTTGCCTTCGCTATCCTACCAGTTATCACCTTTGTTCAAATAATATTTCTGGAACAGCACAGTTTGTTCTATACCTCCTATGGATTAACAGAAGATCACAACCTGGTTCTTTTTACAAAGGAGTATGGAACTGGTTTCTATTTATGGACAGGATTTTCCTATTTGTGTCTTCTTTGGAGTATTATAGCCCTAATTAGGTCTTTTATCTATCAACCAAAACTTTTCAAAAATCAATTATTACCACTTTCCGTCTCCGTTGCAGTCTTCCTTTTTATTAGCGTTTTATACATCACGAAACAAAATCCCATTTACCCGTACGACCCAACTCCACTTTCAATTATGATCCTGGGTCTTATGATGATTGTTTTGGTGACAAGGTTTAAATTTTTAGATCTAGTACCTGCAGCACACTCCGTCGTTTTCAAGAGCCTTAACAATGGCGTTGTGGTTACAGACAAATTCAATCGGATCATCGAATTAAACCCTGCCGCAGAGGAGAAATTTGGTATCAACAAAAAGGACATTTTAGGTCAACCACTTCAACATTACGCACCTAACCTTGACAAAATCTTGGCTAATGCCTTAGATAATCCGGACTTAAAAACAGAATCAGATCTCGGAACAAATCATATGTTCGAAGTTCAAATCAACCCGCTCAAAAATCGACGAGGAGATGATATGGGCAGCGTCATTATGTTTCATGACATCACTAAACTTAAGCAGACCATGAATGATTTGAATGCTTATGCCTACATGGTTGCTCATGATTTGAAGAATCCATTAAGCCAACAGCAAGGCATCATTGAGCTTCTTGGATCCGAAAAACAAGATATCGAAACTGAAAAGAAGTTTTTTAAGGTTTTGCAAGAAGGCAATATCAAGATGAGGGAAATCATAGATTCTTTGCTCTTGCTTGCTGAGATTCGAAATAAGGAGATCGAATTTATTGAGTTAGATCTCAACGAAATTTCCAAAAGTGCGCTCACTCGATTAGCTGATAACATTCAACAAGAAAGTGCGGAAATTATTGAACCTAGCCAATGGCCGCCATGCAAAGGCCATAAGCAGTGGATCGAAGAGGTTTGGGTAAATTATATCCAGAATGCGATTAAATACGGCGGAAGACCTCCAAAAATTGAAATTGGAGCGGATAGTGTGAACGGAATGGTAAAATGTTGGGTAAAAGACAATGGAAAGGGTCTTTCAACAGATGAACAAACAGAGGTTTTCCAAGAGTTTAAAAGGTTAAGTAAGCATTCAAAATCTACATCAGGCCATGGTTTAGGGCTTTCTGTTGTCTTGAGAATCGTTAAAAAACTGGGAGGAGATGCCTGGGTAGAAAGTGATGGAAAATCGGGTAGCACCTTTTTCCTTACTGTTCCTAAATAAGACTAATTATGGATATGCCACGCGTTCTTCCAAAGAGGCTTTAACCTTTTCTACCTTTTCTCTTACCCCTTTGTAATAATCGTTTTTCCGCTGAAAGAGAAATCGATAGGAGAATATCATATTCCTGAATTCATTCTTTGCTAGAAATGATTTATCAATTTCATTCCTTGAGATATACTTCATATTCTCCATGAAAAATGGTTTGATGTAATCACTAACATGCTCTGTCAAAGACGCATCGTATTGATCCGCACCTAGGTATACCTGCTCGTAGAGTTCTACAATTTGATTTCGTAACTCATAATCCCCAATCAAATCCATTTTTCCAGAAGCCTTTAATGATTCGTACGTTGTGCGCTGTGCTGTAAACGGTGGATTGTATTGGATCCACATGACTCTTGATACGATTGACGTGTCCTCTGATTGAGGTATTCCTATGGAAGCATTAGATAATGCAACCAGTGACCTGGAGATATTTTTATTAATAATGATCAATGTATCCATGGAAGCAATGTCACTCGCTAAATCAGAAATGAGACTTTCCAAATACTTCCTCTCCTGTCTTCTTTGTTCACTTTCCGCTCGGTAACCTTCCAAATAAAAGGCGATACTTATACCTAAAATCACAACTAACAAGTTGGCAATATGATCTAACCAATTAACCTTCTTCATTCAATAAAAATAAATAGAACTAAGCGATTTAAAGATGCGAATTCTAGTGAAACAATTGTTACAGAATTGACACTTTTAACCAGATACATTTGCCTAAAAAAAGTCATGTTATCAAGTTTATTTGGAAGTAAGAGCAGAAGTATTGAAGAACTCTTAACAGATGGTGGAGTCATTGTAGATGTACGGACACCTGGTGAGTATCAAGGCGGTCACATTAAAAAATCGATCAATATCCCTTTAGATTCATTAGCCGATAACCTTGGCAAGCTAAAAAAAGATAAACCAGTCATCACATGTTGTGCTTCAGGTATGAGAAGCGCCTCAGCAAAAAGTATCTTGAAGAAAAATGGTTTTGAAGAAGTAGTGAATGGTGGAAGTTGGTCAAGTTTAAAGAAGTATGAGTGAGATCATGATCAAGTATCATGGGAATCAACGCCCAATGGCTTGGGCGTTGTTGGTTTGAGTTATAGCCTCCTAAGCCCTTTCGTTTCTGATTTATCGCCGACTTCAAAAAGACTCATGGCGTATCCACCTCCAGGGGCACAAAACTGACTGAGCTTGGATTTATGATTCACAACATACTTCTTAATCTCATAAGCCTTAGGATTGGTTTCCCAATGCGCATTCTGTTGATCACTATACACAGTTGCGATATACTCTTTTTTCTTAGGCAAAAAGTCAAATTTGATATTGCTTGTTCGAGGTTGTTCATCATTGGTTCTACCCACAAACCAATTGGTTGAACCTTTCTCTTTTCTGGCATAGGTGATATAATCACCAGGTTCTGCCTCTAGCACCTTCGTATCATCCCAATCGAGTGCTACATCCTTAATGAACTGAAAGGCACTTAAGTGCTCATTGTAATGTTCCGGTAAATCAGCTGCCATCTGCAATGGACTGTACATCGTGACATACAAAGCAAGTTGTCTTGCAATGGTTGTGCGAACACGAGACCCATTATCTGGATTTAGTTTGCTAACATCAGGCTCAAAAATCCCTGGTGTATAATCCATGGGTCCGCCAATCAATCGAGTGAAAGGCAGAATGGTTGTATGATCGACGTTATTGCCACCAAATGCTTCATATTCTGTACCTCTGGCAGATTCATTCCCAATAAGGTTCGGATAGGTTCTTGACCATCCGGTTGGTCGCACCGCTTCATGTGCATTCACCATTATTTTGTAATCTGCGGCTTTCTTAACGGCATGTAGATAATGATCCACCAGCCATTGACTGTAGTGTGTTTCTCCCCGAGGGATGATATCACCCACGTATCCGCTTTTGACGGAGTTATATCCATTATCAACCATAAACTGGTACGCTTCATCCATTCTCCGCTCATAGTTTCTTACAGATCCTGAAGTTTCGTGATGCATCATCATTTCCACTCCTTTAATTTTGGCATATTCACGAATTCCGTCTACATCAAAATCTGGATATGGGGTAATAAAATCAAATACATTATCCTTGGACTTACCAAACCAGTCCTCCCAACCAACATTCCAACCTTCCACGAGTACTGCATCGAAACCATGTTTAGCCGCAAAATCAATGTACGATTTGACATGGTCGGTGTTTGCTGCGTGTTTACCATTTGACTCCAGGGATTCGAAATCAGTGACTCCCAACTTAACACTAGGCAAATCACTAGAGGCCCAGGTACTTTTTCCAGTGATCATCTCCCACCATACACCGATATATTTCACTGGCTTAATCCATGAGGTATCTTCAATTTTGCAAGGCTCATTCAAATTCAATGTGATATTCGACAAGAGAATATCTCCTGCATTTTTGCTAGCAATCACTGTTCGCCAGGGAGATACCATAGGCGTTTGCAGGTAGCCCTTATCCCCTATTGCATCAGGTGTAAGGAAGGATTCAAAAACAAAATTCTCATCATCCAATTCAAGATGCATGCACGAATAATCTATCAAACCTGCCTCGTGAATATTGATATACATCCCATCTGCTGATTTAAGCATCAAAGAAGTTTGAACTCCTGTATCAGAAAAGGGCTGCTGTGAGGCATTCGGTGTGATCGCACCTTTCATCAAACCGCTAATTTCTGATAGCTTGGAAGTGGTATAATCGTACTCCTGTGTATCAAAATCTCCCGGTATCCAATAGGCGGTATGATCACCTGTCATAGCGAACTGTGTTCGTTCCTCTTTGACAATGAAATAATTTAGATTGGGTTGTTCAGGAAATTCATAACGAAAACCCAGACCATCGTTAAAAAGTCTGAATCGAATGATCATGATTCGATCGGTCTCTTCATGATTAAGGGTCACAGCAAGCTCGCTGTAATGATTTCGGATCTCTTTGAACTCTCCCCAAACAGGCTTCCAAGTTTCGTCAAATGAAGTTGTTTCCTCTTTTTGAAGCGTAAATCCATCCAATAAATCAGTCTGCACTTTTAGGTCGAATCCTAACTTACTTGGTTTAATAATTTCTTGTCCGTCCAGTGTCAATTCATAGGTTGGAACGCCATCAGGCAGTGAAAAAGTAAGCTCAAAGGATTCATCAGGTGAGGTTAATTGTTGAGCATGAAGCTGTATCAATAAAGAGAAGAAGAAACCTAAAGTCAATGTTCTTTTCATGATGCAATTTTGATTTGATTGGCTAAAACAGTCGAATATCAAGTTGGAATAATCAGGGTCTGAGTAAAGAAATAATCGTTAAGAAATCGTCGCTCCGTTCTCTGCATCTTTCCCAGGATTTACCGCAACCAAGTTCCCGTCCGAGTTTTCCGCAAACAACAACATACCTTGAGATGCTATACCCATGATTTTACGTGGAGCCAGATTGGCCATCACGGTCACCTTCTTGCCGATCATTTCTTCAGGTGTGAAATATTTGGCAACGCCACTTAGTATCGTTCTAGTCTCTAGCCCCATATCCACTGTAAACTTTAAGAGCTTATTGGATTTTTCTACTTTCTCTGCGGTCTTGATTTCTCCTACCCTTAAATCCATTTTAAGAAAATCATCAAATACAATTTCATCTTTTAACGGCGGAAGATCCGGACCAGCATTTTCTTGTTCATTCATCTTTTTTGTTTCTAGTAGTTTATTTATTTGAGCTTCTACTTCTTCATCTTCTATCTTTTCAAACAACAGCTCTGCTTTGTTCAATTGGTGACCATCTGAAAGCAAATCAATGGCACCGGCATCATTCCAATTCCATCCCTCCACATTCAAAATCTTTTTCAGTTTATCCGAAGTAAATGGGATAAACGGTTCACATAGAATCGAAAGGTTTGCGCTGATTTGTAATGCAATATTCAGGATTGTCTCAACTCGAGATTTATCCTCTTTGATCAACTTCCAGGGTTCCGTTTCTGCAAGGTATTTGTTACCTGCTCTAGCCAACTCCATTAATTGAAAGAGTGCTTCCCTAAATTTGAATTGATCCAAAGCTGCCGCAATATTTTTAGGGGATTGTTCTACCGCATCCATTACTTGCTCATCAATGGGTTGCCATTCATTTCTACCAGGTAGTTTCCCATCAAAATATTTATGCGTCAATACAATGGCTCTATTCACAAAATTCCCAAAAATAGCCACCAGTTCACTGTTGTTGCGAGCCTGGAAATCCTTCCAGGTGAAATCATTGTCTTTGGTTTCTGGTGCGTTTGCTGTTAAGGTGTATCTCAAAACGTCTTGTTTCCCTGTAAACTCCTCTAAATA
The DNA here is from genome assembly GCA_964459925.1 of uncultured Roseivirgaceae bacterium. Classification (GTDB taxonomy): domain Bacteria; phylum Bacteroidota; class Bacteroidia; order Cytophagales; family Cyclobacteriaceae; genus Ekhidna. Next base: position 22,889 of record CAYWOQ010000001.1, read on the forward strand.
TTCATGCAGCCAGACCGCCCAGTTTCTTGAAGTAGAAATTTTGTTGTTCTCCAAATTCAAGAACTCATTAGCGGGGATATTATCCGGAAGAATGTAGCTTCCTTCTGCTTTTAACAAAGCAGGGAAAATGATGCAATGAAATACAATGTTATCCTTTCCAATAAAGTGCAGCAATCTTGTATCTTCTGACTTCCAATAGTCCTCCCAATTTTTTCCATTGTCTTCTGCCCACTGCTTGGTAGCGGATATGTACCCGATAGGCGCATCAAACCAAACATACAGCACTTTCCCTTCACCCCCATCTACCGGAACAGGAATTCCCCATTTCAAATCTCTTGTCATGGGTCTCGGCCTCAACCCATTATCAATCCAGCTCTTGCACTGACCGTAGACATTGGGTTTCCATTCCTGATGTTCTTTTAATATCCATTTCTTTAGCCAAGGCTCATACTCATCAAGCGGTAAATACCAATGCTTGGTCTCTTTCATCACAGGAGCCTCCCCACTAAGCATCGATTTTGGATTCTTTAGTTCAGCTGGACTTAATGTAGATCCGCAATTTTCACACTGATCCCCATAAGCTTCCTGGAACCCACAGACCGGACAGGTGCCTTTAATGTATCGATCTGCTAAGAATTGTTTTTCACTTTCATCAAAAAACTGCTCAGAGGTTTCTACGTTGAATTTTCCGTCTGCCTCCATTTTCTTAAAGTATTCCGAGGCAGTCTCATGATGGAGGGCAGAAGATGTACGATGATAAATATCAAAACTGATCCCAAATTGATGAAAGGAATCCTTTATCTGATTATGGTAAAAATCAACCACTTCTTGAGGCGTTTTACCTTCTTTCCTGGCTCTTAATTCTATTGCAACTCCATGCTCATCTGAACCACAAACAAAGGCTACGTCTTCGCCTTTACTCCGTAAATACCTGGCATAAATATCTGCTGGTACGTAAACTCCGGCTAAGTGACCAATGTGAACCGGACCATTGGCATAGGGAAGTGCAGCTGTTATGGTATGTCTCTTGTAATGCTTTGTCATAATGAATGGAGCGCAAATATAGTATTTGATAATACGGGCAATGGTGGATTAGCCAATACTTCTACCTACTTTTGCGGCTCATTTAAGAAACCATGCAAGAAATTAGAAATATTGCGATCATTGCCCACGTTGATCACGGCAAAACAACCCTAGTAGATAAGATCATTTATGCTACCCAGGAATTCAGAGAGAATGAAGAAAAAGGAGAACTAATCCTTGACAATAATGACCTGGAACGAGAAAGAGGAATTACCATTCTTTCGAAAAATGTATCAGTAGAATACAGAGGAGTAAAAATAAATATCATCGATACGCCGGGTCACGCCGATTTCGGAGGTGAAGTAGAGCGTGTACTTAAGATGGCCGATGGAGTTATTTTATTGGTGGATGCCTTCGAGGGGCCTATGCCGCAGACACGATTCGTGTTAGGAAAAGCCTTAGGTTTGGGGTTAACTCCCATCGTGGTAGTCAACAAGGTAGACAAGGAAAACTGTCGACCTGACGAAGTACATGAGCAGGTTTTTGACCTGATGTTTTCACTAGACGCTACTGAAGAGCAATTAGACTTCCAAACACTCTATGGTTCGAGTAAGATGGGTTGGTTTGGCGATGACTGGCAAAACCCTACAGACACCATCACTCCATTACTTGATAAAATCATCGAAGTAATTCCTCCTGCTCCATTCAAGGAAGGCGTTCCTGCCTTACAAATTACCTCGCTTGACTTTTCTTCATTTATGGGAAGGATAGCCATTGGAAGGTTGAACCAGGGAGTACTAAAAGAAAATGCCCAGGTCGGCTTAAGTAAAAGAGACGGTTCCCTTAAAAAAGGCAGGATCAAAGAACTTCATGTGTTTGAAGGATTAGGTAAACGAAAAGTAGAGGAAGTAAGAGCAGGTGACATTTGTGCGATAACCGGTCTCGAAGGATTTGAGATAGGTGATACAGTCACTGATCCAGAAAACCCTGAAGTATTACCAAGAATTGCCATTGATGAACCTACCATGAGTATGTTGTTTGCCATTAATGATTCTCCATTTTTTGGTAAGGAAGGAAAGTTTGTCACTTCCAGACACCTGAGAGATCGATTGATGAAAGAGTTGGAGAAAAATCTCGCTCTTAAGGTGCAGGAAACAGATTCTGAGGATAAATTCCTGGTCTTTGGTCGCGGGGTTCTTCATTTATCTGTACTTATCGAAACCATGAGACGTGAAGGATATGAGTTACAGGTTGGACAACCGCAAGTACTATTAAAAGAAGGAGAAAATGGTGAGCGTTTAGAGCCTATTGAGCATTTAGTTATCGATTTGCCTGATGAAGTGTCAGGTAAAGCCATAGAAATGGTGACTCAACGTAAGGGAGAACTGAAGGTAATGGAGCCTAAAGGGAACATCCAACACCTTGAATTCGAAATTCCGTCAAGAGGTTTAATCGGGTTAAGAAATAACATGCTCACTGCGACAGCTGGCGAAGCAGTAATGACCCACCGCCTGAAAGAATATCAGCCTTACAAAGGACCGATTCCAGGTAGGATCAATGGATCACTGATTTCCATGGAAAACGGGCCCGGCACACCATATACGATCGATAAACTACAAGATAGAGGGGTTTTTTTTGTGGATCCGGGAGTAGATGTTTATACCGGTCAGGTGATTGGAGAGCATAGCAGAGACAATGACTTAGTTGTGAATATCCAGAAAGGAAAGAAATTGACCAATATGCGAGCCTCCGGATCAGACAATAACGCTCGAATCGCTCCAGCTAAAAAGTTTAGTTTGGAAGAGGCATTAGAGTATATCCAAAAAGATGAATACGTTGAAGTAACTCCAAAATCACTCAGAATGAGAAAGATTTATTTGGACGAAAATCAACGTAAACGCATGTCTATGGCAGAAGCTTAGCTCTTTAGATAATATCAATGATCAAAGCCACCTTTCAAGTGGCTTTTTTTATGATTAAACATTGGAAATAGCCGATTTATTCATTTAGAATAACCGTCTACTATCTGGAAATCATAAATTTTTGATGATAATTTATGAAGTTACTAAAGTTATGTTGCATTTTACGTATTCGTAAAAAATTCAATCATTAAAACCAAAAACTCATGAAAAAAATACATTTCTTATTGGCAATTTTGGCCAGTATGACAGTTTTTGCTCAAACAAAACTTGTGGAGAAAGTCACTAAACAAGGTGATGAAATTGTTATTCCTTATGAGAAACATGTACTAAACAATGGTCTTACCCTCATCATCTATGAAGACCATTCAGATCCACTTGTACATGTGGATGTAACTTACCATGTTGGTTCAGCGAGAGAAGAACTAAATAAATCAGGATTCGCACACTTTTTTGAGCATATGATGTTTCAAGGCTCGGAAAATGTTGCAGATGAAGAGCACTTCAAAATTGTAACAGAATCTGGCGGAACGCTTAATGGAACTACCAATCGTGACCGTACCAATTATTTTGAAACCGTACCAAGTAATCAGCTTGAAACCATGCTATGGTTAGAAGCAGATCGAATGGGCTTCTTTCTGGATGCGGTTACTCAGGAAAAATTTGAGGTTCAAAGAGCGACTGTAAAAAACGAAAAAGGCCAGAATTATGATAATGCACCTTATGGAAGATGGAGAGAAGTAAATGCAGGTGCATTATATCCATATGGTCATCCATACTCTTGGTTAACTATTGGTAGACTTGAGGATCTTGACAGAGTGGACGTGAATGATCTGAAGAAGTTTTTCCTCAGATGGTATGGGCCTAATAATGCAACATTAACCGTAGGAGGTGATGTTGATCCAAAAGATGTTATTCAAAAAGTGGAGAAGTATTTTGGAGTAATTCAGAAGGGACCAGAGGTTCAGCCACTTGAATTAGACGCTCCTACTTTAGACAGTGATCGCTATGTATCTTATGTAGATTCAAACATTCGATTTCCTGCCTTAATGTTTACTTTTCCTACAGTACCTAGATTTCACGAGGATGAAGCTGCACTTGACTGCCTGGCAGAAATTTTAGGAACAGGTAAAAGCTCCTATTTTTATAAGAAGTTTGTTTTAACAAGAAAAGCAATACAAGCCTCCACCTTCCACCCTACCAGTGAACATGCAGGTGAATTTTCCATGTTTGCGCTTCCATTTCCAGGTGGAACTTTAGCAGATTTTGAAACTCAGATTAGAGATATTCTCAACGAATTTGAGCAAAATGGAGTATCAGACGATGATATTACAAAATTCAAAGCTAATCAGGAGCAAAGCATTATCAATGGCCTTGCTAGTGTAGCTGGTAAAGTCAGTCAGCTAGCTTCTTACGAGACATTTTATGGGAATCCGAACGGCATCAAGTATGACCTTGATCGATACATGAACATCACAAAAGAAGATGTGATGCGAGTTTTCAATAAATACATCAAAGGAAAACCAGCCATCATCCAGAGTGTGGTACCGAATGAAGAAACAGCCACCGCTAAACCAGATAATTATGTAATACCAACTGAAGGAAACAATCCTTTCCCAACAACGGATTACTCGGGCTTAAGCTATACAAGACCAAGCGGTGATTCTTTTGACAGAAGCCAAAGACCTCCATTAGGTCCTAACCCATCCATCAAAGTCCCAGATTTTTGGAAAGAAACATATGCTAATGGCATTAAGGTGATTGGTACAGAATCTAATGAAATCCCTATCGTGGCATTGCAACTCACCATCAATGGAGGACATAAAATGGACGCTTATGCGCCTAAAAAATCCGGCCTGGCTTCACTTACTGCCTCAATGATGAATGAAGCGACTAAAAATTACTCTTCAGAAGAAATTCAGGAAGAGCTGAGAAAGATTGGAAGTAGTATTAGCATTTTCGGTGGTAACTCTAGCACGACCATGACAATTTCTTCGCTGAAAAAGAACCTAGCAAGAACATTAGAAATTGCAGAAGAGATCTTAAAAAACCCAGCGTTCAATCAAGAAGATTTTGACCGTCTCAAGAACCAACAATTGGAAGGTATAAAAGCCTCTCAAAAAGATCCTGGAAGTATAGCTAATCAGGTTTTCAATCGATTAATGTACGGAGATGAGCATATTTACTCCGTATCCTCTCAGGGTATTGAGGAAACCGTAGACAACATCACACTGGAAGATGTAAAAAACTTTTATGAGAATTATTACTCTCCTAATGTATCCGAATTAGTGGTAGTTGGAGATGTTTCAAAGAAAGAAGTTGATCCATACCTGGGATTTTTAAAGGATTGGGAATCAAAGAATACCGAAATACCTGAATTACCAGAACCGAAGCCTGTAGATAAAACAAAGATCTACCTTGTTGATAAGGTAGGTGCACCTCAGTCTGAGATTAGAATTGGTTATATAACAGACCTCACATATGATGCAACCGGTGATTACTTTAAAACTTACCTAATGAACTTCCCATTAGGTGGGGCCTTTAATAGCCGAATCAACCTGAATCTGAGAGAGGACAAAGGATGGACCTACGGGGCTCGATCTTATTTCAGTGGAAGTGACGATCCTGGACCATTCATCGCTTCAGCTGGAATTAAAGCAACAGCTACGGATAGCTCAGTGGTTGAATTTATGAATGAGATAAAAGGTTATCGAGAAGGTGGAATTACGGATGCAGAATTGGCATTTATGAGAAGCTCCATCGGTCAGAGAGATGCCAGGAATTATGAGACACCTCGTCAAAAGTCTAATTTCCTAAGAAGAATCAACCATTACGATCTCGATAAAAAATTTGTTGATGAGCAAAACAAGATTATCCAAACGATAACTAAAGAAGAGCTCAATGGACTAGCTCAAAAGTATTTAGCAGATGATAAGCTATACATACTTGTCGTTGGAGATGGTGAGAGCAATCGACCTAAGCTGGAAAAACTAGGTTACGAAATGGTGGATGTAAATGAAAAAGGAGATATCATTTACGACACCACAATTGATACGAAGAAATAGCATCGGTTGAAATAAAAGTTGGAAGCCCACTATCTCAGTGGGCTTTTTTATGCTTTCTGCAGCAGATAATAATTATTGATAATACCATAAAAAAGCCGCAGATACCTCTTATATAAATTCAATAGATGAACCAAGTTAATATGGTCTTTTTGCCGTTAAACTTGCCTTAATAATTATCCTATTTGTACATGAAAAATCTAATGATATTCCTCACTTTATGTTTTCTTCTTGATGTAACTGCTCAGGATAAATATGTGATAACTATAGATCTTACAAAAGTTGAGAATGATAAGGCACCTGTAGAAATCATTGTACCAGAAATCAAGGAAGCGGAAATTGAGTATCACATGGCTAAAATTGTTCCTGGCACCTACAGTATCTCCGATTTCGGAAGGTTTGTTGTCGATTTCAAAGCTTTTGACCAAGAAGGAAACTTATTGACTGTTGAAAACATCTCTACTAATAGATGGTCTATCAAAAACGCAACTAAGTTGAATAAAATCACCTACTGGATTGAAGACTCCTTTGACAATTTCAAGGGTTATGGAAGTAATAAGCTTTTTGAACCCGGTGGTATGAGTATTGAAAAAGACAACAATGTTTATGTAATGAATACTTTTGGATTTGTAGGATATCTAGAAGGTTACAAGTTCAATCCATATGAGTTAACCATCAATCATGAGGAAAAAATCAAGGGAGCGACCTCTCTTAAAAAGATTAACGAAACACCTAAGTCTGAAACATTTACTGCTGCCAATTTTAATTTCTTCGCGGATGCCCCAATAATGTATAGCGTACCTGATATTGTCTCTATGGAAATAGCAGGTGCTGATGTTTTGGTTTCGGTTTATTCTCCCAATAAAGTACTATCCGCCCAAGACGTAATGGATAATATCGATGAACTGATGGAAGCACAAGCAAAATACCTTGGCGGTACGTTGCCTGTGGATCGATACGCTTATTTGATTTATCTCTTTGACGAGCAAACCATTTCAGGGTCTTATGGGGCATTGGAACATTCGTATTCATCGTTGTATACCTTGCCTGAAATGGATCCGCAACGTATTAGCCAAACGGTGAAAGATGTTGCTGCCCATGAATTCTTCCATATAGTAACCCCACTTAATATCCACTCTGAAGAAATACATAATTTCAATTACATCGAACCTGAGATGAGTCATCATTTGTGGTTGTATGAAGGCGTCACAGAATATGCATCCCATCATGTACAGGTAAAATACGGATTATACGAACTTGAAGATTTTCTTTCGGAGATGCGTAATAAAATGGGTCAGCAGGATCAGTATGGAGTTGATATACCTTATACCCAATTCAGTGAAAATATTCTTGAACCTGAAAATGAAAGAAGATATGGCGATGTGTATGCCGGGGGAGCATTGATTGCTATGTGTTTAGATTTAGTCATCATTAAGTCAACAGATGGTGAGAAGGATTTGCAGTCTGTCTTACGAGAGTTATCCAAAGAATATGGTCCCATGAAAGCATTCAAGGATGAAGAACTATTTGATAAAATAGCGTCAATAACATCTCCCGAAGTTGGTGAATTCTTAAGAAAACATGTTGGTGGAACCGAACGGCTACCTTATGCGGAAGTAATGGATTGGGCTGGTATTCAATACCATGGAGAAAGCGATGAAATGGTGATTACAGCAGGTAAGTTCACACCAGCACTTAATGATGATCAGGAAATCTATGTAGCGGATATTGGAAGCATGAATGTGTTTGGTAAAGACTTGGGATTAAAAGTTGGAGATGTCTTATTGGAATGGAATGGTTCACCTATGACGTTGGAAACCTACTCAAGTGTCGTTCAAAATTTCTACGATGAAACTGAAGAAAATGATAAGGTGGAAGTACTTGTCAGAAGAGAGGTAAAAGGAAAAGAAAAAGAGAAAAAACTCAAGGCAAAAGCCATGCTAGTGAAATCCTCACAAAAACATGAATTAGAAGTAATGGAAAACCCAACCTCCGAACAGCAAAAAATAAGAAGTCTTTGGTTAGAGGCCCGTTAACAAATATCAGATAAAACCGTTTTAAAAGGACATGAAGAGAAACAGAATATTAATCATTGGAGGAGTAGCAGTCATCACTATTCTCGTCCTCGTATTTGCGGGGAGTTCCTCAGATGCCAAGCCAGAAGTTGTCGTAGATGTAACGCAAGGTGAGTTTATTGTTGATATCACAACCTCAGGTACATTGGAGGCAGAGAATTCTGTTCCTATAAAAGGGCCACAAGGTATTCGTAATTACCGAATTTGGAACCTCACTGTACAAGACATTATTGATGAAGGTACTGAGGTCAAAAAAGGCCAGTATGTTGCCAGGTTAGATCCTTCTGAATTATCTGGAAAAATAAAAGATGCTCAATTAGATGTAGATCAATCACAATCGCAGTTCACACAAACCCGGTTAGATACTGCACTTACCATGAGGCAAGCGAGAGACGAATTGATCAACCTTGAATACTCTGTTAGAGAAAAACAACTCACCTTAGATCAATCTCAGTTTGAACCTCCCGCAACTATCCAGAAAGCAGAGATTGATCTAGAAAAAGCTAAAAGGGCTTTGAATCAGGCGAGAGAGAATTACGAAATAAAAAGACAGCAAAATGTAGCAAAAATGCAGGAGGTTTCAGCAGAGCTTCAAGGAGATAAAAATGAACTGGAAGGACTCATGGCACTACAAAACTCGTTTACAATCCTGGCACCTCAAGACGGAATGCTCATCTACAAAAGAAGTTGGGATGGAAAGCCAGTTAAAGCAGGCTCGCAAGTGAGTGCATGGGATCCAGTAGTAGCAACATTACCGGACCTCTCAAAGATGATCACTAAGACTTACGTAAACGAGGTTGACATCAGAAAGGTAAAAAGAGGACAGGCTGTTGAAATTGGTTTTGATGCGTTCCCGGATAAAAACCTCAAAGGCCGTGTAACTAAAGTGGCCAATGTAGGTGAACAACGACCCAACTCAGACGCAAAAGTATTTGAGGTAGAAATCGAAGTGTTCGGTACGGATCCCGTTTTGAAGCCAGGAATGACAACCAGCAATAAGATTATAACCAAAGCATTGGATAGTGCATTATACGTTCCATTGGAGAGCCTCCATTCTCAGTTTGATTCTATCACCTATGTATTCAAGAAACAGGGGGGTAAAACGATAAAACAAGAAGTTATGCTTGGGGATGCAAATTCAGAATATGTAAATATTCTTGCAGGTCTTGAGCCTGACAGCAGAGTATACCTATCAAGCGTTGTTGGAATGGAAAATGACGATGTAAATCTGATTCCAGAGATGGATGGGAAAAGAATGCAAAAAGAAGTGGAGGAGGAACCTGAACCTTTAGCACCTGAAGCTCCTCAAGGTCGAAGAAGGTGGAAAAGAAACTAGCCGAATGAATAAAGAAAGGCTAATCGCTAACCTTTTGATCGCCATAGAAGCGGTCTTAGCAAACAGGGTCCGTTCAATTTTAACCGCGCTGGGTATTATTTTCGGTGTAGCTGCAGTCATAGCCATGCTCGCTATTGGAAATGGTGCTCAGCAGGAAATCCTGGAACAAATCAAGTTGGTTGGTGTGAACAATATCATCATTGAGCCAATTGTGGAGCAAACGGAAGAAAACCTTGCGGAAGAAGAGGAAGAAGATGAAAAGAAAAAATTCTCTCCTGGCTTAACATTGGATGATAAGGAATCCATCATTAAAACAATTCCTGGCGTTCAGACAGTTAGTCCTGAAGTCGTATTAGAAACATACCTCATCAAAAACGGGATCCGAAGATCAGCAAAACTTGTAGGAGTTGAGCCGGCTTACTTTGAGATATTCAATTTTAGTTTGGCAGAAGGAAAAATGTTTAACCGAATTCAGCTCGAAAAAGGTGAAGCCGTTTGTATTATAGGCAAGTCCATTAAAACTAAATTTTTTCCATCCGAAAATCCGATTGGAAAAATGATCAAGTGCGGCCCTAACTGGCTCAAAGTCATTGGTGTACTTGATGAGAGATATATCAGTGAGAGCAGTATCGGCAAACTGGGAATTCGTGACTACAACATGGATGTTTATACTCCTCTACAGACCATTTTAGTAAGATATAAGAATCGGGCGATGCTCACCGAAGAAATGATACAAGGAGCAAATCGTGGTTCCTCCGGAAATGTAATCATTATTGGTGGAGGAGGTTCAAGCTCTGATGACGCTGCTGCAACACCTGTCAATTATCACCAACTAGACAGAATGGTTGTACAGGTAGACCAGACGGAACTATTAAATCCTACCGCTGATGTAATCGTACGAATGCTGGAAAGAAAGCATAACGAAGTGGTAGACTATGAAATTGAAATTCCCGAGTTATTACTAAAGCAGCAACAACGAACGAATGACATCTTTAGCTATGTTTTAGGAGCTATTGCCGGTATCTCATTAATCGTTGGGGGCATTGGCATCATGAATATCATGTTAGCTTCAGTGCTTGAAAGAATTAAGGAAATAGGTCTCAGACTGTCCATTGGCGCCAAAAAGAATGATATCGTCAATCAGTTCATGTTTGAATCCATCATGATCAGTGTAAGTGGAGGCGTTATTGGAATCATATTAGGGGTACTTATGGCCTTAGCCGTTAGCAGATTTGCGGATATCCCCACAGTTATTTCTTTTGGATCAATTATTATTTCATTTGGTGTGGCCATGGCAACCGGATTAATCTTCGGTATAACGCCAGCAAAAAAAGCTGCATCTCAAGACCCTATCACTTCTCTTAGGTATGAATAAAAATTATTTTGCGATACTCCTGTTTTTAGTTGTTTTTACAACTCAGGCACAGGTAGAATACTCTCTTGAGAGAATCATCGAATTGGCAAAAAACCAATCTCCTCAAGCAAAACAAGCAGAGACAAGAAAAGAAAATCGATTTTGGCAATATCGCTTTTTCCGGTCGAATTACAACCCTCAGCTTGCGTTAAGTGGAAATTTACCAGGATATAATCGTGATTTTAATGAAAACCGTCTGGATGACAACACTATCGTCTTCCAGGAACGAGAGCAAATCAGCTCATCACTCAATCTGGGTCTTCTTCAACCCATAGCGCTTACCGGAGGTAATGTTTCTATTAATTCCAGAGTCCGACAGTTTGAGGACTTAACGCAAGATTTTACCCAATGGAATTCTACCATCGTAAATGTGAATTTAAATCAACCAATCTTTGCATTTAATAACCTTAAATGGGACAAACTCACAGAACCCATTCGTTACGAGGAATCTAAAAGAAGTTTCGTTGAAGAAATGGAATTCGTCTCCCGAACAGCCGTGACTCGTTTTTTTGATTATTTAGACGCGCAGGTAAACTATCAAATAGCCGAATTTAACCTGGCGAATAACGATACCATTTACAATATTGAGACGGGGCGGTATAATATAGGGACCACTTCTGAGGATAAACTACTGCAAGTTGAGCTTCAATTGCTTCGATCTAAGCAGGATCTTGCCCAAGCACAATTAGACCTCCAGACGTCCCGATTGGCTCTTAGAACATTTATTGGGTTGACGGATGAAGATCAATTTGACTTGGTGCTACCTGAAAATATTCCCGTATTTGCAGTAGATGAGAAGATAGCGCTACAATACGCCATGGACAATCGAGCCGATTTCATAGCTTTTGAAAGACGTAGGATTGAAGCAGAGAGTGATGTAGCAGAAGCAAAAGCCTCCCGATTTCAAATGGATTTAAATGCTTCATTTGGTCTGAATGCACGTGGTAATACACTAGATGAATCTTATATGGATCCCACTAACCAGCAAATCGCGAATGTTACGTTGAACGTTCCAATCGTAAACTGGGGAAGAAATGAAGCAAGAATCAAAACCGCTTTGGCGAATAAAAAACTAACGGATTACACCATCGCTCAGGAAGAACAAAACTTTGAATTAGAGATCATCACCCAGGTAAGACAGCTAGACGTGCTGAGGCAGCAACTGGAGATCTCTAAAAAATCGGATGAGGTGGCACAAAAAAGATACGAGGTGGCCCAAAATAGATACCTCATTGGTAAGATTGACATTACAAACCTGAATATTGCATTGACAGAAAAAGATACTGCTAAGCGAAGCTATATCAATGCATTGCGTACGTACTGGATTGCCTACTATGATTTGAGAAGACTAACACTTTATGACTTTGCTAATAACCAGTTGTTATATACTCCAGAGGGTTAAATTTTCAATTTCCTCATTCCTTTGAAGTACAACCACATCATTTTAAGTTTAGAGCCCTCTTTCTTTTTGCGTGCCATTTCCATAGCATCCCAAAGTTCCTGAGGGATAGCCTCAAGCCCACTAAACTCTCCAGCACCATGGAGCCACTCCCCTCCATCGATGGTTACCACTTCTCCATTGATATATGACGAGTAATCCGACACAAGATAGGCAGCAAGATTGGCTAACTCCTGATGATCTCCTACCCTTCCCAAAGGTACATGGGCTGCAGGATCGTATTTCTTCTGGAGGTTACCGGGAAGTAGACGGCTCCATGCTCCTTCTGTTGGAAAAGGTCCAGGTGCAATAGCATTGCTACGAATATTGTATTTTGCCCATTCTACTGCCAGTGAGCGGGTCATTGCAAGCACTCCACTTTTCGCACATGCCGAAGGAACGACATAACCGGAACCAGTCCAGGCGTATGTGGTTACAATATTCAATATATTCCCGGGTTGCTTATTGTCGATCCAGTCTTTCCCTGTAGCAAGGGTAAAATTGTAGCTACCTCTTAAAACTATATCAACTACGGTATCAAAGGCTCGATGCGAAAGGCGTTCCGTAGGGCTTACAAAATTTCCCGCCGCATTATTGAGTAAGACATCTATTTGTCCAAATTTTTGCTTTGCTTCTGAGATGACACGTTCAACTTGTTCATACTCACGTACGTCACATGCAACACAGTGAACCGGGAATCCCGTTTTATTGGTAATCTCCATTGCGGCCTCTTCCAAAACTTCCATCTTTCTACTTGTAATTACAAGGTTTGCACCAAGTTCAGAAAAATAGGTACCCATGGATTTACCGAGCCCCGTCCCTCCACCTGTCACAATAATCGTTTTTCCTTTTAGTGCTTCAGGACGAAGCATACCTTCCGTATAACTCATAGTATTCTTTTTTGGAAAGATAGGGAGTTTATAAAAAAGAAAAGGCTCGCGGTTAGTGCAGGCCTCCTTCTGCAGGGAATAGAGCGTACGTTTTAAAGTACAGTAAAGGTAGACCTTTTATCAAATGATAATCAATACCCACTTTGTGGTATTTTTCATTTTTTAAACCGTTTCCACCAGAGAAAAATGACGTAAATGGCTGATGCGAACAGGCCAAGCAAAAAAACTGATGCTAAATAATTACCATACAACAGATTTCCTACTCCGAACAATGCACTGTAAATACCAAGGGTGCCAACAAAGACAGCAAGTAATGAGGAGGTTAATCCGGAGGGCTTATTACCAAATTTTGTCCATCCAAAATCCGGTTGAATTTTATTAGAAAATTGTTGGAGTACTGCTTTTTCTTCCGGTTTGGTATTCAGCGTTGCAAATACCCAACCGAATGACGTTATAAAAGTGGTTAGCAATAGCTTCATGGTGAATCCATCTAACCTATTGTTAGCAACCATTTCATCAGGAATAACAAGTACGAGAATTAATGCATTCACCATGGCCAGTATCATCCCAACTATTTCGGTCCATGCATTAATTCTCCACCAGAACCATCTGAGAAGGTAAATAGCTCCGGTACCTGCACCAGATAAAAGCATGATATTGAACGCCTGGGTTGCATTTTCCAGGATTGTTAATGAAAGAGTTCCTGCAATGATCATTAAGGCAACCGTAGCAACTCTTCCAACATTTACTAATTCTTTCTCTGAAGCATCTGGTTTTAAGAATCGTTGATAAAAATCATTGACAAGGTAAGATGAGCCCCAATTCAAATGAGTACTAATAGTAGACATATAAGCTGCAATCAATGAGGCCACTACTAACCCTAACCATCCAGGTGAAAGAAAAGTCAGCATTACTGGGTAGGCTATATCATCACCAAGGTATTGTTCATCAATAGTTGGGAATTGTTGGTGTATGCTTTCTAAGTCTGGAAATAAGATAAGCGATGCTAACCCTACCATGATCCAAGGCCATGGTCTAAGTGCATAGTGAGCGAAGTTGAAAAATAAGGTAGCTCCTACTGCATGTTTTTCGTTTTTGGCTGCTAGCATGCGCTGTGCTATATAACCCCCTCCCCCAGGTTCTGAACCAGGATACCAAACCGACCACCATTGTACTGCAAGAGGAATAATAAACATGGAAACAATTAGTGATGTGTCTGAAAAGTCCGGAATCACATCAAGCTTTTCAGAAATGGTTGGGTTATTCAATAACCCTGATAAACCACCTACCTCGGGTTGATTTAGTGCAACATAAGCTGCATAGATTGCTCCAACTAATGAAATACTAAATTGAAAAAAGTCTGTCCATATCACCCCCTTAAGGCCTCCTAAGGCTGAATAGATCGCAACGACTACTGAACAAATGAATACGGTATGGAATGGTGTTAAACCAAATAAAATGGACGAGATCTTAATTGCTGCCAACGTAACAGAACCCATAATGAGACAATTGAAGAATAGTCCTAAGTACACCGCTCTAAAGCCTCTTAGAAAGGCTGCAGGTCTGCCACCATATCTTAATTCATAGAATTCCAGGTCGGTTAGTACCTCTGATCTGCGCCAGAGTTTTGAATAAATGAATACGGTGATCATTCCAGTAATTAAAAAAGACCACCACGCCCAATTCTTCGCTACTCCTGACTCTCTGACAAATCCTGTAACCAAATTTGGCGTATCAGCTGAAAAAGTAGTAGCAACCATAGAGAAACCAAGCAACCACCAGGGCATGGACTTTCCTGCAAGAAAATACTCTACTTTACTTCTACCAGCACTCTTGGCTGCCATGAAGCTAATCAGCATAATTAATAGAAAGAAGGCTCCAATGATGAGCCAGTCAAATGATGAGAGTACCATAGGGTTATTTATTCGTGAAAATAACATGTCCCGACTAATCCGCTAAGGACTGAATGTTTTCGAAGAGGTTTGAGACCTTAATTATTGGATGATTTGATCAATAATCATTATGAATAGTATAATTTTGTTGTCATAACAACTAAATAATCTATTCATGGAAACTGCAACTATGACTCAGCATAAGGAATCCACAGATTTTATGCCTATTAATGGCACGGATTACATTGAATTGTATATCAGTAATGCTAAACAAGCTGCTCATTTCTATAAATCAGCATTCGGCTTTCAATCGCTAGCTTATGCTGGACTGGAAACCGGACTCAGGGATAGAGAGTCTTATGTAGTTGTACAAGATAAAATCCGATTAATCCTTACCTCCCCCCTGCAAAGTGGTACTGAAATTGGCAGACATATAGATAAGCATGGAGACGGAGTAAAAGTAACTGCTCTCTGGGTTGATGATGCTACATACGCCTATAATGAAGCTATAAAAAGAGGAGCAAAATCATATACTGAGCCGGAAGTTTTAGAAGATGAAGATGGTAAGGTAGTAAGATCGGGTATTCATACGTACGGAGAAGTAGTTCATATGTTTATCGAGAGAAAGGATTATCAAGGTACTTTCCTACCAGGATATAGCATATGGAATCCAGATTATAAAACGGATTCAGTAGGCCTGAAATATGTGGATCACATGGTTGGCAATGTAGAGCTTGGTGCGATGAATAAATGGGTCAATTTCTATGAAGATGTATTAGGGTTCAAGCAAATTTTGTCTTTTGATGATAAGGACATTTCTACAGAATATACCGCTTTGATGAGCAAAGTAATGAGTAATGGCAATGGAAGGATTAAGTTTCCCATTAATGAACCTGCGGCAGGTCTTAAAAAATCACAAGTGGATGAATACCTGGAGTTTTATGAAGGAGCTGGTGTGCAACATATTGCAGTTGCCACAGATGATATCATCAAAACGGTGACAGAACTAAGAAATCGTGGAATTGAGTTCCTAAAAGTACCTGATACGTATTATGATGCACTCAAAGATCGTGTAGGTGAAATTGATGAAAATATTGAAGCCTTAAGACCGCTTGGTATTCTAGTCGATAGAGACGAAGAGGGATATCTTTTACAAATTTTTACACGAACTGTTCAAGCAAGGCCAACCATGTTTTTTGAAATAATTCAAAGAAAAGGTGCAACTTCCTTTGGAAAAGGTAATTTTAAAGCATTATTCGAAGCATTGGAAAGAGAACAAGAACTTCGAGGCACGTTGTAACCTAACGCTACTAAATCAAGGGATCATTACTGATCCCTTTTTTATTTAATCTTCACTGTAGTTATTGAATACCTTATCTAATAGACCGATTAAGACTTCATATTCCTCTTCTGAAAGATTCGTCCAGCCACGCTCTCTGGAAGCTTCTACTGCAGGATATGCTTTTCGGATGATTTGTTCACCATGTTTAGTCAAAGAAATAAAAAACCTACGCCTGTCGGTCTTATCAGGAGTTCTCTCGACAATTTCTTTTTTTACCAATAAATCTACAATTCTGGAAACCGTCGGTTTATCACGAAAACTTAGATTGGCTAGATCTGTTTGATACATGTCTCCATCTTTTTTAAGACGAGAGACAACAACCCACTGTTCAGGAGTAAGATCTACCCCTTCTTCTTTGAATCTATTGATTAAATCCTGACGTACAATTTTATAGGTCCTATCTATGTAGGAGCCTAGTTCTCTTTTCGACATTTTATGCTATCAACTGAAACGTAAAAATATGTTCATATTTAGATCATCAACCAGAAAGTAGTCGATTTCCTAAATTATCACTGAATTAAGTGGTGCTCATTAAGCCTTCAATATAGGCACCTACGCCCATGAAAAGCTTACTTCACCACATGCAGCTGAATTCATCAATCACTTAAATTAGAAATGCTATATCAAAGAGCGAAAAAGCCAGGCGATAAGTTAATTTTGAGATAAATCAACAATCACGTTGAAGAAACTCCTGACAATACTTGCGATACTTCTATTGGCCGGCTTTGGATATTTCACCTATGAGAAATGGATGAAGCATTCAGACCTTACTTCATGGAATTTTATTCCTGCAGATGCCGCCATGGTTTTTGAAGTAGAATTACTCAAGGATTTTAGCACGTTGGCAGAATACTCCATTTGGAAAAACCTGAATGATATCTCCGCTTTTTCCAGAATTAATAAGGCTGTTGCATTCTTAGATTCAATTAATGGTAATGGAGGTTTCACAACGATTTTTCAAGAGGCTCCTGTACTAATCTCTACTCATAAAATTTCAAAAGATGACCTGGACTTTTTATTTGTATTGGATATTCAAAACATATCCCAAAACACATTTGTAAATGCTACGATCGGGCGGCTAAAGGAAAGTGGATACAGGTTTAAAACGAGAAATTATAATGGATTCAAAATAAGTGAGATTTCAAAGGATGGTAAGATCTTCACGTGTATTTTTTATAAAAATTTTCTACTGGCAAGTTTTACACCGTATCTGGTGGAAGATGCCATAAGAAGTATTCAAGGTGAAGAAGAGTCGTTTACAGGAAGGTTTATTGAAAATGAAAACCCAACTAACACAGGACTCTTCAATGTTTATTTGAATTACGAACAAGTAAGTAAGACTGTATCAGGTATATCGCTAAACCAGGTTGATCTACCTTTTTCAAACGGAGACTATTCTATCCAATTAGATTCTAATTTCATCAATGTTTCAGGGTTTACTTTTTCAAGTGACGGTTGGGCTAGTACACATCAAGATCAACCGGGTAGTTTTGATATGGCCGAGATTATCCCGGAAAATACTGCCTATTTATTTCATTTATCTTCTTCTAATATTTCTTCATGGAAGTCAAGGCACATGGAATATATCATCAAAAATCAACCAACGATTAACTCTTACCAGGACTCGCTAAAAAAAGTTTTTGACTTCAACCCAGATCAAGTCTTAGATCTCGTTGACGAAGAAATTGGCATTATACAATTAGAATCCAATTCAAATCGGGAAACTCATCGAATGTGTATTCTAGAGGTAAAAAGCGCAGAAGAAGCTCTTAGTTTTTTTAAAGACTTAACCGAAAGAATTGCTCTTTCAAGAGGCGATACCGTTTACACAGAGCCCTACAGTGAAAATGAAATTAGGTATTTGCCGATAAAGGATTTCCCAAAGACGTTTTTGGGAGAAATCGCTGGAACATTTAATCAATCCTTCTATATCAATCATCGAAACTATTTGATCATTTCCAATGATCTACAGGAACTCAAATCATTAATCGCCGCTATTCAAAATGAAGATACCTGGGGGAAATCATTACGAATGAATCAGTTTTTTCTTCAAGCCAATAATGCGGCCAATTTTAGCTTAATCGTTAATATCCCCAGGACCACAAAAATTATCCGAAAAAACATAAATACTTCTTGGAAGGATCACTTTGAAGCTAACCTCAACACCTATCAAAATTTTGAACTGGCTGCCTTTCAATTCAGCTACCTGGATAATGGATTCTTTACCAATTTCACCTTCAGTCAGCCACAACTAAGAACCAAAAATATTCTTAAAACAAATGCAGAAACCGGTTTACGGTTTGCAAGCAAACTTATTACTAAGCCCTTCCTTTTACGAACTCATGCACACAGAGAATTTGATATGATTGTTCAGGATAGCACATATGCAATCTATTACCTGGATCAGAATCAAAACACGCTTTGGACGGAAGAGATTGATGGAGAGATAATTGGTGACGTTTTTCCAATTGACTATTATAAAAATGGAAAGATTCAATACGCATTTGCAACGAGAAATATGATCCACATCTTGGATAGAAGTGGAGAAAAGATCCCTGGATTTCCTAAGTCTATAGCCAATATGACAGTTGATCACTTCAATCTCATAGACTATGATTTAAGTAAGAATTATCGTATGGCCGTAACGGATATTGATGGAAATGTATATTTAACTGATAAGGATCTTAACCCGCTAGAAGGCTGGAAGCCAAGGGAATTTGAAAGAGCTGCATTGGCAAAACTTGTTCATAAAAGACTAGGTCGAAGAGATGTGATGGTTTCATTGCAAGAAAGTGGTGAAATTAATATTGTGAGCCGCAGAGGTCAACATTTAAGCGGTTTTCCTTTTGAGACGAATCAACGTTTAGATAGAAATTATTTTATCAGGTCAAGCAATGGATTAAGTAATTCTTCGATCACAGTTATTTCAGAAACAGGTGAGCTCACGGAACTGACGCTGGAAGGTAATGTTATTCAGCGAGAGCAGCTAATTAAGACCTCTGCGGAAACTAAATTCAGACTCATACCAGATCGAAGTGAAAGATCATTCCTGATTGTAAGAAATCAAGGCAGTAGCTATGAGGTATTAGATGATACCGGCAATTTTCTGTTCAAAAAAGAATATTTCTCGAAAGAGCCCATCCTGATTCAATATTATGAATTTGGCGCAGGAAAAGACTTGGTAATTTTCACCGATACAGCCAATGAAAGTCTTTATATCTATGATAAATCTGGAAACTTAGTTACTGGTAATCCATTGAATTCAAAACATGAAGTAAGCATCCTTTACTCAAGTGCAAATAGAGAGTTCCAGGTCTATACCACATGGGGATCAAACCTGGAACTCTACTCATTTAATTATTGATTAAACACTTACTGTTTTCCACTTCCCTCTTTTGAACAGTGCAATAGCTACAACCGCATATAAGCTATGGCATAGTGCGATACAAAAGAAAACACCTGTTGGGCCCCAATCATAGGTTATGGACAATACATACGCTAATGGTATCTGGATAGCCCAAAACACGATCAAACTGATGATCAGCGGAGTGAATGTATCACCAGAACCATTGAAAGACTGACCGATCACCATCCCGTATGCGAAAAAGATGTAACCGAAACAGATGATCCTCAATGCTTCAATCCCTATTGCTCGAACAGAGGCTTCCTTCGCAAATAAAGAAAGGATGGGATCGGCAAATATGAAAAAGACAATCGCCACAAAAACAAGAAAGATCGTATTCCAAAGTGCAGTTCTCCACGCAGATTTTTCTGCGCGATCCGGGAATCCTGCTCCAAGATTTTGGCCAACTAGTGTTGCAGCAGCATTTGCCATACCCCATGAAGGCAATAAGGTAAACACAATGACTCTAAATGCGATAGTGTATCCTGCGAGCGCCTCAGATCCAAAGTTTGCAATCACTCGGACAAGAAAAATCCAACTTGCTGACTCAACCAAAAACTGAAATACTCCCCCAGTGGAAACAACTAGCATTTCCTTAATGGTTTTCCAGCGAACGACCATATTTTCCCAGCCAATTTTAATGATCGACTTACCGTTAAGGAGGTGAAATACCTGATAAACGACTCCTACTGATCTACCTGCGGTTGTAGCAATGGCTGCTCCTTCCACACCGTAAGCTGGAATCGGTCCAAAGCCGAAAATAAACAAGGGATCTAATACGATATTGAGACCGTTAGCCAGCCATAAGGATTGCATAGCGATTGAAGCATTTCCGGCCCCTCTGAAAATGGCATTAATAAGAAAAATCAGGATAATGCTCAAGTTACCAGCATACATGATTTTTGTATAGCCCACCCCTTCCGCGATCAAAGCTGGATCACCTCCCATTAATTGAAGGATATCTTCAGCGAAGATAAAACCTGGCACTCCTAAAACTATCCCTACTATAACCGCGATAAGGATCGCTTGAAATGCTGCATTATTCGCTTTTTCAAAATTCTTCTCCCCAACCCTTCTTGCAACAATGGCAGTTACAGCCATACTAAGACCTACCGCCAAAGAATAGATAATCATTAAGACAGACTCTGTGAGTCCAACCGTTGCAACAGCGTTAACGCTTACCTTGGATACAAAAAATACATCTACAACTGCAAAAAGTGATTCCATGACCATTTCAGCGATCATGGGTATCGATAAAAGTATGATTGCCCGATTGATACTGCCAGTAGTGAATTCAGTTTCCTTCCCTCGAAGGGCTGAAATAAATAGCTTAAACAGTTTATTGATTGATATTGATTCTTTCATGTGTAATGATTTTAGCAACCATCTGGTTGCTTATAAGTGATAAAACGATGGGAATGAGATTCCCCCTTGGGGCACGCCTAATCAGACGTCTTTACACTATCTCTACAAAAAGAATCATAGCTACAATAGTAGATTTATTTTTAGAAAGATTGAAATTTCTTTTTGAAATCATCGAACCCTGACAATTCAATCATCCACTACCCAAATTCTTTCTTTTCTACAATAGAACCTATAATTACATGGATACATGAAAATCGTGGTTGCTAGTATTATCTAAGTTCTTATTTATTAAATACGTATTTATAATTAACTTAGCATAGAATTAATTTTTTGATAATCTTAATAAAATACAATTTTTCCTCTAATAATTAATTACTTTGACCGCTGTAATGGCACATGATTATAGCCTTAAAATAGAGAACCTTAAAGGACGTAGGTATGATGAAGCACTCAAAGAACCTGTGCTTTCCGATTCCTTCTCTAAGACAGATTACCCGGATTCTGTAAAATACGCACTTGAATCAATGGTTGAAATTGATCCTGCATATGCCTATAAGGTATATGCTGTTTCACGAAAGATTCATGAAAAATTGTCTAAGGCGCTTAAAAAAAGAGGGTATCATGTTGATTATCGATATCAAGGAGAACTTAAGACGTATTCCAATATCTTACTATACGGGGATGTTGAAATAATGGTCATTAAAAAAGATCCCACCAATAAGCCGCATATTGAAGTTCAAAGACTTGCCATGGAACTTCTTGAGATCCTAAGGGGAGACCCTGACTTTAAATCCATTGATTATGGAGATAAGACGAGAATTCGAATTACCGCATTAAAACCTACTTGTGAGATTGATATTCTTCCTTCAGTTTGGGTTGACAGTTTGGAATTCAAGCAGACAAAAAATGAAATCTACCGAGGTATTGCAGAATTCGATTTCAAGAAAAAAAAGATCAAGAAATACCTGCCGTTTCTGAATATCGCAAGAATCAATTCAAGAGACAAGCATTGTGGTGGAACCTTTAAATGCATTTCAAGACTGCTCAAAACGTTGAGAGCAGACCATTCAGATCGTATAGATCTGAAGGACCATGAAATCAATTCTTTGATCTATATGCTGGATGAAGATATACTTTCAATCGATCATAGAAATATACTTTCGCTGCTACCTAAAGTAGAATCTATTCTAAAGAAAGCTCATACCGATACCCCCTACTTTCAGAATATCCATTCCCCTACTGGCAAAGACCGGGTTTTTTCCGGACACCCTGAAAAACAAATAGAAGTAGGAAAATTGAAAGAGGCATTGAGTCAATTAATAGAAGACCTTAAAGAGGATTTAAGTGATAATAACCTAACCCTGGATACACCACTAGACTATAGTCAATCAATCAATTAAACCTGACCGTTTTAGCAAGGCCTTATTTGATGGCTCTTTCCCTCTAAATGCTTTATATAGATCCATTGGATGTTTAGTCCCGCCCTTGCTTAAAATGTTTTCCTTGAAGGAGGTAGCAGTTGTTTTATCAAACACTCCCTTTTCCTGAAATAGTGAAAAAGCATCCGCATCAAGAACTTCCGCCCATTTATAACTGTAGTACCCGGCTGCATATCCGCCGGCAAAAATGTGTCCGAATTGAACACTCATGTTTGTCCCTTCTACTTTAGGGAACAACTCCGTTTTTTCAAACGCTTCTTGTTCAATCACGGCTACATCAGAAATTGCTAGTGCCTCATCATGACTTAAGCTATGCCAAGCCATATCAAGTAATCCAAAACTCACCTGACGGATGGTGGCATAAGCCTCATGGTAAGTAGATGATTTTTTTATACGTTCGATAAGATCTTCAGGTATTAATTCACCAGTTTCAAAATGCTGGGCAAATAAGTCCAGGCACTCTTTTTCATAACACCAGTTTTCCATAATCTGAGAAGGTAGCTCTACAAAATCCCAAAATACATTGGTACCTGCGAGACTTTCATATTGTGTATCCGCCAACATTCCATGAAGCGCGTGACCAAACTCATGAAAAAGAGTAGTCACCTCATTGAATTTTAATAGTGAAGGATTTCCTTCCGATGAAGGTGTAAAGTTGCATACTATGCTTACTTGAGGAATAACTCGCTCATGATTAACTTTCTTTTGATTTCTAAAGGATGTCATCCAGGCACCGCCTCTTTTGCCTTTTCTAGGAAAAAAATCTGCGAGAAACACTGCAATAACTTCATTCGATTCATTCTTTACCTCATAGGCTTTAACATCTTCATGGTATACGGGAATTGCAGCATTTGCTTCAAATGAAATGCCAAATAACTTTTCTGCAGTCTGGAAAACACCATTTATCACATGCTCTAATTTGAAATAAGGTTTAACTATTTCATCATCCAGTTGGTATTTTTCTTTTCGAAGTTTCTCTGAGTAATAGGCCCAATCCCATCGCTGGAGCTCATGATCAGCACCTTTTTCCTTCATAAACGCTTTGATCTCCTCTACTTCCTCTTTTGCTTTTTGCAGACTCTTATCAAGTAAATCATTGAGAAACTCCTTTACATTATTTGGTCTTTCGGCCATTCGCTGCTCCAAAACATAATTTGCAAATGTTGGGTATCCCAACAGAGTGGCTAATTCTGCCTTAAGCTGAATGGTTTTAAGAACAATCTGTTGATTGTCTTTTTCATCCTTCTTAAAGCATTTGCTCATATATGCACGAAATAATTCTTCTCTCAGCGATCGATTATCAGCGTATTCCATGAAAGGTATATAGCTAGGTGCCTGTAAGGTGAATATCCACTTACCCTCTTTGCCTTTTTCTTTTGCGAGACTGGCAGCTCTTTCTATTACATCTTTCGGTAAACCACTGAGGTCAGACTCATTATCAATCAGCATCTCGTAGTTATTCGTCTCGGCAAGCAAGTTTTCAGAATAAGAAAGGGACAATTTTGATAACTCTATGCTTATTTCTTTGAATCGCTCTTTTTTAGATTCTTCCAACTCTACTCCTCTACGCACAAAATCCAAGTAAGTCTCCCTGAGTAACTTTCGCTGCTCATCATTCAGTGAAAGATCATCTATTTGCTCATAGACTACCTTGACTTTTTTAAAGAGGGCTTCATTTTGTTTTACTTCACTATTAAAAGCAGACAGTTTTGGAGATATTTCCTGGGTTATTTTTTGAATGTCTTCATTCGTCTCTGCCGAGTTTAGATTAAATAATATTGAACTATTTCTACTTAACTTCTGACCACTATGCTCTAATGCTTCAATAACGTTTTCAAAACTTGGCTTCTCTGTATTTTTAATGATTGCATCAACACCATCTTTTGCTTCTTCTAAAGCTTTTTCTATTCCTTCTAAATAATGTTGTTCGCTTATTTCGCTGAAGGGTGGCACTTCATAAGGCGTTTCGAAAGTTGATAAAAGAGGGTTAGACATCTGCATGATTTTTAAATGATCCGCAAATGTAATGGTGGCTTAAGTTTTACCTTTGCTGCTCAAAGCTTTTTCACCATGCGTTATATATTCTTTTACCTTTTTTTGGGATTAGGAACCTCTCTTTTCGCTCAGAAGAAAATTTACAGAGACCTATCCAATCCACAAGCGGCAGTTCGTACTCACCTGGATAACTTACAACCGGAAAATTACTACGACTCCATTGCTGCTTTGCCTTTCCTTACTGAAGGTAGAAGTCTCCAAGAAGCAAAAAACTACGCTGTGCGACTCAAGCGTGTATTAGATGGAAAGGGTATCTATGTATACACTGATGAAATACCTAAGAATACTAACTATTATGATTCTTCCATCAATAAACACAAATATGTTTTGGTGGAACAGTACAAAGACATTTATGTCTTGAAAGGAGAAGATGGAAAATGGAGATATTCCAATTCCAGTTTAGTAGCGATTGACGAGCTATACGCAGATACGTTTCGATTTGGAACAGGTAAATTATTAAACCTATTACCTAAGCTAGGCACCAAAAAGTATCTGGGCCTTTATTCCTACCAATACATTGCCATATTCATTCTTGCACTGGTTAGTGCAATTGTTTATCGATTTTTTGCTTTCCTCACCGAACGAATCATCTTGACCGCACTTAAGAAAACCGAGTATGTAAGTGATAATTCTGATAAATACCTACGACTAATTTCAAGACCAACCAGCGTATTTATTATTGTACTGCTTCTATTGATCTTCACTCCTGCATTGCAGCTTCCAGTGAGTTATGCAAAATATGTCAATTTGATCCTGGGAGTAATGGTGCCTCTTTTCGGAACCGTAATTGCTTACCGAGTGGTAAATATTGCCTCTATTTTCCTGGCTCGAATTGCCCGAAAAACCGACAGTACCCTAGATGATCAATTAGTTCCACTCCTTCGAAAGACGCTCAAGACTTTCGTTTTGATTATTGGGACCTTATTTATTTTAGACAACCTCAATGTACCCATTCTTCCATTGCTAACCGGTCTATCCATCGGAGGTTTGGCTTTTGCATTAGCAGCCCAGGACACCCTAAAAAACTTTTTCGGGTCGGTAATGATTTTTATTGATAAACCCTTTCAGGTTGGTGATTGGATCACTTCTAATGATGTAGATGGAACGGTTGAAGAGGTAGGGTTTCGATCCTCTCGGATACGAACCTTTCGAAATTCATTGATTTATATTCCCAATGGTAAGCTGGCTGATAATACGATTGACAACCACGGGCTCAGGAACTATCGACGTTTTTATACCCAGATCGCGATTACCTACGATACACCTCCAGAGCTAATCGAAGTTTTTGTGAAAGGGCTCAGGGAAATCGTCGAAAATCACCCACACACATGGAAAGAAAACTATCACGTTTACTTCAATGACATGGCTTCCTCATCTCTTAATATCATGTTCTACATATTCTTCGGTGTCCCTACCTGGGGTCAGGAACTACAGTGTCGACATGAAATACTAATGAGTATTGTAAAACTCGCTCAAGAAATCGGAATCAACTTTGCCTTCCCTACTCAAACACTTCATATTGAAAACTTGCCAGGTCAGCCTTCTTTATCTCCAAGTTATCTTGACAGTGACCAAGCAAACGCGAAACTGGGTTCATTTTTCAATAAAAACTGAGTTGAGTTGGAACTAAACTAAATTCATATATTCGCCTTTCAATACCAGATACAGAAAATAAACACTATGAAATTCGGAACGAAAGCCCTGCATGCAGGCATTACCCCAGACCCATCAACAGGGGCCATTATGACCCCAATTTTCCAAACCTCAACCTACGTACAGGAAGCAGCAGGAGTTCATAAAGGATATGAATATGCTCGCACCCAGAACCCTACACGTGGAACACTGGAGACTAATTTAGCAGCACTGGAAAATGCAAAATTTGGTAGATGTTTTGCATCAGGTATGAGTGCAATAGAAACAGTAATAAAAACGTTGCAACCGGGCGATGAGGTAATCAGCACTTCAGACCTATACGGTGGCACTTATCGCCTTTTCACGAAAGTATTCGAAAAGTTTGGTGTGAAGTTCTCTTTTGTAGACATGCGCAATGTCTCAAATATTGAAAATGCTATCACCGAGAAAACCAAACTTATTTGGACAGAAACACCTACCAATCCAATGATGAACATTGTGGATATTAAAGCGGTAACGGATGCAGCCAAAAAACACGGCATTAAAGTCGCTACAGACAATACGTTTGCTTCACCCTATCTGCAAAATCCTTTAGACCTTGGTGCCGATATCGTGATGCATTCGGTAACTAAATACATTGCCGGGCACTCTGACGTAATCATGGGCTTTCTCGCGACAAATGATGAAGCTTTAGATGACCAGTTTGGATTTATTCAAAACTCCAGTGGCGCGATTGCAGGACCACTTGATTGCTTTTTAGTATTGAGAGGAATAAAAACCTTGCATGTCAGGATGCAGCGTCATTGTGAAAATGGAGAAGCTATTGCAAGATTTCTTAAATCCCATCCAAAGGTTGAGAAGGTGTACTGGCCCGGATTTGAGGATCATCCAAATCACGAAATTGCCAAAAAACAAATGAAAGGATTTGGTGGAATGATCTCTTTTATCCAAAAGGAAGATACACTTGAAAGAGCTGAAGAAACCTTAAAAAGTTTTAAAATCTTCAGCCTTGCAGAATCTTTAGGAGGGGTGGAATCACTCG
Organism: uncultured Roseivirgaceae bacterium; assembly: GCA_964459925.1. Lineage (GTDB taxonomy): Bacteria > Bacteroidota > Bacteroidia > Cytophagales > Cyclobacteriaceae > Ekhidna. The sequence goes on from CAYWOQ010000001.1 coordinate 50,216, forward strand.
TTGGTCATCCGGCAAGTATGACGCATGCAAGTATTCCTAGAGAACAACGACTTGAAGTCGGACTTACCGATTCATTGATCAGATTGAGCGTGGGCATTGAAGATGTTGAAGACCTTATTACGGACCTTGATCAAGCTATAGCATAAAAAAACCCCGATGAATCGGGGTTTACTAATTTCCAGCGATCTGAAATGGAATTAGTGGTGATCGGCTATGTGAAAATAGGTATTAACTTAAGAGATTAGCCATGGATTCGATCAACAAGTACATATCATCCACATTGACCTAATATTCAATCGATGAACACTAAATTTATTCAACTACCTGATCCTGTAGAGAGAATCATCTATTCCCTCCCACTGCAACTATTGTTTCATCATCTGAAGAAAAACCTTGCACTTTTACTTGTTTGGATCATTATTATAGCAGCATTTTCAGGTGGACTGGGAAAGGTATATGGTATTCATTATTTGTTTCTCGATCCTGAGTATTTAGGTGAAGTCAATTTCTGGAGTTTCTTTTTTGTTGGTCTTGGATTTGGAAACCTAACCATGGCATGGCACATCACCAGCTATATTCTTGATTCTCATCGTTTCCGGTTTATTGGTGTTTTGGAGAGACCATTTACCAAGTTTTCGGTCAATAACAGCCTTATTCCATTTCTAACGCTGCTTTTATACATCTTTTTAATTGTTAGGTTTCAACTCAACAATGAGTTTGCAGAGAAGTGGGAAATCATCTTATACATCTTGGGACTATTTACAGGGATTTTCACTTTGCATCTTCTGACGATTCTTTATTTCCGATTTACGAATAAAGATATTTTCAAATACCTGACAGGAAGCGTCGATAAGAGACTAAGAAAAGGTATCGTTAGTCGTGACCGGGTGATGAACAGATTCAGAGAAAACAAAGAGAATCGATACCAGGTGACAAGCTACTTGGATCTGAGATTTAGACTTAGATCTACGGATCGAATTACCGACTTCAAGAACAAAGAAGCCATACTTAAAGTCTTTGATCAAAATCACTTCAATTCGGTGATGTTCGAATTAATCATCATTGGTGTGATTCTCCTACTAGGATTTTTTATGAATTACCAATTCTTACAAATTCCTGCAGCTGCTAGTGCCCTCTTAATTTTCGCCATTGCCGTGATGCTTGTCGGCGCTATCAGTTATTGGTTCAAAAGCTGGGGACTTGTTTTTGCAATGGGTGTTTTTGTTTTGGTTAACACGGGTATAAAAACGGGATTTGGTAAAGGGATCAATGAAGCTACCGGACTTAATTACGATACAACGAAGGCTGAGTATTCCATCGAGGAGCTAACCAAAATACATTCAAAAGAGCAGTACACCCACGATTACCTACACATGTTAGAGACACTGGAAAACTGGAAAGCAAAATTCCAACGTCCAGAAAAAGAAAAAATGATTTTCCTATGCGTTAGTGGTGGTGGTCAACGGGCAGCATTGTGGTCGGTTAACTCCATTCTTGAAGCAGATCAAGCGCTCAACGGTAGGTTAATGGATCAAACGTTCCTAATCTCTGGTGCATCCGGAGGGTTAATTGGTGCAGCCTACTATCGTGAAATGTTTTTAAGAAATCCACAGGTAGTATTGAGTCCAGACGGTGATCAGATGGTGAAAAACATAGGAAAGGACAATTTGAATCCGGTCATTTTCAGCCTTCTGGTCAATGATCTGTTTTTCAAAATGCAGACCTACGAGTACGCTGGACGCAAATACAATGTCGATAGAGGATATACCTTCGAAACAAACCTCAACAAAAATCTTAAGGGCGTATTTGATAAAAGGATTTCAGACTACCTGGAATTAGAGGAAAAAGCACGCATACCCACATTGATTATGTCTCCAACAATTGGTAACGATGGAAGGAAGCTTTATATCTCATCTCAACCTGTTTCATTTATGGGAATCTCTTCTGAAGTTTTAACTAAACCCAATCAAAAAATCAGAGGTGTTGATTTCCAGGCATTTTTCAAAAATAATAACCCAGAGGACTTGAGTTTTTTAGCAGCTTTAAGGATGTCAGCTTCCTTTCCTTACATCACACCAAACATCAGTTTGCCCACTGAGCCACGAGTTGAAATCATGGATGCCGGGATCTCTGACAATTTCGGTGTGTCAGATGCACTGAAGTTCATCAATGTTTTTAAAAACTGGATTACTGAAAATACAGCGGGCGTCATTCTGTTGGTAATACGTGATAGCAAATCCAATTCGCCCATAGAACCGGCACCTAATCCTTCAATCATTGATCGGCTGACCTACCCCATAGCCAGTGTTTACAACAATATGACAAGTATGCAGGACATCAATAACAGCATTCGAGCGGAATTAATGCAAGATTGGTTCTCTGGTGAAATGGATATTGTGGAATTGTCTTATGATTCGTACAGTAAAGAAGGTACATCTTCTGAAATCGAAAGAGCCTCATTAAGTTGGCATCTCACCACAAAAGAAAAGAGAGACATAATCGAAAACATACAAATTGAGAGCAATCAAAAAGCTATTGATCAATTAAAGCAGCTGCTCAAAAACTCATCAGCTCCTTAAACTTTGAGGTTTGTCGTCTACTTACCTCCACCTCAGTTCCATCTTTTAGATACAATCGAATGGTTCCGCTAAACCAGGGTTCGATTTTATCAATCCATTTCATATTTATAATTTGCTGTCGATTGGCACGAAAGAAAACCTTTGGATCTAGTCTGGTCTCCATATACTGCAAGGTTTTAGGAATCATGGGTTTGTAATCCTGAAAATAAATACGTGTGTAGTTATCCCATATTTCAAACAACCTTACGTCTTTTAAGTCAACAAACCAGCATTTCTCTCCGTCCTTCACAAACACCTGGCTATCCTCTGTGAGTATTTCTTTAGGTTCCTCTTTCGCATCTACCTTTTCTTTCACACGGTTCAATGACTCAGTTAGTCTTTCGGCAGTGATTGGTTTTTTCAGGTAATCCAGTGCATTGTATTCAAATGCTTTCATGGCAAACTCACTGTAAGCTGTTGTGAAAATAACCTGAGGCACCTCATCTAACATTTCAAGCAACTCAAACCCATTCTTATCCGGCATCTGAATATCAAGAAAAATTAAATCTGGTTTTTCGCGGATAATCAGATCATATGCTTCATCCACATTTTCAGCCTCTCCGAGTACGCGTACATCTTGATGATCCTTAAGTAAATAGTGCAATTCCTGCCTTGCAAGACGTGTATCGTCTATGATTAATGCTTTCATTTTTCAATGGGTAGTTTTAGCGTAGACTTTACATAATTACCTTCTTGGATCAGGTTAAATTCCGGCTCCTTATCAAATAACAAGCGAACCCGCTCAATGGCATTCCTGATCCCAATTCCCTCCTTCTCATTTTTTGCTTTAAGGGTACCGGTATTACTCACCTCAATGTTCAGGTGATCATTTGCTTGATTAAGTACCACCAGGATCTCCCCACCACTTTTTATTTGTGAGATTCCATGTTTAATCGCATTTTCTACCATGAGTTGTATGATCATCGGGGGGATTTTACTATTCGCTATACCTTCATCTACTTGAATTTCATATCTCAACCGCTTTTCGTAATGAATACTTTCCAACTCCAGGTAGTTATTAACAATCTCTAGCTCTTCTGCAATAGTGACTTTTTCCTGATTGTTAAACTGGATCGAATAGCGAAGCAAATCGGAAAGATGAGATACCATATCCCTGGCTTTCATATGATCTTCGAGAATCAACGCGCGGATGTTATTCAACGCATTAAAAAGAAAGTGAGGATTGATCTGTGCTTTTAAGGCGATGAGTTCTGCGTCTTTTACTGCAGACTCGAGCTTCCATTTTTCGATTTCCTCCGTTTTGTAATTCCTAAAAAAATGAATCACCAGGTAAACTCCTAACCAAAGCATGAAGTAAATGGTGTTCTGCAGGACATATAAAAAGAAAACAGGAACGGAAAATTCTTCTGCCGTGAATAGCTCCGTAACCTTAATGGAAAACCAGGTATTTAAGAGGTTAACAAGCACTGCAAAAAGAATAAACAAAGGCACTACTCGAATTAGAAGCATGGGTAGCTTTAATTGCAGCCATTCTCTGGACTTCATTTGTATCCTTACGTAGTGTGTGGACATCATCATCAAAAAAGCGGCAAAAATTGGGTAAAGTAGGCCCATACCGATATTTCCAAAGAAATAAGCATTAATGGAAACACCAAGGAGGCCATACAGTAACCAGCCACTAATCTGTAAAGTCCAATACCATTTTGTTCTTGTCATTGTTCGACTTGCTATATGATCCAATCAGAAATACAACCAAAAAAGGGCTGATGGTCGGTAAAATATTAAACTTACTATTAATGAGACAGGCAATGGTAAGGACAACAGCCTTGATGCACAAACCTGTTGTCCTTATCCAAATGAAATAATTAGCTTTTAGCTTTTAAAAAGTCGTTAAGCTCTGAAATAAAAAACTCCGGATCATCCAGCATGATGAAGTGTTTTCCTTTGTCCGTCATCTTTAGCTGGTAGTCTTCTAGATTTACAAATTGCGCTTGATACAGTTGCGTAGTTGATTCCTTTGTTGCCCCATAAGCCTGATAAGCGATCCACGCACCAAATACCAGGGTTGGGGCTTTAATATTTGCTATTTCCTGTCTCAGGTCAGTGGTATAAAGTTCATACATGGCTTGTGCTACCGTTCTCGAATCGCTTCTTCTTCCCCATTCCATAATCATTTCAATATCCTCTTCACTATTGACCATACTTTTTAACATCACTGGTTGGGTTGCTTCATATTGTTCCGCGGTTTGTAATTCCATGTTCTTTTTCATCATAGATGCCATTTCTTCCATGCTCTCTTCTGTTGCAGCAGGATTTCGCAGCGCTCCAAGAAAAGGAAGCCCATCTACAACAACAAGTTTTGACACTAATTCAAGTGCCCTTGAACCAATGTACAGACTCAGAAAACCTCCGAGGCTATGCCCCACTACAATTGCTTGTTTTAGTTCATTATCCTTCAAATAGGTAATCAATTCATTACCCACAGTGGCTAAATAATTCTCCGTGGCGATAGGTGGATGTCCGGCAAATCCAGGCAGTGTTACCACATGGTATTCATAATCCGTTCCAAGTGATGCTACGGTTTCATCCCATACCTCACCGGCACAGGTAAGACCCGGTATAAGCAGCATCGGCTGTCCTTTACCAGATACTTCTACTTTAAAAGAATAATCCTTTGCGTCTAAGGAAACAAGGACTGCTGTAATTAGTCCAATAAAAATCAATACTTTTTTCATCGTCTTTGTCATTTTTAAGTGAAGACCCAAGGGTCCATTAGATTCACTCGAAAGTACGCTTAGCACTCAACCAATTATGCTGATTTATAGGGAGCGGTTGATGGAAGCCGTTAAGCGGCTTAGAAGCTTAAGACTTGCATTTGAGACCTATCAGCCTGAGGAATGACGGTTTCTGAGATTGATTAGTATAAAATGAAAAGCCCAATTTCCGAAAAATTGGGTCTTCTTATAACTAATAACTACCCGAATGGACTAATCCAAATACTTCTCCACCGGTACAAATGGCAAACTAAAGGCTTCTGCCACGCCTTTATAAACAATATCACCATTAATGACATTAAGTCCCAAAGCAAGTTCCCGACTATCCTGACAGGCTTTCTTCCATCCTTTATCTGCTAGCTGGATAGCATAAGGAAGCGACGCATTCGTCAGCGCTAAGGTAGAAGTGTAAGGCACTGCTCCCGGCATATTTGCGACACAGTAGTGTACAATATCATCAATAATATAGGTTGGATCCTGATGAGTGGTAGGTTTACACGTTTCAATACATCCTCCCTGGTCTACTGCCACATCTACCAATACCGTTCCTGGCTTCATTTCCCCTAGCATATCTCTGGTAATCAAGTGGGGGGCCTTTGCACCATGGATCAGGACAGCACCAACGATTAAATCATGCGATGCAATCAATTCACGAATGTTGTACTCACTGCTCATGAAGGTATTTACATTAGCCGGCATGATGTCGTCCAGGTATCTTAATCTTGGCAAGCTTAAATCCAGAATGGTTACATCTGCACCCATACCTGCAGCCATTTTCGCTGCGTTAGTACCTACGACTCCTCCACCAAGTATCATAACTTTTGCAGGACGTACACCCGGAACACCTCCAAGAAGTATTCCTCTGCCTTTCATGGGCTTCTCCAGGTACTTAGCTCCTTCCTGTATAGCCATTCGACCGGCTACTTCAGACATTGGGACTAATAGCGGCAATGACCGGTCAGCTTTTTCAACGGTTTCGTATGCCAGGCAGGTAGCTCCGCTTTCCATCATGGCCTTTGTGAGTGGTTCGTAAGAAGCAAAATGAAAATACGTAAAAATCAACTGATCCTTTTTGCAAAGCTTATACTCCGGTTCGATAGGCTCTTTCACCTTGATGATCATTTCTGCAACATCGTAGGTATCTTCAATGGTTGGTAGGATTTTGGCTCCGGCAGAAACATAATCTACATCTGCAAATCCACTACCTTCTCCTGCCGTTGATTGTACATATACTTCGTGACCTCTTTTGGTCAATTCAAGAGCACCGGAGGGGTCTACCGCCACTCGATTTTCGTTGTTTTTAATTTCTTTGGGAACGCCGATTATCATGGTTTATAAGTTTAGGTAAGACAAATATAGGAGGAGGTTTAGAAGAAATCTTAAGATTTATTGAATCAAAATTTTAAGTGATAATAATTAACCTCATATACAAAATATAAATCCTAATTACTTTTATTATTCAGTATTTTATTTTGTTTAAAAAAATTAAACTCACATTTACGAAACAATTATTATGAATATCTCTTTTCAAATTAGGTCAATATTTAGTATATTTGGATACCCCACAGATATTTTGACATAAAAGGCAACAAGATGAGCGAGACAAAGAATAAAACCCAGATTCAAATCTCTAAGAAAGAAATCCTTGAGGATTATCAATTGGCAGTCGAAAGCAGAGAAGCAAGTTTGATAGGCAGAAAGGAAGTTTTCATGGGTAAAGCCAAATTTGGCATTTTCGGGGATGGCAAAGAGATTCCTCAAATTGCCATGGCCAAGTATTTCCAAAATGGGGATTGGAGATCGGGCTATTACAGGGACCAGACATTTATGATGTCTATTGGTCAGTTAACCACTCAACAATTTTTCGCTCAACTTTATGCTCATACCAGTGTCGAGGCTGATCCAGCTTCCGCCGGACGACAAATGAATGGTCACTTTGCCACTCGTTACCTTAATGAAAAAGGGGAATGGCTCACGCAGACGGATAAAAAGAACAGTAGCGCAGACATATCCCCTACTGCCGGACAGATGCCACGGCTTTTAGGGCTCGGATACGCCTCTAAGTTGTACCGAGAGAATAAAGCACTTCATGATTTTAACGATTTCTCCATCAATGGAAATGAGGTAGCCTTTGGAACGATTGGCAATGCTTCTACTTCAGAGGGTCATTTCTGGGAAACGATGAATGCTGCTGGTGTCTTACAGGTACCCATTGTCATGTCCATTTGGGATGATGCTTACGGAATATCTGTTCCACAGAAGTATCATACCATCAAAGAAAGTATCTCAGAGGCTCTTTCTGGGTTCCAGAAAACAAAAGACAAACCCGGATTTGAACTTTTCGAAGTAAAAGCCTGGAATTATCCTGAGCTTATAGCTACCTATAAAAAGGCAGTAGATATTGCAAGAAAGAAACACATCCCTTGTATCATCCATGTAACCGAAGTAACTCAACCACAGGGCCATTCTACCTCTGGCTCTCATGAAAGATATAAATCAAAAGAACGACTGGATTGGGAAAGAGCCCATGATTGCATCTTAAAAATGCGTGAGTGGATGATAGCGGAAGGCTATGCATCTGCTGAAGAGCTTGACGAACTAGAGAAAGCTGGCAAAATAGCTGCTAAAACGGCCAGGGATACGGCGTGGAAAGAATTTTCAGGAGAGATTAAAAAAGACCTTACAGAGGTATTGAGTCTGATCGATAAAGCCGGACTGTCCTCTCCAAAAAAGGAACAAATCAACAAATTGACGAGTGAAGTCAAGAAAGAGCTGAATCCTGAAAAATTACACGTTATTCAGACAGCAAAGAAAGCATTGAGATTGCTGAAGGGAGATAACTCTTTAGAAACTGAAGTGTTAAAGTCCTGGCTTAGCGATAAAGAGGGAGTATATGCTTTTCAGTTCAATTCAAAGCTGTACAGCGACTCAGTTGATTCTGCGCTAAATATAAGCACTATACCTGCACAATATTCTGATGAAAGCAAATTGGTGGATGGAAGAGAGGTACTCAATGCTTGTTTTGATAGCATACTGAAAACAGATCCAAGAGTCTTTGCATTTGGCGAAGATGTGGGTAAAATCGGAGATGTAAATCAAGGGTTTGCAGGATTACAGGAAAAATACGGTGAGCTGCGTGTGACAGACACAGGAATACGAGAAACCACCATTATTGGTCAAGGTATTGGTGCAGCGATAAGGGGCTTGAGACCCATTGCAGAGATTCAATACCTGGATTACCTGCTATACGCAATACAAACCCTTTCTGATGATTTAGCAACCTTGCGTTACCGGACATTCGGTGGCCAAAAGGCTCCACTCATTATTCGAACAAGAGGCCATAGACTGGAAGGTATTTGGCATTCAGGATCTCCTATGGGAATGATCTTGAATTCATTGCGAGGCATTTATGTTTTAACACCCCGTAATATGACACAAGCAGCTGGTTTCTATAACACTTTGTTAGCTTCAGATGACCCGGCACTTGTGATCGAATCGCTCAACGGGTATCGACTCAAAGAACGAATTCCTGATAATCTGGAAGACTTCCGTTTAGCACTTGGTGAACCGGAGATTTTAAAAGAAGGACACGACGTAACCTTGGTAACCTACGGCTCTACGTGCCGAGTGGTGATGGAAGCAGCCAACCAACTTCAAGAAGAAGGAATTAATGCAGAGATCATTGACGCGCAAACACTAATTCCATTTGACCTGAGTGGTACAATTGCTGAGTCTCTTAAGAAAACAAACCGATTGGTAATCGTGGATGAAGATGTGGAAGGAGGTGCTTCAGCTTACATGCTTCAACAAATTCTGGAGCGGGACAACGGTTACTTCAATCTCGATTCAAAGCCAATAACGGTTACTGGTAAAGATCACAGGCCAGCCTACGGCAGTGATGGAGACTATTTCTCTAAACCTAGCGTGGAGGAAGTATTTGACCAGGTATATGAGTTAATGACTGAAGTACATCCAGAAAAATTTCCCCCAATTTACTAGTTCGTGATTCGTGTAATTTCACTAAGTAGGTAAGTAGGTGTGACTACTTCATTACTGACGTTGCCAAGTCTGTCTACTACTTGAAATCGAACCCTAAACGGGTTAATCGCAAGAGGAATATCCAGAACTGCTGAAATCATGCTATAGGAAATCGTTCCACTTGTACCATTTTGATCAAATAATGGAATACGTGCATCAAAATCATCGACACATTGTGATGTGTTGGGAAACTCCGCGTTAAAATCAATTTCTTGTGGTTCTCCGTTAACAATTCTTTCAAAGGTTATCCGCAGATTATTGTAATCCTCTCGTATTAAAGCAGGTACCTCCGAATTAATACTCTGAAGGGTAATCAACTCATATAAAGGATTCGTTAACTCATAGACGGCTACATCCAATGAATCAAATATTGATAGTGTTTCATTGATAACATTAGGACAATTCAGTGTAATATCATTTACGTCTTCTGTATAGACTTCATCTTCAATGAAAGCCGGATATGAATTAGCGTCCGGTAATATGGTAATTGTATTCCCATCCAGTCTGACAGGAACTACATTATCAAATACAATGGGAGCTAAAAAAATAGGAGGCACTGCCTGATCTAGATTATCCGCTGTAAGCACCTTCGGTTCAGAATCAACGAACAAATCATATTGCGGGCTAAAATCATTGCCTAGCGTTCCAATATTAGCTCCTCCATCCTCGAAAGAAAATGTAAGTATTAACGAATCAGTCGTTGGGGAATCGGCGTATTCTAATGCGACAAATTCAATTCGTGGTGTATCAGGAAACTCTTCCTCATTAAAACACGATGTAAGGACGAAAACAAATCCTATGAGTAATATCTTAGTGTATCGAATCATATAACTAAAACAAAAATAATTTAAGCTCCCCTATCCTGTTCGTCGAATGGATTTTATCGAAGATTTCAAGAAAAATTTATACTCTATTAACGAAGATAACTTCCTTGATTGTTCACTTGTTGCATTTGATTTTCAATATCATAACAACCCGATTTATAAAACGTATTGTAATCACCTTGGGAAAACACCAAAGAATGTCACATCACTGGAAGAAATTCCATTTTTACCCATAGAGTTTTTCAAACATCACGTAATTAAATCGACTGATAAGCAAACTGTAAAACTATTTAAGAGTAGCGGAACAACCAGTCAAGTACGGAGTGAACATCATATCACTGACCTAAGATTTTACCATAAAGTTTGTAAAAAAATATTCGAATCTACATTTGATAAACTGGATACCTACCGTATTGTAGCATTACTTCCATCGTACCTTGAACAAGGAGATTCATCACTTATCAATATGATCGATTCTTTTATGAAACATTCGCAGATGGAATCCGGCTATTTTCTTAATCAGGAAATCAATGAGCATTTATTTCAGGGCCAAAAGAGTATACTATTTGGCGTATCTTACGCATTGCTCGATTTCAATGAAATACAGCTAACTAGCGACGTTATTATTATTGAAACTGGAGGAATGAAAGGAAGGAGAAAAGAAATGACTCGGCTAGAATTACATGATGCATTAAAAAGGAAATTCCAACTCACTGAAATTTGGTCAGAGTATGGTATGACCGAACTACATTCCCAAGCTTATGGTAAAAATGGAGACTTCACATTCCCATCTTGGGCTACTGTCATGATTAGAGAGATAAACGATCCTTTCAGGTATCTAGAAGAAGAAAATACGGGAGGAATCAATGTCGTTGACCTGGCAAATATTGAGACTTGTGCCTTTATTGAAACAAAAGATCTTGGAAAAGTACAAAATAACAAAACTTTTCAAGTTCTTGGTAGGTTTGACAGTAGTGAGATAAGGGGCTGTAACCTTCTTATTTGAAGAAAAAAAAAGGTGATTTACCGAAAGTCTAAAATAATCTAGTCGTTTGTATGTTTATAAATACAATTAATATATACTTTTGACGACATCTAATTTAGATTAATTAATAGAGAAAACTATGAAATTGAAACTTACCATTATTGTGGTGGTTCTTGTTTGCTTAAGTGCATGTACCCAAAGAACATGCCCTACCTATGCACAAGAAGACGTACAAAAAGACAAGACTTCCCAAGAAGCTGTAGCTTAATTTTCTACGTACTTCTCCACATCCCTTTTGGTTATTACCGCCTCTGACATAATAACTAAACGCTCCACGACATTGCGCAACTCTCTAATGTTGCCAGACCAGTTGTATACCTCTAGTTGACTGACAGCATCATGCTCAATTTTTTTAGTAGCGGTTCCGTAATCCTCAGCAATTTGTTGTAAAAAGTGTTCAGTTAATAACCCAATATCATCTTTTCTGTCACGAAGTGGTGGGACAGTAATAACAACCACACTTAAGCGGTGATATAAATCCTCTCGAAAAGTACCTTTTTCTATTTCTTCTTTCAGGTTTTTATTCGTTGCTGCAAGTACCCTAACATCCACATTTATGGATTTATCACCACCCACACGGGTGATCTTTTTATCCTGAAGTGCTCGCAATACTTTCGCTTGTGCTGATAGACTCATGTCTCCAATTTCATCCAGGAAAAGTGTTCCTCCACTTGCTTGTTCAAACTTGCCAATCCGTTGTTTATGTGCGGAGGTAAAGGACCCCTTCTCATGTCCAAATAACTCACTTTCAATCAATTCTGAAGGAATGGCCGCACAATTAACTTCGACCATAGCTGATTTAGAACGTTCACTTTTTTCATGAAGCCACCTGGCCACTAATTCCTTGCCAGTTCCGTTTTCGCCATTAATCAATACTCTTGCTTCAGTAGGTGCAACTTTCTCAATTGTTTCCTTAACTGCATTAATTTCATCCGACTCCCCAATGATCTCATATCCCTTGCTCACCTTTTTCCTGAGCACTTTAGTTTCGGATGATAGCTTCCCACTTTCAATTCCGTTTCTTACCGTGACCAAAATACGATTCAAATCTGGTGGTTTTTGTATGAAATCATAGGCTCCTTTCTTCGTTGCTTCTACAGCTGTATCTATTGTTCCGTGAGCCGATATCATAACGAAGGGCACATCAACCCCTTCTTCAGCTGCTTTACTTAAGAGCTCCATGCCGTCCATTTTCGGCATTTTAATGTCACATAATACCAAATCGATTTTTTCAGATTCCAACTTATCCCATCCATCCTCTCCATTCTCAGCTGTACTGATCTCATAATTCTCTTCAGTAAGGATATCGCTTAATGCATCCCGGATGCTTTTCTCATCATCTACTATTAATATTTTAGCCATATCATGAATTTATCATCGATTTATCAAAAAGCAAGCCAATAAGCCGGGTTCTGTTCTATCTCATCATTTATCTAGTACCAATATCACTATTAGCATCTAACGACCCACCCAATTCTGCTGAAGCGAGCAACTTTTTATATGCAGAACCTATTTGGTCTTTCAGCACGTAAGGTTTACCATACCTCCTCGATCACTCTCAGAGTGGTGAGCTCTTACCTCACCTTTTCACCTTTTCTATAACGACTCGCGTTAAGTAGTCTATTTTCTGTGGCACTTTCTCTATACCCTCGAAATCTTAGGTATGCTTCCTATTCAGAAGTACGCCGCTCTTTGCTGCCCGGACTTTCCTCTACCGAAATTAATCGGAGCGATGAGTCGGCTTGCGGTTACAAAAGTATTAATGAATATCCTTTCCGGTAAGTTTAAATTCCCAGTCATCAGCATGCTTTCCAATCTCACTAAACATCTCTTTGATCATCTCTTCTGAGGTACTTGCCAAAAAAGCGATGGCTTCTACTTTTAGGAATCCATCTTCTATTATAAATTTAGAGTAAGGATAATCCGCACTCTCTCTTAGAAGATCTTCAAAAGGAATCTCATTATCCAGACTACAAACTTTGGTTTTGAGCTGGATCATTTGCCGATTATAATCACTATTATGGGTAATATGTCCAGTAATGGTTTGAAACCTCCCATCAGCGACAGGCATAATAATTACTGACTGAGTGCTATCGTACTCACGGTATTCACCTCCTATCTCAGAGGCATATTTTTCGGAAAATTTTTTGAAGTCCATCTGGGTTAGTTTAGCGTTAATGAAAGTTACTAAATAACCTGCTATTAACAAGGTAGATTGAAGTCAATTAATACTTGGGTTAAGATTCACTGAGTCACTTGATGAATCATCGCGCTCTTTTTCCTTTTTACGTCTGATTGCTTCTTCTCTTCTGGAAGTAAGTAATTCCGTAAGATCGTTGAACGAATGAACAAATCGTAAGCTAATTCCGGTTTCTTGACTTAGGTTACCATCATTAGTAATCAATCGTTCATTGGTATTTCTAAAGACTTTTGCTCGTAAACGACCATCTTTAGTCAAACTATATTCAACAGACCAATTACCTACAATATCATTTAATACATTTCGGTTTTGATCCTGATCGCTTCCAAAGCCCCCCCCTCTCGTTACTTTTAGTCTCCCATCCAAAAATGTATATGCAAAGCGTAGCTGAAACGTATTGAATGACTCTTCATCGAGTGCGGTTAAATCAACTTCTATTTCAAGATTTTCATCAATCTGACTTACTAGATAACTTACTTGATTGGACAAAATTTCACTCACGCTTCCGCCAATTCCCGCACCTGTTCCTAGTGAAAAGCTTTCATATGGTGAAAACCTTCTGAGAAATAATAAACTAATAAACTGTCTCCTAAGCTCTTGTTCATCATTATTGATTCTACTCAACTTACCAATATTATCAGTATTGGCATCACTTTCATTTTCAAGCCTTAAACCAAAACCTATTTCCGGTGTTAGGATACTCCCATCAATAAATAAGACAGCGTCTATTGGTACCCTATTTGAGACCTCTGATTCATTCCTTTCAGAAAGAACTTCTAACTCCTCAAATGAAGCTCTTTGAAGGTAGGTTGCCTCTAAATCTAAGCTTGCATCATATGGATCTCCATACCATGTAATTCGACTACCGGGAACTATATCAAATTCTTTATTGATTAGGTTAGATAAAGTAAAATTATATGCCCCTTCGGTAATTTCTAATGGACCAAACATATCAAATGCTCCATCTGTATTAAGCGATAACTTAATATTGCCTCTCCCCCGGCCTCTTATGATATCACCTTTTTTAATATCAAATATTAACTCACAATAAGAATCAGGTGTGATCTCTATATCAAAATCCAGCGTCACTCCCTTAATGGATGTATCCTCGTCTTTAACGAGGACATTTGAGGTGTCTGATAAATTAACAAACTGGATGAAGTCCTCTTGACTCGTATTTGTTGATTCGGAAACGGGTATAAAAAACCTGGTATTTGGGTCCGTTTTTACATCAGCACTTATTCTAAGATCATTAAATGGTCCGGCAATATTCACCATACCTGTACCATATGCTGAGCCATAGTAAAGTTCATTATCTAAAGCTGTGGTATTTAGCAGTTCAAAATTTCGAATATTAAGTGTGATGTCAGTTAAAAAATTGTTAAAGGAATTATGTGATATCTTTCCAGATAGTGCAGCGGAATTTCCTTTCCTATCAGTAAGATTAAAATCCAAAAAGTTGAGGCTGTTTGAATCAAAACTTACATCTCCTGAATAACTATACAGCGTATTAAGGTAGATAATACTGCAAGAACCCTTTTCTAAGCTGAAATCACCAAGAATCTGAGGTGAATTGAAATTACCATTTAGTTTTAATTGACCGTTTGCATAACCAGCTAACCCTGAAACGATCTCTTTAACGAATGGTCCTGCAATCTTTAGGTCTGCTTGATTGAATTGAATGGTATAATCAAACTGTTCATCTATTTCTGTTGGATAATAATACCCTTTTACCTGAATAGATTTAAAGTTATCTCTATTGACTTCCAGTACCGAATAGATAGACTTGTTGACCGGGTTCCAATTAGAAGAACCACTTATGTCACCAATAGTGATATCATCATATTGTAGGTTCTTGAGAAGTATCTCGCCATCATAACTCATAGGTTCGTCCGGAGCATCACGAAAGAGTACAAAATTTCCATTAAGAAAGCCAGAAAAATTCACCTCAGTAAAAAGGTTGGCTTTATTCATATTTAAGTCTTCAACCAAAATATTGGCAGTGGATCCCTGGGTAGAGGAAAGATTACCTGAAATATTGATCGCTTCACTTTGATCATAAATTTCAAAGTTCGAGATCATAATATTATCTGATCTTATCACAATACTGTTTGATGGATTAAAATTCCATTCATCATCAAGGATAATAATGTCGGATGGCATTATTTTAAACATAATTGAATCCTGGTAAAGCTTCAACTGGCTTTCTAAACGAAT
This sequence comes from uncultured Roseivirgaceae bacterium, assembly GCA_964459925.1. Lineage (GTDB taxonomy): Bacteria > Bacteroidota > Bacteroidia > Cytophagales > Cyclobacteriaceae > Ekhidna. The sequence continues at coordinate 65,893 of CAYWOQ010000001.1, forward strand.
ATTTGTAGAAGAACTAGGTTGTTCTATTAAGGATGTAAAATTTATCGTATTATCGGACCAGATACCTTCTAAAAGTAGGTTTCTCGTTTCAGGTACGCCACGAAAAAACTGATTAGAGGATTCAAAAATAAAATTCGTCAATATACTACTTAAGGATTCTTTACTTGATCCATTGACTTCAATTATTGGGTCTTCAAAACGATTGCCATTAAGTATTAATGAATCACCGTAATAAAATAATGAAAGATTAGATGACTTTCCTTGTCTAAAAGAAACCTCTAAAGATGATCCTTTTGAGATATGAATCGGAAGCTGAAGTGAATCAAAATAAGGATTAACTTCATGAAAGTCGATTTTAGCATCAACCTTATAAAGTTCTCCACTTGACAAATTTGCTACTGAATCAAGGTTTAATGAATCCAACAACTGCAGCTTGTTCGCATAACCTCTCGCTAAAACTCCAACATCTTTAACCAGGCTTGTTACTTTATAACTACCAGAAATGTTAGCTACTACTCCAGGCATTGATAAAATGAATTTCCTTAAGCTATCAGAAGTAAAGTAAGATTCAACACCGATTGAATTTAATGGTATTTGCTTCTCATCAATTTTAATGAGCGCAGAATCCATTCGTAACTCACCATCAAATTGATCTACACTAAAATTACTTAACATGAGATCAATACGTCCTTCTCCTGATATGTTTCTATCGGTCAGATTTAATTTATCTGCCTGAATCGATTTGGTGAATATATCAAGATCCAGGAATTGATTATTATCTCTTAGATCCAATTCAGCGATACCTTCTAGTTGACAATTTGGATCATGGATAGCCACTTGACTCTTGAAAAAGTTCTTTTGAAACGCACCATTGATGATGATTGTATCATAAATATACCCGTAGAGGCTACTACTGTAGAATAAAGCTTCAAGGTTAAAATCAGCATTATCTGCAGTAATTCCCTTCCCCTCAATACTACCCTTTAGACCCACGTTCTGGATTAAATCACTTTTAAGAAAAGCTCCAACATTAACATCGTCAAGTTCAAGATTACCTTTATAATACGTTAGAGAAAGGTCTTTCGGGATTTTTAGATTAATATCTGAATATACAGATCCTTGATCCGTACGGAAGTTTCCTTTAGCTACAAAATCGTTCAAAAAGCCAGCAAAACTTCCACTAAAATCAATTCGACCCATCTGATTAAGATTATCCTTGACTTCTCCTACATATGGTTCCAGATCTTCAGGTAATAAGTGAGATTCAATAATATCTGCAAGAATAAATGTCCTATTCAAATTCGGAAGGCCAAAACAGCTAACTCCACCTTTAAAATAGGTTGATGATCCAAAACCTACCCTGGCATCTTCAATATTAAAGTCACCAACAGTACCCCAAAATAATCCGTCTAGTGTTAGATCAGACTTTAATTCATTAAAACCCGTTAAAAGTTCTATGTCTTTTATTGATAGCTTGGTGTCTTCGAAATGAAAGACAAATGATACGCTGTCCACGAAATGGCCAAAGTCATCTAATCCATTATAATAGAATTCTAAGCTATCAGAAATAGAGCTGTGAGGCGTTCTTAGTAGTAGGTCATCTAGACTCATCGAACTATTCGATAACCTGAAAACGGTACGGAGTTCTTCAATTGCTAATCCAGAAAAATGCTCTACACCAGAAAAATGATTCATGACACCAGTAATCGTATCTGCATGTAATTGAAATCCGGATAAGTCTAATAGAGGTATATCAAAGTCTAACTGTGAAAAATCAGGTTTATTTCGTGGAGGGTTTTTTGTTTGACCAGAAAGTCTGAATCGTAGACTTCCTAAGTGGATACGATCTACATTTATAATATTTGCCTCCTTCAAACCAGCAGAGTCCCCTTTATTTTTGCTTATTCTTTGTAAGAAATCTGTAAGGTTAAGTTTACCGGTCGAATCATATTTTATAAAGTGTACAAGTAAATCCTCTGCAATTATTTCATCCACTTTTAATGCCTGATCCCGAATTAGTCGGATCAAATCATAATTAACTGAAAGACTTTTCGAGTAGAACATCGTATCCATGGCTAAATCATGTACCAATAAATTTTTAAATTCAGCATTATCCAACCATGAGATGTTAATCCCGGTTAAGGATATATAATATTCCGTATGATCAGATATTTCAGAAAGTGCTTTCTCTGCGATAAGCTTTTGAAATGGGCTTAACTGGAAAAGTAAAAGGAGAACAAGGAGAGTCAATAAGAAATAGAACAAGGCTCCTGAAATTACTCTCCACAGAACTTTTTGAATTTTTGATATCGTTATCTTACCGGTCAAAAGAAATATAAGTGGCTATAATACTTGGAATTGAATCTTCGTGTGATGAAACCTCTGCTTCCATTTGTATCAATGGCAAAGTAATCAATAATGAGATAGCAGGACAATACATACATGCTAGGTATGGAGGGGTCGTTCCAGAGCTTGCTTCAAGAGAACATCACAAAAATATCGTGCCAGTTGTTAAATCTGTCTTGGAGGATGCAAAAGTATCTCTTAAGGACTTAGATGCCGTCGCATATACAAGGGGCCCAGGGCTTTTAGGCGCCCTATTGGTAGGATCAAGTTTTGCAAAGTCATTGGCAGCATCTTTAAATATCCCCATTATTCCCGTTCATCATATGAAAGCTCATGTTTTAGCACATTTTATCGATGAACCCAAACCCTCTTTTCCCTTTCTATGCCTTACTGTAAGTGGAGGTCATACTCAGATAGTCAAGATTACCAGCCCTTGTCAAATGGAAATTATTGGTCAAACACAAGATGATGCTGTTGGAGAGGCTTTCGATAAAGCTGCCAAACTCTTGGGCCTACCGTACCCGGGAGGACCATTAATTGATAAACTTTCTAAAAAAGGAGATCCATATTCTTTTCAGTTTTCTGAAACAGAAATGACTGGCCTAGATTACTCATTCAGTGGAATAAAAACATCCATCTTATATTTTCTTCAGAAAGAAGTGAAACAAAATGAGAAGTTCATTGAAGAAAACATTGAAAACCTTGCAGCAAGCATTCAAAGAACGCTAATAAGTATGCTTATGGATAAACTAAAAAAAGCTGCTGTAATAGAAAATATCAATCAAATAGCAATTGCTGGTGGCGTTGCAGCTAACTCAGGTTTAAGATCTGAATTAAAATCAATCGCGAAGGAAAAGGATTGGGAAACGTACATCCCGGACTTTCAATATTGCACTGATAATGCAGGCATGATTTCAATGAGTGGTCATTTGCTCTATGAAGAATCTTGTTTTGGAAACTTATCAGATAGTCCACTACCGAGGATGTCATTTTAACGTTTCGTATACTATTTTTAAGTTATGGGTAAAGACAATTCCAGATTTTCAAACTCCGTACAGATCAAAAACAGAAAAGCAAGCTATCAGTATGAATTCATTGAGAAGTTCGAAGCAGGAATGGTTTTGAAAGGGACTGAAATTAAGTCTATTCGTGAAGGCAAAGCGAGTATTCAGGAAGCATATTGCTACCTTAAAAATGATGAAGTCCTTATTAAAGGAATGAATATTTCTCCGTACTCAAATGCTAGTTTTGAAAGTCACGATATGACAAGAGATAGGAAGCTCCTATTAAAGAAAAAAGAAATCGAAAAATTAAGGACTAAGACTGAAGAAAAAGGACTCACCATTGTCCCGGTACGATTATACTTAAATAACAGAGGTTTTGCCAAACTTGAAATTGCATTAGGGAAGGGTAAAAAGATCTACGATAAGAGAGAGGACATTAAAAAGAAAGATCAGAAAAGAGAACTAGAACGAATTAAAATTTAAAATGGTATTAGTACTCAATCAAGATTATTCTCCTTTAACCGTCTGTTCGGTCCAGAGGGCTTTTATGTTGGTTTTCTTGGGAAAAGCAGAGATGATTGAAGAGGTAAAAGAAAAGAAGCTTAGATCTATTTCACAATCATTTTCGTTTCCTTCCGTGGTAAAAATTAAAACATACATTCACATTCCCTATAAAGGTGTTGTGATGAGCAGGCATAATATTTTCAAAAGAGACGGTGGTGCTTGTCAATACTGTGGAACAACGAAAGATTTAACCCTTGATCATGTAATACCAAGATCAAAAGGAGGAAAATCCACGTGGACAAACTTGGTAACCGCATGTAAAAAATGTAATTCCAACAAAGGTGACTACTCATTAGAAAAGGCAGGAATGACTCTCATGCAGAAGCCAGTAAAACCAACTTATCTGTCTTTTCTCAAAATGAACAAGGAAGCGTATCGTCAAGAATGGAATAATTATCTAAATCCTAAAAAAGCAATTGCCTAATGAAAAAAATATTATTCCTACTATCTCTATCAATTCTCGTGGCATCATGTTCAAGCACAAATGAAAAAGATGGTAAAGAAAAGGATAGGAAAGAAACGCTTGAAAGGTTTCAGGAAGAGAGAGACAAACTCGATGAACAAATAGAGAAGTTGACAGAAGAATCAAAGGAAAAAGCTGAGGATGCTAAAAGAGACATTGAATCAGCAATTAATGAACTCAAGAAGCAAAAGAAAAAAGTCACTAAAGAAGCCGAAAAGCTTAGAAAAGCAACAAAAAAAGAGTTAGAAGAAGCTCTTGATAACGCAGAGAAAGAATATGAAAACTGGCTAAGAGAGAAAAAAGATGAACTAAAAAAATAAAGCCTTTGCTTAGAGCAAAGGCTTTATTGAATATCATCAATTGTCTCTTAATTATTATCGATACCTCTAAGTGATTTATAGAGTAGCTTTCTAGCATTTGCTTTTCTCAAAGTCTGCTCTACATCGGATACAATTCCCATCTTAACCTCAGAATCAATATTCATCGCCATAGTAATTCTATCTCTCTCTGCCTCTGAGAGCTTATCCTTCTCCTGGTTTACAAAAAGTGTAAGTTCGTCTGGCTCGACAAATACATCATTCGTTTGAATTCTAGGCTCCTCGCCGTATACACCTACATTCTTTGGTTTGCCAATATAAAGATGACTTACTAAAGATTTTTTTTGAATCTTACTAAGTTGGGAGGCCTGTGGTAACAATTGCTTTACTAGTATTTCCTGCTCCCTCATAACAGTTGTCACCATAAAGAAGAAGAGCAACATGAAAATAATATCTGGTAACGCCGCTGTAGGGATATCCTGTGATGCTTTCGAATTTTTCTTAAACTTCGACATAATCTTAATTATTTATCAGGTTCTGCAATCGATATAGCTTTAGGGATACCCTGACGAGCCTGTTTGTATACTTTCTCTTCAAGTTCCTCACTTTGGTCAAGTTCCAGAAATTGCTGAGCAGTCAACCCAACTCTTTCGGCATATATCTCATTGTAAGCTGCATGAAGGTTATCCAACACTTCGATATATAAATCGTAGCTCGTTCCTCTATTGGCCTTGAATGAAACAATAGCATCTCCAGGGCTATCAGATGATTCTGGATTTTGCTTGGCTTGTGCTTTCAATGAAGCTGGCAAACTATTATATAAATCAATAGCTTCAGTATCAGTAATTTGTCCAAAATTCAAGATATGCTCCTTTACCATCTGCTTCAAATCAGAAACTGGACGAGTAAATGGTTCATTTTCAACCAACAGTTGGTCGTTGGAGTTGGCAAGAATTTTGAAAATATTTCTCTCCTGAAGTTTTATTTCAATCTCCTCTTCTGGAGGAGGAGGTAACTGCATCAAGATTCCCTTGTCATTTGCGATGGTTGTTGTCACCAAAAAGAAAATGAGTAAGAGGAAGGCTATATCAGCCATAGAGCCTGAACTCACCTCGGGAGTACCTCGATCTTTGTTCCTCGCCATTATTGAAATGCTTTTTTAATTTCTGTATAGATGATGCCTAAGATGGCACCTACTGCTAGAATATAAAAAGTTGTCAGACTGGCACCAACTAACTTTACTGTTGTTGCCGATTTATCTCCCATCTCCACTCCGGTAGAGAGAAAATAAGATACAAGAAAGACAACCACCAATGCACCTACGCCTAAACCAATTTTCTTTAACGATTGGGGATCACCAAACGCTTTAATCAGTGGCATACCTACAGCTGTAACAATACAAACTACAATAAGTATGTAGGCTAGAAACAATCCAATATTTACAAATGCTTCCATGTGTAATCTTATTTAGACAGGTTGTGCTTCACTAGTAGGTCAACAAGAGAGATAGATGCATCCTCCATGCTGTTTACGATAGAATCCACTTTAGACACTAGATAGTTGTAGAATAATTGAAGAATTACAGCAACAATAAGACCACCAACTGTAGTCAAAAGAGCCACTTTAATACCACTTGCCACCAAGGCCGGTGAAACATCTCCTGCCTCTGCAATAGCATCAAACGCCTCAATCATACCAATTACAGTTCCCATGAATCCAAGCATCGGTGCAAGGGAAATAAAGAGAGAAATCCAAATCATGCCTCTTTCCAGTTTACCCATTTCAACGGAACCATAGGAAATAATTGACTTCTCAACCATTTCAATACCTTCAGACATTCTCATAAGTCCTTGAACAAAAATTGAAGCTACAGGACCTCTTGTATTTCGGCATACTTCCTTAGCAGCGTCGGCACCACCTGAACTAAGAGCATCTTCAACATCGGCCAAAAGCTTTTTAGTATTTGTTGACGCCATATTAAGGTGAATGATTCTTTCAATTGCAATCGCAAGACCAAGAATCAAACAAGCAAGCACGATACCCATGAAAGTAGGTCCTCCATCGATAAATTGTTCTTTTACTACTTGATGGAAACCTCTTGAAGCTTCTTCTGGTTCTTCCGTAACTGCCTCTGCAATTTCTTCAACAGGTTCTTCATATACTTCTTCAACAGCTGCGGAATCAACGGAAGTAGAGTCTGTGGCAAGAGAATCAGATTCATCTACAAACGCATCTTGCGCTGAAACACTGAAGGTCATTACACCTGCCAACATTAAGAGAGTCAATAACTTTTTCATAATTCAGTCTTATAAGTTAAGTCTTCGGTTTAGTTTATTATATACGATTTTTAATAAGTTACAATTTAGAGAATTCATCCTTACAAACTCCACTTTTTATGCAGAGAGGAAGGGATTCGAACCCTCGATACCCTTTTGGGGTATACACACTTTCCAGGCGTGCGCCTTCGACCACTCGGCCACCTCTCTGAAAACCCACCACTGTTGGAGGGGCTACAAATAAATCATGAAAAATACCTTTATGCAAGTTTTATCGTAATCATAAGGCTATTCATGGGATTATTATGACCTATTCATCCATTTCGCCGCCAATTGAACGAGTTAGTAGCTTTTTAATTTTTTGTTTATCCCGCTCTTTACCTAATACAAACATCATTTTAGTTAATGCTGCTTCAGTAGTTATATCATTCCCGCTCAAAATTCCAATATCGTTTAGCACTTTGCTTGTTTCATATTTGCCTTGAACTACCTTACCACCAATACACTGGCTTACGTTTAGAATGACCTTTCCATTGCTTACTGCTTCTTCCAGACTATCTAAAAACCAATCAAACTTCATCGTATTTCCAGAGCCAAATGACTCTAAAATAACGCCTTCAATGTTTTCATCCGTCAATACGGACTTTACGAAGCTTGATGTAATACCAGGAAAGATTTTTAGTAAGCCGACGTTAGGATTTAATTCACTCATGACTTTCAACTTCGATTTTTCATGTCTCTTTTTCAAAGCTGATTTATTGAATTCTATTTCAATGCCTACTTCGGCAAGCGCTGGATAGTTTTCAGATTCAAAAGCTGCAAATGTTGAACTTCTTATTTTTTGAGATCGATTTCCTCGAAGTAAAAGATGATTGAAATAAAGACCTACTTCACGTACAATTGGGTGATTGTCTTTGTGAGCAGAAGCAATCTCTATCGCTGCAATTAAATTCTCGCGTGCATCTGATCTTGAAAACCCAATTGGAATTTGTGCACCCGTAAAAATAATTGGCTTATTGAGCCCTTTTAGCATGAAACTTAGCATGGAGGCGGAATAAGCCATTGTATCAGTTCCATGAAGGATGACAAACCCATCGTATTGTGAATAATTCTCTTCAATGATATATGCTAAGTCTTTCCAGTCCTGAACATTAATATTTGACGAGTCAATAGGAACAGGAAAAGAAATTACGGTAAGTTTTATTCCAAGATTACGGAGAACCGGTATTTTATCTACGGCTTTACCAAAGTTAAAAGGGATCAGCGCTCCACTATCATCCTGAGCCATTCCAAAAGTACCCCCGGTATATATGATCAATACGGATCTTTCTCCATCATCGGTAATTTTTACGATCTTATAGTTCAAAGTCAATTGGATTGGCTGTTGAAAAATAAATCATTTGTGTTTTTAGTCGTTAATTTGTTTAGTTCTTCTTGACTCATACTCAATAATTCAGCGACTTTTTGAGCCACCAATTGAACATAGGCTGGCTCATTTCTTTTTCCTCGATAAGGAGCTGGTGTTAGATATGGAGAATCTGTTTCAAGAAGGATCTTCGTCGTATCTAAATGTGGAATAACCTTATCCAGACCACTATTCTTGAAAGTACTGACACCTCCTAATCCTAGATAATAACCCATCTCCGTAATGATTCTTCCCTGCTCTATTGATCCTGTAAAGCAATGAAATACACCATTTAATCCTTTATTTTCATAATGACTTACCAGCTCGATCGTTTCATCAATACTGTCCCTACAGTGAATCACAATGGGAATATCATACTTTAGTGCGAGGTTACATTGAAAGTGAAATGACTCTTTTTGTTGATCCCAAAAAGTCTTATCCCAATAAAGGTCAGTCCCAATCTCTCCAACAGCTAAAAAACTTCTTTTCTTGAACCATGACTCAATGATTTCAAGTTGCTGCTCAAAATCCTGTTTCACAGAACAAGGGTGCAACCCCATCATTGGATAGCAAATCCCAGGGTATTTCGCTTCCAATGCCAACATGGGATCAATTGAGTCCGCGTCAATATTTGGTAGTAGAATCTTCTCTACTCCTGCATCTATCGCTCTTGAGATAACTGCATCAATATCTTGATTAAAATTATCCAAATAAATATGTGCATGAGAATCAATCATGTAACGTACTAAAAGTCAGGCCTAATTTATTGAAGTGATTAAGAACTTCAGGAAGAATACTTTTCAATCTACCAAATGCTTTCTTGCTATCATGAAAAAGCAAAATACTGCCAGGCTTTGATTTCTTCATGGACTGTATTGCCCGATGAATGTTAAGTTCAGGATCAAAATCCCGGGAAATACGATTCCACATCACGATCTCCCGGTTTTTTAATAGATTAAGTTGCTTTCTTTTAATCCTCCCATAAGGCGGTCTGAAAAGATTATTGCTAACACCTAACTTGATCAATTCTTTATCGCATTTATCAATGTCAGCCAAGTATGCCGAGTTATTTGTTGACCAACCTTTAAGATGGCTATATGTATGGTTAGCTATCAAATGACCTTCATCAATTATCCTTTTTGTTAATTCAGGATATTTCTTCAAATTTTTTCCCAGACAAAAAAATGTGGCTTTTGCGTTAAAATGATTTAATTCCTGTAAGACCCAAGGCGTTACATCTCCATCAGGTCCATCGTCAAATGTAAGATAGATCGATTGTTCAGCCTTTTTTTGCCATACCATCGACGGATAGACCATCTTTATTAATGGTGAGGTATTGTGAAAATGAATCATTGATTTTGAACCTTGCAGGATAACATCGTAATATCGTCATGAAATGATCGATTCCCCTTGAATTTTTCTAATTCTTCCAAGATCAGATTTTGTAATTTGGTAAGGTCTTTCAAATTGTGCGATTCAATTATTTTTCCCAGGCGAACAAACTCGAATGGTTCGTCAGCTTCATTGAAGGTCTCTGTTAGGCCGTCTGTATATGCAAATATGAAAAAGCTTGTGAGCTCGTTTATTTGCTTGCTCTCAATAAAAGGAAGTGGTTCTAGCATTCCAAGAACCGTAGTCCCTTCGCTAAGCATTTTTATCTCATCATTGGCTTTGAGAATAATATCATTATGCCCACAATTGATGTACTCTAATCTTTTTAAACCGAAATCATAAATAGCCGCGAAAAAGGTGATAAAATTTTCTGCGTTACCACTTCGGTAAGTTGTTAAATTCAATTCCTTCACTATTTCAATAAGATCCTTTGTTTGCCGGACCATTGCTCTCAAAGAGGCTTGAAAATTTGACATTAGTAATGCCGCAGGCACTCCTTTTCCGGAAACATCAGCAATGCAAATCAAAAATCGATTTTCATCGATCTGGATGTAATCATAATAGTCTCCACCTACGTCATGATGAGGAAGATAAAATGCTTCAAGCTGAAGTCTTTCGACCTTTGGTAGCTCTTTAGGGAATAAGAAATTCTGTACTTTTTTGGCGATTTCAAGTTCTCTACGATAAGCCTCTTGCTCTACCTGCTTTCTAGCCAGTTTTTTATTTTCTATTGCAACTAGAATAATGTTAGTTAGTGCATTTAAAAATCTATTTTGACTTGTCTCATGCTCACCAGTATTAATGAAGACTACAGCTAGGATTTTTTCTTTATGGTAAACAGGAAAAACAGATTCAAATTCTCTAAAAACGTCATCGTCTAGCTCTTCTTCTTTTTCAAGTGTCTTATATTTCTCCGGAAGATCAGATTCAAGACAATTACTTTTGACTCCAAAATGTGCTCTGCATGACCACTCACCCCCATTCTCTGTGAACAAAGCGAGTTTTTTTACTTTAAGATCCGCAAGCAATGTAAACCGATAAATACGCAAAAGGTCCTCTTCGGGTAAATTATTGTTAACGGCTTGCGTCACCTCAAGCAAGGCATTTAACTGAAGATCCTTAATGTCAATTGCTACATCTTTCATCTCGAGTTGTGTTCAAAAAGACCTTTTTTGGAAGCTAAATAGTAATATGATTGGAACGAATTTTCCATATCTAAATTATGCATCTCAATCTCCTCATCCATTTTCATATATACTTTGATAAACCCCTTTTCAATTAACTCAATAAGATTTTTTTTAAGAGTTAAGTCATCATATCCTGATTCTTCAAGAAGTGTCTTGTAGGGGGTCACAAAATACAATTCATCTATAATATCATATTCTATGTCAGTCAATATTTCCTTCCTTTCCAAGTATAGCTTCCAAAGATAGAATTCACTCCCATGAATAAAATATGAAATGGGTATATAATTTGAATTACTAAAAGAGGTAATGCAGCAGATTTTAAGCCTAAAAACCGATGAACGGGTCGTACATATCCAATATTAGCTATCCACCTAATGATTAAAATCACAGAAATTAAACCCCAATTAAATATCCCTAAAACTGAGCTACCAATCGCCAAAAGCCAGACGAAATAGTCTATAAAGAAAAGAACAGCCATTAGACGCAACTTTGGATTTTTGTTATGTTTCCATTTACTGGTCCATCTAACTCGTTGATTAATAAAACCTCTTAATGTTTCATGAACAGGAGTAAGAATGATGGCAGCTTCATTTTTTAGATATGCTGCACTGTTAGGATATCTTTTCTGGATATTAAATAAAAGAAATTCATCATCTCCTGATGGGATTTGAATATTATTGGAATACCCTCCTACCTCAAAAAAAGCTTCTTTAGAAAATCCCATGTTGGCTCCACTGCACATACTGGGGTTATTACTATGAAGTGTGACAGCAGCAAAACCAACCAACCCTGAGAATTCGACTTGTTGCAAACGTGCCCAAAATCCTTGTCCTTTCAATGCTACAGGTCCCGCAATGAACTTATAACCCGAATCGTAATCAGCGTAACTTGATAGCCATTGTGGACCCATTTGGCAATCTGCATCTGTTGTTAATATAAAATCGTATTTTGCTTCTTCAACTCCCCTGGTAAGTGCTATTTTTTTCCCTGATTCAAGAGGATCAGCTAATGAAATGACTTTGAAGTCCATATCAAGATTTTGCGCACACTTCTCAACGACTTCAAGTGTCCTATCATTTGAAAAATCATTAACGACTATCACCTCGAAATCACTCTTGTTGTAATTTTGATATTCAAGACACAGCAAGACTTTCTCAATTACATTTTCTTCATTTCTAACCGGAATTATGACGGAAAATGAACGACCGTGTCTGGTTTTTGATGTTTTAGGAACTTTGGTCCATCCAATCGCAAGAACAAGGTAAAAGCAGATATTCAACAATGTAAATGCCAACACCAAATAAATCATCTGGCAATGTTAACAGAAAGTGAACCAAGATACTTAAGCGCTAAGAACCTTTTTCCTTAATATTTCAGACTGTGTGAAATGGCGGATTTTAAACACAGCTAAAATACCAGTTAATGAGGGCACTGCATTATTTATAACCCAAATTATAAAAATTGGAACGACAACCAAATTAAGATCATTTGTATAGGAAGTAAAAAAAATAATTCCTGAAGCCTCTCGCAATCCTATTCCTGCAAAAAAAGTTGGGATGACCGATCGAAAAAAGAAAATCCAACCTATACCTAAAAACAAAACGAAGTTGGGGATTTCAGGAAGAAACAATTTCAGAAGGATGAATAATTGAATAACAAAAACAAAGTACCTGAAAGTGGAGATCAGTAAAATCCTAACAGCAACTTTACGGTTTAGTTGCTTAAAGTACGACATGAATTTCCCCAGTCGCCTTCTTAAAAAAAAGAGAACTGCTGGTACACCAACTAATACTAAAAGGACTAAAGGATTGAATGTTATCATTTCTTTTGAATAAAACCAGATACTGTAAGAACCAAAAAGCATTGTAATTACCAGCATTATTCCTCGATTTAAGGCAATTGCTGAAGTGGTTTTGAACTTATCCCTAATTGTTATAAGTCTGACTAGAGCATCTCCAGTTGCGAAAGGTAACACCCAATTAATGGCTAAACCGCTCAGCACAACTAGTACGCTTTGTTTAAATGAAATTTCATCAAATACACTTACTGAAATCTTCCATCGAATAGCTTCTAAGGACCAATTGGCGACCATTAATGCAAACACAAGCACTAGATATGCTAAAAAATTATCAGGCCAATCAACACTTAATAAGCTAATTCGCTCAATCTGAAATTTCTTATAAAGATATTTGACTACAAATACCAACACAATGATCTTAATGATGGTCAGTAAGATGGAAGATTGGTTAAGGTAGTTGTTTTTAATTTGCATGTATTGTGCAGAAAGAGAAAATCATTTTGGGTATTGATCCTGGTACGAATGTAATGGGATATGGACTAATCCATTGCAAAGGTCAGAAAATGAGCATTATCCAATTTGGTGTGATTCATTTGAGCAAATACAAGAATCATGAAATAAAACTGAAAAAAATCTACGATCGGGTGTCTGAATTGATTCAAGAGTACTTACCCGATGAAGTTGCCCTTGAAGCACCATTTTTCGGAAAAAATGTACAATCCATGCTTAAGCTCGGTAGAGCACAAGGAGTGGCTATAGCAGCTGCGCTTAATAAAGAGATTCCTATTAATGAATACGCTCCAAAAAAGGTAAAACAGTCCATGACAGGCAATGGAGATGCATCAAAAGAACAAGTCGCCTCCATGATTCAAAGTCTGTTAAAGTTTTCAGATGCACCGAGACTTTTGGACGCAACCGATGCATTGGCTGTAGCCATATGTCATCATTTCTCTACTGGAATTGGAGGTTTGAAAAACAAAGGAGGAAAAAGCTGGAAATCTTTTGTATCAGATAATCCTGATCGAATTAAATAATCAATGAAAGTTTTCTTTGATTTTACTCATCATTGCTTCCATTTCTTCCTTTGAAAAAGAAGATTTCATGTTGCTGAAATTCATATCATCCATTGTATCTATTGGAATGAGATGGACATGCGCATGTGGAACTTCTAAACCCATCACGGTTAAACCTATCCGATTACACTTTACAACTGCCTCAATAGCTTTAGCGACACGCTTAGAGAATGAGAACAATCCCGCTAGTGTTTGATGATCCAGATCAAAAACATAATCTACCTCTTGCTTTGGGACAACTAAGGTGTGCCCTTCTCTTAATGGATTGATATCAAGAAATGCGATATAATCATCATCTTCAGCTACAATGTAGCCTGGAATCTCTCGATTGATGATTTTAGTGAAAATACTAGCCATCAGATCGTGATATCAACAACTTCAAATTCCATATCACCAGCCGGAACTTTGATAGTTGCCGATTCGCCTTTCTTTTTACCTAATAGACCTTTGCCAATTGGTGACTGAACTGAAATTTTTCCACTTTTTAAATCAGCCTCTTCTTCTGCTACCAATTGATAGGTAACCTCCATTTTATTTTTCTTATTCTTGATCTTAACCGTAGATAGAATAGATACTTTAGACGTATCTACAGAAGATTCATCTATTATTCTAGCATTTCCAACAACTGTTTCCAGTTTAGAAATCTTCAGCTCTAGTAGACCTTGTGCCTCTTTTGCTGCGTCATATTCAGCATTTTCGCTCAAATCTCCTTTATCCCTTGCCTCTGCAATCTGTTTCGCCATGTCGGCTCTGCCCTTCGTCTTCAACTCTGTCAACTCATCTTTAAGTTTCTGAAGACCATATTTCGTGTAATAATTTACTGCCATTCTACTAATCCCTTTAAACAAAAAAGAACGGCCTCTTCTGAAACCGTTTCCGTTATTTTTTTTATTACGAATGCAAATATAAATAGTTTTTACAGCAGAATTACAAATCAATTATTAAATGCTTTTTTCAGCTTTTCTACAAGTACCTCATTTATCCGTTGATATGATTCAAATGTCCAACCTCCAACATGAGGAGTCATTATTACACTCGGATAGCTACTCAACTTTTTAATGAGCGCTTTTTCCTCCATCGTGTACGTTTCTGGTTTTTCATTCTCTAAAACGTCTAATGCAGCACCAAATAACTTGCCTTCCTCAAGCAAATCAACCAGGTCATTGGTTCGTAAAATTTTACCTCTTGCCGTATTCAATAAGACCCTCAGTTTTTTGAATTTCATAAGATAATCCCTATCAAAAAGGTACCTCGTTTCGTCATTTAAAGGTATATGGATGCTGAGAATCTCAGTCCGTTCGAATAGTTCTTCAAGTGAAACACTCTTAATCGTTTCATTCCCAAAATTCACGGCATACTTATCATATCCTATCACCTCACAACCCATACTAACAAGTTTTCTAGCAAATCTTTTTCCCATAAAACCAACTCCATATATTCCTACTACTTTTCCCTTCAACTCAATTCCACGATTACCTTCCCGATCCCAAATTCCTTTTTGTACTTGTTGGTGGGCATAGTGTAATCGATGCAAAACAGAAAGGAGCATTCCTAGGGCATGTTCAGAGAGGGCATCTCGATTTCCCTCAGGGGCATTTACGATGATAATATTTTTCTCCTTCAGGTAATCTTCATCCAACTTATCTAACCCAGCACCAGCTCGTGCAACGAAAGTCAAATTTTCTGCTTTGTCTACCAACTCCTTATCAACTCGTGTTTTGCTACGAATGATTAAGCCATCAAATTCATGAATAATTTCAAGAATTTCATCTCTCTGTATGACGGGCAAATAGACTGGCTCAAACCCTTCATTTTTCAATAAAGGAAGGATACTTTCATGCATATCATCTACAATTAGTACCCTCTTGTTTTCCTTCATAAACTATATAAAATATGTGCTATAGAGAAATAGACCGCCAAACCGAGTAAATCGTTCGTAGTGGTTATAAATGGTCCTGATGCTAATGCAGGATTTATTCCAAACCGATCAAGTATTAAGGGTGTAATTGTACCCATAAAGGAGGCAAGTAACACCACTGAAAATAAAGCAATCGAGACCGTGGCAGCCAAAGGTTCTTCCCTCATAAAAAGAATTACTGAACCAAAAACCATTAGCGAAAGAATAGCTCCATTGACAATAGCCACCATGAATACTTTTAACAACCTCTTTACCATGCTATCCGCAAAAACATTTGGATTTGCTAAGCTCTGCACTACAATAGCAGAGGATTGAATGCCTACATTTCCACCTGAAGCTGTAATTAGCGGAATAAAAAAAGCTAAGGCTGGTACAATAACTATTTCCTCCTTAAAAAAACCAAGAAACTGTGCACCTAAAAGTCCACCCGCCATACCGATAATTAACCATGGTAGCCTTGCACGAGATATTTTCCAAACAGTATCATCTTCTTCTACATCAGAACTCACCCCTGTCATGAGCTGTTTTTCCTCTTCTGCATTCTCTCGGATCACATCAATCACATCGTCTATGGTGATTCTACCAACTAGCTTACCCCTGGCATTTACAACAGGAACAGCTTCCAGGTCATATTTCTGCATAATATCGGCTACTTCTTCTTCACTTGTAGAGGTTTCTACCGAAATAAGCTCTTCATCAAAAACGTCTCCAACTTTTTCACTTGATTTAGCCAGAATCAATTTCTTAACACCAACTTTTCCAACTAGATTTTCGAAATTATCAACAACATAGACAGAATAGATCTTCTCGATATTTTCTGCTTGCTTCCTTATTTCTTCAATGCACTGAAGTATATTCCAATTGAGGTTGGCTTTAATTAGCTCTTTCGCCATGAGTCCTCCTGCAACATCTTCATCATACTCCAAAAGCTCCATCAAGTGAGAAGCTTTTTCTTCATCATTAATCTTACGTATGACTTCATTCCGATCTCGAACCGTCATTTCATACAAAATGTCTGTTCCATCGTCGGAATCCATCAACTCAATGTAGGTAGCTAGCTCTTCAGCACTGAATTGCTTGATAAATGCCTCTCTAACGTCCTCTTCTAAATCCTCAAGAATGCGAGCGCCTACCTCCCGAGGCAGTAAGTCAAAAACGTATTTACTTTCTTCACCATCAAACTCATCTAGTAGGGCTGAAATATCTGCCGGGTTAACGTTTTCCAGACAAGATTTGATAAAATCTTCATCTTGCGTATCAAGCGCAACCTGAAACCTTTCTTTAAACTCTACTGATAATTCAAAAGCCAGAACTTCCATTAGATGGTAATTTTTGATGTTAACGCAATAAAATCATCAACAGAAAGCTGCTCAGCCCTTTTAGATAGGATCTCTTCATCGCCTTCTAAACCTGACAAATTTAGACCTTTAAGCGCGTTCCGCAAGGTCTTTCTTCTTTGACCAAATCCTGCTTTAACTACTCGTTTAAAAAGCTGTTCATCACATGGTAAATTATTCCTTTCGTTCCTTTTTAATCGGATAACAGCAGATTGAACTTTAGGTGAAGGATTAAAAACTCCTGGTGGTACTTTGAACAGATACTCAATATCATAGAAGGTTTGCAACAAAACACTGAGAATTCCATAAGTTTTGTTTCCATTGGAGGCACAGATTCTATCCGCCACTTCCTTTTGAACCATACATACCACCTCTATGACTTGCTTTCTATCCTCCCAAATTTTAAAAAAAATCTGAGAGGAGATATTGTAGGGGAAATTTCCAATAATCGCTATTTTCTCCTTCTTTAATGAATAACTTAAATAGTCAATCAATTGAATCTTATGCGCATTTTCCGGATACAGCTGTTTCAGGTATTCGATGGATTCCGCATCAACATCTAAGGCGAAGAAATGATCATATTTTGTAATCAGATGCTTGGTTAATACACCCGTCCCGGGTCCTATTTCAATCACTGTTTCCTTTAAGTCGGCCCTTAGCGCATCCACAATCTTCTTAGCAATATTTTGATCCTTCAAAAAGTGCTGTCCTAAATGTTTTTTGGGTTTTACTCTTGCCAACTTATTACTGATTGTTAAATTCCGATTTGATAAAAGTAAAGAGCTATGGGGGAATCAACTAAAAAGAAGGATAATCCATTAATTGGAATAAGTATTGGAGATGTAAATGGAATAGGGCCGGAAGTTATCATTAAATCCTTGTACAATAACCTCATACTTAAGAGGTTCACACCCGTGATCTATGGTTCTGGTAAAATCATCTCCTATTACAAAAAACATTTGGGTATTGAAAACTTCAACTATCAGCAAATTTCCACGATAGATAAAGTAGTTCATGGAAAAATAAATATCCTAAATGTCTGGAATGAGGCTATCGAAATAAATCCAGGACAAGGAAATGCAACCAGTGGAAATTACGCCGTTAAATCATTACAGGCTGCTGTCAAAGATTTGATAGGTAACAAGATTCATGGACTCACTACTGCTCCGCTTAGTAAAGAATTAGTTCAATCAGAAGATTTTGATTTTCCAGGACATACAGAATACCTAACTCAGGAAGCAGGAGAAAAGGACAGTTTAATGTTCTTAGTACACGATGGATTACGTGTGGGTGTAGTCACGGGTCATATACCCTTAAAAGAAGTAAGTAAATCAATAACAAAAGAGAAATTAAGTTTCAAAATCAAAAAAATGATAAAGTCATTACATGCTGATTTTGGAATTAAAAAGCCAAGAATCGCGGTTCTTGGAGTCAATCCTCATGCTGGAGAGAATGGTTTACTCGGGGATGAAGAATTAGAAATAATGAAACCAGTTATCAATGAGTTGAAAAAGCACAATCACTTAATCATGGGTCCTTTCCCTGCCGATGGTTTTTTTGGGTTAGGTTCTCATAAAGGTTTTGATGGAATTTTAGCTATGTACCACGATCAGGGGCTCATTCCTTTTAAAACATTAGCCTTTGAAGAGGGTGTAAACTACACTGCTGGTTTACCAATTGTGAGAACTTCACCAGATCACGGAACTGCATTTGGAATAGCTGGAAAGAACGAAGCAGACGAAACATCTTTCAGAAATGCATTGTATTTGGCGAACGATATCATTCGCAGTAGGAATGAAAATCAATTTTATTCAAGTGAATAAAAATCGCCGATTCTTTTCTAAAACCCTCAAACTATCTAAATTTGCGCTTCTTTAGGAAAGGGTGAGCGAAAATGAGGGAATTGAGACGTTATAAAATTGAAATTTTTGGTCTCAAAAATGGAGATCACCAGTTTGAATTCAGCTATGATGATTCATTTTTTGCTGAGTTTGAAAATAGTTTAGTGACCAAGGGCAAAGGCTCTTGCAACGTAGAATTGACAAAAACAGATTCAATGCTTACACTCCACTTTATCGTGGAGGGAACAATTGAATTAGAATGCGATAGAAGCCTAGAGAAGTTTAATCATCCAATTAATGTTTCCAAAGATTTAATTTACAAATACGGAGATGAGGATAAGGAGCTAAGTGAAGATGTTTATGTGATGACAAAAGGAACACAGGAAATCAATATCGCAACGTTTTTATATGAACTAATCAATCTGGAAGTCCCGATGAAAAAACTTCATCCAAAATTCCAGAACGACAATGAAGATGATGAGATGATTTTCACATCTGGAGTCGATAATGAAAAAGATGAACAAAATGTGGATCCCAGATGGGAAGCACTTAAAAAATTAAAATAAAAATTTAGAATAGCAGAGAGATGGCGCATCCAAAACGAAAGATATCAAAAACCAGAAGAGACAAACGAAGAACTCACTATAAAGCAACACCAAAGAGTTTCGTCATTTGCCCTACTACTGGCGAAGCACACCTTCCTCATAGAGCTTTCTGGCACGAAGGAAAGCTTTACTATAAAGGAAAAGTGGTGATGGAAAAAGAAGTCTTAGCTTAAAGCTAGCATAGATGCCTAAAATTCAAGCTGCCATCACTGGCGTTCATGGGTATGTTCCAGAGGATATACTCACCAATAAAGATCTTGAAAAGATGGTAGATACCAACGATGAGTGGATTACTACCAGAACCGGCATCAAAGAAAGGCACATTCTCAAAGGCAAAGATCAAGGTACCTCCGTTATGGCAGTTAAAGCCGTCGAGGGGTTGTTGGAAAAAACCAATACCAAAGCTGAAGAAATAGACCTTATCATTTGCTGTACAACCACACCAGACATGGTGTTTCCTGCCACTGCTAATA
The DNA here is from genome assembly GCA_964459925.1 of uncultured Roseivirgaceae bacterium. Lineage (GTDB taxonomy): Bacteria > Bacteroidota > Bacteroidia > Cytophagales > Cyclobacteriaceae > Ekhidna. Next base: position 85,892 of record CAYWOQ010000001.1, read on the forward strand.
TCGTGGGAGATAAGATTGGGGCAAAAAATGCTTTTGGTTATGATCTACAATCGGCCTGTTCCGGATTTCTTTACGGTGTAGTAACAGGATCTCAATTTATAGAGACAGGAAAATACAAGAAAGTAGTCGTCATTGGTGCAGATAAAATGTCTTCAATTATTGACTACACTGACCGGGCTACCTGCATTATCTTCGGTGACGGTGCTGGCGCGATAATGCTTGAACCCACTGAAGAGAATTATGGAGTAAAAGATTCAATTCTCAAGTCTGATGGATCAGGTGAGCCATATCTGCACATGAAGGCAGGAGGAAGCAGACGACCTGCAACCGAAGAGACAGTCAAAAATCGAGAACATTTTGCCTTCCAAGAAGGGTCAATGGTTTTCAAGTTTGCGGTGAAAAATATGGCAGATGTTGCAGCTCAAGTGATGGAAAGAAATGAGCTAAAGAGTGAAGATGTAGCGTGGCTGGTTCCGCATCAGGCCAACAAGCGGATCATTGATGCAACAGCTAATCGAATAGGCGTTACGGATGAAAAAGTGATGCTCAATATTCATAAATACGGTAATACTACAAGCGGTACAATTCCTTTATGCCTTTGGGATTATGAAAGTCAACTGAAGAAAGGCGACAATATCATTCTGGCCGCATTCGGTGGCGGATTTACCTGGGGAGCTATTTGGGTAAAATGGGCATACGATCCGAAATAATCTTTATTAACATTATTATACAAGATGGCAACTACTTCTGATATCAAAAACGGTTTAGTTATCGAATTCAATCATGACCTATTTAGTGTGGTTGAATTTCAACATGTGAAGCCTGGAAAAGGGCCCGCATTTGTTCGGACAAAACTTAAAAGCATAACTACGGGAAAAGTAATTGATAATACTTTTTCTGCTGGTCATAAGATTACTACGGCAAGAGTCGAAAGAAGACCTTATCAGTTTTTGTATAAGGACGACATGGGATACCACTGCATGGATACCAGTACCTACGAACAAGTAGCTGTTCAGGAATCTCTTATTAATGCTCCCAAATTCTTAAAAGATGGACAAGAGGTAGAAATCCTATTTCATGCCGAGGAAGAAAAAATTCTAGGGTGTGAACTTCCACAACATGTAGTGTTGCAGGTTACTCAAGCTGATCCTGGCGTAAAGGGAAATACAGCCACCAATGCTACGAAAAATGCAGTCCTAGAAACTGGTGCGACAATTCAAGTACCTATGTTTATTAACCAAGACGAGATCATCAAGGTCAATACAGTGGATGGTTCCTATGTGGAGCGATTTAAATAGTCATTCTGAGTTACAGACACTCCGAATGAACCTTAACTATTATCCAGGACTTGAATGATTAATCACCCCACATTTAATATATTTAATACCTTAGATAACAGAATCTCAACCAAGAATTAACCTATGAAGGCAAAAGAAATCCAAGAATTGATCAGTTTCCTAGCAGAATCTGGACTAGAGGAAGTAAATATTGAAACCGATAATTTTAAAGTTAGTGTGAAGCGAAGTGCTGAGCAGCAAGTAGTTAGTGCACCTACCCCACTTCCAGCAGCACCAATACCAGCACAGGTTCCCCAATCGGCATCAACACCTTCACCAGCACCTGCAACGAGCGAACCGGCACCATCAGAAGCTCAACCTGCTAATCTGGTAGAAATAAAATCTCCTATGATTGGGACATTCTATCGATCCGCAAATCCGGATACTCCAGCATTCGTGGAAGTAGGTACTGAAGTGAAGCCAGGATCAACCGTTTGTATTATTGAGGCAATGAAACTTTTCAATGAAATAGAATCTGAAGTTTCAGGAAAGATTGTAAAAGTTCTTGTAGATAATGCTCAGCCGGTAGAATACGACCAGCCGCTCTTTCTTATTGACCCATCTTAAATAGTTGCGGTATGTTTAACAAAATCTTGATTGCCAATAGAGGCGAGATCGCACTACGAATTATCCGTACATGTAAAGAGATGGGCATTAAGACGGTCGCCGTTTATTCTAAAGCAGACACTGACAGTCTTCATGTGAGATTTGCCGATGAGGCTGTTTGTATCGGACCACCATCCAGCAAAGACTCCTATCTAAAAATACCAAACATCATTGCAGCTGCTGAGGTCACAGCTGCTGATGCGATCCATCCTGGTTATGGATTCCTTTCAGAGAATGCAGAATTTTCACGAGTTTGTGCAGAAAATGGAATAAAGTTCATTGGTGCAGGTGAAGAAATGATTTCTAAAATGGGAGACAAAGCGACTGCCAAAGCAACAATGCTAGCAGCTGGAGTTCCTTGTATCCCTGGATCTGATGGGTTATTAGCTTCTGCGGAGCAAGGAATGAGTCTTGCAAAAGAAATAGGTTATCCCGTGATGATTAAAGCAACAGCTGGTGGCGGAGGTAAAGGGATGCGCCTCATCAAAGAAGAGAAGGAGTTTAAAAAAGCTTGGGATAGTGCTAGACAGGAAGCAGCAGCATCTTTCGGCAATGATGGTATGTACATGGAAAAGTTCGTGGAAGAACCGCGACACGTTGAAATCCAAATTGTCGGTGATAATAAAGGCAAGGCCTGTCACCTATCTGAAAGAGACTGCTCCATTCAAAGGCGTCATCAAAAACTGATTGAGGAGACCCCATCCCCAATTGTTTCACAGGAATTAAGGGAAAAAATGGGAGCAGCAGCCATTAAAGGTGCTGAATCCATTAAGTATGAAGGTGCAGGTACCGTTGAATTTTTGGTGGACAAAAATGGAGATTTCTATTTCATGGAGATGAATACTCGTATCCAGGTAGAACACCCGATCACAGAGGAAGTCACTGATTATGACCTGATAAAAGAGCAAATTAAAGTGGCTGGCGGAGAACCAATATCAGGCCGGAATTATTATCCACAGCTTCATTCGATTGAAGTACGTATCAATGCAGAAGATCCCGGTAATGGTTTCCGACCAAGTCCGGGTAAAATAACCAACCTCCACTTTCCGGGTGGACATGGGGTAAGAATTGATAGTCATGTATATGCCGGTTATGTTATCCCCCCATTCTATGACTCAATGATCGGAAAGTTAATTGTTAGTGCTCAGACCAGAGAAGAGGCAATTATTAAAATGAAGCGTGCGTTGGAAGAAACGGTTATTGAAGGCATTAAAACAACGATTCCATTCCATTTGAAAATGATGGATGATGAAGGTTTTAAAGCTGGTAAATTCACCACTAAGTATCTTGACGATTGGGACTTTAGTGACCTTTAAGATAAACCTTTCTTAAAAGCCCTCATAGTATATGCTGTGAGGGCTTTTTTTATTCAGCCAAGTACAACCAGTTTTATGGGTTAAACATGTGTATTATATATTTTTCTGCTCCCCTTAATGAAAATCATCCCCAGTCTTAAAAGGATCTTCCAATACTCACAAAAAAGAAGATCATTCGCACTCATTCAAATATGTGTTGCGCTAGTCATTTTTTCTTGCCAGCAGGAAAAAAAGGAAGAACCATATCTGCTGGGGTATGGACATGGGATTCATAGCACAACATTATTTGTCAAAGATCTGGATGCTACCAGTACGTACTGGAAGGATACATTAGGTTTTGACGTACCTTCTGAAGAAGATTTTGAAATTGGCCCGTTCAGTGGATCCACCATTGCCTCCATTTTTTTACCAGATATGTCCTTGGTAGAGTTGCTTTCCATCAATGATTCCATTGCAGATGTAGAAATTGATTCAACTCTAACTCATCTGATGTCAAAAGAGGAAGGAATTCAAATGTATTCGATTTCCAGCTCATCCATTGACTCTACTAAACAATGGCTGGTTTCTCAAGGGTTTGTGATGGATTCAATTAATTCTTATCGATCATCATCAGACGATCCTGATGGTTGGTCTTGGGATAGTGGATCTCAAGATCTAATAAGATTGGATTTCATCTCATCTGATCAGGTAAAGTATTTACCTGGTTTCGTTCAGTCCGCCGATAAAGACTACATCAAAGAAAATAAGCAATGGAAAACCTATTATAGCTATAATCGAAGGTTCAATGAACACCCAAATGGTGTTGTTGGTACAGTCGCGATACGTATTGAACTGAACGATCTGGAAAAAGGGAAAAAAGATTTTGAGAAAATGGGTTTCAAATTGATTGAAGCGACCGATTCACTGATTAGATACAAATTACTTAGAAATCAAGAGCTTCAACTTGTTAATACTAATGAAACTCAATTAACAGATGATAATCCGAATTCTTTTACCATTCGTTTTGAGGTAATAAATCTGGATTCTACGTACCAATACCTTAGCGAAAGACTTCCTGAAGAAGCACTAGATCTGAGAGACTCATCAAGATTACTAGTTGTCCAAAGAGCATTTGCAAATGGTGTTCAATTAGAGTTTGTACAAGAGCCAGAGGAACAAGCCACAATTGCTAAAATTCTTAGACCCTACTCAGAGTTAGACAGCACAGCTGCAAAATATGCAGCAGAAATGTATGTAAAGTATTGTGCCCTTTGTCATGGAGAAAATCGAGAAGGTTATGCGGCTGATAACGCGCCATCACTGAGATCCCATTCACTTCTAGCTTCCAGTCAAGGGACAAACTTTATGAGATATACCATTCAATACGGTCGATCAGGCACGGCAATGGCTGGCTATAGAGACTTACAAGGTGGACCGTTAGAATACATAGAAATTGAACTTCTGCTAAAATGGCTCTATGATACAGCAGGCGTTGAGGAACCTGTCAAGCTTTCTCGGGAACAGGTATTGGGAGATGTAGCATTAGGTTCAACCGTTTATGCCAACAACTGTGCGGTATGCCATGGTAAAAATGGGGAAGGAATCTCTGCACCCGCATTAGGAAATCCAATGCTTTTGGCCACTGCCACAGATCATTTTCTCCGGTATGCCATTGCAGAAGGTCGTGATGGAACGCCAATGATTGCATTCAAAGACAGTTTAAGTGAGGAAGAAATAGATGGCGTTACTGCCTTTCTAAGAAGCAGAGCTTCAGGATGGGATATCCCAAAACCAGATACGGCAACCATTCCCTCTCCAGAAAATTATGTATTGAACGCTAATAATCGAGTTCCAGATTTTGATTTAAGGGACAATAAATTCGTATCTGCAGCCCAGGTCAATAAAGCGCTGAAAGATAGCTTACGAATGATCATCTTAGATGCACGATCTGAAGTCGCATGGCGGCAAATGCACATACCTGGATCAATTCCAGTTCCTTACTATGAAGAACCTGAAAACTTTATTGATAGCATTCCAAACGACAGTACGCAAATTGTGGTTTACTGTGCCTGCCCTCATGCTGCATCTGAAAGGGTATTAAATACACTCAAACGTTATGGATTTCAAAATACATCCATTATTGACGAAGGTATCTTAGTCTGGGCGCAAATGGGTTATCCAGTTCAGCATGGAAATTAATCAAGGGCTCTTTCTAACTGCTTGTACCAATCTTCCCCATATTTTCTAACTAAAGCTTCCTTTAAGAATTTATACACGGGTACTTTAAGCTCTTTGCCAAGATCGCAAGCAGGAGCACAAATACTCCATCGATCATAGTTAAGTGCCTCGAATTCCGGTAGTTTGGCAATCCGAATTGGATATAAGTGACATGAAATTGGTTTTTTAAAATCGGTTTTCCCGTCCTTATGCGCTTGCTCAATGCCACATTTCAAAATGCCCCTGGAATCGTAAAAAGCAAATGCACACTCTTTCCCATTGATTGTGGTGGTAGAGTAATCTCCATCTTCGTCGATTATGTATCCACCCTCCTTTTCAAGAACTTCTTTAGCTTCTTCAACTAAATAGGGCTTAACAGATTCGATAACTTCATCAATTTTATCCAGTTCACTTTCATCTAAGGGGGCTCCTAAATCACCTTCTACGCAACAAGCACCCTTACATTTTGTTAAATCACAGACAAACTGTTCTGAAACAACATCATCCGAAACCAATGTCTTGCCTATTTCAAGCATAAATAAAATTTTGTCAAAAATACTGAACCATTTTTAGGGAAGATCGTTTTGCAGGTATCACTTTTATATGTGCATACATTTAATTTAAACTAAACTTAATAATCATGTTAAAATCTTTATTGATTTCTGCACTCGTGGCATTTTCTTTCTCAGGTGAGAAGAAAGATGTTAACGTAGATATTGAATCCAGCACCATTAAATGGGTAGGGAAAAAAGTAACTGGACAGCACAATGGAACCATTACACTAAAAGGTGGTAGACTCGAAATGGAAGACGGTGTGTTAGTAGGTGGATTATTCACAATGGATATGACCTCTATTATTGTTGAAGATCTAAGTGGTGGATCAAAAGGCAAATTAGAAGGCCATCTAAAATCAGATGATTTCTTCGGCGTAGAAACATTCCCTTCTTCCACATTTGTGATAACAAAGGCAGTTCCTCAAGGGCCTGGCAAGTACAAGATCGTTGGAAACATAACAATCAAAAAAACGACTGAAGAAATACAGTTTCCAGCAACAATCGAAGAGAAAGATGGTAAAATGATTGCTAAAGCCGACATCACCATCGATCGATCTAAGTTTGACGTAAGGTATGGTTCTGGTAGTTTCTTCGACAACCTTGGAGACAAAACCATTTATGATAATTTTGATTTATCAGTAGAACTAGTCGCTAACCTATAGGGATAACAAAAAAGAAGTTTTAAACCACCCAGTAATCTTATTGGGTGGTTTTTTTATTGGATTGGTCCAAGTCATAGATTTAATTCTTCATAAATTCGTGAATCGCTTGCAACTCATCTCTGATATAGAAAGAAAATATGAAGCGTTTTCTAGCAGTAATTCTTGTCTTATATGTTTTTGATGCTGTTCAAGGTCAAGACTGTGTAGCAAAACTTGATAGCGCACTCTACTTCAAATACATTAATCAGCAAAAAGCTAAGTTTTATGCAAATGCCTTACTGGCGGATCTAGATTCTACAAGATGTCCCACTGAAATCGGAATTGTTTCTACTTATAATAATCTTGGACTGTTGCTCTGGGAAATCAACGAAAAATCAAGAGGCTTATATGCACTTAAGCGAGGCATCCAGCAAGAGTTAAAAACAAAAGACTCAACCCACCGGGACTTGATTGGACCTTATTACAATCTAGCCACACTATATCAAGAAACCAGTTCACTTAAACAAGCTGAAAAATACCTCAATCTTGCAGAACGTGTTATCAACAATAACTACTCGCAAGACAAAGCAGCGCAAACAAGATTACTATCCCGAAAAGGAACTTATTATCGAGAAATTGGAGACTTTAACAAGAGTCTGGATGCATTAGATCAGGCCTTAAACATAAATGGTAGAGGAAATGCAGATTCCACAACCATAGCGCTGCACATTGAAATTGGAACCACCTATAAACATTTCGGTGATCTGGAGCAAAGTGAACGTGAACTCATGACGGCTATTGAGCTGGCAGAAAATAGCCATGAACTACAATACCTTGTCGCAATAGATCGTCTTTCTACTCTTAAAATGGAGCAAGGAGAATACTCAGACTCAGAGAATTATCTTCTCTACAACCTAAAACGAAAAGAAGAAAAATATTCAAACGATCCCGTTTTGGCGCTAGAAACGCTCAACGGATTAAGTATTCTCTACCATCGGTTAAATGACCTGGATGGAGCTAACGAATACATGAATCAAGCATTAGACATTGCGGCAGGTATTCGAGGAGTGCGACCTTATTTAATCAACAACTTAGGTACGATTTACATGAAAGAGGGAGATATGGATAAAGCTCTGGAATGCTTCAAGGAAAGTACTCAAGGATTCAAAGAACTATTTGGCACCATGAATCCTGATTATGCGAGTGGTCTTAGCAACCTGGCCAGCGTCTACAAACAACTTGGAAATGTAAGTGAAGCATTAAACCTCTATACTCACGTACTGGATCTTGACAAGGTGATTTTTGGTGAACATCACCAACGCTATGCTACTTCATTAAATAATGTCGCGTTAATTTATCTTGAACTTGGTAATCCTTCTCTCGCTGGTAAGTTACTCTTTAGGTCTAGCGAAATCAGAAAAGAAGCACTCGGTAAATATCACCCACTGTATATCAAGAATCTTAACGACCTGGGAGTTTACTATCTATTAGAGAAAGATACGATTTCAGCCATGGATCTTTTTAATGAAGCATTGCATCTGGAAATCCAACACATGCAGGACATCTTTCCTGTATTGACCGACCGGCAAAGACAGCTTTACTTTGATGATGCGCGGTACAACATTGAGCGTTTCAATTCGCTCGCCTTTAGCGACAGGTATGTCAATACAAAGTATGCGCATGAAGCCTTCAACCATTTCATTAATACAAAAGGGATTTTGTTCTACGCCTCAGAAAAGATGCGAAGAATGATCCAAAATAGTGACGACGATCTGGTGAAGAGCTTGTATGAAGCCTGGAAAGAAAAAAAGTATGAACTAGCCCAGGCCTATTTACTCACGGCAGAAGAACGTACCTCACGTAAGATTTCTATAGAAGAATTGGAGAAAGAATGCCAAAACCTTGAAAAAAGCCTGGCACAGAAAATCTCCATCTTTTCCGAGGAAAATCAAGCCAGCTACCACACATGGCAGGAAGTGAGTTCAGTCCTGGATGACAATACTGCTACGGTAGACATTATTTCTTATCGAAACTACAGCGTAAACTTAACGGACTCCACTTATAATCAGGGGTTTGAAGATCAATACAACTACATCGCGTTGATCATTAAATCGGATTCAGTCTTGCTGCCAGTAAAACTGTCACAGTCCCTGGATTTGGAAAAAGGCTTTGCTCGTTATCGAAATGCATTGAGATATAATGTAGAAGATAAAACCAGCTACACCTTATTTTGGAAGCCCATTGATCAGGCATTAGGTAAGTGCACCAACATTAAATTCGCTCCAGATGGCATTTATCACAAAATGAACCCAAGTGTTTATTTCGATGCCACACGAAATAAGTATGTAGCTGACCTGTACAATATCATCAACATTACGAGTGCAAAAGACCTCCTCTACTATCATGAAAAAGACCTTAACACAGAAGCTAAAATTTTTGGTAACCCCGATTTTTCCCTTTTGGAATTAGCGTTCAACCTCAATCAACTTCCCGGTGCGGAACGCGAAGCGAGCGCAATCACAGAGATTTTGGGTGAGAGGCGCTGGCGTACCAACACCTACTATTATAAAGATGCTACCGAAAAGCGAGTGAAAGCATTAGTAAATCCCGGAATCTTACATTTAGCCACACATGGTTATTTCGATGATGATCCCAATCATAAGAATCCACTTAACAGCTCCGGGATATTTCTTAGTAGAGAAGCTGCAAGTAATGAAGATGGTAAACTTACTGCGTATGAGGCCATGAACTTGTCTTTGGAAAAAACTAACGCTGTAGTCCTGGCTGCATGTGAAACAGGACTTGGAACCGTTCAGAACGGTGAGGGTGTTTTTGGGTTGCAAAGAGCCCTTTTGGTGGCTGGTTCTCAGAATGTCATTTTAAGTTTAGTGAAAATAAATGACGAAGCAGCAATGAACTTTATGCGGCTGTTTTATGAAACCTTGCTTGAGCTGAAAAATACGCAAGATGCTTTTTTTGCCGCCCGGAAACTATTCAAGGAAAAAGATCCGAACCCGTACAATTGGGGAGCATATATTTTAGTTTCTAAAGGATAGGTGAAACCTACATTGGAGTGTTCTCCCGGGCACAACCACTCAGAGCTAAATTCGAAGGGTATTTCTTAGTGTGGGAAAAGGAACTAAAAGGATTCACCTATCTGCTGAAAGACTTCTGCCCCATTGCGGAAGGAGGTTTCAACATGAGGGGCACGGAAATATAGGGCTGCCTCGCCTACGGGGCAGCTATTGTATTTTGTAAATAAAAATCTCATCCCCTGCATCTAACTCCCCATCCAGATCATTGACTTCTGCAATCAATTCCTCTATCGTATTGTACTTGCGAGCAATGCTGGCCAGCGTCTCATTGGGCTTTACCTTGTAGACAAAGAAGGAATTTCTAAGGTCCGCTTCTTCCAAAAAATATTTAATGTTTGGAATGAATTCCGTTTTTTTGGGTATTCTCACGATGGTGCCTGCTTTTACCGTATCGGACTCGAACGAATTCCAATTTCTTAATTGATCTGTACTGATCCCAAGCAGTTCAGCAACTTCGGAGATGGATTTCTCATAGCGCACAGCATAAGGTTTTGCACCATTGATCTCAATGGGGACATTCGAATTAATAATGATTTCAGCCCTCCTGCTAAACATTTTAGCGTACCAACTGGTCCGGGAAGAAAGTGGCCCCTCTCCCCTGGGCCTTACTTTAATTGCGCTTTCGGAAACACCAAGCTTAGATAAGTAGCCCTTAATAGCCTCCCCTCTTTTTGCACTTAATTGCTGATTGAAACCAGAAGGACCCACCACATCCGTATAGGCTAAAACCTCAATAGAAGTTAGCTGGACCTTATCCAGCTGAGCTACTAAATCCTTAAGTGCCTTTTTTGCAGAAGGCCCCAGGTCCGACGATCCGAATGTAAAATATACATGTTCATAATCCAATGAATAAGGCGAACGACCATTAATGGGCTCGGCATAATACGTTTGCTCTACACTTGAATTTGAATAATCACCTGTCCTGGCATCTACCACACTTGAGGCCAAAACATCCGCCTCTCTCTGATCGATGACTGAAGGCTTTGGTTTAATTCTTTTCTCCGGTGCGAATAATTCATATCCCTGATAATCTTCCACCCTGAATGCAAAAAGGTCGAGTGACCGGGTATCCCTAAACCTGGAAATGACCTGGCCATCAATCAATGACTCACCGGAAATCAAAAGTGAAAGAAATAATTTTTCATTTTTCACTGGAAAGGTGTAAAGGTTAAGTAACCGACGATCCTCCCGATTAGATGAAATAAATCCTATGGAATCAGAAATATTAAAATAAGTGTCATCCACTGATGAGTTAAACGGCGGGCTGAGGTTATACAACTCAGGTTCAAAAAAAGACGCACCCTTTGCTGCATACAAATCAAAACCTCCATATCCCACATGCCCATTGCTGGCAAAGATTAAACATCCGAAGGCATAAGAGTAATAAGGAGTGATGTCATCTTCCGAAGAATTAATTACATCCCCCATATTGATGGCTGGCCCCCAGGACTCAGGGGCCATTCCTCTTAAACTCATCCATAGATCACTCCCTCCATACCCTCCTGACCTGTTCGAACTAAAGAACAATGTATCCCCTTTCGAAGAAATAAATGGCTGCTTATTTTCAGAGCCCTCTTCATTGATGTATTCATTGAGTGGCTCAGGATCAGTCCATCTTCCGTTCACCAAATCACTCACCATGATTTTACATCCCGAACCACTCTCCCCCCGGCAGGACGAAAAATAAAACCGTTGTCCATTCTTTGTAAACGAGCCCGCGCCCTCAGACCATTCGGTATTCAATTGGGCAAATCGCTGCGCATTACTATTGTTCCTCCACCTGTTTCTCGTCCTCTCAAAAGAGGCCAAATCAGGTAAGACCCCCTCAAATTGACTTCCCTGGTACTGTACCCCACCCAGGTTTTGCGTTGTAGCAAAAACCAACTGTCCATTGCCGGGATTGATCACGGCACCAAAATCATGATATTTGGAATTTACCCCATCCATTAATGTTACAGAATACCCTTTAGTTACTTTGCTCTGCCTTAAGGCCAAAACACAGCCCTCTTTTTGCTTCCTCGAAAGCTTGATCAGGTCCTGGTCGTCGGAAATAGAAATTACATACGCAAACAAAGAATCAGCTTCTTTAAACAGATAATCGGTTTTTAAAATGGAAGCATGTTTGTAAATAGCTTTCCCTCTGTAGGTGTTAGCAGTATCACTGACTTGGCCCAACTCCTTAAAGGTTTTTTCAGCTTCGGCATATTTTAATGCTTCCAAGTAGCAGTCACCTAATCGATACTTCGCCCGATAATCTTTCTTTGCCAGTCCCACGATCTTATCATAAAACTCGATTGCCTCCAGGTACCGATGATCATCATATAAGTCATCTGCAATCTGTGTCAGACGAGGAACTGATTGTGCATTTCCAGAGAACCCAATGAATAAGAAGAATGCTGCTATGGATAAATACCTAACCACTTTAAAAGATTGGACTGGAAACATTACCAACAGATCTTGTTATATCCAAATTATACGTAATGGATAGTTCAAAAGAAGGAAGATTGTTCCCTAAGGCATCATTCACATCAAATTCTGTAGCATTTAGGTCAACACTCATACCCAATCGTATTTCATTAATTTTTACTCCTGCCAGCAGTATAATTGAATCGTTGTATCGATACCAACTTCCAGCTTGAATAACCACAGCATTGATGGCACGAGGAAGGCTCACTAAAGATGAAAAATAAACTCCTGCGTTCAATTGCTCATTACCATCTGAATACAACACATAGCCAGTGGGTGAAATCGAAAACCTTGGTGCCAGGGCAAAAGTAGAATAGCCAAACGCCTTAAAAATTCTACTTCTTGATGTAATTCCCAATCCGGGCTGTTCAATACTTGGCTCATTCAGGTAATCAGCACTTATTCCAAATAATACTTCCCTATCCCTGACATAATAATTATCATTATCGAATGTTGAATAAATGATTCCAAAATTTACCGTGGGAAAGAAAATAGGATCTGAACTTACAGGTTCCCCATCTCTGCTATCATCAAATCCAATGTAGCGATTGAACTGAGATCCCCAGCGAAAATTATTTCCACTGATCTGATTTTGTACCATTCCCGCTTGTAAACCGAAAACAACTCGCTGGTTTGATAGCCTGGAAAGTTTAATGGCATATGCACCTGTGAACAATACTTTCTGAGCTGTGTAAATTCCTAACTCTCCCCGACTTTCTCGCCAAAAGGTCATACCTACTGCACCAATCTGAAAATCTCTACTTGTTTGCTTTTTGAGTGGATAGCTAACTGATGCCTGCATTAATTCCAGGAATGCTTCGGAAGATTGGGCGCCTGTTCGTTTATAATTGGTATTTATTGAGAAATTGGGATTGGTTCCAATGAATGCAGGATTGAGAATGGAACTGCTAGCATAGTATTGTGAAAACTGTCCTTCTTGTGTGTACACCAGGGTAAGGCGAAAAATCAGAAAAGTGAATAAAAGCTTTCTCATCATTTAACTAGCAACACGGTACCTGTCGCTCTTCCGTCATTAGGATCGTCAAGATCTGGTGATGTTACTTCAATCTGAAAATAATAGATACCTTCCTCAGCAGGTTGCCCACCTCCTAGTGTGCCATCCCAGCCTATCAAAGATAAATCTAAATCCATACCACTATCAGTATATCGATACACTTCGTCATTATATGCATTATAAACCCTCATGGTTACCGCTTTTACCTCACCTCCCGTGAAAAAAGGACGGAATACACGATTTTCTTCATAAAAACCTTTCGGGGAAAATGCATTCGGAACAAATAGCTCCGCACCAACCTTAAAGGGAAGCCACGCCACATTTATTCTGGTTGTATCTGTATTGATTACAACGCTTGAGGAGCTTACAATCCTGCCAGAAGTATTAGTGGAGGCAGTGTTTTCAGGTGTAGCCTCTGAACTATTCAATGCTCGATAAATCGTATCACCTTTTTGAATAACCACCAAGGCCGGGGCATACGCATCTGCCCGAATCGATTGACCATTGGAAAAATTGACCAAGTCTAATCCGGAGAAATTCACAGTCACAAGAACAGAAGTGCTATCTCTTTTGGTACGAACCTGCCATTCTACTTCATCCGATATACCTACCATATCTTCTGTAGGAAGTAATGTTTCAGGGTTTGGTACCACACAATCTACAATCATCGTTAACCCAGGCTTTGTACTTGTGAAAGAGATGTAATTGGTAAAACCATTGATACCCATGGGGAAGGTAACAGGATCTTCAGAAGACACACCTAATAGTTTACCCTCCACATATCCTTCACCATCATCGCTGGACTCTCCAGTTACAATTAAATCATCTAAACTTTCTGTTTGGATCACCCCAGCTGTAACATCAAGATTTCCTGAGACGCGCACTGAATCAGCCATAACCACGACATTACCGGTTTTATTCACTTCCATATTAATGACAAAAAGGGTGGTATCTGCATCAAGTGTCTGATCTCCAGTGCCCACAAAGCGTAAGCTCCCAATCGTTGGATTTTTGTAGAAATTAAGATTACCACTACTAACAATGGTCCCATTAGAAGTCAGGGGTCCAACAAAATCTGCATGACCTTCAAGTGCAGCAGTAGATTCACCCATCGTGAATGAACCAAGGAAGGTTGCATCTGTATTTGTTGAAAAAGAGGTGCTGGTACCTAAAACAAAGGTTGTACTCTCACCAAAGGTTAGTGTTTGAGTAAACCCTACCATTGGAAGTAGAAAAATAAAATAGGAAAAAATGTATTTCATTATTCTGCAGTTCCAATTACATACGAAATTCTTACACCTGCTATGTCCGCTTGCCGAGTCGGAATATCAATGAGGATCAAATAATTATCCGTCTGGTTGTTGATGGGATATCCATTTACACCTGCCAAAGAAAAAGGAGTAATCCCACCAACAGCACCCCCAATGGTAACTGAACCCACATCGGTACTTGCGGTTGAATAAGACTTTTCGATAAATCTGACTGTCATATCAATTCCTGAAGTATTTCTACCAAAAACCTCAATGTCCACCAACTCAGCTCCCTGAGGTAAATGAACCGGAGCAGCTATTTGAGCACCCGCATCCACTGCTCCTGCATCCACAAATACGATGTTTCCATCCGGTACTCGAAGTTCATTGTCATCTGCAGGTGATTCCTGCACTAGGCTAAACTCAGAGGGGGTGATTCCATAAAATTTTTGGACTGGTGCTGAGAGCACATAACTGCTTGCCGTGACCCTCCCAGATACATCGGCGTCCCCGTTGACATCCAGTTCTACTCCAGGTGTAGCTGTATTAATACCCACATTAAACAACGGGGCTCCATCGCCAAGTATGATGGTATTAGCATTCGTTGCTACTGTTCCGGTACCTATAGCTACCGAGTTGTTAGCATCTGCAGCAGATGCGTTTCCGATTGCAATGGCATTTGTGCCATTAGATATAGCATCTGTTCCTATGGCAACACCATCACCTCCGCTAGACTGAGCGGCTGCTCCGATCGCGACATTACCACCTGTTGTCAAAGAAGTATTATTTGTGTTGGTTCCTATTAAAATGTTGTCACTACCCGAAATCACTCCAGCATTTGAAACCCCTAATCCAAGAAATACATTATTTGCTCCTGTTGGAAGATTAGCAATGTTTGCACCGTAATTATTTTCATTCGCATCAACGGTGAAATCGCCTCCTGCTGCTGGAACCCAAGCCAAGTTTCCAGCCCCATCATTAGTTAATGCCCCGATTCCTTGATCACCAGGCATTATTAAATTGTAACTTGCTGCCATGTTTGCAGGTGTGGTAATGGAGAGATTCAAAGGTGAAGCTTGTCCATCTTCTAAGATAATTCGTCCTGTACCTCCTAATCCATCACCTTCTACTCTTATGTTTGCAGCATTTGCTAGCGATAGATTATTTTCTACCCTGATATTGCCTGTACCTCTTTCAATAATCATTCTGTTGGCTGAACCAACCTCTCCACTTTCTGCAATCACAAAATTCTGGTTGCCATCAGCATCTACTCCTACTGTAAATTCAGTATTCGCTCCATTATTACTTCGGAAAGTCAAGGTGGCGTCTGAACTGGCATCTGCTCCATCGTCAAATATCAAAATATCTGATACGGTGCTTCCGGCTGCCCTGACATCTAAGGCCACTCCTGGTTGCGGGGTGTCTCCATTAATCGCTACACCTCCACCATCAATAGATAGTCGTCCGTTTGCACCTGTTGGACTAATAGGGTTACCAGCAATTCCGGCAGGAAAGGAAAATAAATTCAGCCTGCCTCCCTGCTCCAAAATAATAGCCGTTGCGGCATTATTAGACTCATACTCCAATGCATCGGTGATATTGTTTGTTATGCCCTTACTTCCTGCTCCACCTGCGTTGTCAAAAATATTAAATCCCGCATCTGAAACAGGAAGAGTAAATCCTCCAGTAGGAGCCTGCCAACTCGCATTTCCTGCAGCATCTGAAGTCAGAACGAATCCATTGGCCTCTGTCCCGTCAATGTACTGAAAGGCATCGTTTACAATGACTTTTCCATCAGTACCAATACCAGTAGCAATACCAGGAGTTAATTCAATGTTACCACCGGTACCTGTCACTGTATTACCGCCTGTAATGTTGATTCCACCACCATTATTAATAAGGGTTCCAGAACCAGCATTTAAATTAAGATTCCCACCAGTTCCAGCTAGTCCTGCTCCTGCATTCAAGACCAAATCATCACCGTTGGCAGCATTTGCATTCACGGTTATATTTCGAGTTGCACCAGGTAAGAAAGTAATATCTGTTGTTAAATTAGTTACACCACTTCCTCCACCTCCTAACGGATTCCATGCACCATCATAACCCTCAAATTGACCAATTGTCGTATTGTAGCGGATCATCCCAGGAACTTCCCTTCCAACTCCTACACGATCACCTGTGGTCCCACTGGGCAGTTTTAAAGCAGAGGTAGTAACTATATCAACAAACCCTGCCTCTGCCGCAGATGCCCCAAGACCAGGTGTGAGCTCAATATTACCTCCTGTAAACGTCGTAGCAGCAGATGTATTACCTGCTGTCAAGACGATCTTTCCACCAGAACCGTTTAAAGAAGAACCTGCATTAAGATTCAGGTTACCGCCAGCATCAGGAGCACCAGAGGTCGTACCTCCTGCATTTAGTGTCAAGTTTGGACCAGCTCCTGATCCACTTGTATTATCTGAAACAGCAATCGACCTGCTTACATCATCAAAGAATATGTCAGAAATAAGACCTCCGGTTAGACTGGTATTCCCGTTTAAGTTAATTACGCCATTCGATGGATTACCAATGCCCGGAGTTAAGGTAATGTTACCACCAGGTGCTGAACTAGCATCTCCTGCACTTAATGCAATGTTTCCAGAACCTGTACTTCCATTTCCAGCAGTTAGGCTAATTCCACCGCCACTTATTCCAGCGGAACCAGCATCTATCGTCACATTACCACCATTATCAGGTCCACCAACAGCATCAATATCAACATTTCCCCCATTACCCGCAGTTCCTGTAAAACCCGAAGAAAGTATTAAATTTCCTCCACTGGTACTGGTACTACCTCCTGCACTGATTTGAAGATTATCACCAATTCCGCTCGTATTGGGCTCTACAGATATCAAATAGGGGCTCCCTTCTACAAAAGTAATATCTGTATCAACTGCGGTCAGATCAGCACCGCCACCTAAAGGAAACCAGCCGCCATCATAAAACTCAAATCCCTCGAAACCTACTTCATTACTATACCTCATCATCCCGTCTACTGGAGCAATAGGCCTTTGACTGTCATTACCTATGGGAAGCAAAAAAGCAGAGGTCCCTACCACTTCGACGATTCCATTATTAGCCGGATTGGGGCCAGTTCCAGGAGTAAGTTGAATATCACCACCTATTCCACTGGCATTAGTAGCAGCCCCACCAGCAAGATTCACAATGCCCCCAAAATCAAAACCAGCACCACCAAAAAGAATCGCACTTCCACCATCACCAACACTTGTTTGTCCATCAGCTGCCCCTATCAATAAATTATTTCCTGCGCCACTGGTAGACGCTTCAACTTCGATGGTATGATCAGTTCCTTCGGGAAAGAAAATATTTTGGCCGACTCCTAGTGAGTTAGTTACCGTTACAGTACCATCATTTTCCATGTCCATCCAATTATCAATTTGAGTTCCTACAAGAACTTGAGAGTTTGCAGCTCCAGTTAAGACCCTTAGAAAGGAAATGTTACCATTCTCCAGAGATATTATACTCGCCTGACCAGCATCTATACGAAAAATATCTTGCTCTGTCGGACTTGTTTTATCGAACCGAATGTTTGATGCAATCACATCTGAATTAATAGATTCGGAGTTGTCTACAAATCGTTCAAATGTGAATGCATTTCCGATTTGTAATGAAGCATTTGGCGCAGTAGTACCAATTCCGACATTTCCAGTATTGTAGTAGATGTCTGGAGCAGCGTCTGTCCAAAGACCAGCTCCTGTCAGATCACTTGTTAGAGCAATGGTACCATCTTGATCAGGTAAATCATAAACCCTATCAGTTCCAGCCGTAATTCCATTTAATTCAAATCGTGCCCTTCGCGTTGGATTACCATCATCAATAAAGAAATTGGAGAAATCGAAAAATTGCTTTAGAGAAAAGGTTTGTGCATGTGTAGTAAACACAAAGTCACCAGGTGCTCCACCACTTAAATCTGGAATTCCTACTGTAACAGCCGCACTTCCTTGATCCGCCACAGCGATGGTCAGGTCATTAGTAGCTTCATTAAAGACCAGGTCTTGGTTTAAGTTCAGAGATCCGACTGCATTGATCACATCTCCTGCAGCATCACCCAGGTTGATGGTATTGCTCTGAAGGCTGGTTACTCCCGCATTGGAAATGAACTGACCTGCTCCATCAACTGACAGATCGAGACCGGCAGCTGTTGTGATTGTAGCTGGTGCATCCAAGTTTCCGCCTAGATCAACGTTCTGTGTTCCATCAATGGTAATACCGCTACCTGAGGAAAGTGTCGAAGCATTCACCGCAACGTCCAGCTCTTTGATCGCCGCTTGCACATCGGAGGTCGTGATGATGTTGTCACCCGTTGGATCATACGCTACGGCGGTC
>CAYWOQ010000001.1:104853-183609 GCA_964459925.1 uncultured Roseivirgaceae bacterium
CATACGCTACGGCGGTCGCATCCTGGATCTCGTTCAATGGATCACTGTCACCATCGTCAACCGAGTTTAAAAATGCACCATCA
Source organism: uncultured Roseivirgaceae bacterium (assembly GCA_964459925.1). Classification (GTDB taxonomy): domain Bacteria; phylum Bacteroidota; class Bacteroidia; order Cytophagales; family Cyclobacteriaceae; genus Ekhidna. The sequence continues at coordinate 104,937 of CAYWOQ010000001.1, forward strand.
TCTGCTCCTACAGTAATTAGATTCCCTACATCGGTAGAGACAATTGTTGGAGCACCAATGCCCTCTACAACCGTTTCCAATTCTTGAAGTGCGCCTTTAGTTGTGGTATTATCTGAGATAGTGGATCCTGTGAATGTTCCAAGATTTGTCGCATTGGCTCCCGCTCCACTGAGAGATTCGAGGTTTCCTATAGAAGTCGAATTACTTCCAATGGTGGTTGCATTATTAGCTATATCTGTTGTATTGGTAGCAATGTTGGTCGTGTTTGTGCCGATCGCTGTGGTGTTATTAGATATATCAGTTGCATTCGTACTAATGTTGGATGTATTCGCAGTGATATTACCAGTATTTGTGTCTACAGCACCATCAACTTCCCCAAGTGCTGACTGTACTGTTCCTGTAGTTATTACATTGTTACCTGTGTTATCATAAGTCACCACATTTGCTGATGGTACACCCACACTCTCTACAGCCGTCTCTAAATCCTGCAATGCACCTGTGATTGTCCTGTTGTCTTGGATTGTTGTACCAGTGAATCCTGTCCCTAAATCTGTAGCTTCAGCTCCAGCTCCGCTCAAGGTCTCCAAATTTCCTATCGATGTGGCGTTTGTACCTGAAGCAGCGGTGTTCGATGAAATGTTGGTTGTGTTAGTAGCTATACCAGTGGTATTAGTTGCAATATCTGTAGCATTGAGAGATATATCACTAGCATTTGTTGATATAGAGCCCTCATTCGTATCTATGCCTCCTTGTAACTCAATAAGTGCTGCTTGTACATCTGAGGCAGCAAGATTTCCTGCAGGCGTTACAGGTACTTCTGTAGCCGTCTGATCATCCGTAGATCCGACCACATCTAATGTGAAATTAGGATATGTACCACCCACGGTAACGTTTCCAGTACCTGCATCTGCTATGGAAACTACTTGATCAGGTGCGGAGTTAGTGACTTCAAAATCTTGTCCGGTCTGAGCTACGGTAATACCTGTTCCCGCACTAACTGTCTGATTTTCATTTGTCGGATCATTATCTCCATCATTGAGATTCAAAAGATTACTACCATCAACTGCAGGTAGATTTCCAGATCCATCGAGTCCTAGTATTTGATTGGGGCCTGTACCTACATTCACTCCAAGCGGGGTAGTGCCTGTACCATCTCCTGTTAATGTTCCATCTGAAGTGACCGAACTGATTCCAGTGCTATTCCCCACATTTATTTGTGTCCATCCCGTCTGATTCCAAAAGAAGAACCTGTCAATATCCTCATCATAAACCATTAAGCCTTCATCATCTGCATCAAGGTTCATTTGTTCCCTCTGGGCTGTTGTTAAACTAGGTATGAGTAGCCCTTGATTATTTCCCGGGGATACCAAATGCAACACGGCATTTGGATTGGGATTCTCAACATTTATTCCAGCAGAAAATTCCTGTGAAAAAAGAAACTGGCTTGATACAATAAATGAAAAAGCAAGAATCAATCTTGCCTTCCTTTGTAGAGTAGTTATTTCCATGGATACTAGTGAGTCTGATGAAAGTTTACCTTAAAGTACTAAAATACGGGTTGTCAGACAGTTATAATCTGAGTTAGGTGATTATACTTAGACAAAACCGTTAAATTATTCTTTAAAATTAGGGTGCAAACTCTCCCATAATCAAAAATGTTTCCATCCTTGTGCTTGAAGCTCAACTACATTTTGATTCCTTGTAACAAAGGTCTTTCCTTTAGATTTAGCCTGCATGTACCCAATGGTATGGATATCTGAGTGATTTTTTATTTTGTCAAAATCTTCCTGAGTGATGGTAAATAGCAGTTCGTAATCCTCACCTCCATTTAGCGCACAAGCATTCGGATCGATGCTAAACTCAGCGGCCGTTTCATACGCTTGCTTTTCAATAGGCAGTTTATCTTCATAAATGGCTACCCCCAGATTTGATTGTTTACAGAGGTGAAAAACGTCTGAAGCCAATCCATCAGAAACATCAATCATGGCAGTGGGTTGGATTTCCAAATCTTTTAACTCGTGAATGATGTCCATCCTAGCCTTGGGTTTTAGTTGACGACCCACAACATATTCATACTTCTCCAACTTCGGCTGCATGTCCGGGTTAGCTAAAAACTCTTGTTTTTCTCGCTCCAAAACCTGAAGACCAACGAAGGCACCTCCCAGATCTCCTGTTACGCATAAAATATCGCTTTCCCTCGCGCCGTTTCTAAACACTACTTCCTTTTTGCTTACAGTTCCTAAGGCTGTTACAGATATTACAAGGCCAGCCTGAGAAGAGGTTGTGTCACCTCCTACTAAATCTACTTTGTACTCCTTGCAGGCTGATTTAATCCCCTCATAAATGGCCTCTACAGCCTCCACTGAAAATCGATTACTTAAACCCAGGTTCACAGTGACTTGCTTTGGTAGTCCATTCATTGCGGCAATATCAGATACATTGACAGCAATCGCTTTGTAACCAAGGTGTTGCAATGGCATATACGAAAGATCAAAATGAACCCCCTCCAGCAACATGTCTGAACTCATGAGAAGAAAGTTTTCTCCCAAATCAAAAACTGCAGCATCATCTCCAATGCCCTTTACGGTTTCCTTATGTTGTGGTTCTATTCCTTTGGTAATTCGTTCGATCAAACCAAACTCTCCAAGTTCTCCGATCTCCGTTCTTTTTTCTTCAGCCATATATTTTATTGATCCATCGCTTTAATTTGCTTTTATTTTAAGCTAATCTCTAATTTCCTGACATAGCTCAACTAAAACTCCGTTGGCTGTTTTGGGGTGAACAAAACATACAAGTTTGTTATCTGCCCCCTTTTTTGGCTTTTCACTTAGTATATGAAATCCTTCTTTCTTTAACCGCTCCATTTCAGCATAGATATCCTCCACCTCAAAGGCGATATGATGGATTCCCTGGCCTTTTTTATCAATGAATTTTGCGATAGCACTATCAGTACCTCCTTCTAATAATTCAATTTTCGTTTCTCCCAATTGGAAGAATGAAGTCGTTACTTGTTCTGAATCCACAACCTCCTCTTTGTAGGAATCTTTGTTAAAAAGTGTTTTAAAAAGATCATTTGCTTCACTTAGATTGCTCACGGCAATACCTATATGTTCTACGTTTTTCCACATTTGATTTATCTGTTAGTACTTTTGCAAAAATGCAGGAACTTTCAGATGATCTGCTAAGTTGTACCAAATAATTACCATGGAGATAAGACCAGACATACATGTTGAGTCCGCTAAGATCCAAAATGAGATTAAAAACTTTTTGGGTCTGAGGAGTGATGAAGTGATTTTTGAATTTTCCAATAACGATGGAAAAGTTAAGCTCGACTTGATTACTATCAATCCGCGTCACAATCAATCGTTTCTTTTTAAAACCATCACTGGCTTTGATAAGACGGATGCATTGCACAAAATGCTTGATTATGTACGAACACATAAGGAAAAAGAAAGCTCATTTACCATACAATGGATGACTAAAGGAATGAATGAGTTACAGACCTCCTACTTCCGTGCAAAGAATATGTATGATGCCATGGATAAACTCTATTATGGTCGAGATATAAATAATATTACTGTATTTAGTATTGTATTAAACCCTGTTGCCTAATGATCAACGTTACGGATAAAGCGAAAGAAGAAATAACTACCTTGCTAGCAAAAGAAGGAAAAACAATAGATCACAATATCAGAGTGTCTGTCAAAGGTGGTGGTTGTTCTGGATTGATGTATGATCTTTCATTTGATCCCGAAATACAGGATGCTGATGAAGTATTCGAAGATAAAGGGGTGAAGATTTTGGTAGACAAAAAAAGTCTGTTGTATTTATTAGGTACCACCCTTGATTTTTCCGATGGCCTCAATGGAAAAGGCTTTCAATTTGTAAACCCCAACGCTTCACGCACTTGTGGTTGTGGTGAAAGCTTTTCAGTTTAATATGATCAGTAAGCCCTGACTTCAACTCCTTTCATGAAGTTAATAAAGGCTTTATTGACGACTCTATTCCCGCCAGGAGTCGGATAATCACCAGTAAAGTACCAGTCTCCCAAGTGGTTAGGGCACGCTTTGTGTAGATTATCTACTGTCTGATATACTACCTCCACTTCTGCCTTCATGTCCTTAGGCACAACAATTTCAGAGATTTTTTTCGAAATCTCTTCCTGAGTAAATTGATCGTATAGCTCATTCACATAATTGATGGATGAATCCTGACTTGCAAGACATTTATCAAAAACTTCATCTAAAAGGTATTCCTGCTCTCTCTCTTTGAGCAATTCGATCATTGCACGAAAAGCGAGGAATTCCCTCATTTTACTCATATCTATACCGTAGCAATCTGGAAATCTTATCTGAGGTGCAGAAGAAACAATCACTATTTTCTTTGGCTCCAATCTATCCAGAAGGGTAAGAATGCTTTTTTCTAGTGTTGTTCCTCTAACAATACTGTCATCAATCACAACTAAGGTATCTGCACCTTTACGAATCACCTCATACGTTGTATCATATACATGAGATACTAACTCATCCCTGTTGTCGTCATCTGTAATGAAGGTTCTGAGTTTTGCATCTTTGAGCACCAGTTTTTCAACTCTTGGTTGAAAATCAAGCATTTGCTCAATGGAATCGGCCGAGGGTTTGCCATCAAGGATTACCTCTTTTCTCTTTTGGATCAGGTAATTATCTATGCCTCGCATAAGACCTAAAAAGGAAGTCTCGGCCGTATTTGGAATATAGGAGAAAACCGTATTTTTTAGATCAAAGTTGATTGCTTTCAAGACCTGAGGTACCAGTAATTCACCAAGCTTTCTTCGTTCATAATAAATATCCGGATCGGTTCCTCTGGAAAAATAGATCCTTTCAAAACTGCAGGATTTTCTGGGTAGTTGTTGAATAAACTGTCTCTCTTCGAATTCTCCTGACTTATGTATGATTAAGGCAAACCCAGGTGTAATTTCTTTAATATCCGAGTACTCACAACCAAAGGCCGTTTTTATCGCCGGTTTTTCAGAGGCGACCACTATTACTTCGTCATCAGCATAGTAATACGCAGGTCTAATACCTGCCGGATCCCTTGCTACAAATGAAGCTCCAAAACCCAGAATACCTGCCATCGTATATCCACCATCAAAGTCTCTGCATGATCTTTCCAGGACTCGTTGCAGGTTGATCTCTTCCTCGATCTTATACGTGATCTCTTCATTGGAGAAGGTATCCTTGTATTTATCAAAAATTCGTTGGTTCTCTTCGTCTATGAAGTGACCAATCTTTTCCATGACAGTCACCGTATCTACTTTCTCTTTCGGAAACTGGCCTAACTCCACTAACTTGTCGAAGAGCTCATCAACGTTAGTCATGTTAAAATTCCCAGCCATCACTAAGTTTCGGCTTCTCCAGTTATTTTGCCTTAGGAAAGGATGACAATTCTCAATGCTGTTTTTACCATGGGTTCCGTACCTCAGGTGACCCAACCACGTTTCTCCGGTAAATGCAAAATTTTCTTTCAGCCACGAAGCATTCTTGAAGTTTTCTTTAGAAAGTTTTTTTGCCTTATCGTACTTTCTGCTGATTTTGGTGAAAATGGATTCAATGGGGTTTCCATCTATATTACGATATCTACTGATGTAACGATAACCTGGGGGTAGATCCATTTTAATATTTGCTACACCAACTCCATCCTGTCCCCTATTGCTCTGCTTTTTCATCAATAAATACATCTTCTTAGCTGCGTAAGCAGGTGTTCCGTATTTATCAATGTAATGTTGAAGTGGTTTTCGAAGGCGTAAGTGGACTATGCCACATTCGTGTTTGATTGGATCACTCATTGACGTTGTTCAACAGAGATTGAAGACTTAAAACCATCTTAGGTACAAAGAACAACAATAACAAGGTAATACCTAAAATAGTTGCCAAAATTTTCGACCTTCGAGAAAAAACAATAGATAATTCTGCATTCATATTCTTTGGCTTGGACAGGAAGACATAAAATGGAACTCTCAGATAAAAGAATAGTGAAGCCACGGTGGCAAAAACTGACACCAGCAAGTAAGTAATTGCTATTGTGGAACCTGTATCAATAAAAATTTCATAAAAGGAGGAGAATAACAAAAGCTTGGCTGTAAAACCCGCTACAGGCGGAATTCCAACGAGTGAGACCATTACAGTCGTTAAAACTACGGCCATAGATACCTGATTACGAGTCGATACATACTGTTCATTTGTATGGATCGATTGAGACTCGTACTGTCCAATCAGGAAAAATACTGTAACATTCATGAGGCCATAAACCACAGCATAGAACCAAAATGTATCTTGATAACTATCTACCGGAGTGAATATCAATCCCAATAGGAAACCAGAATAAGCAATTGATCCAAAACTTATCATTCTCCTGGTATTGGTTTGCTTTAAGGCACCAAGCGTTCCGATAAGAATGTTTAAAATACCGAGAGATAGTATTAGAATGGTAAACCAATGAGTATAACCTATAGCCATACTGAAATAAACCCGCTTAAGTAGGATCAATCCAGCCAGTTTAGGAACGATTGAGAAAAGTGCAATGGCATCTATGGGTCCTGATTGATAGGTAGCAGGGGTCCAGATATGAAACGGAAAAATTGCACACTTGAAGAATAAACCAAAAACCAGAAATAGTGCACCTATTTGAGGCAGAAGATCAGAAAATATGGCTGAATTCCACTCTGTAATGTAAAATGTCTCAGTGGAACCATAAATAAGGCCAAGACCTATCAACAGAATAGCAGAGCTAAGTGCACCGAATAATAAGTACTTTATTCCTGCTTCATGACCATCCTTCTGAAAAGTAAAACTTGTAAGGATGTAAGAAACGAATGAGACCAATTCGATGGATAAGTAGATAATCAGCAAGCTATTAGCCTTCATCATGAATATTGAGCCAACCAAAAGTGCAAGGATGAAAAAGTAAAATTCTGTCACATGATGTTTTCTTGGAAATACCAAAAGCAAGGCTCCAAATAATATGAAGATCGATTCAAAGCTTACTATTTCCTTATTTAAGAATAGGCTATCTGAAAGAAAAAGTCCACCCTGCTCGATTTGAAGGTTCAGAACTAATGAACTTACAAGCAGTGCTAAGAATAGTCCTTTGATAAGCCATTGATTTGGTTTGATAAGACCAATAATCAAAATCATAGTTGCTCCGACTATCAGTATAGATTCTGATCCAACGATTGAAAGGTCTTGCAAGATCTCATGAAGTTGATCTTGAAGTTTCATGGCCTGTGGTTGCTGATATGCTGAATAAAGAACTCGATGGTCTCACCTGAATAATCCAAAATCAAGCGAGGAAATATTCCGAGAAGAATCACGAATACAGCAAGTGGGATAAACAATATCTTTTCCCTCACCGTAAGGTCAACCATTTTACTTTCCCAGGATGATTCTCTGACAAAGTATTGGCCAAAAAACATCCGTTGAATGGTCCACAAAAAGTAGGCGGCTGAAATAATAATTCCTATGATAGCTAGCATTCCAACCCATAGTGTCAAATCATCACTAGCGAATGCGCCCATTAGAACCATCAATTCTCCGACAAAGCCTGACATCCCTGGAAGGCCCAGGCCAGCAAAGAAAAATAACGCGACAAAAAAAGTGTAAGTAGGCATTTTACTCGCTAAACCACTAAAACAATCCATGGTGCGGTTTTGTGTGCGATCATAAATAACCCCAGCAATCAGGAATAACGCGGGTGATATAAGGCCATGAGAAATCATGTGAAAAAGTGCCCCTGACAAACCTGCTGAAGTTAAAGAAGCTAATCCAACTAAAACAAATCCCATGTGAGAAACGGATGAATAAGCGACCATTCGCTTCAAGTCTCTTTGCGCCAACGCATTCATGCCTCCGTAAAGGATGGATAAGACACCAAAAAAGGCAATCCATCCAGCATAATCAATGGCAATATCAGGGAAAATACCATATAGTATCCGAAAAAGGCCGTAGGCTCCGACTTTTAACAAAAGACCAGCCAATACAACAGAAATAGGTGTTGGAGCTTCTACATGGGCATCAGGAAGCCATGTATGAACTGGCACACTAGGTAGTTTGATGCCAAAGCCAATTAAGAGGAAAATAAATGCAAGTACTCTAGCAGGCACTCCCAATATCAAATCATTGGCATCTAGCCTAAGTACAGAGTCATTGGTATATGATCCATCCATCATGGCCACAAGGCTGAAGGAATTGATACCATTTTCTTCTACGCCCATATACAGCATTATCATCACAATGAGTATGAACAATGACCCGAGAAGTGTATAAAGAAAAAACTTGATGGAAGCGTAAGACCTTCGTTTTCCTCCCCAAATACCTATCAAAAAGAACATAGGTAGCAGCATGAACTCGAAGCACAAATAGAAAAGAAAGAAATCAAGAGCAATGAAACATCCGACTATGCTACTGCTGAGGATCAGGTATAAAACAAAATAGCCTTTTACTTTCGTTTGAATATTCCATGAGGAAATGGCACCTATTAGCAAAATAAATGCGGTTAGTACAACGAGTGGCAGACTCATTCCATCTACTCCGAGAAAATAATCCATCTTAAAATTACCAATCGACCCAACCGAGAGGTTTATCCAATCCACTTTTTCTACAAACTGAAAGGCATTGGACCATTTTGTTGGGGATAAAGTTTTATCAAAATCAGCCCATAGAATGATAGATAAAATTAATTGAACCAAAATCGCAGAAACTGTTAAACTTCTAAAGGTCTTTTGCCTATCATTCGGAATAAATAGCATCAATAGTGCTACGATCAGGGGAAATAGAAAAATATAGGATAGGATACTTTGCATTCAGCAGGCTAAAAAAAGAGGATATAGATTAAAATCAAAATAACCATTAATAAGAGCCAGCCCAATTGTGATTGACCATCTCTTGAACTAAGACCAGCAAACCTTCTTCCAATAAAGGCTGAAAAATAGGCCACAAAATTCACGGTACCATCTACGATAAATCGATCTACCAAAGCAAGTGCTTTAGAAAATACGATAGCAGAGACTGAAAACAAGTGAATCATAGGATCAATGAGTTTTCTATCAATTAATGCTAGCTTTTCGGAGGTAACTTGGGAAACGACTCCAATCTGTTCATACAATTGTGTTAGATAGAATCCATGAAAAACAAGTCTTCCACTTTTTGAAACAGGTTCTCCAATTCTTGAGACCTTGTTTGCATATTCTGTTCCAGGTTTGAAAAAAGAGTACGCTAATACCATCCCGGATAATGCCAGCAGAATAGATAAGAATGGCATCAAACTTCCAGCATTTTTATGAAGCGTATCTATATCCAAAATTGATAGTATCCAGCCTTGATGAGAGAGTGGATTCCAGTCATGGAAAATCCAAAAGGAGAATAATGATAAAATGATTAAGGGAACGACGAAAACTTTTGACTCTTTGACAGTTACCGCATCTAGAAATCGCTCCCGTCCCCAAAAAACCAACAAAATCATTCGGCCTACATAAAAGGCAGTTAGCAAAGCGGTGATTAATCCGAGATCAGGGATTAAATAGGCCCAAGTGCCCATTTCGCTTGCAAACTCCCAAGATGCCAAAAAAATACCGTCCTTGGACATAAAGCCAGAAAAAAAGGGTAATCCTGCAAGGGCAAACCCACAAACCAAAACAGATCGGTACGTCCAGGGAATTCGATGCTTAAGCCCACCCATGATTCGAATATCCTGTGCATCATGCACATGGATTTTATGCAAATAATGAATTACTGAAGCAGCCCCAAGAAATAAACCTGCCTTGAAAAATGCATGAGTGAATAAATGAAACAGGGAGGCCTCCGCTGCTCCTACTCCTATTCCCATTATCATGTAACCTAATTGAGAAATTGTGGAATAGGCTAATATCTTCTTAATGTCAAATTGAGTAATGGCAGAAACTGCTCCATATACGGCGGTTAAAGTTCCAATTACTGTGATAATAACCAAAGCATCAGGATGTAAAAAGGGGGCAACTCTAAAAAGCAAATAAACACCTGCTGCCACCATGGTAGCAGCATGAATTAATGCTGAAACTGGTGTTGGTCCTACCATCGCTTTTGTTAACCACCCGGAAAACGGAATCTGAGCAGATTTACCAAATGCTCCAATTGCAATGAGTAAAGAAGTAAGAAGTGAAAAATCCTCAGGTTGAGCTAGAATAGATAGGTTCTTGGTTTCAGTATATAATAATAAAATTCCTGCTAATAACGCCGCATCTGCTACTCGATTCACCATAAAGGCTACTCTGGCAGATGATGATACTCCTTCTTTTTTGTACCAAAAACCGATCAACAAGTAAGAAGAAAAACCCACGAGTTCCCAGAAAACGAACAGCAGCAATAAATTTTCTGCCATTAATAGCCCTATCATGGAAAAGACGAAAAACCCTAGCTTAGAAGAATATCGATTATTTCCAGGGTCTTCTTTCATATACTCAAGTGAAAAAAGCTGAACCAGAAAAGAGATAAAGGCAACCAGGCAAATAAGTAATAGACTGGCTTTATCAATTCGTATAGAAGCCTCAATACCCGGTATCCATTCCGTAGAAAAAACAAGTGGTTCTACAAAGGATACATATCCAATAAGAGCCAAAAGGGATGAACCAAAAGTAGAAGAGGTAGCTATTATCGCTGATCTATTAGAAATCAGATACCCTAATAGCCCACCGAACAGTGGTAGTATTGGTAATAAAAGATAGAACCAGAAACTAGTCATTGGTCACCTCCTGTAATTCATCCAAGTTTGAAACCTTATGATTACGATAGATATTCAAAAGAATAGCCAGAGCAATTGAAACTTCACAAACAGTCAATACAACCGAAAAAATGGCAAAAATCTGCCCGTTGAGGTTAGGATCGAACTGAGAAAACGTGGCTAGGATTACATTGGCGCTATTCAATATCAACTCTACTCCTATTAAAATGAAAATTAGATTTCGTTTTGAAAGTACAACATATACACCTGCACTAAATAAAAATGCAGCCAGGTATAGATAATACTGTATCAGTTCTTCACTCATTGGAAGACATTTTTGCTAGATAGGACGCTCCAACTAATACCACCAGTAGAATAAATGCTATCAGTTCAAAAGCCACCAAATGATCCGTTAAGAAATCTATGCCGATACTTTCTATTTGATTTTCGACAACTGCATATTGACTCTTTGATAAATCAGCAGATGAAATACCCATTATGAGGAGTAGAAACAATAAAATGGAAGTAATCGCAGCTAGTAACTGATATTTTGATTCAGAAAGCACTTTCTCTCCTCTCAATCTACTAGTCATCATTACACCAAAAACTAAAAGAATCACCACTCCACCTGCATACAGTAGTACTTGCACCACGGCTAAAAGCTCCGCACCTAATAAGACATAAACACCTGCAATTCCAAGTAAGGAAAGGGATAACGCATAGGCCGCATGAATGATGTTTCTGGAAATAATGATAACAGTCACACCAAAAAGGATCATTAATCCTATTAATATTTGAATAGCCATCATCATTTCTTTTTAGGGATCTTTGGTCTAAAGACGGGCTTGTTTGGTTTTTTTACCTGTTCATCTTTCTTTTCATCATTTGAAGTGGTGGATTCCTCATCAGACTTAATAACCGGTTTAATCTTTGGTTTAAAAACCGGTTTTGTTCCGGATTCTGTTTCTGTTTTGGAATCAGTTTTTACTCTCGGTTTCATGACTGGTTTAGCCGAAGGCGTTTTACCTATATCCGGTAGCTTTTCGTTCTGCTTGTTTTTCTCAGCCTGATAGTCCTCAAACTCTTTTTTCTTCTCTGCAATTTCATGATCACTCATTTTACTGAATGAAAAATTATGATCCAGAATATCTGCTGTACTGAAATCATATTCCTTTGTCATTGTTAAACATTCTGTAGGGCAAACCACCGTGCACAAACCACAAAAACAACATTTGGCCATGTCAATGTCAAACTTTGCTGCATGGATGCGAAGTGGAGTTCCGTCTGAAGTGTGACCGAAAACCTCAGGTGACCTGACAGGTTCAATATCTATGCAATCGACCGGGCAGATCTTTGCACATTTATCACAGACAATACAATCATCTATTTCATTGTGTAGCTGATATCTGCCATGATCCGGAACAGGGATCGATTCTTTAGGGTATTGTACAGTAAAAGTACCATCAGCCTTCTCGAAGTAGTTATCCTCTGTAAGCCACTCCTTTTTGCGCTTTTTTCTTGCGTCAAAAAAATACTTAATAGCCAATGACATCCCCTTAGCTGTTGTTTTTATTCCCGTCGATATGTTAGCTAAGTAGCCCATCAATTAAGTGTCCATAATTTCCAAAGTGAACTAAAGAATAGCATTAATATGGATAAAGGAGTTAGGTACCTCCATGACAAGCTCATAAGCTGATCTACACGCAATCTGGGTAGTGTCCATCGAACCCACATTTGAATAAAAATCAGAAAAGAGGCTTTAGCAAGCAACCAGAATGTTCCCCAAATCATACCAGAAGTGATCTCATACAATTTCCAAGAACCAATGTTTGGAAATGGAGAATTCCATCCGCCAAAAAATAAAATAGCTCCTAAAATGGATAAGAGAAGCATCATGCCATATTCGGAAAGCATAAACATGCCCCATCTAAAACCAGAATATTCTGTATGGTAACCGCCAATCAATTCTGACTCAGCTTCTGGCAGATCAAAAGGTGCACGATTGGATTCGGCTAATCCACAAATAAAAAAAATAACAAAAGGGACAACTAGCACTGGATATTGAATAATGTTCCAGCTTAAAATCCCATTGCCTACCTGAAGTACGCTCATTTTTTGAAGGTTAAGTGTTCCATTTACGATAACAACAGCTAAAACACTTAGCCCAAGGGGTATTTCATAGCTAACAATCTGAGCTACTGAACGCATCGCACCAAATAGACTGTACTTATTGTTGGATGCCCAACCTGCCATCAGAATACCTAATACGTCCAAAGAAATAATCGCCAGCAAAAAGAAAAGACCAGTTGATATTTCAGATCCAGAAACCTCCTCATTCATTGGTAAAACAGCATATCCGGCAAAAACAGCAGCAAAAACGATTATTGGTGCAATTAAAAATGGAATTTTATCAATGGCTGTTGCTTTGATGTCTTCTTTCTGCAGCATCTTGAATAGATCTGCAATGGTTTGCAAAACCCCTTTAGGACCAACGACCATTGGCCCCAATCGATTCTGGATGAATGCAGCTGTTTTGCGTTCGGCATATACTGCAACCACCACAAAAAGCAATAAAAATGTCAGATAGAATAAGAAAGTAATCACTGCTAAATAGTCTAATTATCCGGGTAACCAGCCTACATAAACATCTTCAATTCTCAGATAGTCAATTATAGACTTTTCAAACAACACCTTTTTAAGTACAATGGTTACCTTGTAGCCTTTATTATTCTTAGCCTTTTCTAATTCATCTTCTGCTATTATGATTTCTAAAACCCCCTGTCTAGGAGATTCCTCCAAGATAAGATCGGGTTTTTCGATCATCACATCATTGCAGATGGAGGCACTTATAGACCCTTTGTACTGCTTCTTTTTAATTTCCAGGATATCAGTTTTGCCAACGCCATAGGCCTGAAACTTTTCAAGTTCAACACTTTTGGTATTGAACGCAATAGATACATACCCTGTATTGTCCTCAGTTAATTTATACACGATGAAATTACCACAACCGATAGAATTGCCCTGATAAGGATGTATAGGTTTTGAGGTCCTTGTTACTGAACAACCAACCAAAACAAATGACACAATCAGGTTTATCCACTTCATGATGTAATATTAGTTGAATTCATCCCAAATAGGAATCCTCTCTAACGGAACCTTAGCCCCAAAAAATAGCCGGGTCGTACTTTCAAAAGACGAAGTGTAATCAGATACGTAAAACTGGTCTTCATGCACAGTTCTTTTCGAAATGAGTTGATTAAATTCCAAATAAGATTTCAATGCCTTTGCAACCGTATCTGCAGAATCTATCACTTCAATTTTCTTCTTATAGCTGCTGTAAAAGGATTTAATTTGATCTTTTATGATAGGGTAATGCGTACACCCAAGTATAAGGCTATCAATACCGGAAAGGGTTTCGTTAGACAAGTATTTTTCAATGATACTGCTACTTATCTGATCCGAGTGGATGCCTTCCTCGATCATGGGAACTAACAAAGGAGTTGCTAAAGACACCAACTGAATATTTCGATTAAGTTCTTCAATTTTCTTCTTATAAACCCCTGTAGAAACCGTCTGCTTGGTTCCAATTAATCCGATTTTATCATCACTATGATTCTCCCTGATATAATCGACTGTTGGATTAATTACATCAAAGACTTTTGTCTTTTTTCCTACAAACTCAACTACTAAATCGTGTGCTGCGGAAGATGCCGAATTGCAAGCGATCAATATGACCTTACAATTCCTTTTTAGAAGAAAGTCTGCAATTCTTACGGAGAATGCCTGTATCGCAGGAGTAGATTTGTCACCATATGGCAGATGGGCTGTGTCTCCAAAGTATATTATTGATTCATTCGGTAATTGCTTTTTTACCGCTCTCGCTACGGTTAGACCACCGATTCCACTATCAAATATTCCAATGGGTTGACTAGAATCCATATAAAAAATCCCGACTATTGGTCAGTCGGGATTGCAAGTAAAGAGTTCGAAATTTTAAGTATGAGTCAAAATTAATCAATTCGTCATTGCAACCAAAAGATCACTTTGTGTAATGATGTGAACCTGGTTGCTCTCATCACGAACTAAAACAGCTTTTCTGTCTTTTCCTAGCATAGAAGACATTACATCTATCGTTTCATGAGGAGAAACAAACTGAAATGACCCATCCATTACCTCAGCTACTTCTTTATCTTTCATGTCTGGACTATCAATAAGGCTTGACAAAATCTTAGAATCAGAAATACTTCCTACAAATTCGTCTTTGTGAATAACCGGTGCCTGATCAATGCCCTTTTCGTTCATTTGTTTGATAGCATCACCTATCTTTAAATCCTGATCTATGGTAAGAAGTTGAGAAGATCCATTTCTGTGCAAAATGATATCGTTTGCCGTAGCATATTTTCTCTCTTCCAGGAAACCATGATCTTTCATCCAATCATCATTGTAAACCTTACCAAGGTATCTGGTACCATGATCCGGCAAAATAATGACCATTACATCCTCCTCTTTTAAGTTGTTCTTAGCATATTCTAATGCACCCTGTACAGCCGCTCCACAAGACCACCCGATAAATAAACCTTCTTCACGTGCTAATCGTCTTGTCATGATTGCAGCATCTTTATCTGTCACCTTTTCAATATGATCAACCAGGTCAAAATCAACATTCTTTGGAAGAATATCCTCACCTATCCCTTCGGTTAAATAGGGATATATCTCCTTTTCATCAAAGATTCCGGTTTCTTTATATTTCTTAAATACGGATCCATAAGAGTCGATACCTACGGTAACTATAGCTGCATTTTGCTCTTTCAAATACTTTGAAGTTCCGCTGATTGTGCCACCTGTGCCCATTCCCGCTGCGTAGTGGGTGATTTTGCCTTCCGTATCGTTCCAAATCTCAGGTCCAGTCGTTTCATAGTGAGCAGCCGTGTTTGAAACGTTATCGTACTGATTTGGATAAAATGAATTAGGAATATCTTCATTTAGCTTTCTAGCCACTGAATAATATGATTTTGGATCATCTGGCGGAACGTTTGTAGGACATACAATTACTTCTGCTCCAACGGCTCTTAATATGTCAATCTTCTCTTTGCTTTGCTTATCCGCTAAAGTGAAAATACATTTATAACCTTTTGAGATGGCTACTAATGCCAACCCCATTCCTGTGTTTCCAGAGGTACCTTCAATAATTGTTCCCCCTGGTTTCAAGATTCCCTCTTTCTCTGCATCTTCAATCATCTTCAAGGCTATACGATCTTTAACAGAGTTGCCCGGATTGAAGTATTCTACCTTGACAAGGATGGTTCCTTTTATTCCTTTATTGACACTGTTTAATTTAAGCAGCGGAGTATTTCCAATGCCTTCAGTTAAATTGTTTAGGTATTTCATGTATTGGGTTATGTAATTACCAGCAAAGTTAGAAAAAAGGTCATAGGCCAGATTATTATTTTGATAAATAGAATTCGAATATATTAGATCATTAATAATAGCGTAACCCATGAGAAAATTTACTGCAGCTCTACTTTGCATTCTTTCAATCACTGCAATCGCCCAAAATCCATATACCCCTCAAGTGCTGGGAATGAAGCAAAGAGCTGAAGTAATTGATAGCTGGCTTGAAGAACGAGTTGAAACGGTTTTACCTATTATAATGAGACGATCCGAAATGGACATGTGGATCATCATTGCCAGAGAATACAATGAAGATCCAATTATCAAAACTTTACTACCTGCGACATGGCAATCAGCGAGAAGAACGACTATGTTAATCGCTTATGATCCTGGCGACGGACATCCATTAGAAACATTTGGAATGTCAAGATACAACACGGGTGATCTGTTTGAAACGGTATGGAATAAAGAAGAGCAACCTGATCAATGGAAAGCCCTTGCAGATATGATTGTTTCGAAGGATCCAAAGAAAATCGGGATCAATAAATCAGAAACCTTCGCGCTGGCAGATGGGATTTCTGCTACACACTATGATCAATTAATGAAAGTACTGCCAGAGAAATATCAAAAAAGAGTTACAAGTGCTGAAAATGTGGCCATTGGATGGCTGGAAACGCGTACAGAAAATGAGATGATGGTTTATCAGAACATTGTTCGTATAGCGCATCAGATCATTGCAGAAGGGTTTTCGGAAAAGGTAATTCAACCGGGTATTACCACAACGAATGATGTGGTATGGTGGTATAGAGATCGAATCAGAGAATTAGGATTTACTGCTTGGTTTCACCCATCGGTTTCATTGCAGCGAAAAGATCCTGAATCTTTTGACCATTTGAGGTCATTTTCTGAGCGTCCAGAGCAAGAAATTATTTATCCTGGAGATTTGCTTCATATTGATTTTGGCATTACTTATCTAAGACTGAACACGGATACGCAACAGCATGCCTATGTTTTAAAACAAGGTGAAAGTAACGTACCAACTTTTTTAAAGGATGCATTCAAAAAAGGAAATCGAGTGCAGGACATTCTTACCTCTAATTTTAAAACAGGCAGAAATGGAAATGAAATACTGAAAGCAACACTCGAACAGTGTGAGGAAGAAGGATTAAAAGGAGTAATCTACACACATCCTATTGGCTTTCATGGCCATGGAGCAGGTCCTACAATAGGTCTCTGGGATCAGCAAGGAGGTGTACCTGGCAAGGGCGATTATCCATTGTTTGAAAATACAGCCTATTCCATTGAGCTTAATGCAGGAGTATATATCGAGGAATGGGATAAAGAAATCAGAATCATGCTTGAGGAAGATGCATTTTTCGATGGTGAAAAGGTGAATTACATTGATGGAAGACAAACCGAGATTCTTCCAATACCAAGGAAGTTATATCCAAATGAATAATATGATAACTAGCAAGTAATGAATTATGGACTAAGAAATTCCATGAAGGATTACTTGCACGGACTGATCTATAGGATTGAAACCTAATTGCATAATTATCCACAATAAAATCTTCATTTTGTGGATAATTTTTTAATAAATTGATAATATTATTTTAACAATTAAAGTAGTTTTGACTTCCAATCAATCACATATAGCGCGTGAAGACAACAGAACAACCTGTTGTGAAAGAACAAAAATTCAATCCTAAATACATACCTTTGGTTATTGAGGTAGGCGTGTTTCTTTGCTTTTTGATCTTTATTCTATTGAATAGTTATTTCAAATTCTTGGATTGATTTCAGGTCAGTCAGTGTTGGTAACTTTTTCAAGAATTTTCATTGCTTAATTCAGTACCTAGGTAGATTTGCTAGATGGCAGAAGCGCAGGAAGATTACTTAGAAGCACTTAATCCCCCACAAAAAGAAGGTGTCATCAATGTCGAAGGTCCGTGCATGATCATAGCTGGTGCTGGATCCGGAAAAACGCGTGTTCTTACCTATCGAATAGCTCACCTGATTAGGGCCCATTCCATCGATCCATTTAACATCATGGCACTCACCTTTACCAATAAAGCTGCACGTGAGATGCAACACCGAATTGAACGAATGGTTGGTGCTGAGGCTAGAAACTTATGGATGGGTACATTCCACTCCGTTTTTGCAAGAATATTGAGGGCTGAGGCATCCAAAATTGGCTACCCTAGTAATTTCACTATTTACGATACCGATGATTCAAAATCACTCATTAAGTTGATTGTAAAAGAATTCAATATCGATGATAAGGTCTATAAACCAAACATCGTATACAATCGAATATCTGGAGCGAAGAATCGATTGGTGTCATGGAGAGAATACCAGAACAACCCCATTTACCTGGAAGATGATACGCAAAATATGCGACCAGAAATGGGAAGACTCTATCGGGCATATTCTGAACGATGTTTCGCTGCCGATGCGATGGATTTCGATGACCTGCTTTTCAATACAAACATCCTTTTTCAGGAGCATCCAGATGTGCTGAATAAGTATCAGCAGCGATTTCATTACGTAATGATCGATGAGTTTCAGGATACAAATATTTCTCAATACCTCATTGCAAAGCGCTTAGCTGCTGTTCGGCAAAATATATGTGTAGTTGGAGATGATGCTCAAAGCATTTATGCCTTTCGGGGTGCTGATATTCAAAACATTCTAAACTTCGAGCGTGATTACCCGGATTTACGAGTGATTCGATTAGAGCAGAACTATCGTTCAACTAAGACGATCGTCAATGCTGCCAACTCCGTCATCACTAACAATACCGCCCAATTAAAGAAAAGTGTTTGGACAGATAATCAGGATGGAGAACTGATAGAGCTGATAAAAGCGACTTCAGACAATGAAGAAGGAAAACTGGTAGCATCAGCCATTTTTGAAAAGAAGATGCAAGCCCACGTGTCAGACAAAGAGTTTGCCATACTTTATCGAACCAACAGTCAGTCAAGGGCGATCGAAGAAGCACTCAGAAGAAATAACATCAGGTACCGGGTCGTTGGTGGTGTTTCGTTTTATCAGCGCAAAGAAATTAAAGATTTGCTGGCCTACTTCAGATACGTAGTTAACCCGAATGATGAAGCTGCCATGCGCCGAATCATCAATCTTCCGAAAAGAGGTATTGGTCCAGGAACCATTGATAAAATGGTTGTTGCGGCCAATGAAGAAAAAAAATCACTTTGGGAAATCATGGAAAAAGCCTCCGCTTTCGTTGGGAACAGAGGTGGAACGCAGGTTGAAAATTTTGCGACACTCATCAAGTCTTTTCGATTGACGAATGAGAAGAAAGATGCCTATGATACGGCTTCTCAAATCGCAAAAACTTCTGGTTTACTAAAGGAACTCTATGAAGACAAGACCATAGAGGGAATGAACCGGTATGAAAATACCCAGGAGTTATTGAACGCGATCAAAGAGTTCACCGATGATCCTGAACGTGAGGATAAAAGTCTGGGGGCTTTCTTGCAAGATGTCGCCTTGCTCACAGATGAAGACAGAAATAATAAAAGTGATGATGTTGTTACCTTAATGACTATTCACATGGCAAAAGGCTTGGAATTCAACTATGTCTTTATCGTTGGCCTGGAGGAAGAGCTTTTCCCATCTCAAATGATGCTTAGCAGCCGCACAGACCTGGAAGAAGAAAGAAGGCTATTTTATGTAGCGATTACTCGTGCTAAACAGCAATTATACATGAGTTATGCACTGAACCGTTATCGATTTGGCAGGCTTAAAACATGTGAGCCCAGCCGATTTTTGGAAGAGGTAGATCCGAAATTCGTTCGAGTGAACAGGAAATTTTCTTCAAGTGATCCTGTCTCCCCTGGCATCAATTACGTGACCAAAAACTTTGTCAATAATCTCAAAAAGGAGAACAGTTCAAAGAAGTTTGCCACACGAATGAATCACACACCTTCTGCCGATTTTGAGCCAAGTGATACATCCGTGCTTGAAGTAGGAATGGAAGTAGAACATCCAAAATTTGGATTTGGAAAAGTCACAACCATTGATGAACAAGGCGCCAACAGAAAAGCTAAAGTAGATTTCGAAAAAGCAGGAGAAAAGACGTTACTGCTGAGCTTTGCCAAGCTGCGTATCATCAATTAATTCGCTTATTGGTAATTTAAGGCAGCATATGCAGCAAAAGCAGCCAATTATATTGCCTGAAAAATACTACCTGGATTATTTCAATTATCTCGTCGATTTTGTCACTAGGCATTACGAACATGTGCTTGAAAGTCCAGAGTATTTCTTCGTTCAGCAATTCAGAGATTTAAGCGAGGATGCCCAGTGTCTTTATTTGAGACTCTCTAATAGAAGAGGTGATTTTTTTCGACTTACCAAGATCAACTACGCTGAAATCATCAACTTAGATTCTGCTAAGGAAGAACTGCTGCTTAATGAATTCATTGATATCAATGAAAGCAATGATCCTTCCCAATTCAGATTATTTACAAAAGCAGAACTTTTACATTTTTTCAACTTTTTAGATAAAAAAGATCGAAAAGCTGATTTACTTCTATCACTCACCTCGGAAGATATTTTAACACTTCACGATGAAGAAGAAATACTAGAGGTCAAAAAGAATCAGGAAGTGGAATTTCTAAAACTTCTCTTTTTTGGAAATAGGTATGAGCAAATGACTGAATTTGTTATCAGGGATGTAGGTAACATCCATTTAAAGCCTCTTGACGAAAACAAATTCAAACCGTGGTTTCAAAAAAGAGAAGAAGCGCTCGGTGTAATGCATATATCACAGCTTAAAGGCATGATCAGGGAAATCATTCAGGCAGATCTACCCCTGGAAGAGTTCATTAAGGAAATGCCATGGAATGAATGGCTTAAGCATCCAAGGTCGAAAGAAGCTGCAGAGAAGTTACTAATCTTCATAGGTAATCACTTTGAAAAACAAGAAAAGTTCTCATTAGCACTCACCTATTATAATCTAACCATTAAACCTCCTTCGCGGGAACGACAAATAAGGATTTTAGAGAAGCTAAGAGAATCAGAGGAAGCCGTTCATATTGCCAAGGAAATCCTTGAACAACCATCCAATGCTTCTGAATTAACATTTGCTTCCGATTATCTTAACCGATCCGGGATTAGGATTGATCGTAGTATGACCAAAAAGCTACAATCTGCTAAAATTCTGGAATTAGCGGTTGGCCAAAATCGAGTAGAGCACCAAGTGCTTGAACATTATATAGAAAATGGGTGGTTGGGAATCCATGCTGAGAATTTCATTTGGAGAAGCTTATTTGGAATGGTTTTTTGGGATGAACTTTTCAATGAAGACTATGGTACTTTTCATCATCCTCTTCAACGTCAGCCAAGTGATTTGCAAGGTCCTGAATTCTTTAATGCCAGACAGCCAGAATTAGAGAATAGGTTAAGAACCATTAAAACCCGAAAACAACTATTTAAATACATTTTCAGGATTTATGAAGAGAACAAAGGGATAGCTAATCGATTTGTCTATTGGAATGATCAGCTTTTATCCATACTTGAAAAAATGATCAATAGGCTTCCCTTAAAAGGGCTTAAACAAGTTCTTTTGGAAATAGCGAAACAAACCAAAGAAAACAGTACGGGCTTCCCCGATCTGTTTATTTGGAAAGACGATGATTATCAATTCATTGAAGTAAAATCACCTAAAGATCATTTATCGGCACAACAATTATTTTGGCTTGAATACCTTACTTCAGTAAAAATAAAAGCAGAAGTAGTGCGAGTAAAGTATCAAGGCTGATTTATATATGATAGAATCTCGTCTCTGTCGCTAGAATAGTTAAAAAGAGTAGTGAATTTGTAATACTCATCCTTTTCTGCGCAATTGGGATATAGCAATTTCAAAACCCATTTTTTATCACTATTGTAGCGAAATTGACTTAGAATTTTTTCAACTTGAGCATAAGTAAGAGAGGCATTCTTAAAAAAGAAACTAATTCTTTTCTTCTTGTTACTAGAATACTTTTCAAGTTTAACAATCTTGAATTTGTCTTTGAATTCTTCATCTGACATTAATTGAACAGGCTCCTCAGCGTTTTCTAGCCATGCTAAGATTTTTGGCCTAATCACCTCATAGCAGTTCAATGCATTCGAAATTTTGTCAAATGAATTAAAAACGATCTGCACATTTTGAAAATCGACAATTGTATTTGAATACGTCTTTAGGAATTCTGATTTATAAAAATCATCATCAAATTCGTCTAGTATTCCTGTGATTTGGTTTGCTGAAAAACATTGTCCTAGTACCAAGTTTTCAGCTAGACTAATTCGTCTACTATCTGTTTTGGCCTTTTGAAATTTCTTTGATATTTCTTTATATGAAGCAGCGTCCAGTGATAAACAATTCTGGGCACCACAGAATAGCGAGGTAAATAACAATAGAATTAATAGATGTATAGATTTCATGGAAGAAGTGGTTATTTGTTAAAGATAACGTTATCAAGTAAATGAATCAAATAATTAGTAGCAATTCGGTCGCTCATCCCCTTCAGTAATTCTGAAATACCGATATCCATTGAGGTACAACTTATTGTCTGTGTACTCCAAGTCGTAACTAGTCAATCGACCATCATAATATTTGAGATGTAAAACCGGTCCATTAAGACCTTTAATTATCTCCCAGACTCCATTACCTGCATCTCCACCTTGGCTATACCCAGAAGTACCCGAACCTGAAACAGTCATTTCATTACTACTACTGAAGTTAAAATAACCTTTTCCACAAAGATCAATACGTTCCTCGCTGCTGTATCCTCCTCCTACGCTACCAGAAGAATAATACGAATCCATATAGACTAATCTGACATTTTTTAACCAGTCAATCCATTCTTGGAGCTCACTTGTAGAGGCTTCACTAGCGGCAGACTTTTCTTTGAACTTAAAAGATGCAAACAATGCTAAAGCGACTTCTTTATTAGCTTTAGTATATACGCTTGAGTTGGCCGCTGATATAATAGAAACACCAAATTGCTTACCCTCAGCGCCTATCCCTACGATATACGCTTTTGCACGTTCATATCCGATCGTTCCTTCAAACAAACCACCCACTGAAACGTCATTCAACTGCTCAAGTGATCCTGTCAACTGCAGATAAGTCCCATCAGCCTCCGATAGTCCTGTTTTCGCATTCTGGACCAATTGACCCTTAGTATAATTATGAACGGAAAGAATGACTATACCAGGGGTAGTATTGGAACTTAGGTAAATTCCGTCATCTCCTTCCTGACCAAACCAGTTTTCAGGAATAGTAAATTCCAATCCGTATTGATCATAGACCACCTTACCTTGTAATTGAGCCAACGAGGAATAAAGAATTAGGCAATTAAAAAGCATGGATAATACTATCTTCATACTTCAATTTAGTAATCAGATAAATCAAAAAAAAGGGATGGTAAGCATCTGGGAAAAGCAATCATTCTTAACATCAGACATCATCATCATTGGAGCTGGAATTACGGGGTTATCAGCTGCTGCTTCTCTCAAGGAAGTCAATCCAAAATTGAAAGTGAGCATTTTAGAGAGGGGATTATTGCCAAGCGGTGCAAGCACGAAGAATGCAGGATTTGCATGCTTCGGTAGTATCTCCGAATTACTAAATGATATTAATACTCTCGGTGAGGATGGAATGATCAATCTCGTGGAGAGCAGAATTCAAGGACTGGAAAAGACGACCAAAAGACTGGATAAGAAAGCTATTGACCTTCAGGTAAAAGGTGGATATGAACTCCTGTTTGAGAAGAGTGATGAGACGTTACATAAACTCAATGACATAAATAAACTTCTTCATTATCGATATAATGACAACATATATGAAGTCTCTAATGAAAAAATTGAGCAGTTTGGTTTTTCAGGAGTGTCCCATCTTATAGAAAATAAATACGAGGGACAATTGGATACTGGAAAGCTTATTTCTTCTCTTTGGGATTATTGTTCATCGCTTGGTATTAAGATTTACACCGGGTGTGAGGTCATTGATTTTCATCTTAAAAATGATGGTGTAGAAATTGCAACTCAATCTATTACCTTTTTTGCTAAAAAGGTAGGGATATGTACTAATGCATTTACAAAGCATATTCTTAACGAAGAGTTAGATCTTACACCGGGAAGGGGACTCGTTATGAGCATTTTACCTGAAGATCCACTTAAGATTCAAGGTACCTTTCATTATGATGAAGGATACTACTATTTCAGGGATTATTATGGAAAGCTCATTTATGGCGGGGCCAGGAACCTGGCAATAGCTGAAGAAACGACAACCGATCTTGCCGTCAATGAGCGTGTAAAAAATAAGTTACTTGAGGACTTGTCGCGAATAATTCTTCCTAATCAAGCGTTTACCATCGAATCCGAATGGTCTGGTATCATGGCATTCGGAGAGAATAAAAAGCCAATCGTAAAACCTATCAATGAAAATATGGCCATCGGTGTAAGACTGGGGGGCATGGGTGTCGCCATTGGAAGCTTGGTTGGTGAGGAACTTGCTAAAATTATTTTGGCCTGATTAAACCTTCGCAAATCAACTAAGTCTTAGACGTAAATTTTAATAAAGAAAACCATGAAAAACCTTAAAAACTTACTCGTACTTTTAGTGATTTCCACTTTTATTATTTCTTGTAATGATGATAGTGAAGCACCTGAAACTGGTATAACTGATGATGATGCCGCTGAAATGGTAGCAAGCTCACTTACTACTGATATTATGTCCATTGCATCCGACTTGGGAACTGTTGGATATGAATCAACAATAGTTAATGGACGATCAATTAATGGAAGGGAATCCATGCTTTTCCCAGAATGTGGTGAAACTGTAACCAAAACGTTTGGAGATTCTTACCATGGTGAATTTGTTAGTTACAATTATAGTGCTAGTTACATAAGTACCCTGGAATGTCTATTTGCTGTTCCTGTGAGCCTTGATACGGAGTTTAGCTCATCAAGCACCACAGAAAGTCAGCGTCTAACCTCTTCTGGTGCTCTTGAAGGGATAGTAGCCATGGACCTTGATCAAGAAAATCTTGGCAACTATTTGATCAACTCATCTATAGATAGATCTGGCCAAATAATAGAAAAAAATGGACAGCAACGAACTTTTAGCACTAACACTGATATAACTGTTGTGGATCTTTCGTTGAGCACTTCTTTTCTATTGAGCTTAATAACAGGAGAAGATCCTCAAGGATACTTGATCGCAGGCGGTTCTGCATCATATACGATGAATGGTATTGGCGTCCAGGGAAATGATTTCAGCTTTGAAGCTTCGGTTACTTTCAATGGTGACGGTACGGCGTTGCTAAATATTAACGGAAAAGAATACACTATTGACCTAAGTAATGGAGCAGTAATAGGCTAGTTAGTTTATTCTTAAATACTGAATGGTGTTAATGAATCATTGACACCATTTTTATTTATGCTGTTAGTCTAACAAAAAAGGTACTGCCACTTCCCGGTTCCGATTCCAACCATACCTCTCCTCCCATTTCACCGACATATTGCTTCACTATACTTAATCCTAAACCGATGGATGATTCTCCACCTGTTGGTTTGGCGCTCAGCTTTTGAAACTTATTGAAAACTAACTCTTTATCTTTTTCTGTAAACCCTGGCCCCTGATCTGATACCTTAAAAATGACCTCATCATATTTGCATTCAACTTCTAAAATCACCTGTTTTTTATTCGGAGAGAATTTGATTGCATTCGAAACAAGATTCTCAAGAACAAGGGTAAGTAATAAATGATCTGTTCGCATGATGAAATTATCTTCACACGATTTTACCTTAAAATCAATTTCTTTCTTCATAGCAGCATTTAAATACCTCGTTTTGATCTCTTGCAGTATTTCCCTAATATCAATTCGCTCCCTCAATACTTTCATGCGATTATCTTCGATCCCATCTACATCCAAAATTTTCACAACCATTTCATTGATTCTTGTCGCATTTTGGGAGACCTGCTTCAAGAATTCATCTTTCTTCCCTTCCATTTCTTTAGGTGGGTTTTTTAATAAATCTGCAATCATTGAGATTTGTGAAAGTGGGGAACGTATATCATGAGCCAATATTTTAATCAGATGGTTTTTTTCTTCGTTAATCGACATCAGCTGAGTATTTCGATTAATCAGTTGCTCATTTTTGAGTTTAATATCCTCCTGGTGCAGATATATTTGATCTTTTTGAGTGATTAATGCTTGAGTGGTTCGTTGGTTTCTATAAAATAAATAACCGATCACAAGTAGAAAAATACCAATTATAATGATTCCAATAATTAGAATGGATTTTAAGGTCTGTTCTTCTTCTAATCGTAGATTTGCCTGTTTAATCAATTCTAATTGAAGCTCCTTTTCTTTGGTCAGAATTGAAGTTCCTATCTCTTCTGCTCCATATAATTTCTCCAAAAAATTGTATACCTCCTCCCCCATGTATTTAATGGTGATTTCTGAGATGATGTTTTGGTCACTGGCGTAGTTGATAAATTCATCAATGGGTGTTTTCCAGTCACTTTTTTTAGAAAACAGCAGGCCATACCCCTGACCTTTGACTGTAAAAAAGTTTTGGCGGACCAACTCTCCCCCGTTTTGTACAAGCATTAAATAAATAGGGAGATCAATAAATCCAAATCGATCATTAGTCTTAGCAATATTTACGAGCACATTTTCGTCACTTTTGATGTAAAGCATGTCAAAGCTCAAACCAAACCTTGTTTTTAAATCATTCAAAAGCTTTTCATATCTAGTATCTTTGACTGTAACTGCCGTCATATTTTTCATCATTCGGTTGATTTCTTCCATTGATCGGACAATTTCAGTCCCCTGGCTGGAAACCAGCACTGTGACATCTGGCAAATAAGGCTCACTAAATTGTGCAAACTCTTTTCGTTCTTGTGTGATCGAAAAAGCAGATGTTCCAATGAAGTTTACGCGTTCACCTTTGCTGATATCAAGAATATTAGAAAAATCCTCCGCTTTAATCCAATTGAGTTGAAGGTCTATGCCTTTTTCTGATATGAGATTTGATTTAAAACTTTCAAGTAAATCATATTCTATACCTTCTAATACACCGTTCTCATTCTCATAAATGAAGGGAACCGAGGTATACCAATAAATGTCAAGAGATGCTTCTTTATTTTTTTGTGCCTCTTTCCAGGATTGGGATTCAGCAAAAAAATTTACTAGGAGCAATACGATAAAATTCACATAGCGGAACATATCACAAGAAAGGTGAGTAGGTTATTAATTTCTAATATAGAAAGATAAATCGAGTAGTGGTCAAATATTAGCTGACACAGCAAACTATTTATTTCAAGAAGTGTTTAAGAACTTATAAAAACGAAAAAATGGCTAAAAAAACCGCTACGAGAAAATCAATACAAAAAGGATATCAGGACTACCTTTTAGAACATGGTAAAATCCCTGAGACTGTCAGAATTTTCACAAATTTTTTAGACATCACTGACGAGTCCTTTTACAAACATTTTGGATCGCTTAAGCATATTGAAGCTTCCATTTGGAATGACTACTACACATCCACATTAGAAATTATCCAGAAAGATCCTGATTTTGAAGGAATGGACGCCAGAGAGAAGCACCTGTCATTCCTCTACACGATGCTTGAATTGCTCAAACCTGATAGGTCGTTCATTCTATTCAGACTAGAGGATAAGAAACCACATAATCTCCCCCCTGAATTACAAAAAACCCAACAAACAGTTGCTCAAGCAGATATTTACTGGGCGAAGACCTTTGACTTTTTACCGGATCGGGCGAAAGAAAATACACAATCTTCTTATCGAAGGGTTTTATGGTCTCATTCAATTGCCTTGCTTATGTTCTGGGTAAAGGACGACTCTGCAGAAGCAAAGGATACGGATGTATTTGTGGAGAAATCCACTCGAACAGTATTTGATATCGGAGAGCTTCCTGCCCTTGATTCAATTTTCGATTTAAGTAAATTTTTTCTACAAAAAATGGGATTTTCTAAATCATAATCAAAATGCCAAAAGAGTTAGATAGGATCCCTATAAGTAAGGTAAAAAGAGCCAGCAAGTTCGTAAGTACCGGAGCAAAAGTTGGAGCTAATTATGTTAAGGCCTATGGAAAAGCTGCCATAAAAGGCAAATTAGACAAGGAGTCGCTTGACAAGGAAAATGCAAAGGATATTTACGATTCGCTAAGCGAGCTTAAGGGTAGTGCCCTAAAGATGGCACAGCTTCTTAGTATGGATCAGAATGTATTACCTAAAGCTTACTCCGATAAATTTGCCATGGCTCAATACAGTGCACCTCCTCTTTCTTATCCTTTAGTTAAAAAAACATTCAAAAAAAACCTGGGGAAAGAGCCAAACGAAATCTTTGACTCTTTCACAAAAAGCGCCACCAATGCTGCCTCAATGGGACAAGTCCACAAGGCTGAAAAAGATGGGAAACAATTAGCCGTTAAGATTCAATATCCAGGGGTTGCTGACAGCATAAAAAGTGATTTAAAACTTGCTAAACCTTTTGCATTACGATTAATGAACGTTAGAGGTAAGGATGTAGATCCATACATGAAAGAAGTAGAAGAGAAGCTTTTGGAGGAAGCTGATTACAGTCTTGAGCTAAAACAATCTATGGATTTTGCCGAGAAGTGTAAAGATCTTAAAGGGGTCTTTTTCTCCGAATACTATCCGGAACTCTGTGCCCCGCAAATCTTAACAATGAATTGGTTAGATGGTGAACCCATCGGTGCATGGATGAAAAGGGAACAAAAACAAGAAGATAGAGATAAACTCGGTCAGATTCTATGGGACTTTTACATGTACCAAATGCATGTAATGAAAATGATGCATGCAGACCCTCACCCTGGTAATTTCATTATCGACGATAAGAACAACCTCGGTGTCATTGATTTTGGATGTATCAAATACATACCAAACGACTTTTATGATGCATATTTTGAATTGGCAAGTCATGACGTGCTTAATGACGAAAAACGAGTTCATGAGCTTTTCAAGCAACTGGAAATCATTCGACCTTCTGATCCGGCAAAAGATGTAATAATAGTCAAGAAGATGTTCACGGATTTAATTCGCTTGTTGGCCCGACCATTCAATGAAGGAGTATTTGATTTCAGCGATAATGTATTTTTCAATGAGATTTACGCAAAAGGTGATCAAATTTCGAAAGATCCAGAAATGAATAGGCTTCAGGCCCGGGGATCAAGGCATTTCATTTATTTCAACAGGACTTTCTTTGGCCTATATAATATTTTGCATGCTTTGAAAGCTAAAGTAGATTGTACTGAAATAGACTTTGTTAAGCTGGCATCTTAGCTAGTTTTAATGAAAAGTTCTATTTTCGAGGGCTGACGAAAATAGCGAATGACAGAAAGACCACAGCCCTCCCTACTTCAATCCTTTATTCCAATTGTATTCTTAATACTGCTTTTAGTAGTGAACGTTGGAATATTTGGAAGTGAAGCATTAGGTGGATCCAACCAAATCGTACTCATCCTTTCAGCAGGAGTCGCTACAATAGTAGCTATTCGTATTGGATATAAATGGGATGAGATTCAAAAAGGTATCGTAAAGAGCATAAGTTCAGCTATGGCTTCAATCCTCATCTTGTTGATGATCGGAGCTTTGGCAGGAACCTGGATGCTAAGTGGTATAGTACCAGCCATGATTTATTACGGGTTGCAAATACTAAATCCAACAATTTTTTTGGTGGCTGCTTGCATTGTCTGTTCAATTGTCTCCATTGCTACCGGTAGTTCATGGACAACGGCCGCAACCGTAGGCATAGCATTAATAGGTATTGGAAAAGCCCTAGGTATTTCTGAGGGATTAGTTGCAGGTGCCATTCTTTCAGGTGCCTACTTTGGTGATAAGATGTCTCCATTGTCTGATACGACAAATCTTGCTCCCGCAATGGCCGGAACAGACCTGTTCACACACATCAGATACATGACCGTTACCACGATACCATCAATACTTATTTCACTAATTATTTTCCTAATCATAGGGTTAATCCAGGGAGCGGATGGAGCCATTGCAGGTAAACAGGAAATTTTAGCAGCGATCTCAGATACTTTTAATATCAATGGCTGGCTATTTATTGTTCCGGTTATTGTGGTTGTGCTTATTGTAAAGAAA
Organism: uncultured Roseivirgaceae bacterium; assembly: GCA_964459925.1. GTDB lineage: Bacteria > Bacteroidota > Bacteroidia > Cytophagales > Cyclobacteriaceae > Ekhidna. The sequence continues at coordinate 135,222 of CAYWOQ010000001.1, forward strand.
ATGCCTGCCTTGCCCGCTCTGCTCATTGGAACAATCCTGGGCAGTGTTTTCGCATTAATCTTTCAACCTGACTTGGTAAAGCAAACTTCAGAACTTGCTGCTTTCGATGGTAAGTTTTATGAAAAATTCCACGAAACTTCTCCCTCACTTACTAAAAACTTCATTGGCTCCATGCAAGCGCTGTTTGGGGACATATTGTTCACCACTGGTAATGAAGTCTTAGATAACCAGGGACTTTTAAGTAGTTCGGGGATGTATGGAATGCTTGGTACTATTTGGCTCATCTTATCCGCAATGATTTTCGGTGGGGTAATGGAAGCTTCTGGTATGTTAAAATGTATAGCGCAAGCCATAATCTCTAAAGTAAAATCAACCGGATCCCTCATCTCAAGTACCGTACTAACTTGTGGTTTCTTTAATCTAACGGCATCTGATCAATACCTGGCCATAGTTGTTCCCGGAAGGATGTATGCGGATACTTATCGGGAAAAAGGACTAGCACCAGAAAACTTGAGCCGTACCTTAGAAGATTCAGGAACCGTAACATCTGTATTAATTCCATGGAACACCTGTGGTGCCTATCACTCCCAAGTTTTAGGGGTAGCAACAGGTACTTATTTACCATTTTGCTTCTTTAACATCATCAGTCCATTTATGACGATGTTGGTTGGTTACACTGGATATAAAATCAAAAAGTTTACAGAAAGTGAATAAGGCACTTGCAGAAAATATTACCAAAGAAGCCATACAACAACTCCCACTGTTGGCTTTTGAAGGTGACATTCGAGTAATCAATACAAAAAAAGAATGCAATGAAGCTCTTCGAATCCTTGAGCAAGAAGCACTACTAGGATTTGATACAGAAACGAAACCAACTTTTAAGAAGGGTGATTATAACCCGACTGCACTTGTTCAGCTTTCGAAGAAGGAAGAGGCATTTCTTTTTAGGCTTAATAAAATTGGTTATCCAAAAAGACTTTTTGACCTTCTTGAAGAATCAAGCATCACCAAATTAGGTATTAGCATACTTGACGACTTAAAAGATCTGGAAAGATTAAGTTCATTCACACCACAAAGCTTTATTGACCTGAACCATACCGCAAATGAATTGGGTATTGGACATAATGGAGTAAGAAAGTTGGCAGCTATTTTCTTAGAGCATCGAATCTCCAAAAGTCAGCAGGTTTCGAACTGGGAGATCGATGAATTGACGGAAGGTCAAAAAAGATATGCTGCGACCGACGCTTGGGTTTGCTTAGAAATTCATGAATCGCTTCAACAAAAAGGTTATATCTAGATTCTATTCCATCACATTCGGAAAGAAAATGAATATCACAGTGGGAATCAGGTTCCATATGGCATGGTTTAGCATGCTCCAAACCAGACCATAACGTACCCGAGTAAAGGCAAGTGTTAAACCTAATATAAGCTGTGGCAGAACTGCAAAAGGTGCTTTCCATAGAGCTATATCTCCATCAAAATTGAATACATGGACATAACCAAAAACAAAGGTGGAGCCATACACCATTACAGGGAATAACGTGCTCCAAATATTAAGCGACTTTCTGACCCTTTTACTATGGTTCTCCGGGCTTCCCGAGTCAATAAAAAAAAGTAAAGGATAAAATCTTCGAAATGTGATGAAAGTTCTGAAAATCAGCTCTTCTAAGAATGGTGCAAGAATAACAGCGAGAAAGAACATTGCACCATAGCCAACCTCTTTGAATAGATCTTGCAACTTATGATCTGGTAGGTTTAGATCACCAAACTCTTCCATTAAGCCAACAATCATGCTTGCTGGAATCAAAAGAATGAACTGAATCACAACCAAACACAAGACATCCTTAAATTTTTCCAAATTTGTATTATTCGGATATCTACCATCTACTGGTTTTTTTACAAATTGGAATAAATTCAACCATACTTGAGAAAAACGCTGTTTCATATCTATATCGCTAAGAAGCTGCCATCTAGCTAAGCTAGATTTTTATATGTAAAAAATGAACCAATATCTTTAGCTCTATGGAACCAACGCAGCTTAAGAAATATCTAGATCAGGTTTGGCGGCTTTTAGAAAAAAATGAAAAAGAGAAGGATCGGTTAACACTTCAGACCAATCAACCGGAAAGTGTTAGAGAACACTTATCCATGGATTTTCCTAATTCGCAGGAAAGTTTCGGTCAATTATTGGTTGATTTTGAAAAAGAAGTTCTGCCTTTTCTCAATCAAAACACTAGTCCAAATTTTGGAGCATATATCACAGGCTGTGGAAATAAAATCGGAGCGCTTGCAGAATTCATAAAAGCCTATTTTAATCAAAATGGATTGAAGTGGAACAACTCTCCCATTGCATCCGAACTCGAACAACTTATTATTAAGTGGGTTGCTGAATTTTGTTTATTGCCAAATCATACAAAGGGTGTACTCACAAGTGGTGGCTCCATGTCAAATTTCATGGCTATTCACTTTGCTTTGGCAGCAAAATATCCAGAAAGAGAAATGGATGGTGTTAAGGTACTTCCGAAACTTACTATTTACTGCTCAGAACAAACGCACTCAAGTGTAGATCGCGCTTTAGTGTTTCTTGGCATAGGAAGAAATTGTCTTCGAAAAATTCCTGTTAATCAAAAATACCAAATAGATGTTGAGAATCTGATCAATACGATTCAGATTGATATCTCTAATGGATTTAAACCATTTCTGCTTGTAGGTAATGCCGGTACAACGAATACTGGAAGTATAGATAACCTTGAAGAGCTATCGAAGGTCGCCAGAGCCTATGATTTATGGTTTCACGTTGACGGTGCATATGGTCTCCCCGCCATCAGATTAAAAGAATTGAAAGAACAATTTAAGGGAGTTGATAAAGCGGATTCTGTGATCATTAATCCGCATAAGTGGATGTATGTCCCGTTTGAAGCAAGTTGTGTTTTGGTTAAGGAAATTCCTCAGGCAATCCATTTTTCACCGGATTATCTCTTCACAGAAAATCCCGGAGAACGATGGGAATCATCGAATCATACCATAGAGCTTTCTAAGGAGTTTCGTGCACTCAAAATATGGTTTACCATGAAATACTATGGTGCGCAGCAATTGACAGATTTTATTCGAAAAGATATTGTGATGATTTCTTATTTGGCTGATCATCTCAAAAACTGTTCAAATATCATCGTAGAACCTTCACACCAACTCTCAATCCTGTGTTTCAGGTATTTCAACCCTGAACTAGAGGAGTCAAAAAATGAAACCATCAATATTCAAGCTGTTCGAGCAATAGAATCAGATGGTCGAATATTTATTACAGGTACTAAACTTCATGAGAGAACATACCTAAGAGTCTATTTTGGAAACCCCGAACGAACGAATAAAGATGTTGACTATATGGTCCGAGTAATCAATGAAATATTAGAAAATGTCACAAGTTAACTGTCTTTATGTCAGCGAAACCAAGTCAGGCATGCTTATCGTTCATAGGAGATCATGAGTAAAAACAAAAACGTCACCTTTGCCTGGGCGGTTAAAAACATCATTTGGCCAAGAAGAAAAACCATTTTCATTGGTCTTCTTCTCATCCTAATCACAAGACCTGCAGGATTGGTGCTTCCTTGGGCCACTCGCTATCTCATTGATGATGTGGCAGTTAATGGAGATTTGGTTTTGCTCAAATGGTTACTACTTTCTATTGTAGGAGCTCTGATCATTCAAGCAGTTGGATCATTTCTACTTACCAGAATCTTAAGTGTGGAAGCACAGTACCTTATTTCTGAACTAAGAGTAAAGGTTCAAAAGAAGGTGCTATCCCTTCCCATCAGCTTTTTTGACAACACGAAATCAGGTGCATTGGTATCAAGAATTATGTCTGATGTTGAAGGAGTTAGGAACCTGGTTGGGACAGGTTTGGTACAACTGGTTGGAGGAATTCTTACCTCTGTCATAGCTATCTATTTTCTTTTAAAAATGAATCCGTATATGACGGCTTTCACTTTAATTCCAGTAAGTGTCTTCGGTTTTGTAGCCCTTAAAGCCTTTGGAAAGATTCGTCCGATTTTTAGAGAAAGGGGTAAAATAAATGCCGAAGTTACCGGAAGACTAACAGAAACCTTAAATGGCGTTCGTGTGATCAAAGGGTTCAATGCTGAGGCATCCGAGAATAAAACATTTGAGCAAGGAGCCAGAAGATTATATGAAAATGTGAAATCTAGTTTAACCGCTACTGCTTTTGTCACCAGTATGGGGACTTTCCTGATTGGGTTGGCTAGTGCAGGGGTCTTAGGAATGGGAGTTTATTACATCATTCAGGGAGAAATGAAAACCGGTGAGCTCTTGTCCTTTATCTCTTTTCTTGGGTTTATGATTGCCCCGATTATGCAAATGAGTAACATTGGAAGCCAACTTACAGAGGCCTTCGCAGGGTTGGACCGATCAGAAGAAATCATGAAAATGGAACCTGAAGATGAACTAGACAAAAGATCTATCAAACTGGAAACATTGGAAGGAAATATTGAATTCAAAGATGTTTCGTATGCGTATGAGAAAGGAAAAGACGTTTTACATGGCATAAGCTTCAGTGCCCCAAAAGGATCGGTAATCGCCTTAGTAGGTAGCTCTGGATCAGGTAAATCTACCACTGCGAGCCTGGCAGCCACATTTCTCACGCCAACATCGGGTACAATTACTATTGACGGTCAAGACCTTTCCAAAGTGAATCTTGAAAGCTATCGAAAGCATCTTGGGGTTGTGCTACAAGATGATTTTCTTTTTGAGGGAACGATTCGAGAGAACATTATTTTCCCAAGACCTAATGCCACTGAAAGTGAAATTCAAGAGGCTGTAAAAGGAGCCTATGTGAATGAATTTACGGATCGATTTGAAGAAGGACTGGAAACGGTTGTGGGTGAGCGAGGAGTTAAACTATCAGGCGGACAACAGCAACGAATTTCCATAGCACGAGCTATTCTGGCAAATCCCAAAATCATCATCCTGGATGAAGCTACCTCTAATTTGGATACGGAAAGCGAGATGTATATTCAAAAGAGTTTGAACATACTCATGAAAGATCGAACCACCTTTGTCATTGCACACCGACTTAGCACGATTCGTCAAGCAGACCAAATTCTCGTTATTGAAGATGGTAAAATTGCTGAGCGTGGAACACATGATGAACTGATCGAAAGAAAAGGTCGATACTATGATCTGTATACGTATCAAAGTAGAATTTAAACTAGTTTGTTGAGATACGCTAAATATATTACCACCCTTAAACCCTTTGCATAAAAGCATGGAACAAAGGCTTAACCTAATTACGCTTGGTGTAAAAGACCTCATTCGATCTACTAAATTCTATCAAGAAATATTTGGATGGGAAATATCAAAATCGAGCAATGAACACATCTCCTTTTTCACATTAAACGGTATTCAACTTGCCCTTTATCCTGATGAATTATTGGCAGAAGATGCCACAGTCCATGCGAAAGGAACAGGGTTCAATCGATTTACTTTAGCTTATAATGCAAGATCAGAGAAAGAGGTAGATGAACTATTTCGCTCCTTAAAAGAAAAAAATGTTACAATTGTTAAATACCCAGAGAAGGTCAATTGGGGTGGATATAGTGGTTATGTCTCTGATCCAGATGGTCACTTATGAGAAATAGCCTTTAACCCATTCTTGTCCTTGGATAAGGTAGGAAATATTGAGGAATAAGTTACTTGTTTAATTCTTTAAGCTCTTCTTCAGTATAATCTGTTGTCTTGCCTAAAGACTCATACTTATCGATCTCCTGCAATATCTCAGTGAATTTGATTCTTGCTCGTTTGTAAGCGGGCCCTCCTAATGGCAGATGAACGGGGGGTTCCTCCAAGGTTGTCACTTCGTACATGGCTTTTGCAGCACGAACCGGATCACCAATCTGATTACCACTCACCTCCCGTATAGCTTCCATATTTTTTGTGGCCGACTCGTTGTATTCTGAAATGGTTGATGCATTAAATGTGGCAGATCTACCCGCCCAGTCAGTTCTAAAAGGTCCGGGTTCAATGTTAGTTACTTTGATACCTAAATGCTTAGTCTCAGCAGCTAAGGCCTCTCCTATTCCTTCAAGCGCAAACTTGCTACCATTGTAAATCCCCACACCAGGGAATCCATTTAATCCAGCAATAGAAGTTACATTAAGTATATGGCCGCTTCGCTGCTTTCGCATGAAAGGAAGTGCTAGCTTCATCATTCGAATGCAACCAAACACATTCACATCAAATTGCCTCAACACTTCCACTTCACTTGTTTCTTCAATAGGCCCAAGTGTTCCATAACCTGCATTATTTACTAAAACGTCCAATCGTCCGTACTCCTCTTTGATTAATTCTGCTGCATCATCTATAGTATCTTGCTTTTGCACATCCAAGACAATCCCTTTAACAAGTATTGGATCAATAGCTTCCAATGCTGCTACTTGTTCTTCTTTCCTTACAGTTCCAATAGCTCTATCACCTTTTCCTGCAATAATTTTTACCAAATCTCTACCAAACCCTGTGGAACAACCAGTAACTAACCAAACTCTTTCTGACATATGCTTTTAATTATTTTCAATCAACAAGTGTCAGAACAAATGGTTCCTAATGGAGAATGAAATCATCTTGAAATCTTGATATATTCTCAAAAAAAGTCTCAACTATTCTCATTAATTTGCTGCATTCTAAATTGCATACCATGAAGAAACTAACACTACTAACTACGATTCTTACCATTGCTATTGCTGCATATTCACAAAACCCAATAACAAGTATTCCTTTCGAATTATTCGGGGATCATATCATCATTCAGGTCAGTATTGACGACTCTGAACCACTTGATTTCATTTTTGATACCGGTTCAGGATACACCGTATTAGATGATGATATTACAAACCAGCTAGGTCTTTCAGGAAAGAAAATTGAAATGAACGAAGCTTCCTATGATTGGCAATTGATCAAGCACAATACCATTGCCATTAATGACTTTTTAATGGAAAAGAACATCAAAGTATATTCAACAGATTTCGACCACTTAGAGATTAGCCTGGGAATGGATTTAGATGGCATAGTAGGTTATGATCTACTTAGACACCATTCAGTCTATGTCAGTTTTGATGAAAAACTGATCTATATTTATGATTTAGGTGCTGCACCTAAGAAAGGAGATGGCATTCCTTTTTCTTTTGATATTTCGATCCCAGTCATTAAAGGAAATGTCGTTTTAAATAATAATGAGCCTCATGATGGTTCGTTTTATTTCATTACCGGGGCAGGAACAACTTTGGATTTCAATACACCCTATGCGGCTGAATATGATGTTATCAACAAGACAGGAAAGCACTACTCGTACCTGGTTAAAGGTCTTTCTAAGGAAGAAACACCACATTATGAAGGTCATGTTATCTCGTTTTCTTTTGGGAATCAAAAGATAGAAGATTTACCAATTGGAATTAGTACGGCCAATGAAGGTATACAGGCAAGTAAAAATGTTTCCGGAATCATTGGAAGCCAGATTATACGTATGTACAATTTCACCATTGATTACGGAGCGAAGATGATCTATCTGGAGAAGGATAAGACCTATGATGCCACTTTTAATGTCAACTGCAGTGGCTTGGATGTACAGCTTGCAGATGATAAGAAAACCGTACTTATTCATGAAGTATTTGAGGAAGGTCCGGCTGCTGAAGCAGGTATTAAAATCAATGATAAGCTGCTAAAAATTAATGGTAAAAGTATGGATCAGGTTAACCTTCCGGACGTGAAGAAGATGCTCAAGAAAGATGGAGAGCAGGTTGATTTGGTTATAAGTCAGAACGGTCAGGAGAAAAATATTACGCTTCAATTAAGATCATTAATTGATTAACAAATTCCTTGGTTTCTTTGCCAACTTATGAGCAAAGATCTAAGAATAGTATTTCTCGGAACACCCGATTTTGCAGCTGCATCTCTTCAAAAATTAGTAGACAACGATATCAATATAGTAGCGGTAATTACTGCACCAGATAAACCCAAAGGAAGGGGTAAAAAGCTTGGAATATCTGCTGTCAAAGAATATGCATTAGAGGCTTGCTTGGACATCCTTCAACCCACTAATCTAAAGTCTCCAGCATTTGTAAAAGAATTAAAATCTTATAGGGCAGACTTGCAGATTGTTGTTGCATTTCGAATGCTTCCCGAAGTGGTTTGGAATATGCCACCATTAGGAACTTTTAATTTGCATGCATCACTCCTACCACAATATCGTGGAGCTGCACCAATAAACTGGGCTATTATCAATGGTGAAAAAGAAACCGGGGTAACTACTTTTTTTCTCAAACATGAAATAGATACTGGTGAGATCATCTTTCAGGAATCAGAAGTAATTCACGAAAATGATGATGTAGGTACACTTTATACAAGGCTAATGAATAAGGGTGCCAGCTTAGTGCTTAAAACCGTTCAGGCAATTGCCAAAGGAGATTACCCACAATTGTCCCAAAGAACCGATGAAGATCTTAAAAGCGCCCCTAAAATTTTTAAGGAAGATTGTAAAATAAACTGGAATCAACCAGCGAATAGCGTGCGTGATTTTATTAGAGGTTTATCACCCTATCCCAGCGCCTGGACTCATTTAGACGGAAAAGTGCTAAAGGTATTTCGTGCTGAAGTAGTAACCTCAATTGGCTCGGAGGTTGGTATGTTTGAAGTAATAAATCAGGAACTTATAGTTCACTGTAAAGACTATAAGCTAAGAATTACTGAGCTCCAACTGGAGGGTAAAAAAAGAATGATTTCAGAAGAGTTTTTGAGGGGTTATACCTTTAACTAATTAGAATAGGACAATGATAATATCAATGATAGCCGCAATGGGCAGTAATCGAGTAATTGGTAAAGACAATGACTTACCCTGGCATCTTCCTGATGACTTTAAATACTTCCAACAAACTACAAAAGGTCACCATGTAATAATGGGAAGAAAAAACTGGGAGTCTTTACCTCATAAGTTTCAGCCGCTACCTAATCGAACCAATTTAGTGATTACCAGGCAGACAGATTATCAGGCAAAAGGAGCTACAATCATTCGATCACTCGCTGAGGGGAGTGAAATTGCTCAAAAAAATGGGGAATCGGAGTTATTCATAATTGGTGGTGGTGAAATTTACCGTATGGGGCTGGATATTTCCGACCGAATTTATCTTACCGAGATAGCAGGTAAATTTGAAGGCAATGTCACTTTCCCTGAGTTTTCTAATTTGGACTGGGAAGAAGTATCTAGAAAACATCATCCAAAGGACGAACGACATCAATATGCGTTTGATTTCGTACTTTATAACAAACAATAACTACTATGGATATACAATCACACAAACGAACACTTGGCATTGTACATATCGTATATGGTGCACTAACAGCCCTAATTTTTGTATTCATCGGTGTCATTATTTCTACTTTTCTTCCACTCATCATGGAAGCGATTGTGGAAGAAGAAGGACCAGAAGGAGCCATGATTTTTGAGATGGTAGCAGGTATCATCAAGACTGTATTCACATTCATTTTCCTACTATCTGCACTTCCGTCCATAATAGGAGGCATTGGCTTGCTTCAAGGGAAAAACTGGGGATTAATGGTTGCATTGATCGCTGGATGCATCTCTATTTTTTCCTTCCCATTTGGTACTGCACTGGGGGTTTACTCTCTTTACGTATTCATAGAAAACAACAAGCAACGAAAGAATGACGAAAATCAAGGGTAGTGTTGTCTGGCTGACTGGTGCAAGTTCCGGCATTGGGGAGCAATTAGCTTATAAGCTAGCCGAAAAAGGAGCAAAACTCATTATTTCTGCCAGGCGAAAAAGCGAGCTAGAAAGAGTAAAAGGTAACTGCAATTCTGAGCATGTTGAAATTCTCACGCTTGATTTGGCAGATGGTTTTGCTTTGATACAAAGAGCCAAAGAAGCTGAAACCATTTTTGGACCCATTGACATTCTAATCAATAATGGTGGCATCAGTCAGCGAGACACTATTCTCAATACAAGTCTGGAAGTTGATCGTCAATTAATGGAGGTTAATTATTTTGGTTCAATTACTTTAAGTAAGGCCTTACTTCCAGGAATGGTGACACGTAAAAAAGGTCATCATGTGGTCATTACCTCCACAGTGAGTATCATCAATACACCCTACAGATCAGGCTATGGTGCTGCTAAGCATGCGCTGCATGGATTTTATGATGTCCTTCGCGCAGAGCATCATGAAGACAATATAAAAGTTAGTGTTATTCTGCCGGGTTATATCAAAACAGAGATTTCACTCAATGCATTAACCGGAGATGGGTCCGCACAACAACAAATGGACGAAGGACAAGAAAATGGTATGTCCGCGGAAAAATGTGCCCGATTAATCGTAAAAGCGATTGAGAAAAATAGAAATGAAGTTTATATAGGAGGTTTAAAAGAAAAGGCTGGAATTTATTTAAAGCGCTTCTGGCCAAATGCTGCCGCAAAAGCAGTAAGGAAATTAAAAGTGACCTAATTGAGGATTCTATCTTTTATACTCGTTTGCTTTCTTTCGTTCAGTTTATTCGCTCAAAAGAAAAAACTTAGGCGTCAGACATTCGAGGACCTAAAACTTAGTCATTCATACATCATTGTTAAGTATAAAGAGATAAATCAGCAGGCACCTAGCTCAATATCCCTGTTAACACTCAATCAAGGAACAGCAACTCGTTCAAAAAAAGGATCCATTCTGGATGGAGTTGTTAAAATACCCATTGGGATAGCGGACGATCCCATCAAGGTATGTAACGATTTTCTTAACGACCCAAACGTCATTTATGCAGAACCAATCATAATAGATCGACCCCTAGCCATAACTTCGGATCCATTAGTTGAAAACCAATATTACCTTGAAAACATCAAGGCATTTGAGGCCTGGGAGGTTACAAAAGGTGATGATGACATTGCAATTGGTATCATAGACACAGGACTAGACCTTGATCATGAAGATTTGCGAGAAAAATTATGGGTCAATGTTAAGGATACTATTGATGGAATCGATAATGACGAAAACGGTTACATCGATGACTATATTGGTTATGATTTTTCAGAAAATGATAACGTGCCAGAAGCAGATCTGGATACCCATGGAGCCGTGGTAGCTGGTGTTGCGGGAGCCGAACCAGATAACGGAATTGGCATTGCTGGAATTGGTTACAATAGTAAAATTGCTGCACTCAAGGGCTTTAACTCTACCACTGGTTTTAGCAGCGGATTGTTTGATGCAATTCTATATGCCGCCAATAATGGGATAGAAATCATCAATCTCTCCTGGGGTAGCATACGAGAACCTCTTCAATCAGAGCAGGATATCATCAATTATGCTGTACTCGAAAAAAACGTTGTTGTAGTAGCTGCTGCAGGAAATGACGGGGAAAAACTGACAGCAAATGAAAAATTTTACCCTGCCAGTTATGATAATGTTTTATCTATTGGCGGATCAACTGTGGACGACACTAAATGGTCCCGATCTTCTTATAATCATTCTGTTGATTTAATAGCTCCGGCATCAGGGGTATTTTCAACTGCAGGAAATAATGGTTACATCTCAGATTTTGGAACCTCTTTCGCAGCACCAATGGTAGCAGCGACTGCTGCACTTGTGAAGGACCAATTCCCCAATCTAACAGCTCAGCAGCTTATGGAAAGAGTACGTGTGACTGCTGATGATATTTACGATGTTGGAAACAACAATTTATTTGCTGGAAATTTAGGAAGAGGAAGATTAAATGCTTTTAGAGCAGTAAGTGATGAAAACCTTAAATCACTCAGGGTTGAAAATGTGACCATTAGAAGTTCATATGAACCCATATTCTATGGTGATACACTGTCTATCTCTTTTGATTTGATGAATTATTTAGACAACCTGAATGATCCATCCGTGTACATTTCTTCTCCTGACAATGAGTTTTTAGTAGATCAAAAAAGTATTTTTCCTGGCTTACTGGCAACGCTTCAAAAAAGTACCAATGAAATTAAAATCATCTTATCCGAGAACCTAATACCAGAAAGTAACATAGGCATTAGACTTGATTTTCAAGATGGTAATTACAATGATTTCCAATTCATTGACATTAAAACAGCTCCAGATTATGCCACCTTTGGAAATGAAACACTAGAACTACCAATAGCTGGTGATGGGAGATTGGGTATAATTGATTACTCAGAAAATATTGGGTCAGGTTTTTTACGCCAATCAGAAACGCTCTTAAATCATACTGGTATTTTATTCACTTCCTCAGAAGAAATTGTTTCAGATAATATCATATCTGACTACACTAATTTGGATCGTGAAAATGATTTTGAGGTCCAAAAATTCTATAAGCTACAACATCACCCCTTTGCAGCTAATTTTGGATATTCTGAGTTTGTTGATCCGAGAAATAACTTAATAATTGAGCAATCAAATATTGCTTCTATAAAGGATGAATTCATCATTATTCGATATAGAATCATTAACAACGGATCAGAGAAAATTGATAACCTTACATTTGGAGTTTTTGCAGATTGGGAGCTGGGAGTTGGAAATAAAAATTATACTCAATACCATATTGAAAAGGACTACTTCCTGACACTAAACTCAGACTCAACTCGCTATGCAGCTACAAAAATCATCGGATCAGGTACAAGCCGATATAATGCATTGGATTTAGCTGATTTTAATGGAAATACAAGAGACCTAGATTCCACATTTTCTGACCAGGAGAAGCATGATTTTCTTATCAACCAGATCACCAAAAGTGCGGGACTACAAGGAGATGGAAATAATGTTGCCACTATCCATGGACTAACAACAGATGCCCTAGATTCGGCAGATTTCACCTATATAAGTCTTATTTATGCTCTCGGAGACACCCAAGAATTACTTGAAAATAATATTTCATTAGCAAAGAATTATTTACAAAATTTTAATTTAAATCCTCAGGTACTCGAAACGGTCATTTCATGTGATGGCGGATCAACTACTATTCATCCAGATGGTAATCTTTTTGCATTTTACGAGGACCCTTTGGGACTCCAATTCATCAGTAAAGGAGAAAGTTATAGTCCGGTTTCAATTTCTAGTGATACTGCCTTTTATGTAAGGAATCTGGATGCAGGCTACCCTTCGGAAATCTTTGAAGTGCGTATTAAACTATTTGATGATCTCGCTAATTTTTCTATCCAAACAGATACCCTCTACCTGGATCATCCCACAACCAACATTGTCAGTTTTAAAGATGAAAGTATTGATCCTATTTCCTGGCAATGGGATTTTGGAGAAGGAACACAATCCACCTTACAGAACCCATCCATTTCATTCGATGAACCAGGAACCTATACCATCTCTCTTACTATAGAGAACGAGTCTGGGTGCATTGATACTGTTTCAAAAGAACTAGTTGTTGCCAACCGACCAAACCCATTGGTTTTTGAAACCATTACAAGTTGTCCAAATGAAATCATTACACTCACAGAATCGGGAGCTTCTAAACTTTTTCTCTTTGCAAATGAATCTCAGGAAAACCCCATAGCTTCCGGAAATGAACTTGAACTAGGTCCTTTCAAAACGGATACTGCTTTTTTTGTTTCAGCTAAAGTGAATGGATTCCTTACAAAGAGATCTGTTCTTGAAATAGACATTTTTGAGGTTCCGTCTACTATTTTTATTCGACCCGATACCATTTCGGCAACACATCAGCTTGTAGCTAAAGCTGAAGTTGATAGCAGTTCCATTGTCAATTGGATGGTAAATGGAGAGAGTTTCGGATCAGAAAAAGAAATCTTTATCCCCGCTTCCTTAGATAATTTATCCATTCAACTTGAAGTACTAGCACAAAGTGGATGTTCAATAACCACTGAAAAGCAGTATGAAGTGAGTACTTCACCCAAACCAGAAGTGACTGACTACACAGGTTGTCTGGAATCTAAAATAATTCTTCGTCCCTTAAACGGAAGCTATTTTGGATTTTACGCTGACGAAAACTTAGACAGCCTTATAAAAAAAGGCCAACAGCTATTGGTTAATCAAAATTCAGAAGTTTTTGTGGTAGGACTAGATGATGTACTACCTGGACAAGTAGCCAAATCAATTATTTCTTTTGAGGATTTTGAAGTAGAGATCAATTTCACGAGCACCATCATTAATGATGTTAACCGAGTCCAACTAACATCCTCCAGTAGTCATCCAATAACTGATTATAACTGGTTTATAGATGGGGAATTAGCAGGAACATCTTCAGCACCTACTTTTTTCTTGAATAATTTGATTAATGAAATAGTACTATTATCAGAAAGTGAAAGTGGATGTATTAGCGCTGATACCTTACTGCTTGATTTCACTCCTCCTCCTGTTCTTGGTATCGTCGATGATCCCTTATTCACTATTTATCCCAACCCATCAACTGGGAAAGTACAACTTACAACAGAGGAGAAGTTATACAAGATCTTTATTCATGATATGGCTGGAAGAGTTCTTAAGGAGATAGAAAGCCCTGAACTAACTATCGATCTCTCGGAATTAAACCCAGGGGTCTACTTTATAGAGCTTATTGGTAATTCTCAAAGTGAAAAAATGAAATTGATCATTCAATAGCTACTGAATCATCTTTTCCACAAAGGCCTTATCGTAAGTCATTTCATTACCCCAATATCGCATCTGCTTTTTAATCCATTTCACTCGACGTTGTACATAAGGGCCTGGATTGGTAATTGAATAGCGCTTTGGACTTGGTAAGATTGCTGCAATTTGAGCAGCTTGATTAGCAGTAAGATTTGCCGCAGTATTTTTAAAGTACACCTGTGAGGCGGCTTCCACTCCAAATATACCATCACCTAATTCAGCTACATTTAAATAAACTTCCATGATTCGCTCCTTGCTCCAGACCACCTCTATCAATAAGGTAAAATAAAGTTCAGCGGCTTTTCGCAACCAGTCTCGATTTGGCCATAGAAATACATTTTTTGCAACCTGCTGTGTCAGTGTACTAGCACCCTTTATCCTTCCTCCATTAGTATTTGATTCCATTGCTTTATCAATTGAATCAAAGTCAAGTCCGTTATGCAAAAGAAAAAATTGGTCTTCTGCACACATTACCGCTAGTTCTACATGATCAGAAATCTTTTCCATTCCTACCCATTCGTATGTAATGCTCTTGGTTTCTTTTTCCATCACCATCAGCTTAGTTATCGGGATAGGTATGAATGAATAAATGATTACCCAGATTAGTGAAATGATATTAAACAATAGAATGAGCCCAGCAATTAATTTTAGTATACGATAGATTGCTTTATTCATGATCTTCTTGAGAAAAAGCTGGGATTAAGAAACGCGGATTAATCAATACGAATTCCGCTTCCAAATAGCCAATTGCCCGGTGCTTCGGGATCATCGCTACGAAAAAACTCTTTTACTGCAGTTATGAGTTCTCCTCTACTGATTAAGCCATCTTTATTTCGATCTATCTTCCGAAAGGATTTAGCCGCAAAACGAACCTCAATTCTATACGCAACAAATAAATCAATGAATTCATCAAGATCAATGTATCCGTCCTTATCCGTATCAAAGTTGTCAAAAAGACCCCCTACATAGTTATCCACATAAGCTCCAAAGATGGATTCATCTCCCCCTACAATTCGTTCTTCAGCAAATTTTATCCAGTGTGTCCAATCTGCTCTTCCTAGCTCCTTAGAATTAATGAATAGATCAAAGTGTACCCAACCCTCTTCAAATTTTTTTAAAACTTCTTCATGCTGCGGATCGTCTTCCTTTATTCCCCATAAAACACAAAGGTTTTCACCTATTGCAGTAAAATCTGCCTTTTCAATGATTCCATTTCTATCATAATCCAGAATGTAAAAAAATTTTTCAAGCTTATTGATAAGGAGTTGTGATAGCATAAGTGAATTTTACTTAAATATAAGAAACATGAAATTAAGGCTTTTAGGATGTTTTTGTAACATTATTTATCGTAAATAGATAATAGTAAGCTTTAAATTTGAATACATTCCTATAACAACACTATGCCCGCAAAAGCCATCGTCATTTCCATCGGAGATGAAATCCTTTATGGTCAGACACTTGATACGAATGCTCACTGGATTAGTAATGAGCTAGATACGCTTGGAGTACAAGTATTTAAACGATTTACCATTGGAGATATTAAAGAAGAAATCCTAAAAACCCTGAAAGAAGCTGAAGCTGAAGCTGATATCGTTTTAATAACCGGCGGATTAGGACCTACCAGTGATGATTTAACGAAACCTTGTTTAGTAGAGTATTTTGAAACTCACCTGGTTCGCGATGAAGATATGTTAGAAAACATTAGGACACTATTCAGTGCTCGTGGTAGAGAGATGACAACATTAAACGAGGAGCAGGCAGATATGCCTGCCAGTTCAAAACCCATAAAAAATGTGATTGGCACAGCTCCAGGTATGTGGTTTGAGCGAAATGGTAAAGTGATGGTTTCCATGCCGGGCGTACCTTATGAAATGCGTCGAATGATGACTGAAACGGTACTTCCTAAGCTAAAAGAGTTGTTCGTCGATGTTGGTGTCTACCATCGGATCATACGCACCATCGGAATACCAGAATCCAAACTAGCAGAAATGATAAAAGATTGGGAAAAATCGCTCCCATCCGATGTAAAACTTGCTTACCTGCCAACTATGGGTACGGTGAAACTCAGACTTACATCCAAAGGAAAAGATGAAGATCATTTACAAAAGCTGATGCAATCAGAAATCGATAAGGTTTTGCCTATCATCAATAAGTATGTATATGGTTTTGATAATGAAGAAATTGAACAAGCCATTGGCCGAATGCTTACCGCAGAAAACAAAAAATTAGCGATTGCTGAAAGTTGTACAGGTGGTTTTTTAGCCCACAAAATTACTTCTGTTCCTGGCAGCTCTGGTTGGTTTCAAGGCGGAATGGTTCCCTACAGCAACCAAATTAAGAATGAAGTTTTGCAAGTTTCCAATGAAACGCTGAAAGAGCACGGTGCAGTTAGTGAACCCGTTGTTTTAGCATTAGCAGAGAATGTAAGAAAAAACTTTTCTTCAGACATAGGTATATCCATTAGTGGGATAGCAGGTCCATCCGGAGGCACCAAGGACAAACCCGTTGGAATGGTTTGGATAGGTTATTCAGATGAATACAAAACCGTGGCAAAGAAATTTCAGTTTACGAAAGACCGGATGCTCAATATTCAATACACATCCATTGCCGCATTAAATATGATTAGAATAAACTTAAATAATAATTAATAGAATTAAAGAATAGCAGAATTATTATCTTTGAGAGAGAAATAAACAACCCGAAACAAAATAAAATATGGCAACTGTAGAATTGGTGATGCCCAAAATGGGCGAAAGTGTGATGGAGGGAACCGTGCTGACATGGTTAAAAAATGTGGGTGAGACCATAGAAGAGGATGAATCCATCCTGGAAGTAGCTACCGACAAGGTAGATACCGAGATACCTGCTACCCATGCAGGTGTTCTAAAAGAAATTCTTGCGAATGAAGGAGATGTGGTAGAGGTAGGAAAGCCCATCGCTATCATTGAAACAGAAGGAGAAGAATCAGCACCAACCCCAGTGAGTGATGACACACCGAGCCAGGATGATCCTGTGGAAAAGGCAGAGGAATTGTTAGAATCTGCAATATCTACCGCGTCATCAGCAAGCAATGGCCACCCGGTACCAAGAACATCAGATAGTGGAAAATTCTTTTCACCACTGGTAAGAAGTATTGCCAAAGAGGAAGGAGTAAGTGTTGCTGAGTTAGAATCTATTCCAGGATCTGGTAAGGAAGGTAGGGTAACCAAAAATGATATTCTAGCATTTGTTGAAGACAGAAAACAAGGAAAAGTAGCAACTCCTTCTCCTGTTGCTCAAACCCAACCTACCATGGTATCTGCTTCCTTCACTCCATCACCGGTTTCTGTTGACGGAGCAGATGAAATCATTGAAATGGATCGCATGCGTAAGATGATTGCAGAGCGAATGGTAGCTTCTAAGCATATATCTCCCCATGTGACCTCATTTGTCGAGGCGGATGTTTCTAAAATAGTAGCCTGGAGAAATAAAGTAAAAGATGAATTTTATAGAAGAGAAGGCGAAAAATTAACCTTTACTCCTATTCTGATAGAAGCCATCGTTAAAGCAATCAAGGACTTTCCTTTGATTAATGTTCAGGTGGATGGGGATAACATTGTGAAAAAACGTGCCATCAATATTGGAATGGCTACTGCACTCCCCACGGGTAATTTAATTGTTCCGGTTATTCACAATGCTGATCAGCTAAGTTTGATCGGATTAACTAAAAAAGTAAATGATCTTGCCATCAGAGCAAGAGATAACAAGCTAAAACCAGATGAACTACAGGGAGGAACTTACACTGTTTCTAACGTGGGTTCTTTTGGAAATGTGATGGGAACACCCATAATTGTACAACCACAGGTCGCTATCATGGCACTAGGTGCCATTCAGAAAAAACCATCAGTGGTTGAAACACCGGAGGGTGACATGATAGGTATTCGGAACAAAATGTTCTTGTCTCACAGTTATGATCATCGAGTGGTAGACGGTGCCTTAGGAGGCATGTTTGTCAGAAAGGTGGCTGATTACCTGGAGGCATACGACCTAAACAGAGAAGTCTAAACATGGATCAATCCCATAACCATACTCATTCCGCAGAAGGCAACATCAAAGTTGCCTTTTTTTTGAATTTGATTTTTTCAATTGTTGAGTTGATCGGGGGATTGTTAACCAATAGTGTAGCTATTTTATCAGATGCACTTCACGATTTTGGTGATAGTTTAACGCTTGGAATCTCGTGGTATTTCGCAAGAATCTCTCAACGAAAAGAAACAAGGGATTATTCTTACGGTTTTAAGCGTTTTTCCGTTTTAGGCGCGTTGATCAATGGGATTGTGCTGGTTACTGGCTCGGTTCTTATTTTGATGGAGGCAATCCCCAGGCTTTTAAATCCAGTAAATCCCGAAACGAAAGAAATGATCTACTTCGCCATTGTTGGTGTGGTAGTCAATGGATTGGCTGCTGCACGACTCAAGAAAGGCAGTACTATCAATGAAAAATCCGTCTATCTCCACCTCTTGGAAGATGTGCTTGGCTGGATAGCTGTATTAATCGGCGCAATTGTGATGCATTACACCTATTTACCCATTATTGATCCTATTCTTTCATTATTGATAGCGCTTTTCATTTTATCCAATATTTATAAAAATCTCAAAGAGAGCTTTAGAATCATCCTTCAGGGAACTCCATCCGGAATTGATATCGCAAAAATTCATGAGACGTTTTCTAAATACCCAGCTATTGAAAGTTTTCACAACTGTCATGCTTGGTCAATGGATGGCGAATACCATATTCTTTCAGTACATCTCGTATTTAAGGAAAATAAACCGCTGGCTGATATTGAAGAGATTAAAAACAGTGTAAAATCGGATCTTAAAGCTCTTGGGATAAACCACACGACAATTGAACTTGAAACCATAGATGATCATCATACCAATTCTTAATTGAGTTTATATTCGTGCCGTGAAGAAAAAAAGCCTTTCAATACTTTCTTTTTGCCTTATAATTTTCCTTTCAATCTCTGGCCACAGCCAAAAAAAGAAGTTCCTTAATCGAGAGTTGATGGTGGAAAATGACAATGACGCCTACACACTTAATCTCACAAGAGATCAGTATTATAGTAATGGTGTAGCATTAAGGTATCGTTTTGTTCGCGATTCTTCTAAAGTCAGGAAAGCCTTTAAGGTGATCCGATCATATGACCTAAACCATCGAATTTATACACCCAAAAGACTTTGGTGGACAGAACTCGAAGAGTTGGATAGGCCATACGCAGGTCAAATGACAGCTGCTGCTTCTAATGAATACTATTATCAGGAAGGTGCCTACCTGAAAGCAAAAGCGGAAATCGGTTGGATGGGACCGGCATTACATACAGCTGAGCTGCAGGATACCTGGCACAAAACCTTTGGTATGCAACGCCCCTTAGCCTGGCAATACGAGATCAATAATGCTCCCATCATAAATACTTATGGTACGTATGCAAAGAGGCTAGCAAAAGCTAAAAACATTGATTTTTCCAGTGAATCAAATGCTGCATTAGGAACAACTTTCACGCATTTCCGACTAGAATTCATGATCCGTTTTGGTACTTTCAAAGCTTTTCACAACTCGACCCAGTTCAATGGAGTTACAGGAATCGAGAATAAAGGTCCAGGAAATCATGAATTCTATTTCTTCATTAGTCCAGGAGTAGAATATGTAGCTTATAATGCCACCATTGAAGGTAACTTGATTGGTAAAGAATCCATCTACACCGAGGAGCGAGTGCCATGGCTATACCAAACCCGGGCAGGTATTATGCTCAGCTGGACCAAGTTTGACTTTGCACTACTCTATTACCGAAGGACTAAAGAAACCACAGAGGCTACCTTTCATAAATTTGTTGGTATCCGCATGAATCAGCGCTTTTAATCATTGGTCATTGATAAATCAACTAATCGATCACATCTATAACTGGTGAGAAATCTGCACTCATGATCCACATTAGGAGCGAAAGCAAAATGATAATGGATAAAATTAATATAAGCAGGGACTGCATCCGATCCTTTTTCTTGTTTCGTGAGATCCTTTTCTTCCATCTCTCCATTTCCCGGATACTTGATTCTTTGAACTTTAACTCCGTTTTTTTCCCAGGTATAGTGATCTCATTCATCCTCTTGAGAGGATGCAGCTTCTTGGAATTCTCCCTATGAGAATTGATCATAGAATCGATAGGGCCTCCGAATGACATAATTTTCTCCTATGATTCAAAGTTTTATTCCAATGAATGATTTAGAAAGGATATCGATCAGTCATTGAAATGATAATAAACAGTGGGTTGGATTGATTAGCTTTATCGTCCATTGATTCATTTTCTATCCCCGATCATGAAAAAAATTTCAATATTCCTTACTTTACTTGTTTTCCTAGGCTGCCAACCCGAGGAAAGGGGCAATCCATACCTTTTATCCGGTGAAGGACGTGTTCCAGTTAAAGGTGGAGAAGTCTGGTACGGTATTATGGGTGAAGGAGATCAAGCCCCTTACTTATACCTTCATGGGGGTCCAGGCGGCACAGGACGTGGTGGTTTACTATATACTGCAGTCCTGGAAGATCGTCCAGTAATAGTGATGGATCAGTTAGGCGGAGGCTTATCAACCGTCCATACAGATACCTCATTATTGAAAGTAGAAAATTTTGTGGAGCAAGTGAAAGCTGTAAAAGATGCAATAGGCCTCAACGAATTCTACCTGACTGGTCATTCATGGGGGACAGCACTTGCGTTAGAATATTACACCACCTATCCTGATGGAGTTAAAGGTATTGCATTTAACAGTCCCTATTTCTCTACATCAACATGGATTGCAGATACGGATACATTGATCTCAACTCTCCCAGATAGCACACAACAGGCTATCAAAATGGCAGAAGAATCATATTCTTTTGACACAGAATCCTATAAAGC
This sequence comes from uncultured Roseivirgaceae bacterium, assembly GCA_964459925.1. Classification (GTDB taxonomy): domain Bacteria; phylum Bacteroidota; class Bacteroidia; order Cytophagales; family Cyclobacteriaceae; genus Ekhidna. Next base: position 156,792 of record CAYWOQ010000001.1, read on the forward strand.
TGCGATGGAGGTATTCTCTAAGCACTTCCTTAGACGAACAGATCGGTCAAAAATCAACTTTTCATATAAGCTAATAAATCCTGCATATGACACCATGGAAATAACGGGAAGTGATTTTATTTATAATTATATGTGGGGACCCAGTGAGTTTAGCCCAACCGGAACGTTACTTAATTATGAAAACATTGAAGCACTTAAAAAAGTAAAAGTTCCTGTATTATTTTCAACTGGTGAGTATGATGAGGCAAGACCAACAACTGTGAGAAAATACCAAAAGCTAGTGAAAAATAGTCAGTTCGTAGAAGTACCAAATGCAGGACATGGAACGCTTGGTGACAATCAGGAAGTAGTTATTGGTGCGATACGCGACTTTGCCAATCAAGTGGATAAACAACAATCAATCAAATAGATATACCCATAAGATCCTATCGTTTAGGCAGAATAAGAAGTACATTCAACTCTTAAATTTGCTATGCTATGAATATCCTCACTACTCCAGAAGAACGATTTGAAAACATTCAAGATTATCCTTTTTCTGCAAACTATGTAGAAGTTGAGGACAATCTTAGGATGCATTATGTGGATGAAGGTGATGCAAAAAACCCTACTGTCCTTTTACTGCATGGAGAGCCTAGTTGGTCCTATCTTTATCGAAAAATGATCCCAGTTCTTTCTGAAAAAGGATTCAGAGCAATCGCACCCGACTTAATCGGTTTTGGTAAATCAGATAAGCTGGCAAGTAGAAAAGATTATACCTATCAAAAACACATCAATTGGCTTACCACTTTTATAAAACAACTTGATCTGCAAGATATTTTGCTGTTTTGCCAAGATTGGGGCGGTCTTCTTGGTTTAAGACTTGTCGCAGAAATGGAACATCGCTTTGCTATGGTTGTTGCATCCAATACGGTACTGCCAACCGGTAACATTCCAATGCCTGAAAGCTTTATGAAGTGGCGCGAATACTCTCAACACTCCCCTGGATTTGATATTGGAAAAGTAATTGACAAAGGGACCGTTCAACAGCTATCTGAGGATGTAATTGAAGCTTATAACGCACCTTTCCCCACTGAAGAATACAAGACTGGAGCAAGAATGTTTCCACTTCTAGTTCCAATAGATCCGGACGACCCTGAAGCCAGAAAGAACCGAAATGCCTGGGAAAAACTTGGTCAATGGAATAAGCCCTTTCTAACCATTTTCGGAGAACAGGATATGATCATGAAAGGAGCAGAAAGGATTTTCCAAGAGATCGTACCCGGAACAAAGAATCAGAATCACGCTTTGCTGAACGCGGGCCATTTCATTCAGGAAGAAAAAGGAGAAGAACTGGCACAGCTAATAATTGAATTTTATAAGAAAAACACAGGGACATAAAAAAAGCGGCTAGTGCCGCTCTTTTTCTAATTACCTGCTTCACATAGTTGTTTAATTGCTTCATCCGTACTGTCTTTTCCCCAGGTAGGAGCAAATGGATTTTCTGGCTGTTCATCTTTTGCAAATAATATCTTAGCCTTTAATAAAGTAGCACAAGCTTCTTCATTTCCGCCTCCCATAAACTGAGCGGTTCCATATTGCATTCTTCCTAAGAGAAATAGTGCCCGAGGATTGTTTGGATTTAATTGAACAGCTTTATTAAACGACTCAAAAGCCATACCACTATACATCATTCCTCTCGCCTGCGGGTCTACCGTTAGCTGCAGCATGATAGCATAACCATTTAGTGACTCCAGCTCTGAATTTGCTTCATCAATAGCTTGCCCTTTTGCTACCTCTTCTTTTGCCAGATTTAAGTATTTATCTTTTTCTTCTCCCTTTTCAACCATTCCACTCATTCGAATATAAGCGTAGGCAGAATAATAATATGGTTCCCATCTATTATCTTCTGCTTCCCCAATTCTGGAAAGTTGATTGATCACATCTTGTAATTTTTCTGGAGTATCGGCAGAAAAAACTGCAGGAATATTTTTACTCATCGCTTTTTCGAACGGACCATTCGCTAGTGCTATTGCAGCCAATAATATTCCAAATAATGTTAGAAAATTTCGTTTCATAATTGACATAATTTTAGTTTAGTACTGATTTATAAGTTTGGTAACTGATTAATTCCTTTGTTTTTAGATAGCGTAATGAATACACCTAAAAAGATGAATCGCCTAGCAGGTTGCGTAACGGCTCTGCTTGCATAAATGCCATTTCTATCTGGTTCATTAGCATATTCATATCCGAAAATGTTATTAATGCCTAGCACGTTATTGACTAGTGCATGTATGATTACTTGATTGCTATATAAATAGCTGATATTAAAGCTGAGGTCATGATAAGAAGGGGTTCTTCCAGACATGAATCTTTCGCTGTTCAGATCATTGTATGCGCGTGGACTGGCAAAAGAATAGGTTACGCCCACCTGACTTCTGATAGCCTCTATTGACTTTTTTGTTACGATAGAAAAGTTATGTTTCGAGGCGAAAGCAGGTGTAAAGGTTCCTGGGAAATCAAGATACCTACGTTCTGTTTGTAAATAAGAATAACTAGCCCAGTAATCAAGACCTCTTATGGTTCTGGAATCTCTCCAGAATACATCTACACCTCTTGCATGTCCAGACCCATTGTATGAATAGGTAGAAGGATCATATATATTCTCAAACCGACTTAGATGATTGTATCTCTTTTCATAGCCTTCTATTCTAAACGTTTGCCCTTCTTTAATGCGCTGATAATTGGCGATGTAATGAATGGCCTTTTCTTGTGAAGCATTTTGATCTGATAAAATAATATTATTGGACGCCATTTGCCTAAAGCGACCATATGCTACAGATACCTGACTGAATTCTCCTGTTTTATAGGCAGCAGATATCCTTGGGTCCAAACTGCATTGATTGGTTAAATTGGAATGCTCTAGCCTACCTCCTATCCTGAAGGCCAGATCGGTTGATGCAAATACTTCGGCTTCTGAAAAGGTTGAAGAAATTCTTTCATTTAGACGCTGATCAAGAGAATCACCATCAATTAACTGTTGATCGATAGTTCTTCCAATGACCTCTCCACCAAAAATAATGGCAAACCGGTCTGAGTGCATATAATCTCCCATCAGCTTAGTATGAAAACCCAGTAAATCTTCTTCTCGACTCGCCTCGTTTATTGAGGCAAAATCATTACTCCTGGTTACAGACAAACCGGTTCTTAAGCCAACTTTATCACTAATTAAGTCTCGGTAGCTTGTGTTAAAATAAGCATAGTCATTCGTAACTTTCACTGGCAATTCAATTTCGGGATTAGCAATATCTGGCTCATATAATTCAAGAATTGCGGTGCTTATATTGGTGTAGAATTTTAACATACCAGTCTTTCCAGTTTTGACTCGATACGCAAAATTTCCAGTAACATCCTGAGGTGCCTTATCCCAGCTTAAGCGTTGACTCACTAATGCGAAGTAAGGAGTCAGGTTTGAGTATTGAATTTTACCTGCTAGTGAACTGTTTTCGAATGACCGTTGAGTGGCTAATTCTCCGCCCATACTCATCAATGAGATGTCAGTTCTGTTACTTCCAGCTACATCCTTGGATTCCATAATCAATGCAGAAGAAAGGGCTTGGCCATATTCTGCTGAATACCCACCTGTTGAAAAACTCGTGCCTTTAAACATGAAAGGAGAAAACCTGCTCCGCCCCGGAGTATTAGGAGCAGCGGGACTATATTCATTGTGCACTAACATCCCATCGATAAATGTTTTGGTTTCTCTACCATCTCCACCACGAACAAATAGTCTTCCAGTCTCTCCTACTTGCTGCGTACCCGGTAAAGTATTCAATGCTCCGGGAATATCAGCGGTTGCACCAGCTGTAGTAACCACATCCAAAGGTTTTAGTACTTGTTTCTTACTATCATCGGAGGCGTTGAATGAACCGGCAGTAATTACCACTGCATTGAGCTGACTGATTTCTTCTTTGAGTTTAATATCGAGTTTCTGACTTTTGGGTTCGATTGATATTTCTTGGACATGAAATCCAATAAATGAAGCAATCAGCATAAGGCTGTCTCTCTCATAGGTGGTAAAGGAGAAATCTCCATCGATGCCTGTAGTAGCTCCATCGTATGTTCCCTTGATGTAGACATTAACGCCTAATAGTGGTTCACCTGCAGTTTCAGTTACTGTACCTGAGATGGTGATTTGCCCATAGCATGCCATGGAAAATACCATAATGAAGATAGTAGTGAGTACTTTCATGATTTTGACCATTTATTGGTTCAAATGTGGAAGAGAGAGCACTCATTTAATAAACTGTCTGACCGAACTGTTGAATTAGCTGGATGAATTGTAAATTGGTAGCTAAATCCTAAAATAATTATGAAAAGAACTTTATTTACATTGGTCTTTATTGCACTGATTTCCTCCTTATCAGTAGCTCAGAAATTCGATAAACAAATCGAAAAAATGGTAGCTAAAATAGGGAAAGATGTTATTGAGTGGCGTCATTGGTTTCATGAAAATGCAGAACTCAGCAATCGTGAATTTAAAACTGCAGAACGGATAGCTTCTATTTTAAAAGAAATTGGATACGAACCACAAACGGGTGTTGCAAAGACTGGAGTCGTTGCTGTATTGAAAGGCGGCAAACCTGGACCAGTTGTCGGGCTAAGAGCTGATATGGATGGCCTACCTGTAAAGGAACGAGTAGACCTTCCATGGGCATCCAAAATGACGGGAGAGTATAATGGTGAAGAAGTACCAGTAATGCATGCATGTGGCCATGATACACATATTAGCATCCTCTTAGGCGTAGCTCAAATGCTCTGGGATATGAAAGAGGATGTACCTGGAACAGTTAAGTTTATTTTTCAACCTGCGGAAGAAGGTGCGCCAAAAGGTGAAGAAGGTGGAGCTCAGTTGATGGTGAAAGAGGGAGTATTAAAGAATCCAGATGTGGATGCAATATTTGGACTACACATCAATGCTCAAACTCCGGTAAATAAACTAAGTGTCAGACCTGAGGGAATTATGGCAGCCGTTAACTCTATGCGGATAGATATAAAAGGTAAGCAAGCTCATGGGTCTGCCCCATGGGATGGTGTTGATCCTGTAGTCACCGCAGCACAGATCATTAACAACTTGCAATCAATAGTAAGCCGAAATATGCAATTAACGGAGGCACCAGCTGTTATTACCATAGGTGCAATTCATGGTGGTGTTCGGTACAACATTATTCCGGAAGATCTCTACATGCTAGGGACTATTCGAACTTTGGATCCTGACATGAGAACTCAAATTCTTCAACGAATAAGGGAAGTTGTACAAAAAACAGCAGAATCTAACAATGCTGAAGTTGAAATATGGATCGATGAAGGGTATCCCATTACCTATAATGAACCATCACTCTATGAACAAATGCTTCCAACTTTGAAAAGAGCAGCGGGTGAAGAAAACGTACGTATCATGAAACCGATAACTGGGGCTGAAGATTTTTCATTCTTTCAGGAGCAAATTCCAGGTATTTATTTCTTTGTTGGCGGTTGTCCAGAAGGTGTAGATCCAACAACTGTTGCTGGACATCACACCCCTGATTTTTATGTAGATGACGCAGGGATGAAGTTGGGAATGAAGGCCATGATGGGCCTTACATTGGACTACTTAAGTAAGTAAGTTTTCAAAATATTTAAAACCTCTGAGCAACGTTTGGAGGTTTTTCATTAAACGTCTCTCCTTTGACACCATTGGTAGTTGTGATTTCATTTCTTATTGATTGGTGTTTTTAAGTGATTTATACAACAATGAATATCACTATTCTAATAGCAACTCAAAGTTAAGTTTATCACTACCTATTGATTATCTATGAGTTAGCATTTCTACCTAAATCATTACTTTATAATTAATATTTTCAAATATGAATAATACAATTTATTCAATAAATAATTATATAAGTAAAATGATTAATTGGATTTATGAACTCACACGGACAGGTAGATTTTGCAGTTTGAAACAACTTTGAATCATGTTTAAGATGTAAATGATAGATGAGATGCTAAAGAGAATCGTAAACAAATTCAAAAACTCTGATTCACTATTATTGAAACAATCTGAATCCGGTATTTGGATGGTAAAGAGAAGATTTAATGTAGTGTATATGGGCTCTAAAGAAAAGTGCGAGATGTATCTATCTCACCTTAAAGCAGCATAAAGAAATTACTTTTGTCAAGTAGGTAGGTGGTGAATAACAGAAGCCTCGCGATTGCGAGGCTTTTTATTTTGTCCCTATAAGTAGCTTAATCCCATATTTCCTCAAGTTCCTCTAATGACTTTCCTTTTGTTTCAGGGACGAATTTGAAGGTCACAAAAATGATCATGGCAATAAATACAATGAAAATAAAATAAGGTAACGAACCATTCCAAGTAGCACTTTGATTAGCGTTACTTTCAACTACAATAGGAAAAGACTGAGAAACTACGTAATTCATGGCCCACTGCACTGCTACAGCGATGGACATGGCAGCACTTCTGATCTTGTTTGGAAACATTTCAGACAAGATCACCCACACTACCGGTCCCATGGATAAAGCAAAGGATCCAATAAAAACCAATACACCAATCAATGAAACCAAGCCTACTTGATCTATTTTCAATGAAATCCCTAGCATTAGGAAACCTAGAATCATCCCCACTGACCCCATATAGATAAGCGGTTTTCTTCCCAACTTATCAACAGTACCCATAGCAATAAAAGTGCAAACCAAATTTACCCCTGCCAGCAACAATTGCTGTTGTAAAACATCTTCCTGACCAAATCCAAGGGCCTTTTCAAAAATGTCTGCACCGTAATATAGAACCGCATTGATACCAGTTAATTGCTGGAGTGCCGACAGAGCAGATCCAACCAATAGAATAAACAAAAATTTATTTTGCTTAAAAACTCCCAATCCGGGTCGCTTTTCATCCTGATTGATCGATTGTGAAATTTCTTCCAATTCTTTTTTGTATAGTTCTTCACCATGCAAGCTCAAAAGAATAGACTCAGCTTCCTCGGTTCTACCAGCCATCACCAACCATCTTGGACTTTTAGGAACAAGAAATAATAAGAATAGAAAAATGATACATGGGATAAGTTCAGACCAGAACATAAGCCTCCAGCCCCTGGTTAGATTATAAACTTCATCTCCCGAGTTTCCAATTGCAAACGTGGCCAAAAAAACCACAAAAAAACCAATCACAATCGCAAGCTGATAGTAAGTCACCATTTTACCACGAATAGAAGCAGGGGATAATTCGGCGATATATGTCGGAGCATTCATAGAAGCGATACCTATCCCTAGCCCTCCAATAATTCTAAAAACAACCAATAACTCAACGGACTCAGGTAGAAAAGAAGGCAAACCTGATCCCCAGGCAGATAGGGTAAAGAGCAATGCAGATACAATTAGAGAGTTTTTTCTCCCATATTTTCTACTCAGCAAACCAGCAACAAGCGCTCCGACGAAGCAACCCAACAATGCGCTTCCTACAACCCACCCTTTTGTGGCTGCTGTTAGCTCAAAGTATTTACTAAAATAAAATTGAGTCCCATTGATAACCCCTGTATCATACCCGAATAATAGTCCTCCTAATGAAGCGACAATGGTGATGAGCAACAGATTGCCTTTTTTCATATTTAAATTTTTGGTTAGGTGCTAGTTCAAAAATTGAAATAGCCGATTGATTAACATCCTTAAAAATATGAAATAGAAAACTAACCAGTGCTGAATTCATATGATTACACCAATTAAAACCTCTAATTGTTACTCACCATCTTGGGTTAATCCGTAAGGATAACCGCATTGTGTATCCACTGAAGACCTCCAAATCCTAGCATTATACATATTTTTGACTGGATGATCATTTGGCAAAATCTGTATTTCTTAAGGTTTTTCTTCAATGCCCTACTCATTGGTATTGTGATCTGGAGCCCGATTGATGCACAAGAATTACCTCCTATCAGGAATTTCCTTCCCATTGAATATCACGGACAAAATCAAAACTGGAGCATCGCTCAGTCGGATGATAAACTTATTTATGTAGCCAATAATCAAGGACTTTTAGAATTTGACGGTGCCAGATGGTCACGTTACGATTCCCCCAATGAAACCATTATGCGTTCAGTCAAACCAATAGGAAATAGAATCTATACTGGATGCTATATGGAGTTTGGTTATTGGATTAAAAATAGATTTGGAGTACTCAAGTATTATTCGATATCTAATAGCTTAAATATCTCACTCATAGAAGACGAGGAGTTTTGGAATATTTATGGTATTGATAATTGGGTAATATTTCAGTCATTGAATCGTCTCTACATCTACGATACCAAGCAAAACAGTATCCGTATCATCGAATCAGAGGATGAAATTGTAAAAATGTATCTGGTTGAAAATTCAATCTATTTCCAAAAAATCAACAAAGGCATTTATAGAATTAAAGATGGTGAAGCAAGACTTTACCTTGAAAATGAAATTTTTAAAACCAATGAAGTTGTTAATATTTTCCCTAACAAAAACGGCATCCTTCTTCTGACGCAGCGAAAGGGATTTTACCAATATGAAAATGAAAAATTATCAGCATGGAAGTCAGTGAATAAAACGACATCTGGGCTGAATATATATAATGCTAAAAAATCAAGTTCAGGCGATTTTATTCTCGGCACTATATCTAACGGTCTTGTTAGCTTGAACGCTAAGGGAGACAGCATACTTGAAATAAATCAAAACAATGGACTTGCCAACAATACTGTATTATCAATTCTCGAGGATGTTGATAAAAACATATGGGTTGGTTTGGATAACGGAATTAGCGTCATCAATGTAGAATCACCAATCAAATATTACAAAGACAAAGAGGGTGCATTGGGTAGTGTGTACGCTTCTGCTGTATATAAAAACAGACTGTATCTGGGCACTAATCAAGGACTATTTCAGAAAGAATTATCAAAAAATGAGTGGTTCAAAAAAATACCAGGCACACAAGGACAGGTCTGGAGTTTAAAAGTGATTGAAGGAACACTGTTTTGTGGACATCATAGAGGAACATATATAATTGAAAACCAGCGAGCAGTTCAGATTGCTTCAATACCTGGCACATGGGATATTAAAAGTATCGACAGGAGAACGAATAGGGTCCTACAGGGAAATTATGATGGTCTTTATGTTTTGGAAAAAGTAGATTACAATTGGCAATTAAGAAATAAGCTTGAAGGTTTTAATATCTCTTCAAGACATTTCGAAATTTACACTAATGATTTATTCGTTAATCATGAATACAAAGGTATTTTTCATTTAAAAGTCGACGAGAATTTTTCCCATATTAAGAAGCTATCCGTAGATACCATACAAAAGTGGGCCAATTCGGGACTGTCAATATTTCGTGAAAACGTGATTCATGCCTCTAAAGATGGTATATATGTTTACGATAAGGAAGAGGGGTTTAAGGTAGATAGCATTCTCAGCAGTATTTATACAGAAGAAGAATATCTATCAGGTAGAATGATATCTACTGATGAAAAAGATGACTTCTGGATTTTTACAAAGGATAATATCACATCAGTAACTACCGCGAGTCTTGCGAATACCCCTACAATTACTACCATCCCAATTACAAATGAAATACGAAGTGAAGTAGTTGAATTTGAAAATCTTGTCAGATTAGATGAGTCAAGTTTCTTAATTGGTACAAGTTATGGCTATTTGATGGTAGACATCAATGATTTAGGTATTAGAGAATTTAATGTTAATATAAGCACGATAAGTAACGGAATTAATCCGAACTACAGTGTTGCTGAAAATTTGATAGATAAAAGCGTATATGGTCAATTCAAAACAAAAGAAAATAACTTAAGTCTCAACTTCTTTACCCCTACTTATTTTGAATTCTACTCACCAAACTATCAGTATCAATTAGAAGGAATCTATGATAAATGGAGTGATTGGTCTACTCAACCGTATGTATCCTTTGAAAATCTACCGCCCGGCGACTATACATTTAATTTAAGAGCTAAAGTAGGAAACAAAATTTCAAAAAATATTGCCACCTATACTTTCTCAATTGCCAAACCATGGTTTGCAACCAAGCTAATGATTACTCTTTATGTGTTAACCTTTTTTCTATTAACAATGATCACAAATCACCTATACAAAAGGTATTACAGAAAGAAAGAAGAAAAGCTTATTGAGGAGAATAAAAAAGAACTTGAGTTCAATAAACTTCAATCTGAAAAAGAAATCATTAAACTAAAGAACGAACAACTAGAAAAAGACTTTAAAAACAAAAACAAAGAGTTAGCTGCCTCAACAATGAGTATTATTGAAAAAAATGAATTGTTGAATCAAATAAAAGAACAACTCATACAAATTGAAGACAAGGAAGCAGTTAAACCAGTAATAAAAACGATTAATCGAAACTTAAACCAAAGCAAGAACTGGGAAATCTTTCAAGAAGCTTTTAATAGCGTGGACCAGGAGTTTTTCAAGAGAATCAAAGAAATGCATCCTTCCCTTTCTCCGAATGATTTAAAACTATGCGCTTACCTTAGGTTGAATCTTTCCTCAAAAGAAATTTCTGGTCTATTCAATATATCTCCTCGAAGTGTAGAAGTAAAACGATACCGATTAAGAAAGAAGCTAAAACTGTCGAGTGATGAGAACCTCTCAGATCATATTATCAACATCTGAGTCCTATATAGAAGGATTAAGTACCTATACATCACCTATACTATTACCAGTCTATTAATTCAAAGTGAACATTACGATATTTATAAGATTATAAATCATTTTTTGAACGAGCAACCCTGATTTTCAAAATCATTGAAAATCTTAATTATAAAAATTCAAATTTTTACATCAAATACTTATCAAGTATGCAATTCTTAAAGGATATGTAGTGGTTATTTTTTTTAATTTTTAGAGAACGTGACATAACTTCAATCTGCTAAAACAATAAGTTAAAACGATTTCGAACTGATTTTAGGTGCTTGAATACGTGTATGTAAAATCTCGAAGAGCTTGCAAAAACTTACCTCTATGAAAAACAAATTACCAGGATTTATTCTTTGTCTTTTTACGCTTTTCACCTATGCCCAATCCAACCAGGTATCGGTAAGAAAAGATAGTGATGGAATGAGATTGATGGTGGATGGTAAACCATTTATGATCAATGGTATGAATTGGGATTATTTCCCAATCGGAACTAACTATTCGTACAGCTTGTGGAATCAGTCAGAGGATGTGATTCAAGCAGCCCTTGATGCGGAGATGTCTATGCTAAAAAACATGGGTGTAAATACGGTTAGAATGTATACAGGTGTACCTCCTAAATGGATCACCTACATCTATGAGACCTATGGTATCTACACCATGCTTAATCATTCATTTGGTCGCTATGGGTTAACTATTAACGGTGCCTGGGTAGCGGTAACAGACTACCGAGATTCTTCTACAAAAAGTTTGTTGATGTCAGAAGTTACTCGGCTAGCCCAAGAATATAAGTCTACACCCGGACTTCTGCTTTTCCTTTTAGGTAATGAGAATAACTATGGACTTTTCTGGGCCGGTGCGGAAACAGAAGATTTTCCAGATGACGAACAGCGAATCAATTTTATCGGTGAAAGCAGAGGACGGCCGATGTATAAATTGATGAATGAAGCTGCAGTTAAAATGAAAGAGATTGACAGCTCACATCCCGTTGCAATCTGTAATGGAGATCTACTTTTTGCAGAAATTGTAGCGGAGGAATGTAAAAATGTAGATATCTACGGAGTAAACATGTACCGAGGCATTTCTTTCACTGACGCATTTGACCGTGTTAAAAATGAATTGAATATGCCAATCATGTTTACTGAGTTTGGTGCTGATGCTTACAATGCGAAAGAGAACGATGAGGACCAGGCATCACAAGCCTATTATAATCTGGGTAATTGGAAAGAGATTTATGAAAACGCAGCTGGACTAGGAAAGGCTGGTAACTCTATTGGTGGTTTTACCTTTCAGTTTAGCGATGGATGGTGGAAATATGGCCAAACAAAAAATCTAGATGTCCACGACACCAATGCATCTTGGGCTAATGGAGGTTATCAATACGATTTTCAAGAAGGAGAAAATAACATGAACGAAGAGTGGTTCGGAATCTGTGCCAAAGGTCAAACCAATTCACGCGGCCTTTATAACCTTTATCCAAGAGCTTCTTATTATGCTTTACAAGAAGCACATTCGTTTGATGTCTATGCTTCAGATGCTAGTCTGAAGGAAATTGAGGAGCATTTTTCGAACATTAGTATTGCCAATGCGGTAATGAAGGCAAGAGGAGATAAAGCTTCATTATTAGGAGAAGGCGGAGGAAAAATTAGAGTAAGTGAGATTAGGGCAGAATTCTCCACATTCAATACTGGAGGAAAAATGACAACTACTGAAAGACCCGATCTTAACAATTTAGGGTATCCCAATAAAGAAGGTTTTGATCGCATGGAATCATATTTTATTGGGATTGAAGCAAAACCTGAAGCAAGTGTAAGGGCTAATGTGGTGTTCAACATCCTTGGAAACGTTGCAGAAAACCCAATTAACGAAATCTTCTATGAAAATAGAGGGCGTGCACAAACGTTCATAGCTCAAAATGGTACTGCGGTTACCACTAACCCGAATAGAGTTCAGGTGTATCAGGCAAGCTATAACTGGGACAGTAAATATTTCAGATTAGATGGATTTTACCGAACAGGCCATTATCACTGGGGATATGAGGGTGACTTTTTCGGATTATATCCTGAAGCCAATTACGGTCCCAACATCGATATCTACGGTGGGTTTGCGCCAAATGGTTTTGAAATTGAAGGAAAAAAATTCTTAAACGGTCTAAAAGTGGCATTCGGACCTGAGCTTTGGTGGGGAGCCAACCCAGCGATACTGTTAAAATACACAAAAGAATTTAAAGGAATTGAGTTTACCGGGGTGTTCCATGAAGACCTTGAGGAACCAGGCTCTGCAGTCAGTTCGATAGCCGTTCCACAGCCAAAAACAAGAAGGGCATCCATTTATGCACATAAGAAATATGGAAAACTTGGAGTTGAACTAGGTGGCCTATGGGGCGGTGACCCACTTGTAGGAAGGGAATTTCAAGTCGTAAGAGGAGAGTCTGGAAATTATCAGGTACTAGAAGATGAAGTATTAAATTCAGATACCTGGGGTGGTAAAATGAAGTTAACCTACGAAGGGGGTCGATTTAACTGGTACGGTCAGGCTTCTTCTAGAGGATTGGTAGCTAATGCAGGAGGAGATTACACGCAGACATTCACAGGCTGGAGACTAAAAGACTTTGGTTCGGGAAATGTAAATAATGTCTTCACAGGTTTTACTTACAACATAGGTAAGTTTCAAATCGCCCCAAATGGGATGTGGCAAAAGCCGATTATCGATCCAATTCCTGGTGATGCGCCAGCACCTGCACGCTTAAGAAATATCCTGGATGACCCTTTCGTTGTTAGATCAAATAGGGAAACTAGAGCAGCTGAGTTATTAATCACATTCGACCCTACACCAGGTAGCTGGATGTATGAGTGGGACAATGATCGTGCAGAAGATGCAGAGTTGGCAGTAAGCCTAGGTTTTGTGTATTGGAATTTACCTACATCGCAAGACGCGGCAGTGATCTTCCCTGGTGATGGAAGAGTGCCTTCCGCAGCTGCAGGAGCCGCTCCTGCAGAGGACCTTTGGGAAGTAAATGCACGGATTGTATCCAAACTAAGCCCTGAATTAGGCATCATTGCAAATATTTACGGAGGAACAGGTCAGGCGAATGGAGGCTCCGGTGATGCTGATGCTGCAGTAAATCGAAAAATAGAAAGGTATGGTGGTACCCTAAGAGCTATTTACAAGAAAGTGAAATTTCAATCGCATGTCAAGGTAAACGATTGGGGTCCTTTTGATTACCATAGAGACTTTAACTTGACTTTCCCGCTGCAATTAATGGCAGATATCTCGACATCCATTTCAAAACCTGATTGGTTCTTGCTGCCTAGTACGCAATTAGGCATGAGGTTTACCTGGCGTTCACTGAATCAGTTTTCTCCAAGATATGCTCCGGCTTACACCGTGGACGAATTATTAGGAACGATTGTACCCAACCCAACGGCCCCAGGCTTTGGTAATGGAAATGAGTGGGAAATACGTACCTATTTACATATAAATCTGGGTAGATAATGAAACAATTAAAATTCACAAAAGACATTGAATTAAAAACAATGAAAACAAAAGCGATATACTTCATTTTAGCAATAGTTGTTTTTGGTTGCACACGAGATGAAGAGGTTTTACCTAACGCAACCTTTCCGAATACACCGGACATATTTACCGATGTGCCTGTAAGTCTCACCGATGAGTTTTTTATCTCCTTTGATCCTGCTGCAGGAGCTAATACCAATGGTTTTGGTGTGGATGAAAACGAATTTTTCGAGGGAACTGCTTCTATTCGCATAGATGTGCCCGCAGAGGATGATCCAGACGGTAACTTTATTGGAGGAATTTTCTTAGATCGAGGGGATGGCAGAGATTTAACAGAATATAATGCACTAACATTTTGGGCAAGATCATCTACCACAGCTACAGCTGGCCTATTTGGGTTTGGTACAGATTTCGAAAATGATGAATTCGCAGTTAGTATAAGTAACGTACTTCTATCTACCAAATGGACAAAAATAATCATCCCAATACCTGATGCCTCAAAGCTTGTACAAGAAAAAGGCATGTTCATTTTCTCCGCGGGTTCACAAAGTACCGGTGGAGCAGGATATACCTTTTGGATGGATGAAATGAGATTTGAGAACCTTAGCACAATAGCACAACCTTTGGCAAGAATTTTTGAAGGAAATGATGAAGAAGTTGAATCTTTCAATGGGGTAACCATTCCTATTACCGGATTGCAAGTTGTATTAAATGTTGAAGGTACAGATGTGCCTGTTAATGTAACACCTTCTTATTTCAACTTTCAAACATCAGATCCTGCAGTGGCAAGCGTAAGTGATGATGGGCTAATAAGTGTTAATCAGGCAGGGACCTCAAGGATAACTGGAGTTCTTGGTGAAGGTGAGGATCAAATTGATGCACTTGGTTCGATAACTGTTACATCATCTGGTGACTTCATATTTGCCCCTACTCCACCAGCCAGAGATCCTTCAAATGTCCTTTCTTTATTCAGTGATGCGTATGAAAACGAGCCTGTATCACGGTATAATTCGTTTTTCGAACCCTTCCAAACTACGCTAGGAGGGGTTGTGGAGGTTGTAGGACAAGAGATAATTAGTTACACGGACTTAAACTTTGTAGGTATTGTATTTGGAGATGATATTTTTCCGGCGGAAGCAGTACCTGAATTGGATCTCACAGATTTTGATCGTTTTCATATTGATATTAATGTGAGAGAGGAATTACAAGGAGCTGATCAATTGCTAATACAATTGGAAGATTATGCAGGCGGAGGCACTGGAAATTATACCATTACTTCTGGAAATCTGCAAAGTGGAAGTTGGGTAAGCATAGATATACCTATCTCAAGCTTTTTAGGTCAAACCAGTAGATCAGAAATTGGGCTAATGCTTTTTAATTCTTTTGAATCCATATCAGATATCTGGATTGACAATATATATTTCTATAAAGAAGAATAATCAGTATAAATATTTGAAGTAAGAATGATGAATGTAAAGATGGAATTTATGATTAATGGTTTAATTAAAAGAACTATACTAGCACTGCTAGTAATGATATTTGTAAGTTGTGAAGATTCTAATGACTTACCAAATAGGAATTTTCAATTGGTCTGGCAAGATGAGTTTGATGGTGTTACTGGTGACCTCCCAAATGCAAGTAACTGGACCTACGATATTGGCACTGGTCAAGGTGGATGGGGTAATCAGGAATTACAATATTATACCAATCGACCAGAGAACGTATCGTTGGATGGCGAAGGAAACTTAGTAATCACTGCAATTGAGGAGAATGAACCTTTTGAGGGTAGCCCGTATACCTCAGCAAGAATAAAAACTCAGGGAATAAGAGGTTTCCGATACGGACGAATTGAAGCACGATTAAAAACTCCATTTAGTCAAGGGCTATGGCCGGCTTTTTGGATGTTAGGAACTGATATCGAAGAAGTAGGATGGCCTCAGACGGGAGAGATTGATATCATGGAACTAAGGGGACAGGAACCCAGCATAATCAGCGGCACCATTCATGGGCCTGGATATTCTGCGGGCGAATCTATTGGTGATGATTTTGAACTACTTGAAGGACGTTTCGATACGAAATTTCATGTTTTTGCAATCGAATGGGGACCTAATTTCATTGATTTTTTTGTTGATGACAGGCTCTATCAGTCACTCACACCATTAGATCTTCCAGAAGAAGCTGAATGGGTTTTTAATGACAAAGATTTCTTCCTCATACTTAATGTTGCAGTAGGCGGGACGTTTTTGGGTAATCCTGATGAAACTTCCCGGTTTCCACAAACCATGATCGTAGATTATGTACGGGCTTATGAATTAATTCAATAAAAACAGATATATTATGATTAAAATCAATTTTAAGCAAGCATTACTGGCTACAGTTATTAGCTCAGTCATGTTTTTAGTTGCTTGTTCAGAGGACGATGAGACTGTAGCTGCTCCGGTAGCAAGTTTTACCGTTTCGGATGAGACTTCCGGCAGTGTCACCTTTACCAATACTTCCTCAAACGCAACAAGTTATTCCTGGAATTTCGGAGATGGAACTTCATCAACTCAGGAAAGTCCAACAAAAACCTATGCAGCTAATGGTGCTTACACTGTTACTCTAACCGCAAGAGGAGAAGGAGGAGAAAACTCTACCTCACAAGAGGTAACTATTTCTATGTTAGCGGATCCAGATACCCAAGCTCCTGTGATCACATTATTAGGTGAGGTTTCAATTGAAGTAGCTATTGGCGGAACGTATGAAGATGCTGGTGCAACAGCTACGGACGATGTAGATGGGGACATCACAGCAAACATCGAAGTAACAGGCGAGGTGAATACGTTAAATCCAGGCGTTTATACTCTGGCTTACAATGTAAGCGACGCGGCAGGAAATGATGCGACTGAAGTAACCCGAACAGTAACCGTAACCTATGATGACGGATTACTAACGAATGGAGACTTTGAAGGAGAAACAGGTGAACCATGGTTTACCAACTATGGAGACAACACCCCAGAAATAAGAGAAGAAGGTGGAAATCAATTTTTCTTCTTAAATAATGATGCTGCAGATCCCACACAGACATTCATTTTGGCATTAAGCCAGGTTCTTGAAATTGGCAATGGTAACACATATAGGTTATCCTTTAATGCTTCTACTGGTGCTGGTGCTACACGTACCATAGAAGCTGGTATTGGATTAAATGAAGGTGATTTCAGAGCAAACGTAGAGGTAATTACATTAACTGAAAATACCCAAAGATTTGAACTTGACCTTGTTGCTAATGGATTTGGAAGTGCAAATAGCAGAGTCTTGTTTAATATGTTTGGAGATATTGGGGTTGTCGTTTTAGATAACATCTCTTTGGAATTGATAGATGAATATTCTGTAGGACTCCCACTAGATTTCGAGAGTGAAGATGTAATTGTTAGTCCTTTCAATGGTGTTGCATTTGCATTTGTTGCTGACCCTGATGACGCAAACAATCAAGTTGGACAAATAACTAACATTGGAGCTGAATTTGAAGGTGTAACATTTTCTTTAGGCACACCAATTGACTTAAGCAATGATAAAACCATTTCAATACAGTTCAACACATCTACAGCGGATGTCCCAGTGCTATTAAAACTTGAAGGATCTGCACCTATCGAATCATTTGTTACTGCAACATCTACTGGCTGGCAAGAACTTTCGTTTGATTTTAGTGCTTCATCCGGAACATTCAATGGAATAACCATTTTTGTAGATGGCCCAGGCTTTACTGCAGGTACTTTCTATATTGATGATATTGTTCAGAAACCCTAAAATGTTCACATAATTTTTTCAAGCCGGACAACTTTGTCCGGCTTGATTTTATTCATTCTATTTAGAACCTTTAGCCAAACAATTTTATAAACCACATGATCACTGCCGAAGGCATAACCTCCAAAGAAATCAGACTTCAATCTGTTACCATAAAAGGTGAGACTTTTTATCAAATCACCAATCACGATCAAATAAGACCTTTCTTCATGAGCATTGTGAGTGATTCCAACCATTGGATGTTTATATCCAGTAATGGAGGACTAAGTGCCGGTAGAAAAGATTCAGATAATGCACTATTCCCCTACTATACGGACGATAAGATCACTGAATCAGTCGAGACGACTGGTAGCAAATCGATCTTCTGGGTTAATTCCGATTTGTGGGAACCCTTTTCCATCAGACAAGAAGGTAAATACCAGATCTCAAGAAACCTTTACAAAAACACCCTCGGGAATAAAATCTTATTTGAAGAAATCAATCATAACCTAAAACTCACCTTTAGGTACCAATGGAAATCCAGCAATATCTATGGATTCATCAAAGAAACTTCTTTGATCAACAACTCAAATAACCAAGTTTCCATCAAGCTATTGGATGGCATTCAAAATATTATGCCCTATGGGGTACAGGCTCTTGTTCAAAATGCAAGCAGCAATCTAGTTGATGCCTATAAGCGCAACGAATTAGATCCAACATCAGGCCTTGGGATTTACGCCCTCAGCGCTATCATCGTAGACAGAGCAGAACCAAGCGAAGCACTTAAAGCGAATATCGCATGGTCATTAGGGTTGCCAAACCCAAAATACCTCGTTTCATCACTACAAGTCAATGCTTTTAGAAACGGAAAAGAAATAAACCAGGAAACGGATGTAAAAGCAGAAAAAGGAGCCTATTTTGTTTCGGACGAGATCAAGCTGGACTCAGGAAAGCAACAAAGCTGGATGATTGTGGCGAATGTCAATCAAACGGCAAGCTCCATTGCAGAAATTAGTAAAAAAATAATCGAGGATAAGAACTTACCTGAAGCATTGGAACAAGATGTTTCTTTGGGAAGTGATCGATTAACATATTTAGTAGCTTCATCGGATGGACTGCAGGTAACTGCACACGACAAAAGAAATACAAGGCATTACTCTAACACACTTTTTAATATCATGCGTGGTGGAATATTCGATTCCAACTACCAGGTTGAAAAGTGGGATTTTAAGAATTATCTAGAGAAAGCCAACAAAGAGCTATTCAAAAAGGTGTCTTCAAACCTGGACGACCTTCCCGAATTATTTACCTATCAAGATTTAATTGCGACTACCGATACAGTTAATAATAAAGATTTTACGCGCTTATCTGTTGAATACTTACCACTCAAGTTCAGCCGCAGACATGGTGATCCGAGTAGACCATGGAATCGCTTTTCAATAAATACGAGAAGTGAAGTTGATGGGTCAAAAATTTTAGATTACGAAGGAAACTGGAGGGATATCTTCCAAAACTGGGAAGCACTGGCTCACTCCTATCCCGAGTTTATTGATGGAATGATCTTCAAGTTCCTAAACACCAGCACATTTGACGGATATAACCCATATCGGGTAACTAAGGATGGGTTTGATTGGGAAGCAATTGAAGAAAACGACCCCTGGTCATACATTGGCTACTGGGGAGATCATCAGATCATCTACCTATTAAAATTCCTCGAATTTGCAGAAGATCACTTTCAGGGTAAACTAGCTTCCTATTTTGATCAGGAGCTCTTCGTATATGCGAATGTTCCATACAAGATCAAAGAATATAAAGATATTTGCAACGATCCGAAGGATACCATAGAGTTCGACTATGAACTAGATGAAATTGTTCGGAACAAAAGAGATGAAATGGGTTCTGACGGTGCAGTATTGTACAACGCTGACCAACAAATTGTTAGAGCAAACTTTATTGAGAAAATCCTTACTACAACCCTTGCGAAATTATCCAACTTTATTCCTGAAGGTGGTATTTGGTTAAATACTCAAAGACCGGAGTGGAATGATGCCAATAATGCATTGGTCGGAAATGGCGTATCGATGGTGACGCTCTATTATTTGAGAAGATTTATTTCATTCATCAAGAATATTCTTCAGTCCGCCACTATTGACAAACTTAGTGTCTCAAAAGAAATTGCTGTTTTATATGATGGTATAAAAACCACCTTGCACAATCAAAAAAGTGTACTCTCAGGAAAGATTTCAAATGAAGATAGGAAAGTTATTACCGACGGACTGGGTACAGCCGGAAGCGATTTTAGAAGCAAGATTTACAAAGAAGGTTTCACAGGTGAAAGATCCATTATTGAAGTGGATGGTTTGGCTAATTTCCTAGAAATGGTCCTGGAATATTTAGATCACTCCATCAAGGCAAACAAGAGAGATGATAATATGTACCATGCATATAATATCATGACACAGGAGAATGAAAATGAAATGTCTATCTCCTACCTGAGTGAAATGCTTGAAGGACAAGTTTCTGTATTAAGTGCTGGATTTCTTTCGTCGAATGAAGTCATAGAAGTCCTGGATGCCATGAAAGAAAGCGCATTGTTTAGAGAAGATCAATTCAGCTTCTTATTATATCCAAACAAAGAGCTCCCAGGTTTTCTTAATAGAAACATTATTCCTAGTGAAGAAGTCTCCAAATCTGATTTGCTGAAGCAATTGAACAGCGATGGAAACACGTCAATCATAGAGCAAGATGTAAATGGTGAATATCACTTCAATGGCAATTTTAAAAACGCTGGGGATCTAACAGAGGCATTAAACAAACTAAGTACAACTCAATATTCAGACCTGGTTACAAAACACAAGAAGGAAGTACTTGCAATATTTGAAAAAGTATTTAATCACAAAGCATTTACAGGAAGATCAGGCACATTTTATGGCTATGAAGGGCTTGGTTCCATTTATTGGCACATGGTTTCTAAGCTTTTATTAGCGGTGGAAGAATGCTGTTTAAGAGCTGTAGAGGAAAACGAACCCAAAGAAACCATTGGTAAGATGCTAGAACACTTCTATGAGATTAATGAAGGAATAGGAGTTCACAAGTCCCCTAAATTGTACGGAGCCTTCCCAACAGATCCCTATTCTCATACTCCCTTTACTAAAGGTGCTCAGCAACCTGGTATGACAGGACAAGTAAAAGAGGATATTATAACTCGGATTGGAGAACTAGGTGTTTTTGTGAAAAACGGACAGATTCATTTTAACCCTTACTTACTTAGAAAAGAAGAGTTTCTAAAGGAATCTAAGAATTTTGATTATGTTGACATTGAAAGGAATCCAAAATCAATTGAGCTAGAATCAGGCAGTTTAGCATTTACTTATTGCCAAATTCCTGTTATTTATCACTTATCAGAAGAAGAAAAAGTTCAATTAAATTTTAATGATGGAAGTAAGAAAGCCTTTAATTTGCGCCAGCTTAATCAAGAGATAAGCAAAAGCATTTTCCAAAGAAATAGTAACATAGCGTCGATAGAGGTGGGAATCACAGAAACACTCTTAAAATAAATGCTATGTTTTCAATAAAAATAACCATACTGATTATTATTTCGGCACTCACAGTGGTTTCATGTAATAATCAAGGTCAAAAAGAAGAATCCATGCGAAAAGAAGAGAAAACCGCAGCTGATATACTAGGAAATCCTGACTATTTAGCGATTTCCTATGGCGGTTATAGGACAAATACAAGAGAAACCCAGCCTACTTTAACAGAATTAAAAAATGATATGAAAATTCTGGCTGCCGCTGGAATTAAAGTGTTAAGAACATACAACGTACAGCTTCCTCATGCTACCAATGTTGTAAAAGCAATACGTGAGATAAAACAAGAAGACCCAAGCTTTGAAATGTATGTGATGTTAGGGGCTTGGATAGACTGTAAAAATGCATGGACCGATGTAGAACCTGATCATAATCGAGAAAGCGAACAAAATGCTGAAGAAATCGATCGGGCTGTTAAGCTAACAAATGAATACTCCGATATAATTAAGGTAATTGCGGTTGGTAACGAGGCTATGGTCAAATGGGCAACTTCTTATTATGTCCAACCAACTGTTATTCTCAAATGGGTCAGACACCTGCAAAAACTAAAAAAGAGTGGCGAACTGCCAAAAGATCTTTGGATTACCAGTTCAGATAATTTTGCCTCATGGGGAGGCGGAGGTAGTGAGTATCATGTTCCTGAGCTTAATGAGCTGATCACAGAGGTTGATTTTATTTCAATGCATACCTATCCTATGCATGATACCCATTACAACCCTGTTTTCTGGGGATTAACTGAAAGTGATCTGTTACTTCCTAAAGAAAAGCAAGTGGAAGAGCTTATGAAGAGAGCCTTAGGATATGCACAAAGTCAATACAACAGTGTGAAGAATTATGCAGAAAACCTGGGTATCTCTAAACCTATTCATATTGGTGAAACAGGATGGGCCAGTGTAGATGCTAACAATCATTATTATGGGAATTCAGGATCCAAAGCTACAGATGAGTATAAAGAAGCCATTTATTATAACTTGATGCGGGAGTGGACGAATTCAGAAAACATTTCATGCTTCTATTTTGAGGCATTTGATGAGCCTTGGAAAGATCCGCACAATACTAAAGGATCGGAGAATCACTTTGGCCTGTTTAAGTTAGACGGAAGGGCTAAATATGTACTTTGGGATGAAGTAGATGCTGGAACTTTTGATAACCTAACCAGAAACGGTAATCAAATTACAAAAACTTACAATGGGAATCTTGACTCATTGCTTGATGAAGTGCTACTCCCTCCTACCAAACCTGAGATAATTGTTAAATATCAACCGATCCAATGAAGTTATATTTTAAATTCATACCCATTGCTATTATTGCTGGATGCACCATGAAGAATGATCTTTTAGTATCCGTTTTTGAAACCTCAGCCAGCGGAAATAAGCTGCAATTAATGAATGAATTTGAACAGTTGGAAGACCAATCCAGCATCTCCATTGATCCCTCCAAGACTTATCAAAAAATTACAGGGTTTGGTGGGGCATTCACTGAATCATCAGCTTACCTACTTAACCAATTAGGGGAGGATAACAGGAAAATGATCCTTGATGCATACTTCAGCAAGGAAGGTGCTAACTATTCCCTAACAAGGACGCACATGAACTCTTGTGATTTTTCGCTCGGTCAATATTCATACGCTCCTGTTGAAGGCGATACATCGCTTCAAAATTTTTCGGTTCAAGAGGACATGGAAGATTTGATTCCCATGATAAAAGAGGCCATGCAGGCATCAGAAGACGGTTTCAAAATCTTTGCTTCACCCTGGACTGCTCCTCCTTGGATGAAGGATAACAATGATTGGGTTGGGGGAAAATTACTTCCTGAGTACTACGATACTTGGGCCTTATTCTTTTCTAAATACCTGGATGCATATGCTACCCAAGGGATCGACATTTGGGGCTTTACAGTAGAGAATGAACCATTGGGAAATGGTAATAATTGGGAGAGCATGCACTATACCCCAGAAGAAATGACCGAATTTGTGAAGAATCACCTGGGTCCAAAACTAGAAGCGGATGGGAAAGGAGACAAAATCATTCTGGGCTATGATCAAAACCGAGCAGAACTGCGTGAATGGGTAGATGTAATGTTTGAGAACGAGGAATCATCGAGATACTTTGATGGAACCGCCATTCATTGGTACGAAAGCACCTATGATTACTTCCCAGAAGAGCTTCAGTATGCACATAATAAAGCTCCGGATAAATATCTTATTGAAACAGAAGGGTGTATAGATGCTGAGGTTCCTAAGTGGAGAGATGACGATTGGTATTGGTCCAAAGAAGCCACCGACTGGGGATATGATTGGGCACCTGAGGATAAAAAATATTTACATCCAAAATACGCTCCGGTTAACCGGTATGCAAGAGATATTATCGGATGCTTGAATAACTGGGTCGATGGATGGGTCGATTGGAATATGGTACTGGACACCAAAGGAGGACCCAACTGGTTTAAGAACTGGTGTGTAGCGCCAATTATTGTAGATCCAGAAAAAGATGAAGTTTACCTCACTCCTCTTTACCATACCATGGCACACTTCAGTAAATACATCCGCCCAGGAGCACTCATAATTGATGTGCAAAAGACAGACAATGATCTAATGGTCACTTCGGCAAAAAATCCAGACGGCACGATTGCTACAGTTGTCTTTAATGAAGGAGTTGAGCCTAAATCATTTAAATTATCATTAGAAAATAAATCAACAGAAATAACCATTAACCCTCAAGCTATTCAGACAATCATGATAGCTCCATAAACCCAACTAATATGTCAAATTACAAAACAGCAGAAAAAGATAGAGTCCCCATTCTGCAAAAAGCGGCTTTTGGATCGGGGCATTTAGTGTTGAACCTGCTTCCAGGTTCCCTGGCAATTTTTATGTTCTTCCTGCTTACGGCATTTGGGATGGATCCATTTTTAGCAGGATTACTTGGTGGACTGCCGAGGATTTTTGATGCCATTACCGATCCTATAATGGGTTTTATCTCCGATAATACCACCTCAAGATTCGGAAGAAGAAGGCCTTACATTTTTGTAGGTGCGATTTTAAGTGGAATATTCTTTATTCTTCTATGGCAATTGGATGAAACCAACTCTCAAACCTACAACTTCTGGTATTTCTTGATTATGTCTATGGTCTTTCTTGTAGGAAACACCATGTTCGCTACCCCTCTGGTAGGTTTAGGTTATGAAATGACGTCAGATTATAACGAAAGGACACGACTCATGGCATTCGCTAATACCATCGGACAGGTTGCATGGATGATCGTTCCATGGTTTTGGGTACTCATAGCAAACCCTGATCTATTCGAATCACAAGCGGTAGGCGTCAGACAATTGTCCATCATTGTAGGAGGTATTTGTCTTATTCTAGGATTATTACCCGCAATTTTTTGTAAGGGAATTGACGCTGCCCACATGGATAATCGAGCAAAACTTACCTTTAAGACCCTCTTTTCTAATCTGGCTGACTTAGCAAGAGGAATCAAAGAGGCAGTAAAGAACGTACCTTTCCTTAGACTTTGTGGTGCCACGTTTCTAGTTTTTAACGGGTTTCAACTCGTAGCATCATTTAGCTATTTTATTATTGTTTACTACATGTTTGATGGAAGCTTTGGTGATGCCGGCAACTGGCCTGCTTGGTTTTCTACCATTACTGCAGTCATTACTGCTTTTTTGGTAATACCCATTATTTCAGTCCTTGCAAACAAGTTTGGAAAAAGAAAAGCCTTTATTATTTCTACTGTCATTTCGATTATCGGGTACATTTTGAAATGGTGGGGGTTCAACCCAGATAATCCATGGATGATTTTTATGCCGGTACCTTTAATGGCATTTGGTTTAGGTGGTTTATTTACACTGATGATGAGTATGACTGCAGATGTCTGTGATTTGGACGAATTGAATAACGGCATGCCTCGAAAAGAAGGAACATTTGGAGCCATCTATTGGTGGATGGTGAAGCTGGGGCAAGCGCTTGCTTTGGTTTTAGGTGGACTGGTGCTGAAGTTAGTAGGGTTTGATCAGACCGCTGCGACACAGACTGCAGAAACCATGACAAACCTTAGAATTGCAGATATTGTAATTCCTGCAAGTACCGCAGCACTGGCTATTTTAGTCATGTGGAAATATGGATTGTCAGAAGAAAAAGCCAGAGAAATTAAAGCGGAACTTGTCGCTAGAAGAGGAGAGCTTTAGTAAAAAGTAATTACACAAATTCAAACAATTAATCATAATGTCATCATTTAGAGGAGGAAGATTTCTTTCATTAGCATCGTTAGACCTGGATGGAAAATCGCTAGACGAGCTAAAGGCCCTTTTAAGAAAATATTTAGAAGATGGGGTACACGGTTTTTGTTCAAGTATGTATCTGGATGGTCAGGAACCTGGAGACCAACTTTCCGAAGAGCAAATTAGAAGGAGACTTCAAATACTTAAACCTTACACTTCCTGGATTCGCTCATTTTCTACCACAGATGGAAATGAGCTGATTCCTAAAATTGCTAAGGAATTGGGCATAAAAACGCTTGTGGGTGCCTGGTTAGGAGATGATCCAGAGATCAACAGAAAAGAAATTGATGGCTTAATACATCTGGTAAATGAAGGATACGCGGATATTGCTGCTGTTGGTAATGAAGTAATGTATAGGGAAGACTTGACAGAAGATGAGCTGCTTGACTTCATGCGAGAGGTAAAAAGTAAAATAACTAATGATACACCAGTTGGATATGTTGATGCCTATTATGAGTTTGGAGCAAGACCAAGAATAACCGAATTATGTGATGTCATTCTTACCAACTGCTACCCATTCTGGGAAGGGTGTCCTCAAGAATACTCCTTGCTATACATGAAGGAAATGTATCGTAAGGCAGAAGCGGCAGCAAATGGTAAACGAGTCATTATCACTGAAACAGGATGGCCGGATCAAGGAACCAGTTTAGGAGGATCCATACCATCTACTGAGAATGCAATCAAATACTTTATCAATGCTCAGCATTGGTCCAAACAAGATGGAATTGAAATGTTCTACTTTTCTTCTTTTGACGAATCATGGAAAGTAGGAGCTGAAGGCGATGTAGGCGCATTTTGGGGTATCTGGGATAAAGACGAACAATTGAAATTTTGATATTAGTATAGTCATAACAAAAAAGAGGATTCACTTGAATCCTCTTTTTTTATGCTTTTCTGATTGGTTAAACCTCGATTATGCATTAGGATTTAATAATTAGTCCAAAAAGTTTGATTCT
>CAYWOQ010000002.1:0-17013 GCA_964459925.1 uncultured Roseivirgaceae bacterium
CCGTTCTTTTTTGCCATTTATTTTAAGTTCTTTTTATCAGTTTCAAATTTCATCGTTTCTGTCCAAGCGTTGGCTAAAAAGCAATGTGTGCGTTAGCACTCTTTGCTTGTGCGTTGGCTTTTCTTTTAATGAAGCACAACTATGGATAACGAGCACTGTGCGTGTTATCTACCTTTCAAATAACGCTAAGTGCGCGTTTATCTCCAAATAAGCGGTATAACGCGCATTCACCAAATGACTAAATCAATCGATACTTATTAGCATCAATCAATGGAATAGCTCGTTCAATAGCTTAACTTAACTCCATGATTCAATCCTATAAACAGAAATTCCAGCTTGCGGAACATTACGATGTGATTTGTATCGGTTCAGGTATGGGCTGCATGGCTGCTGCCGCCTGCTTGACCAAAGAAGGAAAAAAAGTATTGATCCTTGAGCGTCACTACACGGCTGGTGGGTATACCCATGTATTTAAGCGAAGGGGCTATGAGTGGGATGTAGGCATTCATTATATCGGGGAGGTGAACAAGGAAGGGGTACTGCGAAGGATGTTTGATTACGTCACCGATGGTGAACTCAAATGGGCAGATATGGGGGAAGTGTACGATCGAATTGTAATAGGAGATAAGACCTATGATTTTCCGAAAGGGGTAGAGAACTGGAAGACAGCCATGAAGGGGTATTTCCCGGGTGAAGAGGAAGCCATTGATCGGTATGTAGAGTTGGTGTTTGAAGTATCCAAAGCAAGCCGTAAGTATTTCAGTGAAAAAGCCATGCCCGGGTATGTGCAGAAGTTAACGGGAAATCGCATGCGAAAGTCCTACCTCGAATATGCGACTAGAACTACCCTTTCTGTTTTGCAAGAGCTCACATCCAACAAGGAGTTGATCAAGGTATTGACCGGCCAGTATGGTGATTATGGGTTACCTCCTGGCAAGAGTAGTTTTGCCATGCACATCTCCATTTCCAAGCACTATTTTGGAGGAGGATACTTCCCAGTGGGAGGATCGTCACGTATTGCAGAAACAGTGGATCAGGTGATCGAAAAGGGGGGAGGGACTATTCTCACCAATGCAGAAGTGGACCAGGTCTTGATCGAAAATGGCCAGGCCATAGGTGTACGAATGAAAGATGGAAACGAAATTCTTGGAGATTTAGTCATCAGCGGAACAGGTATCATGAATACTTACAAGAAGCTATTGTCGGAAGATGTGGTGAAAAAACACAAACTAGCTGCCCAACTAGATCATGTAAAACCTTCTGCGGCTCATGCTTGCCTGTATATTGGGCTGGATGGTTCACCTGAAGAACTCAACCTGCCCAAAGCGAATTACTGGATCTATCCGGATGACGTAGATCATGATGCTGCGGTAGAAAGATATGAAAAGGATTTAGATGCACCTTTCCCGGTAGTGTATATTTCATTTCCTGCAGCGAAAGACCCCACCTGGAGTGAACGCTACCCCGGTAAAAGTACGATCGATATAATAACGGTCATGCCGTTCGAAATCTTTAAGGAGTGGGAAGACACACGATGGAAGAAAAGAGGAGAATCATATGAGGAGATGAAAGAGCAATTCGCACAGCGTTTATTGAATGTGCTTTACGAAAAAGAACCACAGGTAAAAGGTAAAGTCGATCATTACGAACTGTCCAGTCCTGTCACGACCAAGCATTTCATGAACTACGATCAAGGGGAGCTGTATGGGATAGACCATGATCCGGATCGCTATAAACAGCGATTTCTACAACCAAAAACACCTATTAAGAATTTTTACCTAACAGGTCAGGACATTGTCTCTGCTGGAGTGGCCGGAGCATTGTTTGCTGGTTTTCTAACTGCCTCGACCATTACCAAGAAGAATATCGTGAAGGATCGACTTTTTAAGTAAAAGTGGTGGTTACTAGCCTCTCTTCTCGTGCTTTACCCAGTCTACTTCCATCACCCATTCACCTTCCATGGGTGAGTCGGTGATTTTAGCGAAGTTCAGAATGGCAAACATGGGCTCAGGATATTTGTCTCCTTCCCCTTCATTGCGATATACCTCTTCACCATCCAATCGGTACACCAGGTCGCTGCCTTCCCATTCTACACTGTATTCATGAAATTCATTGAGGCTTACCGGAAAGTTTCTTCTACTACTTTCCCAGTCTCCTTTATCGCATTCTCCCAGGCTTACAATGGCTCCTGTGGTGAACTCATCTTTCATGTGATCCCCGTGATGCTCGAATATGTCGATTTCCCCAGAGCCGGTCATTGGCCAGCAGATGTTCTCATCTTCTTCCTGCACCGGTGGTTCGTTGTTTTGGGCTCCTAGTAACCACCAGGCTGGAAACATGCTTGGCTCACCATTACTGGATAATTTGAGACGAGCGGTCCATTTTCCTTTTACAAACTCCTTACGATTTTTAGAGCAAATACGACCTGCTACATATTCTGTGTCCGGGTGTTGTTTACCATATTTATCAAAATTGTCACATGGTTTCTTTTCTCCGATATTGACTACTTTGATTTTCAAGGTGCCATCACTGACTTCTCTGGTTCCATACTCACCATCTGGTACATAGCAGTGGTTTTCATTGTTTACCCAGATGCGCTGATCTTGCCAGTTCTCCGGGTTGAACGACTCGAAATCATCGTAAAAATCTACGACCCATGCAGAAGTCTCAGCAGCGGTTTCCGGTTCGGTAGATTCAGTTTTCGAATCTTGTTTAGTGTTGCTACAGCTCATACTTACCGCAATAATCAGAAGAAAAAATAATACTGTTGATGATTTCATGGCAATTGGTTTTGATTACAAGATAGAAAAAAGCATTTCTTCAAACAAAAAATGCCTCGTCAATTGACGAGGCATTTTAGCTATATCCGTAGCGTTTGCGCTGAATTTTACATCATACCGCCCATGCCACCGCCAGGCATTCCGCCAGGCATTGCAGGAGCATCTTCTTCCGGCTGATCAGCTACCACGCACTCAGTTGTTAATAGGAGTGAAGCGATAGAGGCAGCGTTCTCAAGTGCCAATCTGGTCACTTTTGTAGGATCAATGATACCTGCTGCAAACATGTTTATGTATTCTCCACTTGCCGCGTTGAATCCGTAATCATCTTTTCCATTAAGGATCTCATTTACTACTACAGATGCTTCTCCACCTGCATTTTCTACGATAGTTCTAAGCGGCGACTGGATAGCAGATCTTACGATTGCTACACCTGTATTCTGGTCTTCGTTTTCTAGTTCTAATTTATCTAAAGCACTGATTGCTCGAATCAAAGCAACACCACCACCAGCTACAATACCTTCTTGTACAGCAGCTCTTGTCGCATGCAATGCATCGTCGACTCGGTCTTTCTTCTCTTTCATTTCAACCTCAGTAGCAGCACCGATGTAAAGAATCGCTACTCCACCAGAAAGCTTAGCTAATCTTTCCTGTAACTTCTCTTTATCGTAATCAGAAGTTGTGTTCTCAATTTGCTGCTTGATTTGGTTTACTCGACCTTCGATATCCTCTTTCTTACCAGCACCATTAACAATCGTTGTATTGTCTTTGTCAATGTTGATTTTCTCAGCTGTACCTAGGTAATCGATCGTAGCATTTTCTAGTTTGTAACCTCTTTCTTCAGAGATTACTGTTCCACCTGTAAGGATGGCGATATCCTCTAGCATCGCTTTTCTTCTGTCACCAAAACCTGGTGCTTTAACAGCGGCGATTTTAAGTGAACCTCTGATTTTGTTTACCACCAATGTAGCAAGTGCTTCACCTTCTACATCTTCAGCGATGATCAATAAAGGCTTACCAGTTTGTGCCGTTGCTTCAAGGATTGGTAGAAGCTCTTTCATATTGCTGATCTTTTTGTCATAAATCAGGATGTAAGGGCTTTCCAATTCAGCTTCCATGTTGTCTGTATTGGTCACGAAGTAAGGAGAAAGGTATCCTCTGTCGAATTGCATACCTTCTACTGTTTTTACTTCAGTTTCAGTACCTTTGGCTTCTTCAACAGTGATAACACCATCTTTTCCTACTTTATCCATCGCGTCAGCGATCATGTTGCCTACTTCAGCATCGTTGTTTGCAGATACAGAAGCTACTTGAGAGATCTCGTCACCTGTTTTGATTTCTTTAGACTGAGATCTTAGGTTTTCAACAACAGCAGCAACTGCTTTGTCTACGCCTCTTTTTAGATCCATTGGGTTAGCACCTGCAGCAACGTTTTTGATGCCGTGTCCAAAAATCGCTTGAGTTAAAACCGTAGCAGTAGTTGTTCCGTCTCCTGCATCGTCTGCAGTTTTTGAAGCCACCTCTTTCACAAGCTGAGCGCCCATGTTTTCAATTGGCTCTTTCAGCTCAATTTCCTTAGCTACTGATACACCATCTTTAGTTACGGTTGGTGCACCAAATTTTTTGTCAAGGATTACGTTTCTACCCTTTGGTCCAAGGGTTACTTTAACCGCGTCTGCAAGAATGTCAACACCTTTTTTGATACTGTCTCTTGCGTCAGTTTTAAAGAATATATCTTTTGCCATTTTAATTTAGATTTTCAGTTAATGTTAATGATTAAATAATTCCGTAGATATCGGATTCTTTCATGATCAGGTATTCGCCACCATCTATGGTAACTTCAGTGCCTGAGTACTTTCCATACAATACCTGGTCTCCGACCTTAACATTGATGGGCTCGTCTTTCTTACCGGTACCGATAGCGACAATTTTACCTTGTTGAGGCTTTTCTTTAGCAGTATCCGGAATGATGATTCCGCTTGCTGTTTTTTCTTCAGCTGCCGCAGGCTCCACTAGGACTCTGTCGGCAAGTGGTTTGAAGTTTACTTTTGACATGTTTATTAAACGTTTAAATATTTGGTTATCGTATTATGGTGAATTTGATATCATTTTGTATGCCAAGCTTGCACTTATGACTAAACTGTCAGGTTCGAACTGACAATTTTGCATATTCATCACCTATCATGTCAATTTGATCGTTTTGTTTGTTGACTTAATATGATTTCTACGTTATATTTTGAGCTTTTAACGAAAGACAATATGAATACATTAAAACATGATTGGTTAACAGAAGGATTAATTGACTATGAGTATAAAAAGTATATTTTATTGGCCTATCTGAAGGATGTAAAGAAGCGCTTTAATCAGTCGGAGCTCTACCCGTTTATGGCAGACTTAGTGTTTCACTATCGTAATTTGCTAAAGGTCAGAGACAGCAAAAAAGTACTTTTTGAGAACTTTCCTCAATCACTTTCCAAAGCTGATTTTGAAAAGCTCCAATTGACATATAAAAAGATTGTGGATGATGACAATGTGATGAACCAGATCGAAGAGATCCTTCTCTTTTCACTTCCTAAAATCAAAAAAACAATGGAGGAGGGCAAAGAATTGTTTGAGTTTGTGGAAGAAAATATTTCAATGGAACCGGTTGGTGTTTCTCCCATCTATGAAGATGAAGGATATCTGCTGATCAATCAAGATAGTAGCATTGAAGTAGCGATTTATCGGTATCAGATGACATTTTTTGAACATGCTCAAGAAAAGTATCGCAGCATGTCTACCCGATTTTTAATGACGGACATCAAAAAAATCAACCGTACCTATGAAAACCTAAAAATTGAGTTGACGAGACAGTTTACGGAGCTACCTAATCCTGCAACCTATATTGCTGAGACAAAGCTCAAGTTTCCCTTAGAGCAGACCGTGTTGCCGGTTGCCAAGCGAATGTTGGTGAGGAAATTAAGTATCGCTTAGTCGGTCTTCGCTGCTTTATATTGATATAGCATAGGTGTTATGCCAAATCGTTCCTCACTAACCGTAATGAAGGAATCATTAATGAAGCAAATGGATTCACCTTGAGGTTCAAGCTGATAATTAACGAAATATGGATCTTTTGAAATCAAACTACAGAATGATTCATCTTCAGATTCACGCATCCATAGATATACATTGGTATAGGTTTTTAAGATGAATTGCATGCCATCTGGGGAAAAATCTGTTCCCACTACGTTAGTAAGGGGTAGTGTTCCTAGGCTTGAAATATGCTGTATGGAGTCTTTTTGTTCTGTGGAAAGTCGGTAAATATTTACCATTGACTCTCTCTTTGTCGTGATGTAAAGACAACTGTCTATTGGGTCGTAGGCAATAGACTCTGCATCCCTGGGTCCCTCTGCATACTTGTACTTTATTCTTTCTGGACTGATGGTAAGATTATTGATCTTTTTATCAGGAGTTGTGATTTCTGGTTCTTCAATTTTATAAACAGTGTAGATATTACGTTTAGCTTGATTATCCCCAAAGTCAGGAATATAGAGCATTCCTGTATTACCCTCTCTTGCTAAAGACAGATCTTCCCAATCGGTGTTATTGAGTCCATTAAGAATAAAAAGGTGCTTAAGCGTTGCATCCTCACCACTGTACAAATAAAGAACTGCTCCGTTTCCACTATCGCTGATTCCCCAAAAATGATCGGGATATCTAATGGAATAAGTAATGCCAGATATTTCTTTCTGTTTTATAATACCCAGGGTATCTGGCGATGCTTCAAATAAGCCTGTGGACTTGAGCTCAGAAAAGTTACTTGAGGGATCAAAACAAAAATGCTGCCCCAAGCATACTCCAACTGCATTCAAAAAGATTAATGCAGCTAGAATGTATTTACCCACTTTTCAGCTTAATTAGTTGAGTCTCCTTCCGTGTCTCCGGTAAGGCCCTCTAATGAGCTACCATCTGCAGGTTGAATAGCAGGAGGGATAGCGGTATTCTGTGCATTGTCAATGTTTGGACTTGACAAAATATCTTCTTCCTGTACAGGCTGCACAAAATTTGTTGCTATTGATAAAACCAATAATGCGATAGCAAATCCCCAGGTTAGTTTCTCTAATAGATCACCAGTCTTCTTTACACCCATTAGCTGAGTGGTTCCTGATCCACCAAATTGACTTGATAGTCCTCCGCCTTTGGGGTTTTGTGCTAAAACCACCAAGATCAATAACACTGCTACAATTATTATTAGGGTAACTACTACTCCGTACATCTACTTGATCTTTGAAATTAAGTCCGCAAAGTAAGATTTTTTTTCTGGATATTTCAAGCTCAAAGCCTCATAGATTTCAATTGCCCGTTTCTTGTTACCCTGTTTAAGGTATATTTCTGCAAGATATTCTGAGGCAAGGTTCTTATCCCATGCAGTGCTATTTTCCGCTAAGTCTGCTGTAGAAGCCTCTGTCTCTTTTGAGTATTTAATACTAGGGGATTCTTTTATGAACTTCTCGATGATTTTTTGTTGACTATCACGATCACCCTTTCCGTCATCATCGTCTTTGCTTTTGGGGAGCTTAGGTTCTCCAACTGGGCCCGAGCCACCACGCTGCCTGGTCGATCTTTTTCTTTTCACCAGCTTGGCTTTTTTGATGATCGTATTTTTTGGCATTGCACTTTCACCACTATCTTGTTTTTTGGCTTCCGATTTTTTAGTGGTTTGCTTAGGGGTTGGTTCAACCTTTTTATCTTGTTCTTTCGCTTTTGCTTCTGGCTCTTTTTTTACCTTTTCTGACTTTTCAGGGACTTTTTCACTACTTCCGGACAGCTCTTCCTTTTTTTGTTTAGTTTCTGGGATTTCAGGTTCAGTATCTTCTTTAACATTATCATCTACATCATCATCCTTACCAAAATCAATGAAATCATCGTCTGGTACTTCTAGGTTTCGTAAATAACTTCTTGTAGCAGACCTTGAGAATCTTGGCTCATCGATTACTTTTTCGGCGCGTTCACTATCTTCATCAGTGGTTGCCTTGGATTTTTTAGGTTCTTCATCGCTTGGCTCCCTAGGTTCTTCTTTATCCTTTTTATTCTTTGTTTCTGCTTCTTTTGCTTTCTTTTCTTTTTCTGCTTTCTCAGTTTCTTCTTTAGCCGCTTTTTCTTCAGCCTCCTTCTTTGCTTTTGTTTCTTTCTCTAAGGCTAATTCCTTTTCAACTTTTGCTGCAATCTCCTCCTGTTTTTTTGCCAGCTCCTCTAACTTTTTATTGACGACTTCATCTTCGTCAATTTCAGGCTCTTTTTTCTTTACGACTTTTTTGACTACTTTTTTTCTTGTAACGGCCTTTTTCTTCGGTTTTGGAGGCTCGGTCTTTTCCGATTCAATTACTTCTTTCTCTATGTCTTTCTTTAAATCCTCTAATTGAATTTCCTTAGGCTCCTCTACCTTTTCTTCCTCAGGTACAATTTCCACTGGTGTTGAGGCCTTTTTTTCTTCATCTTCAATCTTATCCTGAACTTCTACAAAATGGGCTCTCGAAGATCTAAGATTCTCCATGTCTTGTTTTAGTTCTTCCAAGATTTCATCAAGATCGCTCGAAGGGATGTTTGGAACAGAAGGACTTGGTTTTGTCTGTTTTGCTTTTAGAGCGCTTGGTCTTTTATCTTTTCGCTCACTTTTAACACCGGGTTCTGATTTTGGAGGCTCTGTAGTTGACTGACTCTTTGTAACGACTTTTTTTCTTGTTGGTTTTTCTACAACAGGAGGTTGGCTTAGGAAAAACAAATCGCCACTGATGTATTTTTTTAGCAGCACACGATCAGTTGAGTAGACAGCGGCAGAAGCAATTCTTCTTTTGGTTTCAGCTAGTTTAAGTTCTTTACTACCCTTGGCAAGAAGCAAGCGAGCACTTAAAAAGTAAGGACTTTCATCTACCAGTTTAGCAATTTCTTCAAGATTGCTGGAAGAAATAGCATTCGGGTCTCTTAAAAGTGTGATTAACTCGGTTTTATTCACGTGATTAGGACAAGGGTGTTCAAGCTAAAATTAACCATTTTCACCAATTTGCCACCGAAGCATTGAAGATATCTAAAATAATTTGATCGAAAATTTCCTCAACAAATCGTTCTTCATTGGATGCTAAATCAGTATCCGTGTCATAATCCAGGAAAAAAGAAAAGTTTTTATCAAAGTCGAAAGTCGGATCCTTAACGTTGACGTAAGTCGCTGAAACAGTTATGGTGATCCTGGATAGCGCAGAGAAGTCCGCCTGATTTTGATTACCGGTATTGGCAGCTACAGGTGTAATGGTATAATTGGAGATATACCCATCGATTTGTAGATCTCCGTTACTATCCACGAGTTCCAAGCTGGTATTTTGCTGATAGTAATCTTTGATACTCTCTGTAAACGTGACGCTCATGGTAGATGGTCCAAGAGGCGCATTATTATAGAATGTCTGAATAGAAATTGTTTTTACATCCGGAGAAATAGAAGCGCCTGTGAAAGAATAAACACCACATCCTGTAGAAAGACTAATACCTAGAAGAAGTGTGAGGAGACTAAAGCTTTTCAATTTCATATTGCTTGATCTTCCTATACAAAGTTCGTTCCGAAATGCCCAGATCATCTGCCGCATACTTACGTTTATTGTTATTTTTTTTCAAAGCTTTTATGATGAGTTCTTTTTCTTTCTTTTCAATGGAAAGGGAATCATCCATTTCTGCCGTATGTGTGATATCCTCAAAATCAGAATCGTAATCTTCCTGGTTTGCGATGATTAATTTAGGTTCTTCTTCTACTTCTTTCTGAATATTGAATTGGTCAAGTTGCTTATGTGATGAATCAATATTTTGGAACAATTGCTTATGATCTTCTAAAATCTCTGTATCCCTGTCGGTACCATCCAACATCTTAAAGACCAATTTTTTTAATTCTGCCATATCAGCTTTCATGTCGAAGAGCACCTTGTATAAAATATCTCTTTCACTGAAACCCTCATCAGCACCTTGATCCTTGATTAATGCGGGTAAACTGTTCCCTGATCTCGGCAAGTACTTCTCAAGTATCGCAGCGTTAATTTCCCGTTCCAGGCTTAGAATACTCATTTGTTCTACCAGGTTTTTCAGTTGACGTATGTTTCCTGGAAACCGATGTGTTTTAAGGTAATCTTCCGCATCGGATGTGAGTTTTATTGGGTCTGTCTTATAATTTTCTGAAAAGTCATATGCGAACTTCCTGAATAAAAGTGAAACATCATCTCCTCGTTCCCTCAGTGCCGGGACATAGATTGGAACTGTGCTTAATCGGTAATACAAGTCCTCCCTAAACTTTCCTTTAGATACTGCGTCATGTAAATCAACGTTTGTGGCTGCAATCACCCGTACATTGGTTTTTTGGACTTTTGAAGATCCTACCTTGATGAACTCGCCGTTTTCTAACACTCTTAGCAATCTTGCTTGTGTACTTTGAGGCATCTCACCAATCTCATCTAAAAAAATGGTACCACCATCGGTAACCTCGAAATAGCCTTTTCTCTCCCCCGTGGCACCGGTAAAAGACCCTTTTTCATGACCGAATAGTTCTGAATCTATGGTACCTTCAGGGATCGCTCCACAGTTTATAGCAATAAACTGTCCATGCTTACGATGAGAAAGACTATGTATAATCTTTGAAAAAGATTCTTTACCAGCACCACTTTCACCAGTGATGAGTACACTCATGTCAGTAGGTGCAACTTGAATCGCCACTCTAATGGCATTATCGAGTTTTGGAGATACGCCTACTATTTCAAAACGTTGCTTGATCGCCTGTACTTCTGAATCTATTTTGTAATTCATATTACTTCTCCAAATAGTGTTGCAGCACTACAGTCTTTTATTTTAACATGGATGTAAGTCCCTTTTGGATATACACCATCAAAAATGACCACCTTATTAGCAGAATTTCTTCCTTGCGTTTTATCCTCCGACCTCTTACTTCTTCCTTCTACTAATACTTCAAATGTTTTACCAATATCCAACTGGTTCCTTGCAAGTGAAATAGACCTTTGCTTATCAATAATTTCTTGCAGTCTTTTCTTTTTTATTTCGAGAGGAATATCGTCCTCATATTTTTTTTCTGCCAATGTTCCCGGTCTTTCGGAATAGAAAAACATGTAAGAAAAATCGTATTGAACATAGTCCATTAAGGACAAGGTATCTTGATGTTCTTCATCTGTTTCTGTGCAGAAGCCAGCAATCATATCAGAACTAATACCACACTCATCTCCTAAAATCGCTCTAATGGCATCCACACGATTAATGTACCACTCTCGATCATAGGTTCTGTTCATGAGTTGAAGAACTCTGGAGTTTCCACTTTGCGCTGGAAGGTGGATGTATTTGCAGATGTTATCATACCTCTTCATGGTGTGTAATACTTCATCTGTGATATCCTTTGGGTGAGATGTGGAAAATCGGATGCGAAGGGCAGGATCTACTTTCGCCACCATTTCCAATAGCTTGGCAAAATTTACGATAGCAGCATCTTCTCGTTTATTCAAGCGAGCTTTATTATTCTCTTCCTCAGACCATTTGTAGGAGTCGACATTTTGACCTAATAAGGTTACTTCACGGTATCCTTTTTCAAATAGTTCTTTCGCCTCACTTACAATGGAATGAGGATCTCTGCTTCTCTCTCTACCTCTGGTAAATGGTACTACACAGAATGAACACATGTTGTCGCATCCTCTCATAATGGATATAAAGGCAGTTACTCCATTTGAGTTGAGTCTGATAGGGGAGATGTCTGCATAAGTCTCCTCTCTGGAAAGGAATGTGTTTATACCTCGCTCTCCATCCTCTGCCTTTTTAATCAACTTGGGTAAGTCTCTGTAAGCATCTGGTCCCAGAACTAAGTCAACTATTTTCTCCTCTTCCAGTAGTTTTGATTTTAACCGTTCAGCCATACACCCCAGGACACCTACAGTCACTTCCTTATTCTTCTTTTTTACACCCCTGAAGAAATTGAGACGGTTTCTCACGGTTTGTTCGGCTTTTTCACGAATAGAACATGTATTAATTAAAATCACATCAGCATCCTCAGAAGATGAAGTGGTTCCAAAACCTTCTTTTTTCAGAATAGAAGTGACAATCTCACTGTCTGAGAAATTCATCTGACAGCCATAACTTTCAATATAAAGTTTTCTACTGGTAAGAAGGCCATCATCTTCAGTGGTTTTATAATCACATGACTCAGCTTGTTTTTCTTCTGCTTCTAATAAATCTATGTCCGCTATCAATCCTTGCATCGTGCAAAGATAGAAACATGAATGACATTTTGTCAGCATATTTTTGATCGGATTTCCATAGTTTTAGCAAAAAAGTTAAATGGCTTACATTCAAGAGGTAAGAGGATTCGCTCCAAAACATGGAGAAGGATGTTGGTTTGCACCTAATAGCACAATTGTCGGGGATGTTGAAATGGGAGATAACTGCACCGTATGGTTTAGTGCAGTGGTCAGAGGAGATGTTAATTTCATTAGAATAGGTAATAATTCAAATATCCAGGATAATGTAACAATCCATGGAACGTACCAGACAGCAGGCACTACAATAGGGAACAATGTATCTATCGGTCACAATGCTGTTATCCATGGTTGCACCATAGAAGATCATGTATTAATTGGAATAGGTGCAATTGTTCTGGATAATGCGGTCATTAAATCCGGATCAATCATAGGAGCAGGTGCTGTTGTTAAAGCAGGAACAATTGTTGATGGTCATTCGGTTTATGGCGGGATACCAGCCAAAAAATTGAAAGAAATGGATCATTC
This sequence comes from uncultured Roseivirgaceae bacterium, assembly GCA_964459925.1. Classification (GTDB taxonomy): domain Bacteria; phylum Bacteroidota; class Bacteroidia; order Cytophagales; family Cyclobacteriaceae; genus Ekhidna. The sequence goes on from CAYWOQ010000002.1 coordinate 12,569, forward strand.
GAATAAAGAGATGCTTGGGCGAATTGCTGGAAATTATAAAATGTATGCAAGCTGGTTTGATCACCAAAATACAGAAAATGATTAATTCAATGATATGAACTTAATAACTCGATTATTATTCTCATCAGTGGCAGTAATTATCGCCACTTATCTTCTTCCTGGGATTGCCATTACAGGGAGCAGTCTGGATGCATTTATAACCTCTTTCATCGTGGCAATCATTATTTCATTATTGAATGCAACAGTAAAGCCTTTATTAATTATTCTCACGATCCCTCTAACAGTAGTAACGCTAGGCCTTTTCCTTCTTGTCATCAATGCAATCGTTATCATGATCGCCGGGTCGATTGTTCCTGGTTTTATTGTGGATAATTTTTGGTGGGCACTAATATTCAGTGTGTTGCTCACTATTATAAACTCCCTACTAATCGATTTAAATAAAAAGGATTAGAAGTAAACAGGGCATTGAGGATCCTTGCCCAGATTAAGCTTTATTCGATAGTTTAATAGAATCTCATGGGTACCTCTGGAAGATTCGTTAAGCGCATTGACTGTTGTATCGTACGCATACCCAATTCTGAAATTCTCATTCAAGATCAATTGAGTGAGAAAAACCAGTGCATCACCACTTCGGTAAGAAACCCCTGCGTAGGCCACTCCATCGAAAATTATCGTACCATTCAGGTCCCAGCCTAGTCGGCTTTGTTCTTGATAGCGTAGTAAAACAGAGGGGCTTAATTTTATGTTTTGACTCAAGTCAAAGATGAGTCCACCAGTACCATAGTAATATCGGCTTTCCCTTGCTTCAGATACTGTTCCTTCCACATCAATGTTATAGAGGGAGTTTTCAAGAATGTAGGGAACTGATACACCAGCGTACATAATTGGATTAGCAAAGTAAAGGCCTGCGCCAAAATTTGGAGTAAACCGTGTTGGAATTCCGGTTAGTAATTGATCATCTTCATCAAGAATATTGAGTTCGTTGAAGTTTGATCTTCGATTATCGAAACCACCGGAAAGACCCATTGCTAAAATACCTGCACTGGTCCTGATCTTATAGGCCCCACTAAAATACATGGCGGTTTCTTCGTGAACACCCACTTCATCTCTTGAGACTTGAAGACCAATACCAATTTGATTTCCATGGAGTGCAGTGTTGGCTGTGAAGATGTTAGAAGTTGGTGCGCCATCTACGTTTATCCATTGCTTCCTATGAACAATGCTGGCACTAAAGATATTCAGACTTCCAGCGTATGCAGGATTGAGCGCAAGTCCGTTGAACATATAGGTGGAGATAACGGGACGCTGCTGGCTTAAACCAAGCGTGGCGGCACAAATCATACTTAACCCAATGACAAATTTTCTCATTCCCGCTAAAGTTATCTAACTAATTCCAAATATCCCTGAATTGGATCAGCTCCTGTTCCTAAATCAACCAAATAGAAGTAGGTACCAGAAGGAAGAACGAGTCCACCCCCGCCAACATTGCTTACTCCTTCGAAACGTACATTCCTATTGTCATATCCATCTACTTCATAAATTCTTTGACCTGCTCTATTAAATATTTTCACATTGTTTGCAGGGAAGTAGTCGATGCAGTCAATTAAGAAAAAGTCGTTTTTACCGTCACCATTAGAAGAAACACCATTGTAAATATTCAGGGTCACTTCAATGCTAAACTCTCTAAAGTATTCACAGCCATTTTCCGCTACTACTCTTACTCTATAGTCACCAGGGAAGGCATCAATAAGTCTCGCGTCAGTACTAACGACTTCATTAGTTTCTAAGAAAGTCCACTCAACCACGCTTGGCAGGTTGAACTCTGCAAACTGAATGAAAGCAGATCCGGTAAATTGGTTGGTCGCCCCATCCTCCGTTCGTAGACAAATGGAGTTGTCAACGATGACAGTGAATTCTGGAACTATTTCCTCAAACCCAATATCCACCTGTGTGAATGGTGATTCACAACCTGTTGTTATGTCGGTCGCCCTTACCAGATAGGTTATTGAATCTAAATTGGAAACAGAGGCACCAGTAGCGTAAGGTGTATTCAAATCAATTGGATCAAACCATTCAAACAAGAAGTTATTTGTTACCCCATCCACGTTAGCAATCGCACTTCCATTTGTCAGTAAGCAGTTATTTCGCACATTATTCACCAATACAAACGGTGCATTTGGAATTTCAGCATTATTGAAAATCTCAACGACTATTTCGTTAGAACACTGGGAGATATTATCTACAACTTCGACAGAATATAAACCAGCGTCTAATGAATCAAGAAAGAAAGTAGACCCGATGGAATCATTCATATCATCACGCCATGTAATAGTTACTGCAGAAAGGTCATCAATGATTACCTCAGCGTATCCATCCTTGTCCTCAAAGCAGACGGTAACATCATTCTTCTCTACTTCAAACATTGGAGGAGTTAGCTGATCTAATACCTCTACTCTCTCCACTACAGAATTACAGAACCCATCCGTAGCATCTACAGCAAGTACGTAGTAGTTGCCTTGTGGAAGGTTTTCAATAGAGGATCCAATAAAGTTTGCGTTAATTACATTTTCAGCAAAAGCGGCATTTGGATCCAGAAACCAGTAGAAAATGTATTCCCTGAATTCCCCGGTATCTTCATCTATGATCGGGTTCAGTACAGATGCAGCTACTCTTCCATTTGGCTCACTACAACTTGTATTTGGAGAAACTGAAGTGGAAAGCGCAAACTCATCAGGTGTATCATCTACCATTTCGAATGTTTCTGTAGTTGTACATCCGGTAGTGTTGTTTAATACTTCTACGGTGTAAAATCCGTTTCTAAGTCCACTAACCGCATTTGTTTGTTCTCCGGCTAAATTTTCACCGCCTGTGTAATCATCAGATGACAGTGAATCTGCTGTGTTTGTTCCGTAATACCACTGGAAATCATACGTAGCATTTTCTGGCTGACCGTCTGCCAGTACAGTTAAAGTACCATTAGGGACATCTGGATCACAGTTACTTTGTCTATCGAAATCAGTCAAATCGATAACAGGGCGAACTACATCTTCCAGTACTTCAGTTTGGAAGACAGGTGTTGTAGTACATCCAAAAGAAATGTGCGTACCCACAATGAAGTAGGTAGTACCTCCCATTGCTGCATCGAATATAGGGCCAACTTCTGGATCTGTTGTAAATACCAAATTGCCTGGCTCAAGGTCGGGAGTATAGAAGGAAAACGTATAGTTTGATAAATCGTCAGATAAACCATTTTTCAATACCTCTGTTATTTCGATAACTCCATTACCATTACAATCGGTTGAACTGGTTACGTCAACAGAGATAATCTCTATTTCGGCAGGAATATTAGGTATGGCAATTTCTTCACTCACCACACAACCATTGGAAGCCTGAGAAACTTGTACACTATATGTACCAGCAGCAAGGCCAGAAATTGTTGATTCATTGAATCCGACAGGAAGTGAACCATTAGGTAGAGCTGTTCCGTCCAAAAGTATCGCTGAGCCACCAATATCTGCGGCAGCACCAAAATACCATTGGAATGTATAATCAGTATTGGTATGATCTTGATCATTCGCCAATGCAGTCACTGTTCCATTGTGACTAAATCCAGTGGTACATGTCGAGTCTGCGGTATTCAGTGTAAGGATCAAATTCGGAATCTCAGGACTGTCCTCAATTGTAAAATCAACCTGTTCAGCAGTACAATTAGTCGCGATATGCCTGACTATTGCATAGTAGTCGTTAGCGGATAAACTATCAATGATATAAGGTGAGGATGAAACAAGCTCCTCAGATCCATTATCCGTACTTCGGAAAACCTCAAGTTCAAATACTCCATTCAGATCATTAACACCACCATCTGTATAAACTACATCAGCGTAGGTAACCTCAACGAGCTCAAACGAGCCAATACTAGGCGTGCAGTTAGTATTATCATTGATCTGGGTTTGTGTAATGATCGGTACGATGGAAATATTTGGAACGGTATACATCCTTGTAATCGCGCAGTTAGTATTTGTGTTGGTTACCGTTATTTCATAATCTCCTTCTGGTATGCTATCCAATAATGCTTGATCTGTTTCAACTCCCACAGGAATTGTTGCTCCAGTCCATGAGAAAGTAAGGAAACTTTGATTCGTATGATCGTAAACGCCATCTATCAATACTTCTATTACCCCAGCATTCGTTGCTCCTGCACCACAATTTTCATCTGGAATGAGCCTTTCAAGCGTAACTAGTGGGTTAGTTACTTCATCCGGCACATTGACAAAGCCAACAGCTGCTTCACAACCAGTCGTTGCATTTGTAGCAACAATGCTGTAATCATCTGGAGCTAAATCGGTAATGCTCCATGGTTCTGTTATAGGAAATGGCGTTAAATCAACTAAGCCTGTACTGGCTCCAGTAATGGTAAAATTATAATCCGTAAGAACACCTGGATC
>CAYWOQ010000002.1:17023-34196 GCA_964459925.1 uncultured Roseivirgaceae bacterium
TTAATATCTTCCCATCTATTTCACACCATCACTTGATATGTTCAAATACTTTGCTTCGTTTGGTCTCCAATGGCTGATGATGGTACCACTGAATGCACCACATAAAGTGTCTGCAAGTGTTCTCAACTGGATGGCATTTTCATCCAAGGTTGGAATTACCTCACCGGATTCAATACTGAAAGTTCCTATAATGTCACAACCTGCATTAGGTGAGACTGCATTGACCTTTGTAATTCCAACAGTATATTGTCCATTACTCAATCCAGTCAATTCACTAATATCTCCATTAATTGCAGCGTTCCCAATAACCATCGCATCTGGATTAGTATTACCTTGATTGTCAAATAAAAATGCAGCGTCTGTAGGAGAGGTTACAGAGCCTCCTCGATACCATTCTACGATGTAATCTGTACTGGTTGGGTTGTCTACCTGTGTTAAAATTCCGGAGATGTTATCAAAAATATTGATGCTGAGGGTTCCATTGCCCTGGTTATCGTCATAGCAGAATTCATCAGGTGTTTTACCCTCCAATGCCACAGATGGATTTACTTGATTATCCTCAATTTCTATTTCTATTGTTCCCGTAGCACAGCCAGTTACAGTGTTATTAATAGTCACTCGATACGTTCCTCCAAAAAGACCATTTATTCTATTTCCATTGAATGAGGTCGCGCTTTCTATTGTGCCGTCTACACCATCCTCAAACGTCTCGAAAGATGAACCTTCTAATATTTCCCAGTCGAATGAGTAGTTCAGTGGATCATCTGTAAAGGTTGAGCCATCAACCAAGATGTTTTCAATGGTAATTATTCCATTAGGATTTTCACAATTGAAGTTATCCGTTGCATCTATGTCTCCAAGCGCAACTGATAGGGTAGGAGGGTTTGAACTAATGGTGAAAGTGGTTACCCGTTCACAGGTATTATTTGGACTAACTGACTTGGTCACACGAACGGTATACTGACCTGCTGAAAGTCCGGTTAATTGAAGAGAATCAGTATTAGCAGCGGCGAGGGTTGTCCCGGTATTTGGACCTCCATCGTAAATAGGATTTGTGCCAACTACCGCACCTCTATACCAGGTAATATTGAAATCTCCAGGCGTAGACGAGTCATTGTCTTCTACTTCAATGGTTAGTGAACCATCTCCTCTAAACTCAGTTCCAAATGGGCTACAGTAGCTATCATCATCTCTGGAGGTAGCTCTGACCGTTGGTAACTCTGCTGTGTCCTCAATCGAAAAGCTGTATTCTAATGTACAACCTGTGCTATTCTCAGTGAAAAAGATGATGTAGTCACCTTCAATTAAATCGTTAGCACTTGCAACATTTCCAGGGTCTGTATAGCCTGCTGGTAAAGTAGTCCATGCGATATCAAATCCAGCCTCAATATCCCCGGTAGATGCGTAAGCTGTGATTAATCCATCTTGTCTGATGGCATTTATCGCAAAAGAACCTTGCTCATTACAATCATCAATATCTAACCTTGAAGTATCTGCAGAATTTATAGAAAGAGCTACAGGTTCATTGAATAATTCAATATCTAAAATATCAGCACATGCTGTGTTATCACCAGTTGCAATTACGCGATACCAGCCACCTTCTAATCCTCCAATGTTATTGGTATTAAATCCAGTGACTAGTGATCCGATAGTCGCTTCATCAGGTCCATTTCCTGTTATTTCTGTTAGGCCGGAATTGAAATCACCATCCTCATCCGCGTCATAAAACCATCGATAGCTGAATGTTTCAGTTCCATCATCTGGATTAATGGTATTAACAGTTATTCGACCATTGAACCGACTGCCATCTAATGAAGGCGATTCACAAAGCGTATTATTCTCTGTATTACCAGCATCCAGTGTAATCTCTGGAAGGGTAGGATCTTCAAGTGTGATTGTTTGAACAGATACAATACAATCATCAAAATTGAAGTCTACAGCTATGGTGTAAAGTCCTGCTTCAAGTACTCCTAAGTCTGCATCTTCCAAAACAGTGACTGTTTCGCTGCCTCCATCAACTGTACTTACGAAACTTCCCTGAGTAAGTATTGGTAAATAAGATTCCAGATTTGGAATAAAGTCTGGTGCACCATCTGCATCAGGTTGAATACTTCTACTACCTTGAAAAACGTAATAGGTATACTCAGCTGGATTATTCCCTGGTTGCGTATTAATTTCAATCGAAATTTCTCCATCGAATGGGCCAACACACCTTGTTGGCGCTTCAATTAGATTAACCATGACTTCCGGAGCGGTACCAAGTGTTAAATCTGTATTGATTAATTCTACACATCCATTTGGTAGTGTGGCTACTCCTGTATAACTAATAGCAGGTAGTCCATTTAATGACGGATCAAGTGCATTTAGTGGGTCATCATCATCATCTCCAATGATCCCATTAATGATGGTGATATCGTCACCATTATCATCGGTGACGATGATGTCAGTCATCGCAATTGGGTTAGGAATTGATGCGTTAACGATATGTAAATTGCTTAACAATGCAGAAGCGTCAGAAGTATCAGTTCCAGCATACCAAATGATTTCGATTGAGCTTCCATCAGGAAGAACATCGTCTATTGGGGAATCAGTCAAAGTAGTTCCTGGACCAACATTAATTATTCCTACCTGATCAAAACAATCAGAAATAGACCGCTTTGCAAATGAGCCTTCAAGGAATTCTGCGTCTGGTTTACTATCACCGACCGTTACTACAGTACTAACGACTTTACAGTTCGTATTTACATCGGTAATTCTTATTACATAGTCTCCGTCATCAAGATCAGCAAAGGTTTGGGTTGTAGTGAAAGGCACTACTCCAATATCGGGAGTTGTGGTTACATCCTGGATTGGAATTTCGCCACCTTCAATAGAGTTCCCTTCAAAAATCTCAAATTGATATCCGTTGGCTCCATCATTAATGGCCGTACTGCCACCATTATCGGCAATGATTGTTATGGAACCTGTAGGAGATTCACAGCTGGTATTTGGCTGGGTGGTAGGAACCCCAGAGATTTGAGGATCAGTACTACTTCTAATAACTGTTTCCTCCACTATTTCTGTACAACCAGATTCCCGGTCTGTGACCTGAAGCGTATAGATCCCACTGGCCAGACCTGATACAACGCTGCTATCGGCATTAAGTCCTGTTGTAATCTCATTGGTTGCATTGGTATTTTGTCCGGCGAACCATTGATAAAGAAAATCACTTGAGACGGTACCATTGGATGTCCCCAAATTAAAGGAACTGAAATCTACTGCAAGCTGACCGTTTGGATTATTCAGATCACAAGAAGTTTGATCACTTTCCTTGGTGAGTGCAGGAGTGAAGGTGACCGGAATTTCAAGAATGGTATACGTATTAGGAAGCGTAGAACATCCTGTTTCATTATCAACAATTACTACGGTATATTCACCCGGGGCTAATCCACTGAATACTACTCCGTTTGAATTGATGTTGATTGAATCGGTAGCTGTTTCTAAAACAGATTCACCAATGTAGTATTTGAAATTGTAGTTACCCGATCCTCCAAAACTATTGATGTCTGGAACAACAAGCTCTCCATTATCCGAAATACAGCTATTATCATCTGTTTTAGTTACATCCCCGTCCAAATCAAAATTTGTAAATGCATCATCAGTCTCATTTATGATTTGAATTTGAATAGTGGTGTCACACTGGTTTCCAATTGAGCTAATAATTTGTGCAGTGTAAGTACCACCTGGAAGTTCTTCGTACCGATTCCCGTCAACAACCCCAGTGGTTGCTGGTGTGCTTGTACCTGTACCATCAAACCAGTTAATGGTATAGTTTGCAAGGTTACTCCCATCAGTTACATCCACCTGAACAGATCCATTGAAAGTTGAGATCGTACTAAGCCTTGGATCACAAACGGTATTATTTTCAGTTCCTGCGTTTAAAGCAGCTGCCTCAAATGCAGGTCTATTTGGATTTGAGGGAACCACAACAGTAATTGGATCAGAGACACAACCAAGATCTGAAGTTGCTATCACGGTATAGGTATCTGCAATTACACCCGTAAGATTTGCAGTTGTACTTCCATTAACTGTCGCATTGTTTATTACAGGAGAAGTATCGGAGTAAGTATACTCATAGGTATATGTTCTATCTACATCTAGGTTTGTGACCGTAATATCTATTGCCCCAGTGGCACTAACAGGGTCACAACTAGTATCTGCTGTAGGAGTTCCAGTGATAATTGGAATGTGTTGTTCTTCACTTAGCGTAAATGCTTTTGAGGCATCACAGGTTGTATTTGTTTCTGTAACAATAACCGTATATTGATCAGAAACTAAACCTGAAATGGTATTGCTTTGTGATCCAGTAATGTTGTCAGATCCGTTTGATAATGGATCACCATCTACAATATCTACACCATTGTATTGCCATTGAAAGGAGAATCCATCACTTTCTATACACTCTGTGCATGGTAGATCCGGATCCATCACATATGCTCTTAGGATACCGTTTCCGTCATCACAATCGGTTTGCGGAGCTTCTTCAACTATTACGACATTTGGAATGTATGGATCGTCCGCTATGGTAAGTGTAAGCTCTACTGTTTCGCAACCTGTATTATTATCTCTTGCAAAAATGGTATAATCACCTGCTGGTAACCCAGTAATCACATTCCTGTCTATGGTGTAATTATTGGCAATTACAGAAACATCATCTGTAGAAGGGGTGGATAATAACTTGTTTGCTAAGACCGCATCGCCTTCATACCATTGCCAGGTGTAATTATCAGCATCGAACCCAACTGTATCAATGCTCACAGTTATTGTACCGTTTGGATTGTTGGTATCGCAACTTGTATTGTCATTTACTAATCGGTTCGTTGAGATAACTGGAACCGTAGAAGCATCACCAATAACTACATCTTCAAATGTGGCGCAACCTAGGTTATCATTGGTGACTCTGATTCGATAATTACCATCAGAAAGCCCCATAAATGAGTGACCTGTGGATCCATCACTTACCGTAATATCAGATATTGCTGTAATTTCATTTGAGAAACTAAATCCTCTAAAAATTTCATAGGTGTATGAGCCTGGTTCCGTTACATTAGAATTGCTCGTAACAAGAATTTGCCCGTTGCCATCAATGCAAAATTCATCTGCAGTTGGTGTGGTGTCAATGATGGGGTTATCCGGCTCATTTCCTACTGACACGGTAATGGGGTCAGCAGGACATTCGGTATTATTATTTATAGCTGAAATCGTGTATGAGTCCGATGAAAGTCCGGCAAATGAACCGGTACTATTGCTCTCAACAAAACTTCCAGGATCAACCACAAAGCCTGTGTAAAGACTAAATGTATAGTTTGCTGCTGGGGTTATTGCATCTCCAGCATCTATACTTCCATTTGATCCGGTACAACTTGAATTCGGAATGATGTCCACATCACCAATGGTAAATACCGGATCGTCAATAGTATCAACTATTTGTACTGTGGTTGTATCTGTACAATTGGTTGCAGTTTCTTCAACAATAATGGTATAAATCCCCGCGCTTAGGTTTACCATTTCCCATTCGCCCACACCGAAAGACGCGGTATTATTACCAGGATCTGGTATTATATTTTCAGGAAGGGTATTAGCACCATCGAACCAGGTATATTCAAAACCTGAAGGTCCTACCGAACCATTCACTTCTGCCTGTGCCACTCCCGTAGGATTAGCACCGCAAGTTGTGTTGGCTTGAGTTGCATTAACTGATAAAATTGGCGCATTTGCCTCATCAACAACTAAAATGGAATCTATAGGTGATTGACAACCGGTTGAATTATCTGTAGCAATTACAGTATAATATCCTGGTTCATTTACCGTATAAACCGGGCCTTCAAAGTCTACTGATGGCTTTAGTCCTGCACCGTTATACCATTCAAAAGTATAATCGGACGTATTACCATTTACATCTGCTGACACTTCACCCGTTCCACCACATGTTGTGATATTATCAGCACTCATGTTGAGTCCAGTTACTGCTTCAGCAGTGGAGTTTATGAGCTGGGTGCTATCGCCCACACAGCCTGTAAACAAATCCAGAATAGAATATCGATAGGTGTCGCCTCGTCTGTTTTCTAATAAATTACCGACGCCAATGGTCGTGTTAAATAGGTCCGAAGCTCTTGTCCAAGTCACTTCATACCCGTCTGCTTCAAGCAAAGTATCCCCAGGAGGGTTGGATAGGGTGGCTGGTGGGGGTGATCCGTCTTGTGTTGTAGTGTAAGCAAACGCAAAAGCAGCACCATCAGGATTAATACATCGTGTTTGTTGAGAAACCTCGTAAGACCAAACAAATACTTCAGGACGTACTCTATCGATCGTTATGGTATCAAGGGCTGAAAAGCAAAAGGTAGGCCCATAGTATCCCTCTACTATGTATTGACCCTCTGCTAGCTGTGGGAACGTGCTACCAGAATAAATTATGTTGGTGGTATCTCCTAAATTATACCAGTTAAAGATAAAACCATCTGCTTCCGTTTGTATCGTTGGAACCGGTATGGGAGTACCTGAAACAGAAACATTATCTACAAAGTGTAACTCTGAGGTACTTGTGTTGTGAACAACGACTGAGATGGTTAGTAATGAATCATTCTGACCGGCATTATTAATACCTGTAAGTATTGCTTGAGCATAATCAAAATTTCCAAAATGCCTACCATTTGTCAGCTCTCCTGAGGCAGTTACAACATTGTCGTTATTTCTCAATTCGTATGATGCGATAATGTAATCCCTCCATTTACCGGATCTTTCTTGATTACCACTTTCAAAAAGGTCAAGCGTTACTGTTACATCCGTATGTTCAGATATGTCAACTGATTCAGACGTCCAGGTTACTTCTCCCGCATCATTTGCACCTCCTGTTCTCACAGCACTAAACATCTTGGATCCGTTGTAATTATCAACACCATAAAAACTTGGCGAGTCGGAGCCAGGGTCTGACGTCCAGGCAGTTTCATCCATATCTTCTTTTGCGCTATTGGATCTATCTTCAAAGTTTTCTACCCAAAAGGTTCCACTCTCACCTGGAACGACACCAAAATAATAGGCCTGTGCACTTCCATTATCTGGAAGAGAATCATCACATTTTCTGTTATCATTCAATTTTTCAGCTACCAGGTCGAATCGAGTAAATCCTACTGATGTACTTTGAATATTATTTTCCGTATTACATTCTGGAATGGTTGCTGTAGGTAGAGGAACGGTAATAGGAGGGGTGCTTCCATTGTCATTAATGACTACAAAGAGTTGAAATTCTCCTCCGATACCATTGATGGTTTGAGTGATTTCCAATGTTGTTTCAGGTTCGAAATTCACTAACGTAGTTACTTCTGTGTCTAATAACATGGAACCATCTGCGAGTCTTGGGTCACCAGCATAATAACTTACAGGTAAATTCCCAGATATGGCGATATCTCCAATGTTTCTTACTTCGTAAGTAACTTCAATGGTTGCATCAGGACATTCAGCATCTGAAGCTTCAAGAATACCAACGAATTCAATATCTGGTGATGCAAATTCTACACAACCATCTTCATTAAGAATGGGAGCCTGATTGATGAAGGAGTTAAGTGGTCGACTTGGGAAGGGTACCAGACTTCCATCTGCATACTCACAAAGACCATCGGAAAATATTCGGGTATGATCTTGTAACTCAATTGGAATGGTCAGGTCATCATTTATATTAACGTTAAAATAAGCATGTTGATTCCATACTCCACGAGCAGGCATCCAGGATTCTCCATCAGATTCATATACCCTTACCTGGGCAAATTCGGTATTACTGTATGGGTTAAAAGGTGTAGAATTATTAGTGTAACAAGCTAAACATATTTCACTGGCACCATCCCCATCAACATCAGCAATTACCGGATACTCTTCTTGGGTCCTTGATACACAGGCAATCTCTCTTCTAATATTTGTCGTGTTATCTCCATTACCAATACCATCGATGATCAGTAATGATTCCTCACTTCTGTAAGTTACCTCTACTGCACCATCCCCGTCAAAATCAAAAAGAGAACATCCAGTAAACCCAGATGACCCTTCTTTAATAGGTCTTATCCAATGAATATTAAAGTTTTCATCAAGAGAGTATAATTTTTGATTCATAACGAAGTTGGCATTCATTTGACCATCTCCATCAACATCTCCAATATTTACTCTACCAGCTCCTCTGACAAAGTTGTTAGAAGGATCATGAAAGGTGATAACATTTCCACCTGCCACATCCCACATAAACACGGTTGTTTCTCCAGTATAGGTTTCAGTTGTAGTTCCCAAGGCACCTGTTATGATGAGATCCATTGATCCATCCAAATTATAGTCAGCTGCGGAGACAGATGACCATTGATCATCCCAGTTTGGGTAGTATTTTGGATAATAATTTAAATTAGGATCAATATTGGCATGTATATCATCATCCATATCTCTTACCAATACACGGGTTCCAGCTGCCTCGTTAATTGCCCAGATTTCATTTCCAGAAACGAGTTCCAATCCAGCACAATCTGCACACGCATCATCAGGAAGCACATCTACGGCCAGCGAACCATGGGTGAAATCTCGTTCCCAGTCTGAATTGGTTCCAGCAATCAAAATATTTCCTGTTGCGGCATCAACAATCTCATTTCTATAGTAGATCTCAACATCACCATCCTCATCAAAATCTGCGAAACCTGGTAACCCAATGGCATCATTTTTTGAAGCTTTAGCCGTCCAAATGATATTGGCTTCATGATCAAGTAATGCCATATCATCACCTTGATCTTGGGAGACTAGTATCTCACCAAATTCATCACGATCTATATCTCCCAGAACAGGAACGTTTTCAGGCTGAAAGCCTAGGCTTGTATTACTAAATAGTGTTTCTCCAGTAGCTCCATTAAGGATAAAAACAGATCTTCTTTGTTTGTTGGTAGCAACTACCTCAGGAATTCCATTACCATCAAGATCACCCACCATAGGTGTTGCGTGACTGTTTGAACTTCTGTCCTCGGATCCCCATTGAAGTCTGATTGCAAAGGAGGTTACATCAATATCGTCAGCACATTCAACAACATTACCAAAGAAGAAATCATCACACGCTCCGTCCGAAGAGCACTCTCCGTCGTAGCAGTCGATAAAACCATCCCCGTCATCGTCTATGCCATTATCACAAATTTCAGTCTGGGCAAAAACGAATGAAGCTAATAAAGTCAAGATTAGGGCAGGAAATAATCTGGAAACTTGGTTCATGTTATTGTGGTTGCGTAGTAATAGTCATAAATACACTAAAGTTAAATAATGTAACCCTTGGTTTTCTTTTAGAAATCATTGAAAATCAAAAGATACAGCTATTCTATGTAAAGTTAAAGCTAAAATTAAGATCGGTACAATATCAATAAAAAATATAACTATTTCAAGGAGATATTTAGATCAATTCATGGATTCGTTAGTCAAATGCTAGGAATAACCAGACTAACGTGCGAGTAAAATACTACCAGATTTGGATAAACCATTGTCACTGCATTTTAGAACATAATAGTAAACCCCTTCCAAAACAGGAGTACCGCTAAAGGTTCCATCCCACACACAGTTGCCTTGGTCGAACGTTTTGATAGGATCAACGATGTTTCTTCCCCTTCCGTCAAAAATGTATACTTCGCATACACCTTCAAATCCTTCAATGTTTAAAATCTCCCAACAATCGTTAAGTCCATCGCCATTTGGAGAGAAGGTCTTTTTGGGTCTGAGATTATCAAGTTCTACCACAACAGAGGTGATTGCTGCACACCCATTATTGTCAATACCAGTCAAAGTGACCGTATTAAATTGAGTCTGAGGGAAAAAAGTTATTGATTGACCTGAAGGATTATCGATAAATTCAGCAGGTTCCCAGGCAAAATCGGAAACGATATTTTTAGCTTGAAGTCGAATAGATACACCCTCCTCCAAAACTATCGAATCTCCTGTTACAGTAGAGAAATCTTGATAAGTAACATCAGCCTCACTTGGGAAATTATTTATCAATAATGAGTCAGTCACTGCACAACCAATTGATGTTTCAATACTCAAAACCGCATATACACTTTCAATTCCTGCTGGTGTAGCAACGTCCACTGTTGGATCTGAAGAGGTTGAAAGGATTCCACTTGTTGCATTTCGTATAATCCATGAATAATTATCGATCGTGTTAGCTGAAGGGTTGTTTATATCGACATTTAAGATATCTCCTTGGCATTTTTCTATTCCCTGGTCAAAATTAAATTGTATAGTAGGAGGATTTGAAACGGTTAGATCTAACGTTTCAGATGAACTACATACATCCGTTGGATTAGGACCAGGATAAACTTCAGTGGGATCGTAGCTGGTATTGAGTATGATGGAGTACTCACCAGGTGTATCGAAATTAAGGTCAATGGTGCTTTCATTACTGAAAGTTGAGCCTTCAACAATCCACTCATAGAACAAATCGAATCCTTGATCTCCAAATGACCCAGCACTGAATGAAGTTTGAAAATCTACGCACGTTTCTTGCGGACCTTCAATAATTGAGTTAGGAAGAGCTACTTTGTTTAATGCGATTGTAGATGTTTCTGTAGTACATCCGTCAGCGTTTGTTACTAAAACAGTATATGCTCCACTTTCATTAACCGTTACCAAAGCATTGGTTTCATCTGGTGTTCCAAGATTAGAACCATTTACTTGCCATTGATAAGTAATGCCATCACCAGAGTAGTCAGGGACTTCCAATATGACCTCCCCACAGAAGTCCGATAGTCCATTGTTTAAAATAGATAGTGAGGGAGATTGACTTACTTGAATAGTAGTAGAAACCTCATCACTAATACAACCCCCATTATCTTGGATGGATAGTGAATAGGTGCCCGCATCTTCAATGGAAACTGGGTTAAGCTGGATAGTAGGAGTACTTGCAACACTTCCGTCTGGTAATGTCCAAAAATAATTATCACTTGTGATAGAACTGGAGAGTGTAACTACATCTCCTGTACACAAAACTCCTCCTGAAGTCACGTTTATAGATGGAGTAGTAGGAGGAGTGCCTCCTGAGACCGAAAGGTTGATAGTTGTGGATTCTGAACATCCATCTTGATCGATTGTAACTCTTATTGATGCATTTGATCCAGAGGTGATTGTAAATTCAGCATCAGAATCATTATCTGACGGGTTGGCACCATTTCCAGTGAGAACTTCCCAGGAATAAGTGGCATTTAATGAGTTAGTTGTAGTCAAAATGAATGGTTCCCCGGGACAGAATCCAAAGTCTTGTGGAGATATTTCCGGAGTGATGCAGTTTCTATTTAACAAGATGGCCAATGACCCAACTTGTGTTATTTCAACATCCCTTGTGTAGGCTATATCAGGCTTAGCGTCGTTATTGAGGTCACCGACCATTAGAAATTGAGTGGTTGACCCAGTTGCTTCAAGCTCTTCTGAGCCGAAGGAATTATTGCCTTGGTTTCTGTAAAGGTAGATTCCACCGGTAAGGTTTGTAGATACAATTTCTAGCAGACCATCCCCATCCATATCACCAAGATTGACTCCTACATTAGAGCTAGCAGAGGTAGGTATATCCACACCATTTTGGAATGTTATTAAAGACCCACTTTCATTCTCGAAAAACGTAATAGTTCCATTATCTCTACTCGCAGCTACTACATCTAAATCTCCATCATTATCCAGGTCTCCTACACTTATATCTGTTACCAGTTCAGTTGTTACTTTGTCTTCTTGTACAAACGAAAAGTTATTTATTGTACTGAGGTTTTTGTGGAAGCTAACATTATCTTGTCTGAAGGCTGAAGTTACCAAATCTTGGTAGCCGTCATTATTAAAATCAGCTACTTCAATTATACTTGTTCGATCACCGTCCGAACGAAATTCGACTGCACTGCCAAAACTTAAATTTTGCGTATTTCTGAAGACATGAAAAGTGGCATCCGTACTATTCCCAACAACAATATCTAAAAATCCATCTCTGTCAAAATCAGCTGATTTTATCATACCCGGTTGTCGTTGTCGACCAGATTGATCTAAAGGCAATTGAAAAGCAAGTGGACTTGGATTTGAGGGGAATACACCATTATTATCATTCTCTACAATGAAAATATCATTTGATTGCGTTCCAGTATTGGAAGTAAATGCCAGATCATTGTCTCCATCATTGTCAAAATCGGCACAGGCCACTGAAATAAAGCCAGCTTCATGATCCTGAATATTCAATGTTTGACTAAGTTGAAAGTCTGAGCCGCTCAATGCAGCTGTAGTGGCAATATTATTTAGGAAAATGGTTGCTTCACCAGCATCGGCATCCTCGTCTCTATTATGCACAATGACGACATCATTTAAATGATCGTTATTCAAGTCACAAAGGCAAAGATCTGACGCAGCTAATTCACCGGTAGTTTGAACATACTCAGGATCAAAATCAGTGATATTCGATCCACCAAAACTCAAGTAAAACAGTTCACTGGATTGCGCTATTTCACCATTGTTTAATACCCATATCGGTGCATTTGATGCTCCTGCAGGAACCTGAGCTTGAATGAGGTTATTGCTATTTGAAATGATCGAGGCTTCTACACCTCCAAAGTATACAGTTGGGGACCCTGAAAAATTCAATCCTGCAATTTCAACAATCGTCCCAACTTCAGCATTAGTGGGAGTAATGTTATTTATAAATGGTTGCTGAGCGATTGTTACCACCGGTAGCAAAAGCAAAGCAAGTAAAGTATGATTCAATCTGTTACTTGTAAAACCCATGCTTTTGATAATTGCGGAAGTTTTCTGAATTCATCTCTTTTTGATCTGGCTTGTTGGATATTACCAGACTGATAAATCACTACGTAATAGTATCCTCTTGCAGAAGAAAATCCAACAATGGCATCTTGAAAACCTTGTTGAAATAGATTATCACTATGTTCCTGGGCATGTTCAAATTGGCTGAATGCACCAGAGATCACAAAATTGCCAGTGGGTAATTCCAATAGATGGTTTCCTCTTTTCACTACTACATGATCATCAGCTGAACCTAATTCTTCGTGTGTACGAAAATCTTGAGTCAAAGAGGGGTCTCCTTTTTCAATTACTTCGTGTTGATCCTCAGTTAAATCTGTATTATTTGCTATGATGGCTGCCTGGGTTTCATTTAAGGCTTTGTCCCATTTGACAATGTGTTCTACCGTTCCATCTGGTAATGTTTTTTCATATTTAATCCCAATTTCTTTGGTGCCGTCAGGAAGCTCTCGTTCCAGGTGACCATCTTCGGCCACTTCCAGGTTTTCAGCTTCTGTAGTTGGAACCCAACTGATAACTACATTTTTCTTATCTTGTGCTGCTGCGGGTTTTTCCAATCGAATACCTCTTTCTTCTTCTCCGAATTGATTTGTTCTGGTTATAACTTCATGCTCCTCCTGATGATCCCAGTCATCTTCAATCTCGGTTGGTGTTTCGGGAATAGCCTCCGGTTGGGCTTTATAAAGTGTAGAGTTTGATCCAAGGATACCTAAGTTATCATCGTCTTCATTGTTATCTTCAGGTCTACTTTCTTGAAGTTCGGCTAATCGCTTTTGCCTATCCAATTCAGCTTTTTTAGCACGTTCTTCTGCAGATAGTCGATGACTTTTAATAAAACTGGAAACATGCTCTGCATGGTCTTTTTTGACACCAAGATGGTAGCCAAGTGTAACTTCTAATGTTGGACCTAGCTGGGAAGAAATAGAAGAGTTCCCTAATTCGTAAGACAATCCCAGACCAAAACTTTCTTTGATCTTGGTACCTGCTAAGGCAATTATTCCAGAATCTTGTCTATAAGAACCGCCAACCCAGACAATATGATACAAATGGGCAATTAGAACAGCCTCATATTGGTGTGGTATTACGTTGCTATATCTATAAATTATATGTGGTTCAAAGGCAAAATCATCAGAAATGTGCCCCCTGTAGTTCGCCTTAAATAAGATATTATCCGTAGGGGAAAATTCCGGTGATGAGAATTCAGTTTGTGTAATTGGATTGTAAGAAAATAAATTCGGTAATGCCATACCCACATTGAAATGACCAAAATGGTAAGTAACCCCAAAGTCACCCAGTAGAAAGCTCGATTGATCTAAAAATCCAGCGATTGCTGGATCATCGGCTCCATCTGCTAATTCATTAAGATTTACAGAATTTATACCTGCGCCTATTGACATACCAAAGCGAAGAAAATGTGTCTTGTCAATATTGATCAAATACGCTCCAGTAACTTTTGCTGCTGAGGTATTAAGAAGACCTTGAGATATATTGAATGCAGCTCCGCCGAGTGCGATTCCTCCTTTCAGTGGTACATGAAAACTAACGTCAGTAAGCTGAGGTGCAGATTCGATATTGGTCCATTGATCTCTATAACTTACAAAAAATGTTGCATGACCCTCAACACCTGCATAAGCAGGATTATAGATATAAGGGTTCATAAAAAACTGATTGTAAACCTGAGGTTGTTGTGAAATACAAAAAAAAGGAGCGAATACTAGTACAGCAAGTAAAAAATCTTTTACCCTTTTTTGACGATTGAATTTCAAAGAGAGATTATGTTTCAAGCAGAGTCTTGATCTTATAATTATTCACTAAATTATAGAAATTATTGTATTTCACCCTACCCGTAACAAATATCCATCGGCGTACATAGATTCTTGGTCTAAAATTCCGATGATAAATAAGAATTTTAAATTGGAAACGAAGGTAGGTTAATTGCTTTTGCTATACTTACGTAACATTAACGCTATAATGAAGCGATATTTTATATCCACAGTATTAATTCTGTTCTCATTTCTGAGTTATTCCCAGTATTGGTTGGGTCCAAAGATTGGATTGAATTATATCGATCATGTATATCAGGAAAGTACCTACGAAAAAGATTCATTTAACATCCCTGAAAATTTTAACTTTCAAGCAGGTTTAGCCTTTAGTTATACGGCAACAGGGATGTATTCTGTGTACGGAGAGTTGCTTTACGAACGAATAGGTAAAAAAGTAAATGATAAGCAGACTGATGGTCAAATCGTAAAAACTGAAATGACCAATCATTTTATCTCGGCTCCCGTCATGTTGAGGGTAACCTTAGGTAGTCTTCCATTTCATTATTATGTCAATGGAGGGCCTAGATTGTCTTACTGGGTTGCTGGTTCTGGAAAACAAGATTTAGCCGAGTTTGAAGAATTTTTGACGGATGAAGACGGCAATCCATTAATAGTAGATTATAAGGTAGCATTTAATTCTTCAAATGCGCTCGCTGGAGAGCGAAGCACAGCTTTCGTCAGTAAACCGAACCGACTTCAGTTTGGGCTAACAGCTGGGGGAGGTATTTTCCTGGATGTTAAAGGGGAAAATCGATTACAGATCGACTTTAGGTACACTTGGGTGCATAGCAACATGGGAACAAATAATGGAACAGAGGATATTAATTTTAGTAATGAAACCTACCGAGAGAATTTTGAGTATTTCCACAACATCGCTACAATTGGTGTAGCCTACTTATTTGGATATGACAGCTCCCTAAGAAGAAAAGGGAAGAGTACTAATAAAAAAAGTAATAAGAATAAAAATAAGTAAATTAGCATTGAGCTAAAAATATAAACCACCACACGATTAATATTTAGATCTGTAGAGTGATCCGTTAATTGGATTATTTACAAAAACTTTAAAGTCAACGGTTGTGGTACAAGCGTTTTTGCAATTTCTGGGGGGAGAAAGAGGAGAAGAAAAACCAATGCTTCTTCTTCTTGGTAAAGGATTCTTCATGGGTATCTTGTTAGCTACCTATCAGATAGGAGCTGAAACCCTGTTTCTAAATGTTTTAGGCGACAAATGGTTAGCCACTGCATTCTTTGCTGCTGGAGGAGCTGGTATTTTGAGTACAGCACTATTTGTAAACCTGCAGCGGAAAATTAATTTTTCTTCACTTGTACTTTCCACTACCTTCTTGATCTTTTTGTTCATAGGTGGGGTAAGAGTTGCCTTCCAATTTGTCGGATATGATGACTCAGCCAATGGGACATTTCAATTGCTGCCGTTTATCTTATTTGTTATGATAGGGCCAGTAACGACCATTACGCTCGTCGGTTTTTGGGGAATTTTTGGTCGCGTTTTCAATCTAAGACAATCCAAAAGGATAATTGGAGGTATTGATACAGGTCAGTTAATGGCAACCATGATTGCCTTTTTTAGTATTCCGCTCCTTACCTCAACAAATATTGTCAACGAAACTTATGACTTGCTATTTGTTTCAGCACTCGCTGCTATCGGTGTTTTTGTATTTACCCTCTTATTGACCATCAATTTCAATTTGAACCGGGCCACTAAGGTTTTGAAGGGTGAACAAGTGAAAAAAGTTAATTTCTTGAGCTTAATGCAGGATAAGTACTTAAGGTTACTTTCTGTGTTTCTTATTTTCTCAATGGGTGCGGCGGTTTTTGTTCATTATACCTTTTTATCCGCAACTGAAACAATGTATCCTGATGAAGAAGACCTTTCAACCTTTCTTTCATTCTTTTCTGGATTCGTAATCGTTCTATCTTTTATTATCCAAAGTTTTATCAATGATATCATTATCGGAAAATTTGGATTGAAAGTGGCTTTGATGACTATGCCTCTGATTCTAATATTGTTTACAGTTGGGGCAATTATTGTAGGCCATATTTTCGGATATCAAGAAAAGAATGATGATTTCATCTTGTTCTTCGTATTAACAGGAACCGCAAGATTATTTACGGCAGCACTTAAAGACGCACTCGAAAATCCGGCATTTAAGCTCTTCTTCTTACCTCTCGACATTAAAATAAGGTTTGATATTCAGACACGAATTGAAGGGGTTGTTAATACGATTGCTGTTTTTATCGCCGGTGCCACGCAAATGGCTTTAGGGCTTCTGGTATTTTTTGAACTCATTCATTATTCATACTTCGTCCTGGCACTAGCAGGCATGGTCTTATATCTATCATCAAAACTGTTCGAAGAATATAAGAGAACATTGAAAAAAACGCTTGAACAACAAAAAGCGGGATTGAAAGGACAGGGTCGGAGAAATGAAAATAGTATGATTCACATCCTGAAGAATGAAATCAAATCAAAAGATGTCGAGCGAGTAATTAATGCGTTAAAGATT
>CAYWOQ010000002.1:34206-112913 GCA_964459925.1 uncultured Roseivirgaceae bacterium
TTGAAAAGATTGATCCTATTGAGTTTGAGTACTCATTACTGGATTTAGTAAATCATAGACGGGCACAGGTTAGGAAATACGCATATTTCAAATTGAGAACACGGTTGTGCTGGGAGGCTCTTGGAATTATTGTTAAGGATATAAAGACAGAGGGAAATAAAGAGGTGCTAATAGAAGCTAAAGCTACCTATTTAGTATTAAAGGAAGCAGCCAATTTTAATTTAACCGATGTAACCATAAAGGAGCTCGTGAGATCCACGAAAGCAATAGACAGAATAAGAGGAGCCAGGCTTTTGGTAAAAGCATCGGAAGATCGGCATATCAGTTACATTGTAGAGTTACTAAGAGATATAAACCCAAGTGTAAGGTCTGCTGCTATGATTACAGCAGGTAAAGTTAAACGACCGGAATTATGGCCTGTCCTCGTTGAGAATCTCCATTTAGCAACTTACGGAAATGTAGCCATGTCTGCATTAAAAGCATCTGGTGAAAGTGCCTTCCATACGATTGACACTGCCTTTTACAAAACTGGTCAACATCATTTGACCATGTTGAGGATTATTCAAATTCTAGGTAGAATTAGTGGAAGAGGAGCTTCCGAACTTCTATGGAAGAAAATAGATTTTCCAGATCGAAAAATTGTTTCTGAACTTCTGCTCTCACTTAGCTACATTGGTTTTGTGTCCAGAGATTTTCAATCAGCACGAATAAAGCTAGCTTTAGAGAAAGAAATTGGAGACATAGCCTGGAATATTAAATCTGCATTAGAAATCCCGAGTGAAAATGAAATGGATTTGCAGATTAAGCAAGCTATGGTAGAGGAAGATGTTAAAAACTATGATAATATCTTTATGCTTTTGGCTATGCTATATGATCCGCAGAGTGTCACGCTAGCGAAAAATAACATCATGAACGGTACTACAGAGAGTATCACCTTTGCTGTGGAAATGATGGATATCTTCCTTGAGGAAGAATTAAAGGACAAGGTACTTCCTGTAATGGATGAACTAAAAGTACAGGAAAGACTTGTTAAGCTACAAGCAAATTATCCACCAGAGTATTTTGATTCTTATGAGGATTTACTTCTTCAGATTATTAATCGTGATTTTAACCGGATAAACAGATATACCAAGGCTTTAGCGATGTATCGGTTCAGTGAACTAAGCACACATGTTACCGCAGATCTTATTGCAAATCTATTTAACCCTGATCCGCTACTCCTTCAGACAGCAGCCTTTGCAATCTACAAAATAGACAATAATGCGTATTATGACCACACCAAAAGGTTAAAACCTACAATAAAAAAAGAGCTGGATAAGGCCATTTTACCACCAGTTTTTAGGTCTGAAGATGAAGCTTACCATCAAAAACTACTATTAATCGAGCGAGTGTTGAAACTAAAGGAAATTGAAGTTTTTCAGCGTATTCCTGGAGAACTCATTACCTATATGGCTGAGGCACTTGAGGAGGTTAGGGTAAAAATGGGTGAAACCATTATTCGTGAAGGAAATAGAGGTGCTTCACCACTTTACATTGTCCTTGATGGAAAGATCGATATGTATGAAAATGATACAAAGGTTGGTGAGCGTATTGCGGGAGGAATATTTAGTGAGAAAAATTTGATTGAGTCCCAAAAATACGATTTTACTGCGGTAGCCAGAACTGAGAGTACGCTACTCTTAATGCGCAAGGAAGAATTACTCAATTTAATGTCCAAGCATGTAGAAATACTTGAATGCTGGATTGATATTATGAATGGAGAAGTACATGATGAAGAGGAGATTGTTGATGTATTATTTAGCAGTTAAAGGAGTGAATTTTGGCATCAGGAAAAAAATGACTTACTTCACTGATATAAAGCGTGATATGATCTCTTATGAGTAGTAAAGGTAAAATAGCATTGATCTATTCGTCTAAGGACGATGAACCTATGGAAGGTGATGCTAAAGGTTGGATATCAAGCTTTAATAAGTTTTTATCTACACTGCTTTATCAAATCACGAGAGAAAACCCTGAGGTGGTCATGCTAAATGAGCAAACATTTGAAGCTTCTAGGCTAAATGAGTTCTCGGTGGTCTTATCAGTGATGACCGAAAACCTGGCTAAGAATAAAAAAATTGTTCAAACACTCAATCATTACGCTAAAGCGCTAAAAAAATCCAATGGATTAGTTGTAGATGGTATTGCTCGTTTTTTTAAGATTCTCAAGAAACCCTTTGACCCGGATGTTGATTTTTCTGAATTAGAAGACTTACTGACATACGATTTTTTCTTGGTGGACCCACTTACCGGAGATTCGCAGGAATTCACCAGGTTTTTCGGAAATGATGCTGAGAGAAGTTATTGGATGAAATTGGTAGATATGTCGTATGACATTAACCATGTCTTAAATGCAAAAGCAAAGTCGGCGGAGGACAGTTCCTATGATTCAATTCCAAGAGAGAAGACGGTATACCTGGCAAGTACTGGGGTAGATATGGTCATCCAGCGCGATATCATAAAGAGGGAATTAATTCGTCATGGATATAAGGTGCTACCTGATCATTCATTACCTAAGGAAATTCGTCCCTTAGATCGAATGATCCGTGATGATTTAGATCGCTGCAGGCTTTCCATCCATATGGTCGGAGAAGACTATGGTTATAAACCAAAAGGTTCAGAATTATCCGTAGTTGATCTTCAAAATAGAATCGCTTCAGACCATACCTATCAAATGGCCGATAAAAATAAAAAGCGTAAAGAAGCAGAAAAAGAGCCTTTTAGTCGTCTTATTTGGGTTTCTCCTGATTTAAAGAATGTAACAGAGCGTCAGAAAATTTTTATTGAAGACTTGAAAAGTGATGCTGCTGCGTTAGATGAGGCGGAAGTATTACAAATTTCCCTACAGGAATTAAAGACCATCGTTCGAGAAGAATTAGTTACTGGTGGTCGATTTAAATCCAGGAGAGAGATTAGAGGGATTGAAAAGAAGGAGGAAGTTGATCAGTCAAAGATGATTTACCTAATAGCTGATAAACGAGATGTCAAGGCCATTGATGAACTTCAGGATTACTTGAAAGATCAAGGGTTTAATGTCGTTTCACCAAGCTATGAAGGTGATTTGGTAGACTTGAGGTATATCCATCAAGAGAACTTGCGAAGATGCGATGCGTCAATCATTTATTATGGTGATGCGTCTGAAGATTGGATTAAAACCAAACTACAGGACTTATTGAAAGCTCCTGGTTTCGGCCGTGAAAAACCCATGGAGGCAAAAGCGGTATATTTCAACGGGAAAAAGAACGTTGACTTGGAGCATTACAAGAAAAACAATGCAATGGTATTAGCCAATAATGGAGGAGAGTTTGCTCCTGAATACCTTCAACCATTCCTCACTAAAATAGAAAGCAGATGAGCAATAAAACACTCGTACGCAAGAAACGTGAACCAAAAGATATCGTTGATATTACCCAGCTGATCAATCCATTTCCTGGATTAAGGCCATTTGGAATAGAAGAAAGTCATTTATTTTTTGGACGTGAGGGGCAAAGTGATGAAGTGCTGGTTAAGTTATCTGAAAATAAATTCGTTGCGATATTAGGAGCATCTGGTAGTGGCAAGTCCTCCTTAATGTATTGCGGACTGATTCCTACCCTTTATGGAGGGTTCATGACACAAGCTGGTTCAAATTGGCGAATTGTCGTGACCAGGCCGGGTGGGGGACCCATAGATAACCTTGCCGAGTCTTTGCTGCTGAAGGATCGAGAATATGCAAATCTTAATGAAGAAGACAAACTCATCCGAAAGACCATTATAGGCACAGTGCTCCGGAGTAGCTCGCTGGGTCTGGTAGAAGTGGTGCGTCAGCTAAAGTCCAGGGACGATGAAAACATGCTCATCCTGGTTGACCAGTTCGAAGAACTTTTCAGGTACCGCAAGCTAGAGGCAGAAACTTCAGATCTGGACGAATCTTCCGCCTTTGTAAACCTATTATTAGAGGCCATTCATCAGTACGATGAGCCAATTTACATCGCGTTAACGATGAGGTCAGATTTTATTGGAGAGTGTGCGCAGTTTCCCGATCTGACACAAATGATCAATGACTCTCACTACCTGATCCCACAAATGACAAGGGATCAAAAGAGAACGGCGATTGAGGGTCCGGTAGCGGTAGGTGGAGGAAAAATAGCCCCGCGGTTAACCCAGCAATTACTCAATGATGTGGGAGATAATCCCGATCAACTTCCAATCCTACAGCACGCACTAATGCGTACCTGGTCCTACTGGACCGAAAACAGGAAAGTAGGTGAAGCCATAGACCTTCGGCATTACAATGCCATTGGTACATTAAGTGAAGCACTTTCCCAGCATGCCAATGAAGCCTACGATTCTTTAAGCAAGCGTGAAAAAGAGATTTGTGAGGTCATGTTCAAGGCCCTCACCGAAAGAGGAACTGAAAATCAGGGCATCCGCCGACCGACTAAGCTTGCAACCATTGCTTCCATTGCAGGGGTTTCTGAGGACGAGGTAGCAAGAGTGATTGAACGCTTCAGAGAACCGGGCAGATCCTTATTAATGCCACCATACGGTGTTAGATTAGAATCTGAAACAGTCATTGATATTTCGCACGAGAGTTTGATGCGGATTTGGGTTCGTTTAAAGACCTGGCTGGAGGAAGAATCCAAGGCAGCTGAAATGTATCTGAAACTTTCAGAAGCTTCTGAACGGTATCAGGAAGGACGGGCAGGACTATGGCAGATGCCTGATTTACAGCTGGCACTGAACTGGAGGGAAGAAAACCGACCAACACTTGTTTGGGGTCAGCGTTACAATCCCGCTTTCGAGCGCACCATGGTGTTTCTGGAGACTTCTGAGAAAGCGTATCTCACGGAACAACGAAATAAGGAGATCCTCCAGAAGCGTCAGGTCAAGCGAATTAGGGTCACGGCCATCGTACTGGCGATTGCTACTCTTATCACATTGACACTGGTGATCTTTGCTTTTATCAAAGCCAATGATGCGGAGAAGGCGGAGGCAGCTGCCGTGGAAGAAGCCAAAAGAGCAGAAAAGAATGCAGTAGAAGCTGAGAGACAATCTGAATTAGCAATCCAGGCAGCTGCACGAGCTGATGAGGAACGAGCAAATGCGGAAAGACAAACTGAAATTGCTCAACAAAATGAACGTTTGGCCCAGCAGCAAACACAACTTGCCCAACAGAGAGAAAAAGAAGCTAATGAAGCTAAAGAATTAGCAGATGAGGAACGGAAAAACGCTGAAAAAGCAAGAGATGATGCGGAAGAGCAACGTCAGCAAGCACTGATTCAAAAGGATAAGGCTGACTCAGCATCTGCAGCAGCTAACAGATTAAGATTCCAGGCCATTGCTCAGTCCATGGCGGTCAAGGCTGAAAATATCGTAGCAGAGGGAGACCGTGATCAGGCAGAACTAAAAGCCATCGTGGCACGGCAAGCCTATGATTTCTATCAGGAGTATAAGGATGAAGGCAAAGATTACAATGGAGATGTTTACGCAGGTATTTACACGGCCCTACAAGGGTTGTATCAGGTTAAATACAATGAAATCGCTGGAATTGAAGACCCATCCATTGGTGACTCAGCATTGAATCAGATGATTAAACCAAAAAACCCATTAGTAGCGGATAAAGCCAACGCAGTGAAATCAGTGGTGTACGCGAATGATGGTAAACACATCTATTCCGCTAGTGCAAACGGGGAGGTGGTCCTTTGGGATGTAGCTACTAGGAGATATCAATCCATCTTTAAAAATGCCGATGTGGCAAGAGTAGTGAATGTCAGTCCTGATGAACGCTATTTGGCGCTCGGAACCGATGAGAGTCATATACTTTTATTCAATATGAGGGCACTGGATCAGGAACCGGTTGAGATCAAAGGACATGAAGGAGGAACGGTATTCGACCTGGTATTCCTTCCGAATAATCGTGGGTTCATCTCTGTTGGGCAGGACAGAAGAATTCTTCAAAGCGATTATCAAACATCCAGAGAGATTATAAAATCTCCGGCTCGTTTAGATGAGATCATTCTTTCACCAGACGCTAAAACGCTCGTTGGAGGTGGCCATGACGGCAATGTATATATCTGGGACATGGATAACCTTGCGGCAGGCCCAAATACATTGATCGATCCTAATAGAAATACAGGCAGTACTTCAGCCATAAGAGCAGTAAAATTCAGTCCAAATGGCAAATTCCTGGCATACGGTGACAGTGACGGTAAGCTCATTATTTGGGACATGGAAAAGGATGAACAAGTTCAACCTGAGATCGGAGGATTCC
The DNA here is from genome assembly GCA_964459925.1 of uncultured Roseivirgaceae bacterium. Taxonomy (GTDB): domain Bacteria; phylum Bacteroidota; class Bacteroidia; order Cytophagales; family Cyclobacteriaceae; genus Ekhidna. The sequence continues at coordinate 40,499 of CAYWOQ010000002.1, forward strand.
GTGCTCCGGTTACAGATATTGAGTATAGCCCTGATAACCGATTACTCGTTGCCACTTCGACCAATAAACAAATGAGAGTTTGGGATATGGAAAACCTCTTTGATTTACCCATTGTCCTAAGAGACTACAGTAACGATGGGGATCAGTTGGGTTGGGTTTACGATGCAGATTTTAGCCCGGATGGAAAATATTTTGTAACTGCTGCAGGCGATGGGGCCATTCGAAAATATCCCACCAATATTGCTGAAATGGCAGATCAGGTTTGTGCAAACATTGATTCAGGCAAAGGGAACCTATCACCAAACGAGTGGGGTCAGTATGTTGGGGCAGATATTCCGTATCAAACCACCTGTGAGGGGATGGAGCAGAGAAGGTAATTTTATATGAAGAAACTTTTACTCGCTTTACTAACTGTTTTTGCTGGAACATGGGTACAGGCTCAATCCTCTGCTCAATGTACCAGGGCGTTAGATGAAGCTGAGCAAGCGTTTGAACAAGGTCGTCTTTTATACATCCTTGATAAAACGGCTAACAGAAGATTTTATGACTGCCTGGAGAATGGTGGTTTCTCCAAAGAAGAAGAAATCAGAGCAAAGAAGTTGTTGGTTAAGGCTTATCTTTTTTCAGACAATGAAGAAGAGGCAGAGAAAAGCCTGGTACAACTCCTATCAACCGATAAAGAGCACCAACTGACTCCAGAAGATCCTGCAGAACTTTACTTCCTCTATTCCAAATTCAAAACTGAACCCATTTTGCGTGTAGGCGCAAGGTTTGGAGGGAATAAATCATTTATCACACGTCTTCAGGAATTCAATACTTTCCAGACAGGGAGCAAGATATATAATCCATCCATTGGCTCTGGTTTGAATATTTGGGCAGAGATTTTGGTTGAAAAATATATTGCGAAGGGAATGGAAGTTGCAAGTGGACCTCAAATCAGGTTTGCCGCTTACGAGGTGGAGGGAGCCTTGATTGAAGATAACCTGACCTACACGGTAAGTAACCGTAGTACCACTTTAAGTATTCCAGTGCTGTTTAGATACAATTTTGGTTACGACGCAACAGGTGCAAATGGTGAGCGAAAGATCATAACGCCCTACATATTTGTTGGTGCCTCTTACGATTATGTGTTAAATGCGAGGTATGAGGATACAAGCAGGTCAGGTGGAACAGCTGTGACTTTAGACGATGCGAGCAGTAGTTTGATTGATTTTGATCAGGTAGCACGTCAAAATGCATCCGTATTTGCAGGTGCCGGATTAAAATTCAGGGTTGGCCGGGCTAGGGTAGATTTTTTTTCCTTGGAAGCGAGATATACTAATTCCCTTTTTAACTACATCAATCCGGACAACCGCTGGGAGAATCAGGAATTATATTTCGATATTGGACATGTAGAGGATGATCTAACAATCAATACTTTTTCATTTTCCGTCGGTTACATTCGCTCCTTTTATATACCTAGAAAACGAAAGCAATACAGATAGTTATGAGAAATTACATCGGACTTGCTTTCCTTTTTCTGCTGATCCTCTCTTGTCAAATAGAGGATGACATGGCACCTGCTCCACAGGAATCCTTTGTTAAATATTATGGCGAACTTGCCAGTTATGAGGCGAAGGACATTGAGGTAATTCTGGAGGGAGGAGAAGCTATTGGTTTAGTGGTATTGGGGAATGTATTGACAACTGCTGGGGATAGGGACTATTTTATTTTGTTAACTGATTTGGATGGTAACGTCATTAATTCACGGACATTAGGTCAAGAGGTACCAGTAGATGGAGATGTTAATGACGATGGGGTTGTGGATGAGCAAGATGTTGTGAGAGGCGATGAAGATGCTGCGCAGGTTGAAGTTACGGAAGATGGATTTGTTATTATTGGAACCACATCCATTACCGTTGATCTTCCCGGAATCAGTGCTACGGATTGGAAGAGAATGGCCATTCCTTTTCTTTCTTTCAATTTAGAGGTGGATACAACGCTATTTATTAGGGCAGCTTTGAACAGCACGGAATTAGACTTGATAGGAAGTGATATACTAGAATTAACTGATGGAAGTTATTTGATTGTTGGGTCAGAAGAGAAATTCATTGATGGTTCTACGGAAACTGATTTTGACAGCTACTTTCGAAAGATTGGTGATCGAAGAAATTTCATATTCGAAGATAATCTGGGTGTAAATGGTATAGGTGAAGATGAAGAAGTTATCCGGGCCTTTCAAAAATCCAACGGAAACCTTGTCCTTATTGGATCCGGAAACACCACAAGTAGCCTGGGCGAAAACAACGGAGATAATGGAAGAAATGCCTTTTTTATCGAGCTAGACCCAAACGGTATACCTGTGAATTCCCGGTATTATGGTGTTGATAATGAGGAAGATCTGGCTAATGTTCAAGTTTACAATGACCAGGTGACCTCTGCTATTCAAACCCCTACCGGTTTTACAATCGTTGGTACCTCTACTACCTCTCAAAATGAAGATTATGGATTCATCATTAATATAAATGATGCCGGAGTTCATTTAAGTAGTAGGAGCTTACCCAGCTTTGGTTTCCCTCCTAATGTTGGTGGATTGCAAACACAGGTAAATGGACTAACACAGGCCATTGACAATAATTTGGTACTTGTGGGTAAATATCCGGACTTCAATTTAGGTGATCAGGCTTCCTCTAAGAGTGGAGAGGCGATGTTCATGAAAGTTGATTTGTCATCAACAGCCATCGAAAACGAGGAAGCCAATTATGGATTGATAGATGGGAATGATGAGTTTATTGATGCGGTTTCGCTACCAGATGGAAGTATTGTAGTGGTTGGTACTATTGATTTTGGTGCCGGAACCCGATTGATATCCATCGTAAAGTTGAATGATCAGGGACGATTGGTAGATTAGAATAATGCAATTAAAACTATTAAAATTCTTATCTTTTGAATTAAGACGTATGTCGAAAAATAGCTATGCATTTTTGTACTTAATGACTCTTTCTGGATATTTAGTTAAGTATCTAGCGAAATTATCTCCAACTATCCCTGTAAAGAAGCTGCGTAATGTATTGGTCATGAGTAAGATAAACAATCGCCTAACCATTAGTATTCTTTTTACTACAATCACAGTATTTGCATGGTCTCAAGCGCCTGTGATTACATTTCCGGGCGCCCAGACGATACAAGATGGCAATACATTAACATTTACCGGAGGTATTACACTATCGATTGCTGATGGAGATACAGATCCACAGACGGTGGTGATCGATGCGAGTGGGGTGGGAACGTTGACCTTATCGCAGACGACGAATCTAACATTCAACAATGCGACAGCTAATGCAGATAATCGGTTAGATTTCACGGGCCCTCTGGCAGACGTGAATGCAGCACTGGATGGGTTAGTCTATGATCCTTCAGGAGATGTGGGTGCACAGTCAGTGGTTATCGATACCGATGATGGCAATGGAGGAACGGATGGGCCAGAGACGATTAATGTATTTGTGAATACTGTACCAGTAATTACAGTGCCAAGTGCTCAGACGATACAGGATGGGAATACATTAACATTTACAGGTGGTACAATAATATCAATAGCGGATACGGACGGGGGATCACAGACTGTGGTAATCGATGCGAGTGGAACGGGAACGTTTACCTTGTCGCAGACGACGAACTTAACGTTCAACAATTCGACATCCAATGGAGATAATCGGTTAGATTTTACGGGTCCTTTGGCGGACGTGAATGCAGCACTGGATGGGTTAGTTTATGACCCTTCAGGAGATTTGGGTGCACAGTCAGTGGTTATCGATACCGATGATGGCAATGGAGGAACGGGTGGACCAGAGACTGTCAATGTGAATATTAATCAGGTACCGGTTCTAACATTTCCGGGCGCCCAGACGATACAAGATGGCAATACATTAACATTTACCGGAGGTATTACACTATCGATTGCTGATGGAGATACAGATCCACAGACGGTGGTGATCGATGCGAGTGGGGTGGGAACGTTGACCTTATCGCAGACGACGAATCTAACATTCAACAATGCGACAGCTAATGCAGATAATCGGTTAGATTTCACGGGCCCTCTGGCAGACGTGAATGCAGCACTGGATGGGTTAGTCTATGATCCTTCAGGAGATGTGGGTGCACAGTCAGTGGTTATCGATACCGATGATGGCAATGGAGGAACGGATGGACCAGAGACGATCAATGTATTTGTGAATACTGTACCAGTAATTACAGTGCCTGGTGCTCAGACTATTGCTGGAAATGAGGTAGTCACTTTTAGTGCTGCAAATATCATAGCGGTGAGTGATTTAGATGGAGGTGATCAAACTGTGATCATTGAGGCAAGTGGATCAGGAACGCTTACCTTATCCCAAACGACCGGACTGACATTTAACAACCTGACATCAAATGGTGACAATTTGTTGGATGTAACCGGCTCACTGATCAATGTAAACGCAGCCTTAGATGGATTAATCTATGCTTCCAATGGCGATGTTGGAGCGCAAACAGTATCAATAAGTACAGATGACAGTAATGGTGGTACAGATGGTCCTGAGGTAATTAACGTGACCATCACTCCGTACATCGTCGCTGCTTATTTTTATGACGATGGAGATAATGGCATCGATGAGATAGTGATCGAGCTAAGTGAGAATATAGATGAATCTTCAGTAGAGGCTTCAGACTTTGGTTTAACAGGTGGTACACTTGGTGTATTTTCAAATTTCGCTTCAGGGAACATAGAAAATCCATTAGATGCAAGCGCAACTGATCAATATGTGACCTTTGAGGTAACAACTGCTGCTAATACAACAGTGGTGACTGGTTTATCTGCAACATACACTGCTAGTGGTGGAACGGATATAGCATCCAATAATACTGGTTTACCTGCACCTAGTGATGGAAATTTGATTGAAATAGACAGGGCTGCTCCACTAATTGTTTCACAAACACTTGATCCAGGTAATGTATTCCTGGAAGTAACATTTAGCGAAGGTCTTTATACGACTTTAGGAGGAGCCCTATCCTTGGGAGGTAACGAGTTTACCTTAAATTTTAATCAAAATGGAGGTACCGCTTCCGATATAACAATTGATGAGTATACTCAGACTGATGATGTGACCCCAACTGCTGCTGGAGATAATGTCATTCGGTTTCAATTAGCTACTTCAGGTGTTCCAGATGGAAATGAATTAATTGAGCTTGTACCCACAAATGGATCTTCTGTTTTTGATAATGCAAGTCCTCGAAATGCGATGGATGCTGGCCAAACAACCGGTAGTCTATCAGTAAACTCGGTTGACGTAGGAGATATTCCAACTTTCGTCTCAGCGCTTCCATCAACTGACAATAGTTTTATTGTAGTAGAATTCAGCATTCCGGTAGATGATACACCCGGTGGTGGTACCGGTAATTTGGAGATACGAACTTTCGGTGGAGACAGTAATAATCCTGAACTTAGAACCAGAAATTTTCAACAAAATGGGGGTGGTGCATCTAATGCTACGGCAAATAATCAGTCTATGACAGCTTCAGATGGGTCCGTACAAGCATCTGGTACAACCTGGCGATTTACCCCTTCACTATCAGGTGGTACTCCTCAAGGGGTAGAAACCTTTGAGATTTTTCCAAGGGATGGGTCTGAGGTATACGGAACTGCAACTAATCAGCCACAGTCAGGAGATGATGAGATTACGGTAACCCTCGCAGACGAGGTAGCGGAGGATTTTGGAGATGCCGTGGCTACTGCTTTGGATACGAATGCTGACGGCAATATCGATCAGGTAGAAATTGTTATGCCTGATGGAGTGGACGACAATTCTATTGAACCAGGTGACTTTGATTTTAACGGGTCAATTGGCCAAACTTTTGATACGGGTACCACTTCCAATGATAATACATTCAGAATAACATTTACGGATTACGTGGGTACGGCTGTTATAGGAAACTTAGATTATCAAGCTTCCAGATCCGGTACATTAAGCATGCGTGATGATGCGGAATACTTTACATATGAGGGTATTATTCTTGGTTATAATGGAACAAGAGGTAATGTTATTGCTGACGGAAGTCTTACATTGGGACCTGGTTCACCTGGAGATATCATTGATGGAGCAGGCCCCGTTATCATCAGTGCAACAACAGAAGACACTGAATCTACTCCTGACGGTTACATCGATCAAATAAATATTGTTTTTTCAGAAGATATCACAGAGGTGACCACTGTGGTAGTGGGAGACATCACCTTGAGCGCTCCCTACCAATCTTCAAAATCTGGAGTAACTGTGGGTGCCAACAATATCATCCTTTCACTCAATGAACAGGGATCAGCTGACACGTACATTAGACCAACAGTGGAAGTAGCTGCAGGTATTGTGGAAGACCCGGCAGGAGCACAAAATCCTCTGGTTGACTATGGGCAAGCAGATGATGGAGCCGCACCCTTTATTACTTTGGTCACTCAAACAGCTACCGATCAGACACCAGATCTAAGTGGTACCGTCGATGATCCAACAGCTACCATTCTACTTACCATAGATGGGAATACACGAAGCGCGGTTAATGACGGTATTGGTGGGTGGACATTTACCAACGCATCAAACCCATTTACCTTGACTGAACTTGGTGGATATGATGTCACAACCCTTGGAATAGATATTGCAGGAAACAATTACGCACGAGTTGAAAATAATGGTTATATACTGAATGGAGGAGTGGTTGTAAGCCATAATGGCGCACCCGTAGGTACCTCTCCAACTACGATATGTGGGAATAATCAGTTCGAAATACTTGGGAATATTGTTCTGGATGAAACTAGCCCTACTGATTTTAGTATTCAGACTGGAGGAAACTTGCTATTAGAACTTCCTGATGGGTTTATTTACAACGAAAACGTAACCCTTACCATTTTGGACAATGGCGGTGATATTGATGCTTCCACAGATATTACCTATACTTTTTTAAGTGAATCAATACTTGAGTTAACCTTCGATGTTTCAACAACATCATCCGATGATGTAATTACCATTCAGGGAATTGAGGTAGGTTCCGTCATTGCAGGTTCAGGTGCTCAGTTAATCCGTGGCGGTGGCGATTTGTTGGCCTTGGGAATTAACGAAATAGGTTCCCCCTTTGCCGAAATAGATGTGACCGCTGTTCCATCCGCTAGTACAGATGTTGATGTACGCTTCACCGCGCCAAACGTGGTAGATTCACTGGGGGTAGTTGAAGTGAGTATGCTTACAGGTGCTACCTTTTCAGCTACACCGAATGGTGCCATTGGTTCGGACACGATTTGGTATAATCAGGATAGTGTATCAGTCCTTGTGAATAGCGCAGATATTGGAGTCAATGCGACAGTCACACAAGCAGATATTTTACCAGGAGCAGGGACGATTCCTGGACTGTTTACACGATTTGTGGCACAAAATACCGGAGGGTGTGATAGTGAGTTCTTAACCGTTAATTTTTTAGTGTATTCGTTCGATGATGGAGGATTTAATGACGAATTTGAAGGTGCTACCTATGATTTATCTGCTTCCGATGATCCTTTTGATATCACCTTCAGTTTGCCAGCAGGGCATACAGCAGAAGTGGTAGGTACTCCGGTTTCTTCGGTAACTACTAATGCCAGCTCAACCATAGTCACGATCGATCCAAATCAAGGCGACGGCTCCTATCCGGTAAATTACATCCTGACCAATCAAATTGGTCAGTCAGTGACCTTAACTGCTACATTTAATGTGACCACCACTTCTCCATTGTATGAGCCTGGCGGGTTCTTTTTTAATGGTGTAGCTACAGCAACAGACAATGAATATTGCATCAACGATCAATTGTTGTTTGAAGTAAATAATGCACATGTAACGGATGGGAACAATGCGGGCTTCTTTTTTTATGCCATAGGTTGGATGCCACAATCTTCTTCTTTTAGTCCTTCTAGCGTGAGACTAACGGAAATGCAAACTCCAGCAGGGGCTAACTTAACCAATGATGCGTTGCTTACTTCCAATAATCCATTAGCAGGGTGGAGTGTGGATTTAGAAGCAATTTATGCGCTGGCAGATTCTAACGACGGAATTGAAAGCTCGATTGGACTTGCAGCTAGAGAAAGTGGAATCAGACTGTTTTCCATATTTTTCAATCATTTTGGAGCTTTATCTGTAACCATTGATCCGAATCAATATTTTTTAACATTTCAACATCCATTTGCTTTAAATGATATACCAAGAGTAAATATCTCTGGTAATGAAACTAATTACTGTATCGACGATGATACGGACTACACGTTGCAGGCTTTGGTAGACCCTAATGGGGATGGGGATGCAGAGCTGATTGATATGGATAATGGTTACGAACTCTGGAATGCTGATTACTCGGGTTCTATTGCTTCTCCAGATGCCTTGTTTAACCCAAGTGATTTTACGCCAGGGACATTCAATATTGTTTATGAGACAGATCCAAACCTTGCCGGATGTACCAACCTGGATACTTTGCAAATCCTGATCAATGACATTCCTTCCGATCCAGATATTGGCGCCATATATAGTATCTCAATGCCCAATTACTACCTGGATAATACAGATATTTTTAACTCACTACCGAGCTATGTATTTGAAGTTCAAAATATTGACTCCCTGGTGAGTGGAGGAAATAATCGAAAATTTATTGTTGCCGATGATGATACAGGAAGGTATAATTGGTATAACGATAACGCAGGTATTCCAGGAGACCTCATTCTATCTGCAACTGATCCTAATAGTTGGCTTTTGTTTTATCCTGACTGGTTTGATGACCCTACTACAGGAACAGTAGAGCAACCTGCGGTTGGGGAATATGTGTTTTATTATGCAAGGACCATTAATGGTTGTGAATCAACCTTGCGCAAGTTTACCATCTATATTTACGAAGAAAGTTCTCCTCCATTACCACTAAACAGTTACGTTAATAACCTAAATAATAATGTAGATGAGGCTAATTTCTTTCAGGTTGAAGACGATCATTATATCGCAGAATATTGTGAAAATTACGTAGGTAATGAAATAATCTTTGATGGTCCGGATGAGTCAGCTTCTAACCCAACATCAAGAACGCCTTCTTCCTACTTTAATATTTATTCATCAATTCCTGGTGGGGCGAGTCCTGGGTCTATTCAAACAACCATCGATGATCCAGGCGGTGCAGCTACCCTCACAGCGGCGGATTTTGGTTACTCAGGAACAGGAGCATTTGATACCACTATCTATATGACTCAGGTTTGGAATGACAGAACACCTGGTTTTGGTAACACTGGAACAGTGGGTGTTGATGATTTTGAGGGAACCGAAAGTGATTTCACAAGGCTGGATATCAACATCTTTACTTCCCCTGATGCCCCTACAATTGCCAATGATTTTTCTGCTTTATCAAGTCTAGAACTTCATGTGTGTGAGGGAGAAAATTTCACCTCCTTTGTAAATAGTGGTGCCAATATTGACGAGTATATCTGGTACAATTTTGACGGAAGCAGAGAAATATTGAGAGTGGAAAACAGTAATAGTTTCACCTCTGCCAATTTATTGGCAAGTGCCTTACCATCAGAATATGACAATACGGTTCCATCGGTTTATACTTTCCAGGTTTCGAGGATTGAACATAGCAATAACATCACAGGGTTTACTGGGTGTGAAAGTACATTAACAGAAGTAACCATTGAAGTTCACAGTATTGAAGGTCCTCCAACCATAAGCTCTCCATCTGCAGTATTGAACGATACAGATCCAGATCCTAACAGGTATAAATATTCCGTCTGTTTAAGTGAAATTGATGGTACCACGGTCTTGAATGCAGAAAGTGCTTTTGCTGATCCAAAGGTATTTAATTGGTATAATTCAAATGCAGCAGGGGCTATTATTGGTGATCCAGATCTTCCAAGATGGCAGGATTTTGATCCTAACATCAATGCAGGAGATCCTTCCTTTTCGGATCTAGGAGTCAATGCAGCAGATATTACCACTTCCCAATCAAGGTATTATGTGGTAGCACAACAGACCGATATTGATGATTTTGAAGGTTGTAGGGACTTGACCAGTGGTCTGGCATTTATTGAAATTGAATTCGTCGATGACGCAGCTCTCTCTTTTGAGCCGATATTAACTGATGTTGATGTGACCAGTCCTGCAGAAATTGCTTCAAATAATCAGTTCTGTTATGATGAAGGGGATATCAATGTGGTTTTGCAGGCTGATGGAAGCCCGATAGCTGGAGCTGATCTTGCAAGTCTTAGCTACACGGTGGATACAGGGGTCATTCCTGATGGGACAGGAAATCCAACCATCGATTTACAAGCCTGGCATCTGGCAGCTGGCGGTCTTCGCATCGGTGGTCCAACCACCACTCATATTTTAACCATGCAATTTACTAATCCGAATGGTTGTGTAAACGGTATTTCTACTTCCATTACAATTCATCCTGATCCGGACGTAACATTTGAAAATACAGCTACTCCAAATATTGAGTTAGATAATACAGCCTTCTGCTATGATGATGATCCTGTAACCTTAAGAGGAGTATTTAATGGGAGAACATTAGGATATACCCAAGTTTCCGGAGCATTTATTGTTGGTGAAGTGGTGATTGGACAGACCAGCAATGCCCAAGGGGAGGTATTGTTTGATAACGGATCACAGCTTTTCCTTACCAATGCAATAAGAGCCTTTGATGCAGCTGCTACAGAAACAATAGTCGGACTGACTAGCGGTGCGACAGCAACCATTAACAGCTCAACCGGAGCTAATCTAACAGCGGCCTCAGGCGTGTTTACTAAAACAGGACTCGGATTAGGTGCCACTTCAAATAATGAGGTCATTTTCGATCCGGCGGCTGCTCATGGAAATGATCCTTTCGCAGCTCGTTCATCGCATTTGCTAACGTTTAGTTATGTTGATGAAAATGGTACAGACGGATGTGGAATAACCGTATCAAAAACCGTATTTGTAGATCCTAGACCGGAATTAAGTACCGTAAATACTGGAAGTCCCGAGGATGGAGAATTATTCTTCATCACGAATCTTTGTGATGATGAATCCAAGGAAATTACAGCTGAAATTAGATTCATTGATCCAATAGATCCAACTGGCTCTCAAGAGGAAGATGATTACTCTGGTTATACATTTAACTGGTTTTTAGACGGGCGGACAGTCGCATTAAATCCAGTTCCAGGTGAATTAAACACGAACATTATTACCATACAGGATAGTGATTTTGTGCTAGAAGTTGACGTGACAGATCCAAATGGTTGCACGAATACTTATGAGGATTTTTACTTCAAACAATCCTTGCCGATGCTCGAAGCAAACTTGAAGGATGCAGATGACTTTGTTATTCCTTTCGAATTTTGCTCAGACGAACCATCTCCTACGCTGGAATTGATAGATAATAATGATTTTCTGGCAAATCCAGGAACGACTATCGATGCATCTAATGTGGATTCCTGGTCAATCACGTCAAGAAACAGTAGTGGGACTTTATTAGCAGTAGATAATGGATCGGGTGTTGGATCGTTACCATCGTTTACGGAATTGGACCTTAAAACATTGCATGAAAATGCAGGTGGAAATACTTATGAAGACTTTGGTGGTGTACTTAGAAGTGTGGGGGGTGACACAACATACCATGAAATTGAGATCTTTTATACAGACCCTGAGCTTACCTATCAAGGATTAAATACCAATTGCCAAAACTCAATAACTACTATTGTTACAATTTTCCCTGCACCAAATGTGAATTTTAATATTGCAGATGACTTTGCAGATTTTCAGGAATTCTGTTATCAACAAGGAAGTGGTGGAAATATCCGATTAGAAGGTTTTGAGATTTTCTCCAATGATACGATCAACCTTAACACAGGTCTGATAAATCAGTTTTTTGTAGATGGGGAAGGTGTCCCGACAAATAATGGTGTAGCTACAATAAACACAGCGGATCTGTTAGGTGGACAATTTAATCCTAGAGATACCTTCTTAATTGAATATCAATACACAGATGATAAAGGATGTGCACATTTCTTTCAGAAATCAATCATTATTAATCCATTACCTCAGTTAAGTGGTATATCAGTAAATAATGTGGTAGATGCCATTCAAATTGCTAATTCGTGTGTTTCAACAGAAATAGAAGTATTTGTTGAGATGCAAAATGATGATGTAGCAAATTATCGTTTTGATTGGACGGTCAATGGTGGTGATCCTGTTTCCCAGGCAGGCGTAGATGGAGGCAATTTCTTCTCCTATGAATTAGGGGAAGGTGAGACAAATCCTCGTTTTGGAGTTTCTGTTACATATATTCCTAATGCTAACGTATTAACTAGTTGTTCTGCTGAGTCTTTAGACAAGGAGGTACCGGTTGGTCAGTTGCCAAATCCAAAATTTTCATGGGTAGGTTTAACAGAAGGTAGAGAAACAGATTTTAGTATTTTTCAGGAAAATGAGACCTTGCCAGGAACAGAGGTCCAATCAATAGCATTATCGGTAAATGGAGTGCAGGTTTATGATTCCGTTAATTCCTCCATTAATCCCGTAAACATAGAATTTCCAATACAGATCGATCCAGTCGTCTTCGAGACTGAAGGTCAGTATTCCGTAGACTTACGTATAAGAACGAGTACAGGGTGTGATACTACAGTTAATCGCACCGTCAATATTCTACCTCATCTGGCCGCATTTGATGGAAATAATCCTTATATGGAAACTTTTATAAATGTAAATCTGGATAATCCCTCCGATGGATGGTGGGCTGAGAATCGGTCAACTGATGGTAAAGAAGATACTCGGTTTACGTCTTGGACTATCAATGCAAATCCACCAGGTGAACTTCCTCCTGGAACTGTTAATGCCGTTTACTCAAACTATAATCAGACGGAGGCAGGTGAAACTTCATTCATCTATACGCCATCAATCGATTTAAGAAGTTTTAACGCACCAACCATTAGCTTTCTAAGGTATGAAGATTTTGAGTCTGATAAAGACGGAGTGGTACTACAATACAGTGTGGATGATGGCCGAACCTGGCAAATCCTTGGTACATATGAACCTGATTTAGCGGACGAAGGATTAGCATCTACACCGGGTTGGTATGATAATATTGGTATAATCAGTGTGCCGGGTAGAGAAGTCATATCAGAAAATGAAACGGCTAGCAACCCTGATGCGATCGGCTGGGCATCTGATGATAAAACATGGGAAATCGCTCGGGTACCATTACCTTCATTAGCTGATGAAGAATATATGCGATTTAGGTTTGCATTAGCCTCACAAGCGGGTCAGAAGGTCGATGCCACAGGTTTTGGGTTTAGTCAATTAGAAATTTACGATAGAGACCAGGTCGTCCTATTAGAACTATTCTCTTCTTCTTTGGATGCAAACAGTATTAATCTACTAGACACACTGAGTAAGGATGATTCTTTTGAAAGTAATGATATTCTTATCATTAATTATTTTACTGATCTTAGGAATGGAGCGAGAAGAGATCCTTTGAATGAAAGAAATACCACAGATCCAAGTGCAAAAAGTGTTTTTTATGGAATAGATAATGTGCCAAGCATTGCAATAAGTGGCGATCCATTTTTTATTGAAAACCCCAATGAACTTAGTGTCACACGTGCCAAACTTGACAATGCTAAATTGGCTGAGCCTGGATTTACTATTACAATCGACGCTTCCGTGGATCCGGATGATTATTTAGAGGCAAGTGCACAATTTACTGCTACTCGACCTTATCCTCCAGCTACTGAAATTGGTTTGTTTATTGCTATTGTAGAACCTGAAGTTACCTTATCAGAACCCATGGGAGATATTCCTGTAGGTTCCGTTATCAATAATGTGTTGAGAAAAATACTTACAGATTCTGCAGGAACATTCAACCTTGTGATGCCAAACGATCCATTGTTACCAGGTGAAATTTTAACTTTTAATGAGCAACGTTGGGCAATAACTAAATTAATGAACCAGGAATCTTTGCGAGTCATTGCTTACGCGCAAGATCTAAATACCGGACAAGTTTATCAGGCAGCTTCGGTTGACCTACCATTGAGTTTAAGCAATCCATTGGGGCTTGAGGAACAGTTATCTCAGGTTGAGTTATATCCAAACCCCGCTAGTAATGAATTTACCATGGAGTTCGGAGGTCCATTATTGGAGGACGCGGAGTGGGTGCTTTACGATCAATCAGGTAGGGCAGTTCAAAAGGGAGCATTGCCAAGAGGGAAAGATCGAGTGAAGGTATATACCAAAGAAATACCTTCCGGATTGTACCTGATTCATCTATATGGAGAAGAACGTAAAAGACAGTCTAAGCGAGTTATTGTAGTACACTAATCATAAACCCTCATAATCTCGAGATTTTATACGACGATATTTACAATCTTCTTAGGTACCACAATAATCTTTTTCGGGTTTTTACCCTCTAACCATTTTTGAACATTTTCATTGGCGATTGCTTCTTGCTCGATTTCTTCCTTGGAAGCAGCTGAAGGAAATTGGATTTTGGCTCGCATTTTCCCATTCACCATAATGGGATATTCAATGGAATCCTCAACCAGGTGTTTTTCATCGTACGAAGGAAATGAAGCATTAACAACAGATGATTCATTACCTAATAAATGCCACAGTTCTTCTGTGATGTGAGGTGCGAAAGGGGAGAGGATAATCGTCATCGGTTCAAGTATGGCCTTTTTGTTGCATTTCAAGGAAGACAGTTCATTGGTTGCAATCATGAAGGTACTTACCGATGTGTTTAGCGAAAGGCTTTCAGCATCTTCAGCTACTTTTTTGATGGTTCCATGAAGCGTTTTTAGCTCTTCTTTGGTTGGTTCTTCATCGGATACGTTAAATGAACCGTCTTGGTGAAACAACGACCAAAATTTCCTTAGAAATTTGAAGACACCCTCAATGCCATTAGTATTCCACGGTTTACTTTGCTCGATAGGTCCAAGAAACATCTCATACATACGTAGCGTATCTGCACCGTATTTGTCAACCAAATCATCTGGGTTAACCACATTGAATTTGGATTTGGACATTTTTTCAATTTCCCATCCGCATAGGAATCTACCATCTTCTAGTTCAAAGGTAGCACCTGAGGCATCCGATCTAAACTTCTTGAATTCCTCGATATCTAGTATATCATCTTTCACAATGTTCACATCCACGTGAATAGGCGTGGTGTTGTATTGTCTTTTTAGACCTTTAGAAACGTATTTGTTTTCTCCATTTACTCGGTATGCAAAGCTGGATCTTCCCTGAATCATGCCCTGATTGACCAGCTTCTTGGCGTATTCATCTACCTGAATGATATCAAGGTCATACAGAAACTTTGTCCAGAAGCGTGAGTACAGCAAATGCCCTGTCGCATGTTCTGAACCACCCATGTAGAAATCTACATCTTGCCAGTAGGCTAAAGCTTCTTTACTGCAGAATGCTTCGTCATTATGTGGATCCATGTACCGGAAAAAATACCAACTACTTCCGGCCCATCCAGGCATCGTAGATAGTTCATAAGGGAGTCCATTATGATTCCAGTTTTCTGCTCTTCCTAACGGAGGATCACCATCTTCGGTAGGAAGGTAGGCATCGATTTTTGGAAGGTCTAACGGTAGTTGGTCATCAGGAACTAACGAAGGTGTGCCGTCTTCATCATAAAAAACAGGGATTGGCTCACCCCAATATCTCTGACGACCAAAGACCGCATCTCGCAATTTGAAATTTACTTTTCGGAGACCCATTCCACGCTTTTCAACTTCTTGAATCCCTTTTTCAATGGCCTCTTCCGGAGAAAGACCATTCAGAAAATCAGAATTAATGATTTTACCCTCTTTTGTGGGATCCGCATCGGTTTCAGTGAGCTTTTGAGCATCATTGATGATCGGGATAGGTAAATCAAAATGTTTGGCAAAATCGAAATCTCGTTGATCCCCACTGGGAACTGCCATAACAGCTCCTGTTCCGTATCCTGCGAGCACATAATCGGCTACATATACAGGTAATTGTACATGGGTAAAAGGATGTATAGCATAACTTCCGGTGAAAACTCCTGTCACATTTTTGGCATCACTCATTCGTTCTCGCTCAGAGCGATTCTTTGCCAATTGAATGTATTCATCGACTTCCTTCTTCTGATCATCCGTAACAAGTGAAGTGATAAGCTCACTTTCAGGTGCTACCACCATGAAGGAGACTCCAAAAATGGTATCAATACGTGTAGTGAAGACACGAATCACTTCATCTGAATTGGCCACCTTAAAATCAATTTCTGCACCATAGGATTTACCAATCCAGTTTCGTTGCATCTCTTTGATGGGTTCCGGCCAGTCGATTTTATCCAACCCTTCCAATAAGCGATTTGCATACGCAGTAATTCGCATGCTCCATTGAGGCATATTTTTCTTCACTACTGGATGTCCACCACGTTCGGAAAAACCATCTTTTACCTCATCATTGGATAGTACAGTACCCAAAGCAGGACACCAGTTGACAGAAGTTTCTGCAAGATAGGTGAGTCTATATTTCAGCAGGAATTGCTGTTTTTCCTTTTCTGAGAGTTTATTCCATTCATCTGAAGTGATGGAAGGTGTGTCAGCATCGCAAGCAGCATCGACTGATTGGTTACCTGATACTTCTAATTCTTTAATAAGGCTATCAATGGGCTCAGCTTTGTCTGTTTTATGATTGTACCAACTGTTATAAATCAGCTTGAAAATCCATTGCGTCCATTTATAGTATTCCTCATCGCTGGTTCGTACTTCTCGTGACCAGTCGTAGGAGAAGCCCAATGCTTCGAGCTGTTCTTTATATCTGGTAATATTCTTTTCTGTTGTAACCGCTGGGTGCTGTCCGGTTTGAATAGCATACTGCTCTGCTGGTAGACCGAAGCTATCAAATCCCATAGGATGTAGTACATTGAATCCTTTGAGCCTTTTGTAACGACTAACTATATCAGAGGCTATGTAACCCAGTGGGTGGCCAACATGTAGCCCTGCTCCAGAAGGGTATGGAAACATATCCAAAACGTAGTATTTTGGTTTTTCAGAATCGTTTGCGACTTCATAAATTTTTTGGTCTTTCCAGTATTGTTGCCACTTCTTTTCGATCGCTTGAAACTTGTATTCTGACATGTTATTCGTTGATGCTTTTTATAAAGCTGGCAAAGGTAAAAGATGGAATGAAGAAATCACTTTGCTGTTAGTGGAAACCCTTTTAGATTTTTGATGTCCTTATCTCAAACTTTCAATATAAAAGGAAATGAATAACCTAGTGATTATCGCCTTATTTAGCTGTACTGCAAGTTTATGCTTGGCGCAAGAAAATGACTCTACGAAAACGGAACCAAAGCCTATTCCACAGGATACAATTCCTGCCCCTAAAGAGGATGTGAAGACAGAAAAGGATGATACACCCCGAATAATCTATTATCAAAGCACAGGTAAGGATGAACCAAGAAGAAGAGAAAAAAGAAGGGACATAAAGACACTAAGTGGATCCATGAGTCATAGTGGTGGGTTTGGTGCACTTTCTTTCAGAAGTTCAGAGTTTAATGATGAATCATTAGTCATGGCAGGCCTTAGAGGGGGTTGGATTATCAATCGAACGTTAGGTATAGGGGTAGAGGGGCATGGTGTGATTCCAACTACTCAGTTTGAAAATATTGAAGTTGGTGAGGAAGTTAGCTTACTAGGAGGGTATGGAGGAATGTTTTTGGAATTGATTTTCTTTTCCAATGAGGTTGTACACGTTACCTTTCCTGCATCCGGTGGCGCGGGCTGGCTAGGATATCATCGCAGTAATGACAATACGGTTGTAAACGTAGAGCAGGAAGTGGATTCAGATGTTTTTTGGTATGTAGAACCCGGAGCTAATCTGGAATTTAATATTAGTCGAAACTTTAGGCTAGCTACAGGTGTGAGTAAACGCTTTACTCAAGATTTTGAACTGCAAAACACGGACCCGGGAGCCTTTGAAAAAATCAACTATTACATTACGCTCAAAGTTGGAGGTTTTTAACGATCACTTAAGCGTCTAAACTTGAATACCCTCTTTGTAGAGAGGGTTTTTTGTTTTGCATGCTTTGGTGTCCATTTACGATCAATTTAATCGTAGAGGGTTTTGTATTAATGACTGGTAGTCAGGGGATTAGCTGATCTGGCATTTTTTGTGTTATTTATAATGTAAATTTAAAAATTGCCAACCCATGCTATCTTCATTAAAGATATTTTTTAGGAACTTAAAGCGAAACAAGCTCTTTTCGGTGGTGAATATTTTAGGACTTACCATCGGTTTTTTTACCTCCACGCTAATCTACCTCTACGTTGAAGAGGAGCTTAGTTATGATAAGTTTCATGCAAAGGGAGACCAGGTTTATCGAATCAATCAAACCTTCATATGGGGTGAAGAAAATCAACATCAATTTTCAAGCACAGGGCCAGGAGTTGCTTACGCGTTAAAAGCTGAAATTCCAGAGGTACAGGAAGTGGTGAGAATTCATACACCGGATATGAATCCCATTACATTTGAATGGGAGGGTGAGTATAAATTTTTTAAAGATGAAAATGTATTTGCCGTAGATTCGAATTTTTTCAATTTATTCTCTTTTCCACTAAAATACGGTGACCCTAAAACTGCACTTTCTGAACCTAAATCAGTCGTTTTAAAATCAGAAACTTCCATTAAGTTTTTTGGCAGATCTAACCCTTTGGGTCAAATCATAGAAATGTACAATGGTGAGTCCTATCAAATTACTGGTGTCCTGGAAAAAGGTATTCCTAACTCTTATCTTGACGAATTTGATTTATTGATTTCGCTTAAAAGTATTGAGCGCATGAAAGAGGTAGATGATAACTGGATGTGGACCATGTTTGAGACCTTTATTCTTGTGGATGAAACAACAGATATTGCTGAATTGGATGAGAAAATTCAAGGTTTACCTAAGAAATATGCAATTCAAACCCTGGAGTGGATGGGTTATACCTACGACGAATACATTGCCGCAGGCAAAAAGTGGGATTTATTTCTTCAGCCACTTAAAGCCATTTACTTAACACCTGAAATTGTAATAAATCGACTGTCCCCAACGGGTAATTTCAAAATTGTAGTTGCTTTAATAGGTGCAGCGATCTTCCTTGTTATTTTGTCATGTATCAATTTCATTAACCTAAGCACAGCTCGTTTCACAAGTCGGGCCAAAGATGTAGCAGTTCGAAAAATATTAGGTATATCTAAAGCAGGTATTGGCAGAGGGTTCTTTTTTGAATCAGTATTGTATTGCCTGATCTCAGGCATATTAGCATTTGGTTTAATACAATCATTTATTTCCCCCATAAATCAGGCGTTAGGTACTGATATTTCTTTTTCTCCATTGCAAAACCCAACGCTAATTCTTTTTATCTTCTTTCTTGTTATTATCATTAGTCTGATCACTGGTTTTTATCCGTTTATTTTCTTTAATGCATTTAATCCGGCAAATTCTTTGAAAGGTGAAATGAGAACAGGCAGGAAAGGGGTAAGGACCCGAAACGTGATGCTAGTTACGCAATATGTGCTTTCATTCGTTTTAATAATCAGTTCACTCACCATTTATAAGCAATTAAATTTTGTCTTAACCATAGACCTTGGGTTTGAAATTGATAACCTGATTGTTGTTGAAAATGTACACTGGGCAAATTCACCAGAAAGTTTTGTAGATGAGCTCGGAAAAATTGATGGGGTCGAAGTAGCGACATTTTGTGATGGTGTTCCCATGCTGATAACCAATGGAGATCAATTTAATCCAGATGAGCAGGATGCAGGGTCTATACCGCTAAACTTTACACTCGGTGACGAAAATTACCTGGATGTACTAAAAATGAATTTGATTGTTGGGAGAGGTTTTGATGAGAATTATGGAACTGATTCTACTGCGGTAATTCTAAATCAATCAGCTGCAAACGCTATTGGCTGGAAGGTTGATGAAACGATTTTGAATAAAAAAATTAAAAACTGGAGTGGTACCTATCATGTGATTGGAGTCGTTAGTGACTTTAACTATTGGACACTTTACGCACCTATTGAACCGTTTGTCATTTTCAATGAAGTATCAAATGCTCAAAGCGGTAAACCATTAACACGTGCTGCAATAAAAATTTCCAATAATAATAGCTCCGGTGTGATGGAAGCACTTGAATCTAAGTGGTCATCATTTGTAGCTAACCGACCTTTTGAAGCACTCGAACTGAATACACATTTTAAGGAATCATTCCAGACAATAAATCGGTTTGGAGGAGTTCTGGGCTTCTTTACTTTATTGACTATTGTTATTGCCTCATTGGGACTTTTTGGTATTGTGGTGTTCTCAATTGAACAAAAACTTAAAGAAATAGGAGTAAGGAAGGTGCTGGTGGCATCAATAAAAAGTATTGTTATCCTTTTTTCAAAAAGTTACGTAAAACTACTCCTGATCGCTTTTGTTATCGCTACTCCCTTTGGGTATTACTTCATGGAAAATTGGCTTTCAGATTTTGAGTATCGAATTCAAATGAGCCCTTTTGTATTCATTGCTGCATTTGGTCTGCTCCTAATTATCTCTTTAGCCATATCAATTTTCCATACGACTAGGGCTTCTTTATTGAATCCATCTGAGGTACTAAAAGACGAATAATTAAGAACTTAAACGTGTAAGTGTCTCTAACGATTTCTTTATATGATATTCCGCTTTTAAATCCTCACGGAAAGAATGCTGGATTATGCCATCTTTGTCGATGATGAAAGTGCACCTCGCCGAAAGAAACCCAAAGAGATAGGTAGATACTTTAAAAGCTTTTAGCGCACGTCCGTATGGATCGCTTAGAAGTGGGAACGGTAGGTTACGTTTGCTAACCACTTTTGCATGAGACTCAACAGAATCTTTACTTATTCCAACCACTTGTGTTTCCAGCTCTTTAAAATCATCAAAATGATCTCTGAACCCACATGCTTGAGCCGTACACACTTGGGTATTGTCTTTTGGATAGAAAAAAACAACTAGAGGTTTTCCTAAAAAATCTTGAAGGTTTACATCGTTATTATTTTGATCCTTGAGCGTAAGGTCCGGTATTTTATCTCCTTTTTTCAGCATTTTTTGAGTAAGATAACAAGAGAAGTGGAAGAATGGTTAGGTCGACAAGCACTGCTACCAATAATGAAATAGTAATAAATAGCCCCAGGTAGTAGGTAGCTCCAAAACTTGAGAATAGAAAAAGACAAAAACCTATACACATGATAACGGTGGTAATTAACATGGCACTCCCAGCGTGTTTGAACGTGTTTCTTAAACGATCTTCTGAGTTTTGAATCCGGTTCTTAAGGTAGTAACTCATCATATGAATGGTGTCATCAACAGCAATTCCAAAAGCGATCGCGAATATGATAGATGTTGTCATTTTTAATGGAACTCCAAACCAGCCAATGATTCCAGCGACCATCAGCAGTGGTATGAGGTTTGGAATAAGGCTGATGACTAAGAGTTTCAATGATCTAAAATAAAGCCCTAGAGTTATGCTTATCACCACAATTGCTGTAAGAATTCCCTGAATGATATTTTTTGATAGTAACTCGTGACTTTTATCTATTAGATGAGTAGTCCCAGTAATTTTATAATTGATTACGGAGTGATCAATATTTTCCTCCAAATAATTCAGTAGCTTTTTATTTCTAATTCCAGTTTCCTTAGAACCGAGCTCAGGGAAAAAACCAATTAACCTTCCTACTTTACTGTCTTCAGTTACAAGCTTGTCCATTCTTTTAGGATCAATTCGATTTTTGAGCCTCATGGTTCTGCGATATTCGGTATTATTATCAGGTGTTCTGAAATGCTGATTAAGTCCTCCATTATTGACCATTGTAAAAAATTTGATGAAGGTGGCAGGTGACTGAACCTTTGCTATAGGGTACTCATTTATCAAGTAATCCTCAATTTTAGCCATTTCATCCATCACTACCTTATCCCAAATCGTCAATGAGGAATCAGCTACTTCTACCCTGATTTCGTAGGGTTTGGAACCTCCCAAAAATTGATCGGCATATTCAAAGTCTTTCCTTACCTGAGCATCTGCCGGAAGATCGTCCAGTAAGTAGGAATTAATTTGTAGTTGAAAAATTCCCGGGATGCCTATACAAATAATCAAAGAGGTCAACAAGATGATCTTTTTCTTTTTCTTGATCAGGAAAGTGGAATAGGTAGGAGGGATTTCAAACGACCTTTTAGTCTCAGAAAACTTTGTGAGTGATGCAATAAGCAGGCCCAGGGTAAAACTGATAATAAATGCCATCAAAATTCCAACCGCTGCAAACAAGCCAAGCCTTTGAACGGGTTCTGTACTGATCCATAGAAGACTAAGAAATCCAATGGCGGTTGTTACCGATGTAAGTAAAGTTGGTGTCCAAACGATCTTCAAAGCATCCGTCAATTCAATTTGCTTCGTATCAGATTTTACTTTTTTTAATGCATTCATGAGGTGAACAGCATCAGACATAGAGACAAAGAACAGAATCGGAGGAATGAGGGTACTAAGCAGGTTGATCTTGTACTCTAAAAACCCCATGAACCCGAAAAGCCAAACAATTGAAAGAAGACTAATGATAAAGGGTAGTAATGCTGATTTGAAATTTCTAAAAATCAGGAGTAATAAACTGAAACTAAGTATTAGTGAACCTAGGAGGAATTTACCGAAATCTTGTTGAATGTATCGAATAAAGACACCCGAAGCACTTAGTTTTCCGATTAAGCGAATCCTGTTAAGTTTATATTTATTGGCAGCTTCTTCAATTCTTCTCAAAAGCTCTTCACTTCTGACTGGATCATTGAAATGAGCGTGACCAAGATAGATACTCATGGCTTGAGCATTATCACTGAATGCAGATCGATAGAATGGATTTCCAAAGATTCGTGCACTGTCTTTTTTGAGTTTTGACGGATCTTCAAAATGAATCAATGGAAAGATGACCAAGCCTGTTGGGGACTTAATAGCATGTTGAAGTGAAAGTGGAGAATAGACTTGCTCTACATCCGGGATCTTTTCAAGTGACCGCTCAAATAATACAGCTCTCTTAAGAAAACTAGTGTCAAAAACACTACTCTCGTGTTGGAGGATGATCTGCATAAAATCATTGTCGTAACCGAACTGTTCAACATGTTTGAGATAAAGCTTACTTTCTGGATGATTTTTAGGAAAGAACTTCTCGAATTCAAAATCAAACTCCAAGAATTGAAGATAAAAACCAAAAAAAGAAGTAGCCACAACCAGCGAGAGGGTGATCACGACCTTTCCCTGGCGGGAAAGCAACCATTTAACATATTTATGTAATGCCTCCAGTCTTTCTTCCTTTAAAGATTAATTTTGTGCACCAAACTACGAACTGTATGCAACAATACCTCAATCTCATGCAACATATCCTTGACAATGGAACCGAAAAAGGGGACAGGACAGGTACTGGAACCAAAAGTATATTTGGTTATCAGATGAGATTTGATTTAAGTGAAGGTTTCCCATGTTTGACAACCAAAAAGTTGCATTTAAGGTCAATAATCCATGAATTGTTATGGTTTTTAAAGGGTGATCAGAATATTCAATACCTGAAAGAGAATGGAGTTTCTATTTGGGATGAGTGGGCCGATGAAGCCGGGAATTTAGGGCCGGTTTATGGAGTACAATGGAGAAGTTGGGAAACACCTGATGGCAGGAAAATCGATCAAATTCAAAAGCTTATTGATGGAATAAAGAATAACCCTGACAGTAGGAGGCATATTGTTAGTGCATGGAATGTTGCAGATGTTGATAATATGGCGTTACCACCTTGCCATACGATTTTTCAGTTTTATGTAGCTGATGGTAAGCTTAGCTGTCAGTTGTACCAAAGAAGTGCAGATGTTTTTTTAGGTGTGCCATTCAATATTGCTTCTTATGCGCTTTTTACCATGATGGTAGCCCAGGTTTGTGACCTTGAAGCTGGTGATTTTGTCCACACGTTTGGCGATGCTCATCTATACGCAAATCACATAGATCAGGCCAAGCTTCAATTGTCAAGAACACCAAGGTCTTTACCCTCTATGAAAATAAACCCTGATGTAAAGGATATCTTCGATTTTAAGTTTGAGGATTTTGAATTGGTTAACTATGATCCTCATCCTCACATAAAAGCTGCCGTTGCAGTGTAACTTTTTTGTAATAAAATCGGTCATATAAGCAACTAACTATTTAATGTCTGAAAGCAGCGGAATATTTGATATGATAGGTCCCGTAATGATTGGACCGTCAAGCTCACACACTGCCGGTGTAGTTCGAATAGGACGAGTGGCTTACAAAGTATTAGAGGGTACCCCTGAAAATGCAGACATCATTTTTTACAATTCATTTGCAAGAACATACGAGGGTCATGGTAGTGACCGAGCGATTCTTGCAGGGCTCATGGATTTTAAAACAGATGATAAACGGATAAAAAGTGCAAGAGACCTAACAAAAGACGCAGGTCTTTCGTACAGGTTCAGGTCAATCGGGAGTGCATCTACATTTCATCCAAATTCGGTTAGGATAAGTGCTTATCGAGGTAATAAGCGTGTGGAGATATTGGGGGAAAGTAGAGGTGGTGGTGTAATTCGAATCAAAGAAGTAAATGGGTTTGATGCCAATTTTACGGCTAATATGCACACCTTGATCGTAGAGGCAGATGATGTAAAGGGTAGTGTCGCTTTTTTTGCTGATGTTCTTTCTCAGGAGGAGTGCAACATTGCAACGATGACGGTTTCTAGAAAAGGAAAAAACGATTTGGCCTGTTTAATCCTTGAGATTGATTCAGGGATTGACGATATAACACTAAAATATTTAAAGAAGAGGAAATGGGTGCATAAGGTCATCTATATCCCGGATATTGATAAATAACTATATGAGAAACCTTTTATTCACCTTACTAACACTACTATGTTTTTCTGTCCTGGCTCAGGATAAAAGATTATTGACACTTGAAGAGTGTATCAACATTGCGATTGAAAATAACCTAAGTGTGAAGCGAAGTGAGTTAAACTTACAATCTTCACAGGTTGATTTGCTTCAAGCGCAAGCACAACGCTATCCTTCGGTTAACTTAAATGGTAATTTTGGCTATAACTGGGGTAGAGGTATTGACCCTACCACCAACCAGTTTACCAATCAAAGGATCAACTTTAATGGAGTGAATGGAAATGCGAGTATGCCAATTATCAATGGGTTACAAGTCCAAAATTCCATCAATCAAAATAAGTTAGCTGCAAATGCTTCACAATTTGACCTGCAACGATCAATTAATGACGTTTCATTAAGCACAGCTTTAAATTATTTGAATGTCATACTTAACAAAGAGTTATATGAGAATGCTAAGTTCCAGTTGGAATCCAGCAAGCAGCAGTTAGAAAGGACAAAGCTACTGGTAGAATCTGGGGCACTTCCTTTGGCTAATGAGCTACAGCTAGAAAGTCAAACAGCCACTAATGAAGTGAATTTGATAAATGCCCTAAATAATTTAGATCTCGCGCTTTTAACTTTGAAACAGGGTTTATTATTACCTCCGGGAGACAATATTGATGTCGTAATTCCAGAAATTGAGGTCAATCAGTCAGCAATTGAAAATAGTTCGATCATTGATATCTACGAAACGGCACTCGCTAATCAGCCAGAAATTAAAAGTGCAGAATTACGCGTAGAAAGCGCAGAGAAAGGATTAGATGTTTCAAAGGGGGGCATATATCCTTCGCTGAGTTTGTCTGGTGGTTTTAGTACAAACTACTCAGATGCATTTCAAGATGTTTCAGTTATATCTGCTACTCCTACTGGTGAAACACTCCCGACTACTTTAGAACTGGCTGACGGTACGCCCGTATTTGAGCAAGAATTCGATGTAGAGTTGCAAAGCGAAACCGTTCCATTATCCACACAATATGATAATAATTTAAGTTCACAGTTAAGCTTGAATTTACGTGTACCTGTATTCAATGGTTTTCAGACCAGAAGTCAAATTCAGCGATCTAAGATTGCTTTACAACAAGCCAAAATTAATTCTACCGAGCAAAAAAATATTCTTTATCAAACAATAGAATCAGCATACAGAAATGCGTTAGCAGCTAGCAGGACCTATACAGCTTCTCAAAAGCAAGTTGAGTCGCTTGAGGAAACCTATCGTGCTGTTGAAAATCAATACAACAACGGCGCAGCAAATTTTACAGACTATCAGGTTGCTCAAAATAACCTTTTTCAAGCTCAGTCAGATCTGAGCAGGTCTAAATATGACTTTATTTTCAGGCAGAAGATATTGGATTTTTATTTGGGTAATCCTTTAACATTCTAACTCTAACACCAACTTATTATTTAAATCAAAATGGCGAAAAAGAAGAAAAAATCAAGTAATCGAATACTATATATCCTTGGTGGTGTAGTTGTGGTGCTTATCCTCTTTGCAATCATCGGTAAGTCAGCCGGTATTGTGGGACAGAAAAAGAAAATCAAAGTGGAGGTGGCTAACGCGGAGCGCAGCACAATTGTTGAAAAAGTGAGTGCCTCCGGTCAAGTGCAACCAGTAGTAGAGGTATCGCTAAGTCCAGAAGTGTCTGGCGAGATCATCAAAATGGATATAGAGGAAGGAGATAGTGTGAGTAAAGGTGATTTTCTTTTAAGAATCAGGCCTGATAATTTTCAATCAGCTTTTGAGATTGCCCAGGCAAGTCTTAATCAACAGTTGGCAAATAGAGCACAAGCCAAAGCTGCCGAAGCAAGAGCAGCGGCAAACTTTGAGCGTGCCAAACAGGATTTTAATCGTCAGAAAAAACTTTTTGATGAAAAGGTAATCTCTGAAGCGGATTACCAACTTGCTGAAGCCAATTTTAAAATTGCTGAACAAGACTATGAATCCGCAAAACAGAGCGTTTCCGCATCGGAATACATCGTCAAAAGTTCTCGGGCTAATTTAGATAATGCGCAGGAAAATCTTCGTTTAACAACGCTCACCTCTCCAATGAGTGGTATTGTTTCAAAACTACCAGTTGAAATTGGTGAGACGGTTTTGGGTACCTCTCAGTTTCAAGGTACCGAAGTGATGAGAATTGCTGATTTATCCAAAATGGAAGTCAAGGTGGATGTGAATGAAAACGACATCATTAAAATAAGCGTTGGCGATACAACGATTATTGATGTTGATTCATACTCATACCTTGATAAAACGTTCAAGGGAATTGTAACTCATATTGCCAATACGGCAAATGACAAGATTTCCGCAGATGCAGTTACAGAGTTTGAAGTGAGAATTCAGATTTTGAATAGTTCATATCAGGATTTAATCGAGGAAGAGGGCATGAAGTATCCTTTTAGACCGGGTATGACTGCTAGTGTTGATATCATTACTGAGATTAGAAAAGATATATTGACAGTACCATTAGCTGCTGTAACTACCCGAACAGAAGAAAAAGAAGAAGGTGAGGAGGCTGATTCTGCAGAGGAATTGATGGATGAAAATGCAAAAGAGGTTGTCTTTGTTGTAAAAGAGGGTAAAGCTGTTAAGCAAGAAGTCAAGACAGGTATAAGTGATTTCGGGCGAATAGAAATTCTCTCCGGCCTAGAGGAAGATACAGAGATTGTTTCTGGTCCATTCCTAGCAGTATCCAAGCGGCTTAAGGATGGTGATGATGTTGATCCTCAGCGTAAGGAAAAGGAAGATAAAAAGGAGGAGGAAGAATAAGAATTAGTTAAAGAAGTTAACGATAAAACCTACTTCAAAGTAGGTTTTATCGTTTTAATTGTCGTCTAGTCAAGCTCCATCGCACTTTCAACAGCATCTGTTATCTCCTGCATCTTGCGTTTAGAATATCTCCCAAAAGTGGAATAAACAATTTTTCCGTCTGGATCTAAAACATAGAAATAGGGAACGTCTTTGCCGTCGAAGTTTAAGGCGTCTTTATATTCATTAATTGTTCCCTTGTAAAAGAGAACATTGGGTTGAAGTCGTTCACTAATGGTCTTTTTCATTTT
This sequence comes from uncultured Roseivirgaceae bacterium, assembly GCA_964459925.1. Classification (GTDB taxonomy): domain Bacteria; phylum Bacteroidota; class Bacteroidia; order Cytophagales; family Cyclobacteriaceae; genus Ekhidna. Next base: position 68,526 of record CAYWOQ010000002.1, read on the forward strand.
ATTCATCACCTTCTTGTATGCAGGCCGCTTGGCACCTGTAAACATTGGAATAAAATAGGCATTAACATCAAAGGAGAAGTCGAAAGGTCCAGGATTGGGGTTCTTATAAATGAATTGATTGTAAATGGGTTCAAACCAGCTCTTGAGATCATCTTCTGCTTGTTTTGAATAAGCCAGCGCGACCAGTGAATGTTTCCCTATAATATCTTTAGGGATATCTACGTTTTGGTTGGTTAATGATTCCGCCTCCATTTCAGGAAATTGATTTCCAACTTGGGAAAACGTGAAAACGGAGATAAAAAATGAGAAGAGATATATGATCGTTGATTTCATGATGTCTGTTTTTGTAATGAAGAAACGAAGAAAATGAATTTCTCTTTTATGTGCCTGAAATTTTCTAATTTAATCCGTGAATAATCCAAACCTGGGAATCTATCATGAAAAAACTAGCCAGCTATATTATCATTTTCATATCCTTTAGTCAATTCATAAATGGGCAAGGCCACAGAGAAGCCTATGCAGACGGCAGAAAGGCCATTAAACTAAAAAAATATGATTTAGCCATAGATAAGTTCAAGGAAGCCGTTAGGATTAATCCTCAATATAAGGATGGATGGTATTATTTAGGTAAGACTTACGACTTTCTAAATAGAAATGAAGAAGCAATTGATGCATTTAGAAAGCTGGAAAAACTGGATGCAGATTATAACTATAGCATCTACTATGATATTGCTAAGGCTTACATTGAATTAAAAAATCTCCGTGCAGCTAGAATTTATGTAAAAAGGTATCTTGACAGAATACCTAAGAATGCGAAAACAACCCAAGCCATTCATTTAGCAATGAACAGGTTGAGGTATATTGATATCAGCGCCGAATTGAGGGATAAAGAATTGAATACATCCGAGCCGGAACCCATTGCTGCCCTTAACAGTATTTCTGGTGATTATATGCCACAGGTAAATCCTACAGGGAATAAGCTCTACTTTACCAGTGTAAGAAAGGGAGGGTTTGATTTTCAGGATGGATCAAAAGGACCTAATGATTGGGGTGAGGATATCTACTTTGCATCGCTAGAAAATGACCATTGGTCAGAGCCAAAACTTTTGCCTGATCCTATCAATTCAAAAGGAAATGACTTTGGCTCAGCTTTCACAGGTGATGGTCAGTCCATGGTATTTGTGCGTTGTGACGCTTCAGATGGATTGGGAAGTTGTGATCTATATGTTACCCAGTTGAATGGTGATACATGGAGTCGACCCGTAAATATGGGTAATGTGGTAAATACAGACGATTGGGAAAGTCAACCAACCATTAATGCGGATGGCAATAAGATCATTTTTACCTCCACTCGTCCAGGTGGTTATGGAGGATCGGATTTATACATGATTGAAAAGAATCATCTAGGGCTTTGGGGCGTTGCCCAAAATATGGGAAGTACAGTAAATACCCCATTCAGTGAAAACAGCCCTTTTCTTGCAGCTGATGGAAAGACGCTTTATTACTCCTCTTCCGGTCATCCAGGCATGGGTGGTGCCGATATTTTCTATACGGTGTATGATGAAGGTAGATGGTCAACACCAAAAAATTTAGGAAGACCCATCAACTCTGAAGGAAACGATACCAACTTTAGTATTTCAGCCTCAGGGAATGCCTATTTTGCTTCTTCAAGACTTGATCCGGATAACTTTGATATTTTCAAGGTAGAACTTCCTGATGAGCTAAAACCAAAACCAACCATCATCTTGCAAGGAGTTGTTTCTAACTCTGAAACGGGTAAGCCATTAAGCGCCTTATTGCTCATAGAAGATTTGAATTCCGGAGAGCTTATTGCGACGAACAAAAGCAACGAACTCAGTGGTGAATATCTTGTAGTCCTTCCATCTGGAAGAGATTATTCGGTCTCTGTAAGTTCTGAGGGTTTCTTTTTTTACTCTCAAAGCTTTGAATTACCAAAAGACACAGCCTATGCGGAGATTACCAATAATATTGCCTTGGAGCCGATTAAGAAAGGAACCAAAGTAGTCCTCAATAATATATTCTTCGAATTAGGGAAAGCGGAGTTAAAGCCAATAAGTTACGTGGAGTTGAATAAAGCTGTAGACTTGATGTCCAAAAATGCTGGAATGAAAATAGAGGTAGGAGGTCATACGGATAGTCAAGGTGCAGATGCCACTAATTTAAGTCTGTCCCAAAAAAGAGCGCAAGCGGTTGTAGAGTACATGGTACTTGCAGGTATAGATCGAAGTAGACTCATTGCTAAAGGTTATGGAGAATCTCAACCCATTGCGGATAATTCAACGAAAGAGGGAAGAGCCAAAAACAGAAGAACAGAGTTTGTCATTGTAGAATTTTAATTAATGGGGTTAGGAAAATGGGAATTTGATCTCTTGTTGATTGACTTCAATAAAATCATATTTTTTAATTAGCACTTCTAATTGAGGGACAAGCTCCTTAAATCTGCTGATTAATAAATCTTTGGTATCTAGCCCATGTAAAAAGACCATCTTCTCTGGTACTTTTCTATTTACGTAGGACTTGACAAAATCATCGTCTTTGGTGATAATAATGTGTGCTTTTTGTATAGCCAACCTTCTCAGCTGATCGTCAATGATCCGGTGTTTGGCATGCTTCTTTAATTCATTAACATGATAGGCAGTAAGGCTGTGATCTCTGAATATTTCAACTACCGCAGGAGAGATATTTTCATCGATGATGAATTTCAAAGATCAATCATGCTTCTTTACACACCTGCAGCTTAGCTTGTGCTGGTCACCGATGGTTAAATGATAAATCTCACCAGAACCTTTAATCATGGTGATGATGCCAGCGGAGTTTTCTCCTTTTAGTTCATTATCCCACCAATTACCACTAACCGTGATATCTTTGAATATATGCCCTGGCTCTGCAAAACCACCATAGAGCATGTGCATATCGCTTCGTTGACCTTCTATGAGATGTTTGCCAGCTTTATGTCTACCTCCGAAAAAGGTGAATAGGTAGTTCCATTCTTCTATTGTGGGTACGTGCCAACCATCCGGGCACGCTTCATTAGCTGCTTCGTAATTATATAACCTACCATACTTCTCACAATAAGCATCGACATCTTTATAACAATAGGAGCCGTCAACAGCATATCTTGCATTTTCAGCAAACCAAGTTCTTTCTACCACTGCCTCACCAATTTTCTTTTTAAACGTAATGGTGTTGTAAACCTGACCATCTCGTGGGTCGGTAAATGTTCCCAGGGTATGATCAAAATCAGCAACCGTTTGCGCGAATAAGGGTGCAAAAATGATGGATAATACTATTGTAGTTATACAGTTTTTCATTTCATATCAATTAATCAACATTAAACATAACTAATGATTTCTTAATAAGAGGTAACCCTAACTTATTCAGTGACTTAACAAATAGACGAGAATGCAGTTTTATCAGACGAATATGAAAAAAATTAAGCCAGAGAAGGGTCAAGAGTCGGTTTGGGATTATCCAAGGCCACCAGCAATAGAGCCTGTATCAGAACATATTAGAATCATCCATGATGGTGAAATCATTTATGATGGTAACCGGTCTTTTAGAGTTTTAGAAACGAGTCACCCTCCAACCTATTATCTTCCATTTTCAGGTTTTAAAGAAGGTGTTTTGATCAGAACAGAAAAGAGTTCTTTTTGTGAGTTTAAAGGAGTGGCACATTATTATCATATCAAAGTTGGGACACAAATTTTTGAATCGGTAGCCTGGGGTTATGACCACCCAAACGACAAATTTCACCAGATTAAAGATCATGTTTCTGTATATGCAAATAAGGTAGATCAATGTTTAATTGGAGAAGAGGTTATTCAACCGCAGGAAGGTGATTTTTACGGTGGCTGGATTACAAATAAAGTAGTTGGACCTTTTAAAGGAGGTCCTGGAACCTGGGGTTGGTGAGCTAAGCAAATTCTCTTTTAAGTATCTCGTAAACCTCATGAACTGGAAGTCCTACTACATTGTAGTAGGAGCCGTCTATCCATTCGATCCCTATCAAGCCAATCCATTCTTGAATGGCATAACTCCCTGCTTTGTCCATTGGTCTGAATTTCTGTACATAATTTGAAATTTCAACTTCACTTAATGTGCAAAAACTGACTTTGGTTGTACATGAAAAGGAAAATTTCTTGGTAGGAGAGCTTATGCATACACCTGTAACAACTTCGTGAATTTTACCAGAAAGCAATTTAAGCGTCTTGATTGCCTCTAGATTGTCCTTAGGCTTACCCAATATCTGGTCATTGAAAAAAACCACTGTATCAGCTGTAATGATAATTTCGTCTGAAAACACTGATCGATGCGCGTCGTTTTTCCCGATTGCCAAGAATTCAGCAACTTTTTCTGTTGCTATTTCTTCAGGAAAAATTTCTTCAAAAGGAACAGTTTTGACTTCAAAAACAAACCCTGCCTCTTGCAGAAGTTGCTTTCTTCTTGGAGAACCAGAAGCTAAGACTAGTTTATTCGAAAGCTTCATCAAAAAAGGTATTAAACTCGTTTTCTTTTATCGACCCAAACAAAAATCCACAAATGACTTTTGGGTAGAAATATGTGCTTTTTTGTGGTAATGTATACCCACTGTAACAAACTTCTTTTACGGTATCTATAGATATCTCCTTAGTTATGAATGCGCATTGTGCTTCTCTATTACTTACGCTACGTAAACATTTGGCAAAATTACGTTCAAAATTTATGTTCCGGCTTCCTCTCTGATCTTTACCAGGAATACCTAAACACTCCTGAATGATGAAGTAATGTAGAACCGTAAGGTCAAGTTCTTTAATTGATTGCGGGAAATTCCATTCCATCGTATCAATCTTCTCTGGTTTGAGTCTTACTTTGTAAGCGTTATCACCAATGAGCAACCCAAAAGCCCATTTCTTTCCAAGAATGATATCATTAACATCACTAGCCTCGTCAACTGTTTTGATAAAGAAAAACTCATCAAGTTTCTTAAGTAGACTTTCTTCCGTTAAATCATTAATTCCTGAAATCAATCGATGGGTAGGCAGGATCCTAAGGTCATCTGCTTCAGTATTTGTAAAATACATCAGGTGATAGTTGTATCCCTCCGAACCATTATGGTGCGGATTCTCTTTTTCCTTTTTTTGCTTATAAATCAGTGATCCTTCGTATCGATGATGACCATCTGCAAGAATGATTTGTTTATCCTTGATGATCTCAATGATCCGATTAATGACTTCTGCATCTTGAATGATAGCAAATGAATCCCTTACTCCTTGATAATCTTCTGTTTCATAAAGTGGGTTAATCATAGCCTCATCAAGATATTTTTCTATTTCTTGTGGTTTATCAGTATATAGGCCATGAGTAGGACTTACGTTCATTTGCGTTTTGTCAAGAACTTCGATCCGGTCTTCTACTGAAAATGGAATCGTGTTTTCATGTCGAAGAAGGACTTTTTCATCCCAATCATAAATTCGAAGATTAGCGATGAAACCCTTTCGAACTCTTTCAGTTGATGAGCCGGGCAGATTAAAATATTGATAGTATACGTAGATTGATGGAAGTTGATCTTGGACTATTATATCTCTATTTTTCCAGTCAATAACCGTCCTGGAGGCACTTAGACTTGCATCCTTGCCATTAGGTACAGAAAGATGAATACTGTTAAATTCTTCCTCATACAAATGATCTCGTTGTTTTTCTGAAACAACATCAAACAAAGGAGAGACCAGTGAATCAATCTTGCTTTCTAAGTTTTTACTATATCTCCAGGCTCTGAGCGGTTTGATTTCTGCCATTAATACTTAGCTCTTTCTTTCCATTTGCCTCCCTTAGCAATTGTGGATTCAATATTTTTGACGGGCTTATTACTTAAAATATCGTTAGCAACAATCGCTGCTACATGGGCTGTTTTATCTGATATTTCCTCTTCAAGAACTGCAGGGTCAAAGTGTGACTCCACGAATTTTGTCGTGAAAGTACCATCTCGAAACTCCGGATGGTCAAGAACAAATAAGCAAAAGGGTAGGGTGGTTTCTACTCCCAGGATTTCGTACTCTCGAATTGCTCGTTTCATTCGTTCAATAGCCTCAGACCTATCTTTGCCATAGGTTATTAGCTTGGCGATCATTGGATCGTAAAAGATAGATACCTCCTGACCTTCTTCATATCCATCATCAACTCTCACACCCGCACCTTGTGGTCTTATGTATTTGATTAGTTTGCCTGTATCAGGCAGGAAATTATTTTTAGGATCTTCCGCATATACTCGTACTTCAATACTATGTCCTCTCAGTTTAAGGTCTTCTTGTTTGACGGAAAGGGTTTCACCTTCAGCAACTCTTATCTGTTCTTTAACTAAATCAAAGCCGGTTATGAGCTCGGTTACAGGATGCTCTACTTGTAATCTTGTATTCATTTCTAAAAAGTAGAAATCGAGGTTTTCATCAGCGATGAATTCTACAGTACCTGCTCCATGATAATTACATGACCGAGCTACGTTTACAGCTGCTTCACCAATTTCATTTCTTCTTTTTGGGGAAAGCAATGCAGATGGAGCCTCTTCTATTACCTTTTGATGTCTCCTTTGAATGCTACATTCTCTCTCAAAAAAATGAACAATATTCCCATGCTGATCACCCATTACTTGTACTTCGATGTGCTTGGGAGATGTTATAAACTTTTCAACAAAAACTTCATCGTTACCAAATGAATTTCTAGCCTCACTCATGGCTCGTTCCATTTGATCTTCAAAGTCCTTTGAGTCATGAACAATTCTCATTCCTTTACCACCACCACCAGCTGATGCTTTAATCATTACAGGGTATCCAATTTCGTTAGCGACTTCCTTCGCTTTTTGAACATCATTGATTGGTTCATCCATACCAGGTACAAGTGGAACGCCAAAGTCTTTTACCGTTTGTTTTGAAGTGAGTTTGTCGCCCATCACCCGAATGGCGTGAGCACTTGGACCAATAAAAACAATGCCTTCAGCTGCAACTTGTTCAGCAAACGCTGCATTCTCTGATAAAAAGCCATAACCAGGATGGATAGCGTCTGCACCAGTTTTTTTACAAGCATCAATAATTTTTTCTGGAACAAGGTATGATTGAGATGCTTGTGCAGGTCCTATGTTAATTGCTTCATCTGCATATGAAGCATGAGGTAAGTCTTTATCTGCCTCACTGTATACCGCAACCGTTGCAATACCCAATTCTTTGGCGGATCTCATCACACGTATCGCTATTTCGCCTCTATTGGCAACTAATATTTTTTTTATTTTCATAGGTCGATTATAGGAGTCAATAATTTCTTCTTAATATCTACTACAAGTTTATGTAAAACCTTAGTATTACAATGTTCGTCATTCCTACTAAATTTGCGTCTTGTTTGAAAAGTGAGATCAGTAGATGGATTTATTTGAAAAATTACTCAGCGACGAAGGGGCATTAGGACAATATTCCTTTTTAGATAGGGACGTTAATTATTATTTCTTTCCAAAGTTAGAAGGTGACATTCAACCTCGTATGAAATTTAAAGGCAAGGAAGTTCTTGCCTGGAGTTTGAATAATTACTTGGGTCTAGCTAACCATCCGGAAATACGTAAGGTGGATGCGGAAGCAGCAAGAGATTGGGGACTAGGGTATCCTATGGGAGCCCGAATGATGACTGGAAACTCTGATCATCATGATCAGCTTGAGCAAGAGTTAGCGGACTTTGTTCAAAAGCCAACCGGTATGCTATTAAACTATGGCTATCAAGGTATCATGTCAGTTATTGATGCATTAGTTGACAGGAAAGATGTGGTAGTATACGATGCAGAGTGTCATGCTTGTATTATTGATGCTTTGAGAATGCATATAGGCAAGCGATATGTGTTTCCTCATAATGATATAGAAAGCTGCGAAAAACAACTTCAAAGAGCAACCAAATTAGCAGATGAACAGGGTGGTGGTGTGCTAGTGATTACAGAGGGGGTCTTTGGAATGACCGGGAATACAGGAGACCTTGCTGGAATTGCGGCGTTGAAGCAAAAATATCAATTCAGGTTACTTGTAGATGATGCGCATGGATTTGGAACAATGGGTGAAACAGGTGCAGGTACCGGTGAGTTTTGTGGAGTGCAAGATGATATTGACGTTTACTTCTCCACGTTTGCTAAATCTATGGCAAGCATAGGAGCGTTCATTGCAGGTCCAACTAATGTTATCAATCACTTAAGATACAAAGTAAGGTCACAGATTTTTGCGAAATCCCTACCAATGCCCCTTGTAATTGGGGGACTAAAACGATTGGAAATGCTTCGTACTATGCCTGAACTGAGAGAGAAACTCTGGACGATTGTAAATGCCATCCAGGGTGGCTTTAAAGAGAGAGGGTTCAATATTGGGACGACCAACTCACCAGTAACTCCTGTGGTGTTGAAAGGAGATGTATTGGAAGGGTGTAATATGGTGATAGACCTACGAGAAAATTATCATATTTTCTGTTCCATGGTCGTTTACCCGGTGGTTCCAAAGGGCATGGTGATCTTGAGGATCATACCTACGGCAATGCACAGCCTAGAGGATGTGGAGTTAACCCTTAATGCCTTTGAAGCGATCAAGGGTAAGCTGGATGATGGTGTTTATAAAGAAGCAGGAGTGGAAGGTGCACTTCTTGCTAAATCTTAATTATTAACGCCATTTAAACTGAATATTAACTTATTTGGGCTATATTGCCCAAACTTTTAATTATAACGATAACCTTAATTACCGTAATAACATGAAAAGATTCGAAGAACTGAAATCAATGATTGATTCACTAGAAGGAGATTTTGAGAAATTTTATGATAAAGGGAACAACGCTGCAGGAACCCGTGTCAGAAAAGGAATGCAAGACCTTAAAAACCTAGCCCAAGAGATTCGACTTGAAGTTCAGGACATCAAGAACAAAGGTTAATTCTACACAGATAAACCAAAAAGAAACGGGAGGCCAAAGTGGCTTCCTTTTTTTATTTCTTTCTAGCTGCTCTTTCCCATAACACGCTCTGATTTCCTTTTAGATACCTGACTAATCCACGGTATACTGAAACGTTCATGAAAGTGAAATAGAAGGGTATGAATAGTACCTTAACCTTAATTTTGATCTTTTGTAGTAGGAAGCCTAGTAGAGCAGCACTATAGAAAACGATTTGTAAGAGTAGTATTACAGCATAAAAAAAAGAATCCATTGCGAGAAACACATTTATGATGATAAGCAATGGAAGCGCAAATGGAGCTACGGCCCATCTTAAGACGCGGTGAGATATGTATTGAAAGCTTAGCCAGCCATGATTGAATATATTTAACAGCGGGAGTAGCTTCCGCATGGCCTGGAATCCACCTGCAGCTATCCTAATTTTTCTTTTGGATTCTTCTTTTACGTTTTCAGAACTATTTTCCAATGCATAAGCATCCGGTTCATAGGCTGTTCGATAACCTTTTTGATTGATGCGAAGCGATAGATAAAAGTCTTCAATGAGCATGTTTCTATCAACCTCCTCGTACAACCTAGTACGAATAGAGAAGAGTTCTCCAGCAGCTCCCACAACTGAGTATAGCTGGTAATCATATTTCTTTAGAAATGATTCGTACTTCCAATAAAACCCTTCGCTAGCAGCCGAACTATCTATTTCTTCCTGTCTAACTCGTTTTTCACCTGCAACACAACCAACCTTTGGATCATTATAGTGTCTGACAATATTTTTGATTGCATCTGAATTAAGTTCGGTGTTGGCATCAGAGTAGATTACAATAGGAGATTTCACTTCTTTCATAACCCTATTCACTGCATGAATTTTTCCATTTCTTTCATCTTTGTGATAAAGTTGGGCTTCAGGAAAGGTTTTGACCAATTCTGGTGTTTTATCACTTGATCCATCTGTTACAATCCACAAGTTGTATTTTTCTGATGGGTAATCCAGAGAAATCGAATTTTTGATTTTGTCAACAATGAAATCCTCTTCATTATAAGCTGCTATTATGTGCGTCACATGAGGCAACTCATGACTTTCATAAATCACGGGGTTAATTTTTGAACCACGAATCTTAACTAAGAAAAGGAGAATAACTCCATAGCCTACATACGTGTAAAAAACGATGAATAGGAAAAACCAAAAAGCGAAGGTCATTATCGGAAAGGTTTGTAGTGTTTTTCGTCCGCCAAAGCTAACATAGGAAGGTCTCCTTTGGTATCTCCATAAGCGATTACTTTATAGTACTTAGAAAGGTTAATTTCTTGTTTAATTCTATTTACTTTTTCTTCACCATTACAATTTTTCCCATCGATTCCTTTAAATCGGTTATTCTCAAACTTTAGTTTGGTTCCTATGACTTCAATTCCAAGTGGTTCTGCCCACGGTTTGATCCAGTTTTCAGGGGAAGCGGAGACGATAACGACTCTATTTTGAGCTTTTTTTGCTTTTACTATTTCTTTAAGAGCTTTTGATCTAATGAATTTTGGCAGGTATTCATTTGAGAATTTGGTTGCAAGTGCATTAAAGTCCTCTTCTGAATATTTACCAAAAAACCGTTTTAAGAAGAGTTCTTTGCCTTTTTGTTTTTCAATGATTTTCAGTTTCATTAAAATCATTGAAGGTAGCAAGGCAATCATTTTTAAATAAAAATCACTTTTTGTAGAAGAAAAGAGCGCAATTTCTATAAGCGTATCCTTTTCGGTGATTGTACCATCAAAATCGAAGAGTTGTATATCTTTCACGATAAATAAATTTTATACGACGCAAACCTTGCTATTTTTGTACAGATAGAAAAGCTTTCCACTTACACTGCCATTTATGAACTACGCTAAAATTATATGTTCTTTTTTTCTGGCTTGCTTTACACTTGCTTCTTTGGCGCAAGGACCTGGCGGAGTATCAGGTGATCTGGTCTTTTGGTTGAGAGCTGATGCTGATATTTTCTCAGATGCTGGAATAACCCCTGCAACAACTACTGGTACAACTATTGAGCAATGGAATGACCAGGCAGGCTTAAATAATGTTGCTCAAACCGATAATGTCAGAAAGCCATTTTTACGAACAAGTCCGTTTGGAGATTTTGGAAATGAAGATGTGTTTAATGGCTACCCAAGTCTTGCGTTTCAAGATTTTGGAACTTCGGATTTCATGGAAACATCTGCGACTAATTTGATAGGTGATGACGGTGACTATACTAAAGTTGTAGTCCACTCATTGTTTATTAATGCAGGACCTAATAATCTCATCTCCGCAGGAACAGGAGCAGATTTTCTAACTACTCATGGATTTTATTATGGAGGAGATGCTAATGTAAATATTTATCATGGAGGCGATGTGACCGGAGCTGAAGTGCTTGTGATGACACCAACTAATGTGGCTACCATGGCAAGTGCTCGTTTTGAACCAATAACTGATAACTTTTTAATTAGTAGGAATGGAGGTGCAGTTACAACAACTAATACCGCAACTTTTTTAGATAATTCTTCTACAATTCAAATAGGAGCTTTTATAGGAAGTAGTGGACTGAATGGACAAATAGCCGAGGCTATTTTGTTTAATAATGACATTTCGGATGCAGACCTTCAAAAAGTCTGGTCCTACCTGGCCATCAAATACGGAATTACCCTGGATGCGACAGATGCTTTAAGTGGAATTGTGGAGGGGGACTATGTAGCCAGTGATGACCAGGTAGTCTGGGACTTCACTGCGAATTCTGCATATCATAATGATGTGGCTGGGATCGCACGAGATAATGGTATATCCGGCTCGAATTTTTTGCAACTTTCCTCCAAATCAAATCCTACTGCTTCAGATGATATTCTGACTATTACTGCAAGTTCCCTTTCTACAGATTTGACCTACTTCATATGGGGGAATGATGATGGATCTATTACATCTACCACAACAACTGGTGCAGAGATCGGCCGTGAGCGTGTGGAACGAATATGGAAAGCACAGGAATCAGGAACAGGAGGAGATGCAGGTGGTTTGACCTTGGAATTTGATATTTCCACTATTCCTAACGTGGTAGTTTCTGCTGGTGAAATCACCTTATTAGTAGATAATACCGATACCGATTTTAGTGATGCTACAGTTACGACAGCCACCAGCTTTGTGGACGATGTGGTAACGTTCACAGGAGTAAATATCGGAGATGGAGATTTTTTTACCTTGGGTTTTCCAGCTCCTCTAGGACCAGGAGGGATTACTGCCAATTTAAGGATGTGGCTAAAGGCGGACGCACAAGTATTTGCTGACGATGGAATAACCGCTGCGGTGAATAATGATCCTGTTCAGCGTTGGAATGATCGATCAGTAGAGAGTTTTGATGTAACTGCTGTAGGTACAGAGCCAATTTATCAAACAGAAGCGGTAAACTTTAACCCGGCGCTTGATTTCGCTGGAACTCCTTCACAGTTTATGGTTACTTCTCAAAATAGTTTAATTGGTAGTGACAACCCTTATACCAAAATAATCGTGCATCGATACGATGTAATAGGAGCCAATAATCTTTTTTCCGGTGGCTCTCATGCGATGTGGTACAGCAATACAACCGCTTTGAGTGCCACACATAATCCACCCACTAATTTTACTTCGGGAGGAACTACGGAAGCGGGCCAATACTATATCGGGAGTATCCGATACGATGGTCCAGGGGGTGAAGCTGATTATGTGCGGATTGATGGAACAGAAGAAAACACTACGGATACCGATGAATCCTTTACTGACACAGGTACCATTCAGGTCGGTGCATTTGGAGGGGGTAGTAGATTAGATGGGCAGATTGCAGAAGTTATTGTTTTTGATGCAGCAATAACTGATGTTCAGGCTCAACTCATTGACTCCTATTTGGGGATTAAATACGGCATAACCAATACCAACGATTATATTGCATCAGATGGAATAACTACTGTTTGGTCAATAGGCGGAGGATACGATAATGGGATTGCAGGGATAGGTCGTGATGATGCAACAGGTTTATCACAAATAAAATCTAAATCAGAAAATAGTGCTAGTATTCTTACGATCGATAAGGGAACTACTTTTTCAGCAGACCTTGATTTTTTGGTTTGGGGTCATGATGGTGGTTCAACAGATATAATCACTACTGGTGCTGAAATAGGAAGGCATCGGTTAACACGTATCTGGAATGCTCAAGAAACTGGTAACGGTGGCGATTTGGTGGATATCTCATTTGACCTTTCAGCATTAGTCCGTTTGCCTAATAGAAATTTATTGGAAGCAAGTGATTTTACACTTCTGATAGAAAATGCTGGTGACGGAGACTTCAGTGATGTTTCCCCAATAAGTGCTGATTCTTATACAGATTTAGTGGTCACTTTTAGTGATATTAATATCAACACAGACGATTTATTCACTTTAGGTATCAGCTCTCCAACCGGACCAGGTGGAGTTGTTAATAACCTAGGAGTATGGTTAAGGTCCGATGTTGGGGTCTTTAATACGTTCTTCTCAGATGATGATAATACTCCTGCTTCAGATGGAAATTTGGTATTTAGATGGCTTGATCAAAGTCCTTTAGTGAATGATTTTATTGATGCTACTGTTGGAACTGATGTAGATAGACCTACCTATCAAGATGATGATGCCAGTAGCCTTAACTTCTATCCTGTGTTGGATTTTGATGGTGGAGACTTGTTAGATTCTTTCAATCCTTCTCTAATTGGTGACGATAATGATTACACAAAAATTGTTGTGCATACCCTTGATAATATTGGAACAGATCCGAATAATCTATTTTCTAGTTCAACCGCAGGAGGCCGACATGCTATGTGGTATAGTGATCTTACACCAGGCCTAACTCCACAGAATAGATTAGGTGCCATTCACCTCCCTGGAACCAATATCCTTAACTATGATCAGGCACAAAGCTCTGCTGTTCCATATATTGGGATAGTTCGATACGATCCTTCAGTCAATAACAAAGTCGTTGTTAATGGAGATGAGGGACCAACTAATACAACTGTTGACCCTTTTACGGATACTGGTTTATTTTCTCAATTGGGTGCCTACGCAGGTGGTAATAACTTGATAGGAAACATGTCTGAGGTGATTCTTTTTACTGAAGGCTTAAGTGATACAGATATCACACGTGTTCAAAGCTACCTCGCGTTAAAGTATGGAATCACACTTACTGATGGAACCAATGACCTGGATTACGTGGCTTCTGATGGCTCCACGCTCATGTGGGACGCCAGTGTATCATCCACTTATGAGCAGGACATCTTTGGTTTTGGAAAGGACAAAGCTGGTGGTTTGGTTCAAGCCAAATCCAAAAGCAGCAACGCAGACGGAATTGTCACCATCGCCAATGGTTCGATATCTTCCCCGGAAACGATCTTCTCAGATCTCACCTTCCTCACGATTGGTAATGATGGAGCCGCGGTAGCAGAGGCAGGGTCTTCAGTGGTGTCTGGTATCAACGATCGCTTAAGCAGGGAATGGAAGGTATATACTAATGGTACATTCACGTTGGAGATGCAGTTTGATCTTTCAGCCCTCGCACTTACAAGAACTGTGGATGATTTTGCGCTAATCGTTGATAGAGACGGCAATGGAGATTTTAGTGACGGAGTTATTGATACCTACTTAGCGGATGAATTTATGGCAGATATAGTTACCATTAGTGGAGTTATATTAGAAACTGGTGATGTATTTACTTTAGGAACGGCAAGGTCTTTAGTGGTTGCTCCAGGTGGCGTTTCTACAGATTTGGATGTATGGCTTAAAGCTGATGTCGGAGTAACCGGAGTAGCTCCAATTACTGCTTGGTTAGATCAATCAGGAAATAACAATGATGCAGCAGTTACTGACAATCCTACACTTGTCTCAGGTTTTAATTCAAACAATATGATCGATTTTGATGGTACGTTAGACGAGCTTACTGTATCTACTTACGATCTCAACCCTGATGTAAACGATCCGAAACAAATATTTGTCGTTTATCAACTGGATAATACATCAAGTGAGTACGGATTCATTGGTAATGAGGCTGGTACATTTAATACCTATCTTTCTTCTAGAGGTATAGCTGGGGATGGAGCTGCTTTCTCAGGTCACCAAGTGGATGCAGAAGTAAGTGGAGTTCCTCAAATACTCTCAGTGGTTTTAGATGATCCAACATTAAATGGATCGGAGGCCTTTGTGAATGGTGAAAGTCAAGGAACATTTACCTATGCGAATGCAAATGGAGGGGCCACCAGCTTTAATATTGGTAGTGTTGGTAACGGTAATTTATTAGATGGCAAAATTGCAGAGTTAATTATTTATAGTGATGCGACACAAACTGGAAGCCAACGTAATCAAGTTGAAACTTATCTTGCC
The DNA here is from genome assembly GCA_964459925.1 of uncultured Roseivirgaceae bacterium. Taxonomy (GTDB): domain Bacteria; phylum Bacteroidota; class Bacteroidia; order Cytophagales; family Cyclobacteriaceae; genus Ekhidna. Next base: position 83,863 of record CAYWOQ010000002.1, read on the forward strand.
ATTAAGTACGGAATTACGCTGGATCAAACGACTCCACAGAATTATGTTGCATCAGATGGCCTAACTGACATATGGAATGCTTCACTTAATACTTCATTCAACAATCAAATCGTGGGAATTGGACGTGATGATGCTTCAGGTCTTAACCAACTAAATTCTGTTAATGATGGGGATATCCTTACACTATCATCTCCGGCATTCGATCAGGATATTTCTTTTGTCGTAGTGGGTAATAATGGTGGATCCATTGATGGAGATGAAGGAGGAGACGTTCCCGTAGGAGTGGATGCAAGACTGCAACGAACTTGGTTGGGTCAGCAAACAGAGACTATTAATGGTACCATCAGCTTTGACTTATCCTCCATTCCGGGTAATCGATCTGAAACTGATTTGGTTTTACTTTTAGATGATGATGGTACTTTCGCTTCAGGAACAAATTCACTTTATACAGCGGGTAGATCTTATGATGGAAATATTGTTAGTTTCAGCATTCCGGATTTCTCTTCAACGTTTTCCTCGACAAGGTACTTCACTGTAGCGACTATTGATAACTCAAACAGTCCATTACCAGTTGAATTAGTTGCATTCAATGCAGAATTAATAGAAAGTGGGATCATGCTTCGTTGGAGAACACTATCTGAAACAAATAATAGCCATTTTGAATTAGAAACGTCCTACAACAGTGAAAGCTGGGTATCTTTAGCCAGGGTTAATGGGCAAGGAGATTCAAATGACCCAGTTGATTATACTTATTTGGATAGGTCTAGTTATACCAATGATCTGTATTACAGATTAAAACAAGTAGATTTTGACGGAAAATTTGAGTATTCAGACATTATTTATGTTACATTAATTGATAGTCAACTGGAGCTAATAATTAATCCTAATCCGGTTCAGAATATTCTTTATATTAAATCTTCTTCTAATATAGAAAACATAGATATTTCGACGATTTCAGGTAATAAGGTATTTTCAAGTGATGTAAATAACTTCTATTTTGAATTGGATACCTCTAATTTTTCTGAAGGTGTTTATCTAGTGAAACTTACATTTGAAAATGGAAGAAAATCAATTACAACAAGAATAATTAAGAACTAATCTTACAGTTAATCGTCTATTGATTAATTAGAATTTAATCACACTCTTAAAGCATAGATAATGGATTTATTAACCATTTTTCGAGTTTTGTATCGGAGAATATGGTATTTGGTAGGTATACCTCTCTTAGCGGTAATCATTGCGTTCTTATTAACCGCAGGTTACCCTAAAATTTACCGGTCAACAGGACAGTTAGCAACAGGCTTTACAGTAACCAAAGAAATAAATTTAACTGGGGAGGGGTTTAATGTTTATGAATCTGGCGTAAAATTTAACAATCTCATTGAGACTATTAACTCAATACGTGTTCTTTCATTGGTTTCATATAAGCTTTTAATTCATGATTTGTCAAGTGGAGAAGGGGAGGCGTTTACTAATTTGGATTTAGAAAATGAAAATGATATTGAGTTTGTCAATTCACTTGATTTGGAATGGGTGAAAACTTTCTGTCAAAACAAGTTGGACTCTATGAAGATGATGAATACTTACTATGCCACAGAAAAGGATGTTCTTAGATTGATGGAGCTTTATGAATATGATTTTGAATCATTAAAATCAAAAGTTTTTGTAAGAAGGGTTAATAATACAGATTATGTGTCAGTGGACTCATTTACTGAAAACCCACTATTATCTGCTTATATAGCTAATACTGTATGCTCTGAATTTTTGAGATTTAATAGTAATATCATTAACTCCAATAAGCAAGATGCAATTGAAACTTATGCAAAGTTAGTAACAGAAAAAAGAGCAGAATTAGCAACAGCAACTTCTAGACTCCAAAGCTTTAAAGCACGAAACAGCATTATAAACTCTGAGTTAGAGCGAGAAAATATCGTGACTCGAATTTCGGATATCGAGACAGAACTCAAAGATGAAAAGCAAAAACTAAGAGCCAAAAACGTACAACTGGAAGAAATTAACCGGAGACTGAGCGGCGTAACGAGTTCAGGAATTACAAATACAGATGTGATTCGAATAAGAAATCAAATTAGTGAAATGAATGATCGATACCAACGAACCGGATCTCGAGTGCTTAGCGATTCACTAGAAATATTGAGAGAAACCCAACGACGGTATATTCAGATGATATCCGAGGGAAGTTTTAATCGTTCTTATGATGAAATGATGGATGAAAGGTCCGACTTAGAGGTAGAAATCGACATCATAAAGGGAAATATCAGTGATCTTGAGGATATCATTGCAAGATCTGGAAGCGTAATTGGGGGTTATGCTTCTAAAGAATCAAGATTGGCTTCATTAGAACGAGAGGTAAATTTAGCAAGTGAAGATTATCGAGATGCCCAGGAAAATTATAGTCTTGCACTTAGTTATTCTGTTTCTGCAGGAAATTCGATTAGTCAAATTCTTTTGGCCTTACCTGCCTCTGAGGCTGAACCCTCTAAAAGATTAATTGTCTCAGCCATATCAGGAATAAGTACGTTTGTGTTTTTTGTTTTGGCGATAGTACTCTTGGAGTACTTAGATGCTTCCATACGAAGTGCAGCTAATTTTGTCGATAAAACGAACATGACATTATTAGGATCATTAAATCATATTAATAATCAAGACTTTAAGAATGTTTTTGATGATAAAGCAATTAAGAGTGAAATTCCCAAAAAGAAGCTTATTGATAGAATTAGTCTAGTAAATAAATCTAAAGTAGCTAACCTTAACGATACGGTTGTATTCAAAGAACAACTTAGAAAAATTCGATATAACTTATTAGATAAGGGAAAGAAAGTGATATTATTCACAAGTACCAAAGAAGGTGAAGGGAAGACATCATTAATTACAGCACTTGCAGCTTCTTTAAATAAAAGTCAATTGAGAACACTTATAATTGATACAAATTTTGGAAATCCGTCTCTGACAAAAAAAATGAAAGGACTTCCAATACTTGAAGGTATTTTTCAAAATAAGAAAGAATCCAAAACAGAAGTTTCGAAGGATTTTATATCAATGTTTGCAAATAATACGGATTTGCCATATGTAGATATTTTTGGGTGCAAGGGTGGTGCACATACTCCTTTGGAAATAATAAAAGGTAATTCCTTGAGGAGTTTGATTGATGATGTCCGGGAAAAATATGATTTTATCCTTTTTGAAGGTATGGCATTAAACACAAATTCTGGATCAAGGGAATTATCAAGTTATGTGGATGGTGTGGTGACAGTGTTTTCTGCTAAATCAGTATTAGGACAATTAGATTATGATTCCATTGAATTTATTGAGAGTTTAGGTGAAAAAAATTTAGGAGCCATTCTTAACGATGTTGAGCTTGATGATATGAAATCCTAAGTTTTGGATTTTTTTTCAAGACTGAAAAGAAGTTTAAAATACTTGTGACCAATTGTCTTATAGAAAATTACAGGAATGAATGTTCCAAGGATCCAACCAGTTATAAGAATAATTCCAATGGATTGAATCTTAAATACCTTCATAAGTATAATTCTTGTAGCAGCGATTATTAATACATGCATTAGGTAAATCTGAAGAGAATGCTTACCAATCAAACTTAAAATCTTTAGGTATTTATGTTTATGCAGTATTATGGACAGCATGAACGTGAAAAGAACTCCGATCAATGCGATTGCAGCAAAAAAATAAATATTCATTTCTCTGTTATTGAGCCAGTAGTATTGAGAAAGGAAAAAAATGGGAGTTACTAATAGTAGTGGTTTATAGGAATAGAAAAAACGATAATTTTTTTCTTGGGTAAACAAATTCTGTGTTAGATGGCCTAAAACAAAAAATAAGAGAAAATATGCACTGTCATGTAATAGGCCGTATTTTGTTACAAAAACTGAGAGTCCAAATAAGATTAACGATAGTAAAATCATCCAATAGTTATTCAACTTCAGAATAGAATATATAATGAAAAATAATATCGATACATTGAAAAGAGCATATAGATACCACAGCTGGTCTATAGCTCTTGGATGTAGAAAGAGAGATATAAAATCATGAATTGTCCTCGACGAATTTGTATAGTTTGTTAGAACAATTTGTATTGTGATTTGGATAATACCCCAGATAAAGTATGGGTACAATATCGTACTGAACTTATACTTTGTAAAAGTCTTGAATGAATTCCTTTTGGAAATGCTCTTTGCTACAAAAAAACCTGAAAGGATAAAAAATAGGGGCATTCTAAAACTGTATACAATTTCATTGGCATTCATTAGCCAGTCTTTAACTTCTATTCCCGAAAACTTTATCCCATATAAAGCATGACGGTATACAACTAAAATTATAGCGATGCCTTTAGCATAATCAACCCATTCTAATCTCGATCTTTCAATTTTACTTGTATTCCCTGTCGACATGAATAAAATATAATATTTTTCGCAAGGATAGCAATTTCTTGTCAGCCATAGTCATATTTGTATTCTCATGTTTAATTGAAATTTACTTGAGTTAATAACTAAAGAAATATGTGTTATGAACATTAGAAACTATTTTGTAATTGTGTTAATGATAATAGTTAATCAAGCAGTTGCACAGGACTATTTATTTCTTGGAAGAAATGCACAGGATCAAAAAGATTCTGATGAATTTGGTGAAAAGCTGGTTATGCTTGCGATTGAAAATCATCCGGATTTAAAAATCGCAGATCGAAATACTGAAATAGCAAGAAGACAGGAAGTTGAAGCGAAATATAGCTGGCTCAACCAGATAACAGTAAATGGCAACCTTAATGAATTGACCATTAATCCTCCTGATGCAGAAGAAGGTCAAAACCTTTTCTTTCCTCGTTACAACTTTAGTGTTAATATTCCATTAGGAATCTTTTTTAGGCAGCCAGTGCAATCTAAAGTGGCAAAGGAAGAGTATGCAATAAGAGTGGAAGAAAAGAATAAGATTCGGCTTGAGCTTAAAAGATCAGTTCTCACAGCATATAATAATTATCTTTTGAGAAAAGATATTTATGAAATGCAAACCCAAATAGTTCAAGAAGAACAAGCAATATTGCAGTCTAGTGAAAATCAGTTTGCCAACGGTGAAATAAGCCTAGAGGAATATAATAACTCAAATAGGAAGTATAAAGCTGATTTAGAAAAGTTACTTACATACCGAACTGCACTTGAAAATACCAAACTAGAAATAGAAGAATTTATCGGTATTGAACTCGAGAGTATTGAATAGAAAAGCATGATTGAATGTAGAAGTTATTTAAGACTTCAAGGAGAAGAACTGTTATTTGATCGATTTATATTACTTAAGAAATAGCTTTTGGCAAATTTACAATTAGTAAAAAAAAATGAAATATTTTGGAACTAATCAAACTAATTAGATTAAAACATTGGGTAAAGAATCTTTTTCTTTTTATCCCTATATTTTTTGCAGGAGAGATACTCGAGATCTCTCATTATTTACCATTGATAATAGGTTTTATTGCATTTGGTTTAGTTGCAAGTTCTATTTATGTCTTTAATGATTTAAAGGATGTAGAGAATGATCGGATTCATCCGACAAAAAGATTAAGACCGCTTGCAGCAGGAACTATAGCAGTACAAATGGCTTATATAATTATGCCTCTTTTTGTACTTGGAGGTTTAGTTTTAGCTTATTTTATCGAAGCTAAATTCTCTTTCATATTGAGTTTGTATTTTCTTATGAATTTAGCCTACACGCTGGGTCTAAAAAGAGTAGCCATTTTAGATATAATAATAGTCTCGATTGGTTTTGTACTTAGAATTAAAGCAGGTTCTATTATTTCTGATACGCCACTTTCTGAGTGGATTATCATTATGGTTTTTCTCTTAGCACTTTTCATGGCAATTGCGAAACGGAGGGATGATATTGTTATTAAAGAAAGTTCAGGAAAAGATATGAGAACAGCAAGTAAAAAGTATTCTCTGACATATTTAAATGCCATGCTTTCATTGATTTCGGCAGTTATTATTGTATCATATCTAATGTACACACTATCACCAGATGTGATTAATCGGATTGGAACCTATCGTATATATTATACAACATTATTCGTTATTGCTGGTGTTTTAAGATACCTGCAAATTGCGTTAGTAGAAAATAATACTGGTTCGCCAACTAAAATTTTATATAAAGACAGGTTTATTCAGTTGGTAATAATTGGCTGGATTTCAAGTTTTTATCTATTAATCTATTTTAAAGATCTGGTTCTTTTCTAGATTTACTATTTTCGAGCATATACCTCAATATAGGAATCTGTTGGTCTTCTTGGGGCTAGGAATTTATCAATCATCTTATAGTTTTCTGTAAGTGAGTTTCTAACCTCATCTGGATAAAAATTATTTAAGTAAGGGATTGTTTCAAACAGGACGATATCGTAATATTCTTCATTAATTTCTATTATATAATCGTCAATTTGTTCTTGAAATATGCCAACTCCCTTATGATACCATAATGGTCGCCCTTTTTCGAGTTCAAATCCAATCTCGTGTGCCAATGGTGTTAGTTCTGACATGTTTAAAATTTTAGGGTTTTCTTTTCTTATTTCTTTTCTCAGAAGTAAGCGTTTAATTCCAAGTACTGTTGATTCAGGCATATAAATCTTCTTAAATGATCGTAGATCGCTAAAAATCCACTTTTCCATTCCAATATTATTCTCATTGTCAGATACGGCGTATGTGTTCTTCGAAATTTTACCCTTATCTACTTGGGTTAATTGAGGGAAGAGCCTCTCAACCTTTCTATCGATATATTTCCAGTAGGCACCCGACCACCAGATCATTACTATCATACTCATTATGACGATATTGGTTAGTTTATTAAATGACAGTTTAATTGGAGCTGCACTTATAAAGTAGGCGAATATAAAACTATGGAAAAAGATGTTGTTATCTGGGGGGGTGTAACTAGTAACTTGAAAAATCAATGCTTCTACTAGGATTCCAAGCGAGAACAAGAAGAAAAGAAATTCTTTTTTGTTTCGAACGAAAACCTGCAGCCTGGTCCAATTAATAAGCATAATTAAGATGAAACCCGCTAAATAAAACTTTTCCCACATTGATTCTCCAAGTATAGTGGTTATAAAATCCCATAATTCTATTCTTGAGTAGTGAGGCTCTTGTCCTAAATTAAACCAGTAAGTGAAATCATATTTCAAGAATGGTATTATGATGACTATTGCCCAAAGGGCATATGTCCCCAAAAAATAGATTAAGTCAACATATTTTTTATCAATAATTACATGGTATAGCGTCAGAAAAAGTGCAATAAGAAATGCTAAGCCTCCACCGTCTTGTTTTGTGAAAAATGAGAAAAAAATGAAAAATGAGGCTAAAGATATATTTAAAAATGCCTTCCAATTATTGCGTGTTCTAAATAAAAACTTTAATAAAAAGCTTAATCCTATGAACTCAAAAACGATTACTGAATGATTATACCATGGCCAAAAATTAAAAAATGAATAAGAAATGATATATAGAAGTAAGGAAATTAGCCTAATTCCTTGATTGATTTCAAATGACTTTAAAATGGACCTAAAGGCCAAACCAGAAAGAAAATTTATAAAAATTTGAGCTTTTATTAACGTATACAAGTAAGGACCAAAGATCTTAAAAAATATTGCTGGGATGACCCAATACCCGAAACCCATTGGCAAACCAAAATCTTTGTAGGGTATATGCCCCAAATAAAGTCTATATGCACCTTCCCATGATAGAAAAATATTTATTCTGTAAGGAAAAGAGTTAACAAGAGGGAACAAGGAGAAAGCAATGATTAAAACAAACTCCAGAATAGTAATCTGTTTACTAGTGAGCTCTAATTTTCTCATAGTTTTTGCGGTAAAACTATAGTAAAAATAGTCTTCTTATCAAGCAATATTTTATGTTAATAGATTAGAATTTCTTTCGTGGCCTTTGCCAACTAAAACCTTGTTAAACTTGCAACGTGATGAACAAAAAAATATCCAACTGGAGTAATTACCCTGTAAAAGATACCGAATTAGTAAATTGGAATGGGTCCTTTAATGGAGATCTGAAAAAAACGATTCCAAGAGGAATGGGAAGGTGCTATGGAGATGCATCTCTTTCTGAACGAACCATTTCTATGCTTAAACATAATCTGATTCTATCATTTGATGAAGAAAACGGAATCATTAAATGTCAGTCGGGCGTAACGCTAAAGGAGATTTTGGGTGTTTTTGTTCCAAGAGGTTGGTTTTTACCTGTAACGCCAGGAACAAAATATATAACAGTTGGTGGAGCTCTTGCTTCAGATATACATGGTAAAAATCATCATGTTGATGGGTGTTTTGGAGACCATGTAATTTCAACTGATTTGGTTCTGAGTAATGGGTCTAGACTTTCATGTTCATTAAACGAAAACGAAGATGTTTTTAATGCAACACGAGGTGGGATGGGTTTGACAGGAATTATTGATACAGTTACATTCAAGTTGAAAAAAATAGAAACATCTTTCATTAAACAAAAGCAGATTAAAGCGAAAAACTTACAAGAAATCTTAGCACTTTTTGAAGAATATAAAAATTATACATATTCAATGTCGTGGATTGATTGTTTGAAAGGCGGTAAAGGATTTGGAAGAAGTATAATGATGGCCGGTGAGCATGCTACTATTGATGACTTATCTTCAGTTCAGATGAAAGATCCATTGACAAATGGTAAAGGAAATATGATTAACATGCCTTTCAACCTTCCATCTCTAGCATTAAATAAGCTATCTATCAAAACATTCAATGCACTCTATTATGCAAAAAATACGAAGCGAGTTATTCAAAATGTTGTTCATTATGATGGCTTTTTTTATCCCTTAGATTCCATATTGAACTGGAATAGGATGTATGGAAAAAAGGGGTTTATTCAATATCAATTTGTACTTCCTCTTTCAACTAGCAAAGATGGGCTTGAAATGATTTTGAATCAAATAAGAAAAAAGGGGTGGGGCTCGTTTTTGGCGGTATTAAAACTTTTTGGTAAACAAGAAAGCCTAATTTCATTTCCTTTAGAAGGATACACTTTAGCTTTAGATTTCCCTATCAGAAAGGGTTTGTTTGAATTTCTTGATGAATTGGATCAGGTAGTTCTTGATATGGGAGGAAGAATTTATCTCTCGAAAGATGCAAGAATGCAATCTCAAATTTTTTGGGAAGGCTATCCTAACGCTGAGAAGTTTAAATCGATAATATTGAAACTTAATCCTGATCTGAATATCTATTCAGATCTATTTAAAAGAATGCAGTTTAATTAAGATAGACCGAAATACATAGTAAAGTATTCATGGAAAAAGAAAGCGTATTAATTTTAGGAGCATCAAGCGATGTAGCCAAGGAAATTGCATATGCATATGCCGATAAAAAATACAATTTGATCTTGGCCGGACCGGACCTTTCAAATATTGATAACCTGTGTAAAGACATCTCTATCAGAAATCAAGTTAAATGCGCTGCCATTTGTCTTGATGTAATGGAGAAAAAAGATCATTCAAAGGTTATTGATAATCTTACTGAAATGCCAGATACAACTATTTGTCTAATAGGTTATCTGGGCGATCACGAAAAAGCAAAAACTTCATGGGAGGAAACAAATAGAATTCTGGATATAAATTTTAATGGGGTTGTTTCAATATTAAACCTTATTGCAACAAAATATGAATCCAAGAAAAAAGGAAAAATTGCTGTTTTTTCTTCTGTGGCAGGAGATAGAGGTCGTCAAAGTAATTACTATTATGGTAGTGCAAAAGCAGCACTTACAGCATACTTATCAGGGCTTCGAAATAGGCTTCATCCATATGGAGTGCATGTTTTAACAATCAAACCTGGTTTTATAGCAACTAAGATGACAGAAAATATGGATCTTCCTGGGATATTAACCGCTTCCCCAAAGCAAGTTGCAATGTCTACTGTCAAAGCGATTGAAGGAAATAAGAATGTTATTTATACAAGATGGTTCTGGAGATACATAATGTTAATCATTTTGTTAATACCAGAAGCGGTTTTTAAGAAATTAAAACTTTAAACGAAGGATCTGCGCATTTCGTCTATTACCCTGAGTTATCATATGATAAATATTATCCATAATATGATTATTCTAATAATTATGGTCATATATGACTATTTTAACTAGATTAATCTAATGCTTATCATTACTTTTACATTGTTCCATAGATATAAATGTTTGTGGAATTAAATAATAATACCGCTAATATGAATTTCTATCGCCTATCAGTCATTGGTTTGACTTTATTGTGTACAGCAAGCATAACATTTGCGCAGGTGTTTGATCCTAACGACCAGATCGTAGATTACAATGCATCTGATCCGCCTACGACACCTCCTTTAGGAACTCCAGAAAAATGGGTAAGAACAAAAAGAGTAAACTGGAATACAGAAAACTTTAAAAGTTATATTTATAATGGAGTAGCCTTTAGGTTACGGTTTCCAGAAAATTATTCTCCATCTGAAAAATATCCAATTGCAATTATGTTTCATGGGGCTGGTGAAAGGGGAACAATATATGACAACGAACTTAATTTGAAACATGGTGGTAGTTTTCATGATCGTGATATTGGAAATGGTGTTTTCCCTGGCTTCGCTTTGTTTCCTCAGAACACTGACGGCTATTGGAGTGATGCTCATCTAGGAGCCATTCATTATTTGTTGAAAGAAGAACTTTTTGATATTGGTGTAGACCCTAACAGAGTAGTGATACATGGGCTTTCTGCAGGTGGTGGTGCTGTTTGGAGATATATGTACTTATATCCAAAAGATATTGCCGCTGCGTTGCCAATGAGTGCCGCATCTTATCTGTCTGCGGCTGATGTAGATATATACAAATACGTTCCTATTTGGCTCTCTCAGGGAGGGAAAGATAACAACCCAACTCCTTTTACTTCAGGGTATCTCCGTGATACTTTAGCAAGCGTTGGTGGCAATATTAGATATACCTTATATCACAATAAAGGCCATAATGTATGGTATGATCACTATGCTGAAAGTGATTTTTGGCCATATATTCTTAGAGCTAATAGAACCAACCCCGTGGTTTTAACTGGTGAGTTAACGACAGTATCTTCTAGTACCTACCGCGATGTAATAGAATTCCTAACCAAAACAGAGATTTGCCCGGGAGATCCCATTCAAGTTACGATGGGGCTGGCTGCAGGTTTTGAGGCCTACGAATGGAGAAGAAACGGTTCAATAATACCAGGTGCGACATCAAATGAATATGTTGCTTCAGAGTTTGGTACCTATGACGTACGTTTTATGGAAAATAATGTCTGGAGTGAGTGGTCGGCAGAGCCAGTAATAATCAAAGAAAAAGATGCAACTGATACTCCTGATATTTCAGTTAGTGGGCTTGCAAGCAGAGTTCTTCCGGCACCAGATGGTAATACAACTGTCCCATTAGAATTACCTGAGGGTTTCGTTGAATATGAATGGAGGTTAGAAGGGACAACAGAAGTTCTAAGTACTAACAGAATATTCTACGCAAGCGCTGCTGGTAATTATGTTGCTTCAGTTACAGAACAGTTTGGTTGTTCTAGTAATGAATCAATTCCATTCAAGGTAATTGATGCTAATGGTACAATGGCACCAAGTGAATTAAGCACATTTGTAGGATTTGCTGATTCCAAAACTTCAATTCAACTTCAATGGACTGTCGGTACATCAAATTTTCCATCGACTGGATATGAAATATATCGGAGTGATGTTTCTGGAGGCACCTACCAACTAATTGGTATAGCGGACGGTTCCAGCTCTTCATTTACTGATATTAACCTAAATGCAGACACTTATTATTATTATATTATTCGTCCAATCAATGAATTTGGTGCGGCGAACATATCGACTGAAATAAGCGTAAAGACAGAAGTGGATTATACTCCACCTACTGCACCACTAAATCTAAAAATATCGAGAACAGGAAGTAATTCAGTTTCACTTTCTTGGGAAAGTTCCATGGATGATGTGGGTGTTTATAAATATGATATCTACAAAGACGGTGTTAAGTCAATTGTAACTGAAGCGACCTCAGCCACACTTTTTAATTTGATTAAAGGACAACACTACCAGTTTTCAGTAAAAGCGAGAGACCTTGCAGGTAACACATCTGCTTTTAGTAACGTAGTTATTGGAGTAGCTCTTCCAAGTGGTATTAATTATCAATTCTACCAAAAGGATTGGTCTGAAGATTATTTGGTCGACCTTACAACTAAGACACCTCTTGATGAAGGAAATATACCTAATTTCGATATTGGAGTACGACAATTTGATACTTATTATGCATTCCTTTTCTCTGGTGAGATAAAAATTCCATTTGCAGGTTCATATACATTTGAGACTATATCTGACGATGGAAGTAAACTTTACATTGGAGCCTACGATGAATCAGACCTTGTGGTAAATAATGACGGTAATCATGGAATGAGAAGGGTAGAAGGAACGGTGGTTTTCGATGAGCCAGGATTCTATCCAATCCATGTAGCCTTTTACCAAGAAGGCGGTGGACAAGGGCTTGAGGTCCGATGGAAAAATACGGCTCACGGTGTGACAAGCAGCGAAATAATCCCTGATGAGTATTTTGAAGCAGAAGTAAACTTACCCGGTGAGCCACCTATTTCACCGTCTGAACTTACTGCGGTTTCAATTTCTTATGATCAAATTGATCTTGGATGGACAGATTCCAGTGAAAATGAAAATGGTTTTCAGATTTTCAGGTCGGAATCCATCGAAGGACCTTATACTCCAATCGCCTTGACTGGGGAAAATATTAACAGTTATTCTGATAATGGCGTTAGCCCAAGTACTACCTATTATTACCAGATAATTTCGATAGGTGATTTTGGCCCTTCAGGGATTGTTACTTACCCTATAAGTCAATTAGGTGATGTTAACAATGGGGTCGCAGCATTAGATAATGCTACTGGTACAGGTTATATCATGTACTCTGAAAGAAATGTTTTTACAAGATTCAGTAATAATAAGCCCAATAATTCAAATAGTGATCATTTAATTGCTGTCAAGTATTTCAGTGGTCAGTGGCATTATGACAATAATCTTAATTATTACCCTTTATCTCTTGAAGAAGGTGACTTATTAATTGCAGAGGTAGACTTCTCGAATGATCAAATTACTAGCTTAGAGGGTATTAATTCAACAATCCAAGGTATTGAGGCTGGCTATGCGTCTGGAGATTTAACATTTTACGCGGATCGTTGGGGTTCAAATAACAATGACGGAGAGTTCCGAATTGAAGGTACAGTTATAAATAGAAATGTTGATGTTGCAATAGCAACTACTAATAATTTACCAAACCCACCTGTAAGACCGACGAATTTTACATACGAATCAATAACTAATAATGAAGTAAACTTAACATGGACTGGTGTTAATAATGCAGATTTTTATCAGTTACTAAGATCCCCTGACGGAACTTCTTATTTACCAATTGCAGATATTGAACATACTACTGAAAGTGGTTATAACTTTACAGATGTTAATGTTAATCCACATACTAATTATTTTTACAGACTTGTTGCAATAAATGCAGGAGGAGAAAGTATTCCTTCAGATATTTCTGTAAGTACCGTTAATTCGATTCCTACCCTTTCAGATTTACCTTCAAACCTTGTTATTGGATTTGATGCTACATATAATTTACAGCTTTTCGCCGATGATGATGATGGTGATATTCTAGAAATTACGGCATCTAATCTGCCTTCTTTCGCTTTATTATCAGATTACGGTGATGGAAGTGGTCTTTTACAGTTTATTACTACAGAATCAGACTTGGGTAGTTACAAAAATATTGTGATTGAAGTATCTGATGCCTTCGGAGGAGTAGATCAACATATATTGAGCATTGAAGTCAATAGTAACAGTTTACCAGAATTAAGTGAGGTAAGCTCCTTGACTGTTTCAGAAGGAGAGGTTTCGGCTTTTCAGATTGTTGCTACCGATGAAGAGGGGGTAGATAATTTAACATGGGAATACAACCTACCAGATTTCGTTTCATATACGCTTAATTTGGGTGGAATATTAGATGTAGAAGTTTCTCCTGATTACATTGATCATGGGATTTACGCTGCATCAGTCAGTGTTGAAGATCAAGATGGAGCTTCAACGACGATTGAGTTTGATATTGAAGTAATCGATGTTGATCCTAATACAAACGTGTTGGTCAATTTTGCTTATACCACCCAGGCCTCAAGCCCATGGAATAACATCAGCACGCTAGGTACTCATCAACTATTGACGACAAGTGGTGAGCAGAAAGGAATAACCTTAGAGTTTATTACGAATGCATGGAGTGCATATCAGGATGGAGCACAGACAGGAAACGATTCAGGTGTTTTTCCTGACGATGTTTTAAAGGATTACTATTATTTTGGAATTTTCGGTGCTCCGAATACAGTACAATTCAAAGTAACCGGGTTAGATCCGAATACTGCCTATGATTTTTCTTTCCTAGCGAGCAGTGTATGGTCAGGTGCAGCCAATAACGGATCTACAGTATTTACTATAGATGGAGTTAGTGAGACGTTGGCAGTTCAGGGCAATACTCAGAATACAGCAGACTTCGATGGGATATATTCTGCGGCAAATGGAGAGGTTGTTGTAACGATGGCGAAGGCTGCAAACACACCGGTGGGATACATCAATGGATTTAGTATTAATACATCCTACGGACTGGATCAGGTTCCAGCTGCTCCTAAAGATCTGACCGCAGTAATGGAAGAAAGCTCTGTACTACTCAGTTGGTCAGACGTTCCTTTTAATGAATCAGGTTTTAGGATTTATCGTTCTGATGATGGTGTCAATTATTCACAGATTGGAGAAGTGGATCGGGACGTTGAATCTTTCCGAGATTCTAATGTAATTGCTGGAATGGAGTATTCTTATCAAGTAAATGCGTTTAACTCCACTGGTAATTCTGATTATACTAAGGTTGTAACCTTCACGATACCGAATATCGTTCCAACCATGGAAATAATTGGGAGCATATCGATTTTTATTAATCAGACAACTACCTTATCCATAATAGCTACTGATTCACCTGATGATGTGGTTACTGTGAGTGTATCTTCCTTACCAGCTTTTGGCACTTTTTCAACAACAGAAGATGGAGGAGAAATCGTCTTATCACCATTACCAGGTGACGAAGGTTCATATATTTTTACAGTTTCTGCCGAGGATAATAAAGGAGGCTTGATTGATCAAGATGTTGAAGTTAGCGTCAGTGAAGAGAACTTATATAGTATATCAGTCAATTTTAGTCAGACCTCTAATCAAGGTGGTCATTGGAATAATACCTCCAAGGCTCCGTCGAATGGTGATACATTCTCTAATCTTATTAATGACTCAGGTGCTAATACTCCGGTCTCACTTTCCTTATTGACTTCCTTTGGTGGTGTCTATAACGCTACCCCTAATACAGGTGATAATAGTGGAGTTGTGCCGGATAACGTATTGAGGGAATATTACTGGTGGGGTATCTTCAATGCACCCAATGAAGTGAGAATGAAGGTTTCTGGTTTGGATATCAATAACAAATATTCATTCAAATTTGTTGGTTCGAGTACATTTGATTTAGTTGGAATAACAGATAATGGTGAAACAGTATATACCATAGGTAATAAATCTGTTAGCGTTTATGTCCAAGGAAATACAAAGACCGCTGGTTTATTATCAGATGTGACTGCTGATTTAAATGGTGAAGTAGTTATATCCATGACGAAAGGAAATGGAGCAAGTGCTGGTTATATCAATGCACTTATCATCGAAGCGTATCCTGGTGACGAAGATGTTTTCAATCCATCAGATTTGACAGCTTCTGGGACATCACGAAGTACAATTAACTTAAATTGGAACGATAATTCTTTCAATGAAGAGTCATTTGAAGTTTATAGGTCTACCTCTAGAAACGGTACCTTTAGTCTAGTAAGTACAGTTGGTGCTGATGTAACCACATTTCAGGATAGTGGACTTAATGGAGGACAATTATACTTCTACAAGGTTCGAGCTAAATTCGGAGAAAACGATTATTCCTCTTACACAAATATTGTTAGTTCTGGAACAGTTGCATTTACTGTATATGTAAATATCAATGGTGATGCTACTTATAACGCTAGCGTTCCATGGAATAATCTTGGTTATGAAGGGTCTACCGGTACTGTCTTTACAGGTTTTAAAAATCAGGATGGTAACCCTACCGGAATAGCTTTAGAAGTTATAAATGGGATGCAGGGAAGCAATAATTGGGGAACAACAACTGGAGATGACTCTGGTGTTTATCCAGATGATGTTATGCAATCATTCTTTTTTAGTGATGCCTTAGAAGAACCAGGTCGATATATATTAAGGGGTCTGGATGTAGGTTATCAATATAATTTGGATTTTTTTGGTTCAATTCAAACCATTTATCATGTTGGGACCAAATTTATTGTAGGGGATAAATTCGTTTCAACCTATCAAACAAATAATGTTGCCGAAGTTGTAGGAATTGATGGTATTGTTCCTAATTTCAACGGCGAGATTGAATTTACTGTTCAAGAGGAGTCTTGGTCTAGATGGGCAATATTTAATGCACTCGTAATAGAGGCTTATCCGGTTGAGCAGTCAGATCAACAAGCTAGATCAGCTGAACAAGCTAACGATATCATAGGTGATTATGTTGTAAGTTTTGGTGAAGATGGAGAATCTGAAATAGAGGTCTCAATCTATCCAAATCCAATTAAAGATGAAATAAACATTTTCATAGGAGACTCTGAAGAAGAAAATATTGATATAACAGTATATGACTTAAATGGTAATGCTGTTTTTAATGAATCATATGATTTAGTAGGAGCTTCAACTTTAAAAATAGTGAAAGGTATTAATGAATTGAGTAGTGGCATATACATATTGTCAGTGACAGCAGGACCGGAACGAAGAGTCAAAAGAATCATCAAACAGTAAATATTGCCCGTTCTATAAAAATTAAGGCCATTGATTTTTCAATGGCCTTTCTAATTTCTTTGCAATTCAATAGATTTTGTTAAGATAATATACTTTCAGTTAAATGTTTAGATGTGATTTAGTTAACCTATAATTGGACTATTCTAATAATATTGCTTTATTATCGATTAAATAATAAAAAATAATCAAGAATTATTGAATTCCTCTTTTATTTTTACATTAGAAAAATAACTATATAGAATTTAGAACATTTACTTAATAAAAATTTACATCGCCAAATGAAATTTCTTCGCCTCTTAACACTAGTTATTCTTGTGTCTTTATGCTTTGGTTTGAATGCCCAGGTTTTAGACTACAATGATCCAATTGTTGAATATGATCCAAATAATGCACCAGCAAAGCCTGGTACTGGCGTTCTTGTCGATTGGGTAAGAACAAAAGCGCAGAGTTGGAATACTGATAAGTGGAAAGCTTACTATTTAAGTGGTCTACCATTTAGGTTACGATTTCCAAATAATTATGATCCAAACAGGGCTGAAGAATACCCTGTTATTGTAATTATACACGGTTTGGGATACAGTAATAGACCAGCTGAAGCTATATACGAAAATGAAAGGCATTTAGGTAATTCTGGTGCTAAAGCTTATGAAGATGCGATTAATCAAAATAAATTCGATGGCTTTATATTATCCCCAGCAAGTTTAACAGGTTGGTTTGATGGTGCTCCTGCCAATATCATCATTCAAATTCTTGATCATATGGATCAAGATTTAAATGTAAATTTAGATAGAGTTTCCTTGGTAGGTAGATCAGGGGGTGCAATATCTACATGGAGTATGATTGACCAAGACCCAAGACCTTACGCAGCAGTTTTACCATTGGCTGGGATTAATAAGGATGCTAACAACTGGGTAGATAAACTTAAGCATATTCAAATGTGGATACATCAAGGTGAACTTGACGATGGACCCGGACCTTGGGAAACCGAACCACTACTGGAACAACTTACAGAGTCCGGAGCTAATGTTAGATATACCAAGTATTGGGGCCGAGGACATGGTATTTTTAATCAAGCATATGCTGAACCTGATTATTTTGACTTTATGACAAGAGCTCACAAAGCAAACCCAGCGGTTTTAGAAGGAATATATGCTCAAACATTTGAAAATAGCTACAAGGTATTTTGGGAGTGGCTCCCGGATGCTAAACCATGTCCTGGCGATCCCATAAATATTAGAATCGGTTTAACGCCAGGTTTTAATGGGTATGAGTGGAGAAAAGATGGAGAGATAATTCCAGGTGCTACAGGAAATGAAATCATAGTAACTGAATTAGGTGTTTATGATGCACGGTATAGAAGAGGGAATACATGGAGTGAGTGGTCACCTCAACCTGTAGAAGTTGTACTGAAAGACCCAACGGTGACACCTGATATTCAAATCGAGGGTAATGAATCTGCAGTCATTCCTTCGTTGGACGGTAATACTTCGGTGGCCTTAGAATTACCACAAGGATTTGCGGAATACGAATGGAGAAACGCTAATGATGTAGTTGTTGGAACTGAAAGAGTGTTTGTAGCTACTTCTCCTGGTAACTATGTTGCTTCAGTAACGGAAAACTTGGGTTGTTCAAGCAGTCCATCTGCGCCGTTTAATGTGATTGATGCAAATGGTGTAAACAAACCTCAAAATCTGCTTGATGTGAGTGGTGCAGCCATTTCTAAAACAGAGATAAGGTTGATCATAAGCGCAAATCCAAACGACCCCAATCCTGCTACCGGATTTGAAATATATAAGTCTGAATTGGTTGATGGTCAGTACGATTATATAACAACAATTCCAGGCGATCAGTTTGAATATGTGGACAGTGAACTCTTACCAGATTCAGATTATTTTTATAAAGTAAGAGCCGTTAACGACCAAGGAGGCTCGAATGGAACAAGTTCAGGAGCAATACGAACACAAGTAGATCAAATTAGTCCAACAGCTCCTTCAAATTTGGTATTGACGGACGCTAGTTCCTACAGTGCGACGCTATCTTGGACTGAGTCTACCGATGATGTAGGTGTGTATCAATACGAAATTTACAGAGATGGCTTTAAAGTAAGTACTTCTAATATCACTACTGCTGAAATTTTTAACCTTGAATCAAACAGGATCTATACCTTCATGGTAAAGGCAGTTGATTTAACAGGAAATGAATCTGCATTTAGTAATAGGCTAGTGATATCAACCGCGTACAGCGCAGCTGCTAGTGCTAATCTCCAGTTTAATGGAAATCTTAGCGATGAATCACCATCAAATACAAATAACTCTGTGAGTGGTTCGATATCTTATTCAGGCACAGAGGTTATTGAAGGTGCTCAGAGCATTGAATTTAATGGTAATTCCTACATCGATTTTGACCGAAACGATGTGTTTATCCATGATGCTTTTCAACGACGTTCCATTGCTTTTTGGTTTAAAAGCACAGACACATCAGGAACCCAGGATATGTTTGATGAAGGCGGGGCTACCAATGGTATAGGTATCAGGTTAGTTAATGAAACAATTGATCTCACTGTTCAAGATAATCACAGTATCTATTCATTAACAGCACCGTGTACTAGAAACGAGTGGCACCATGTAGTTGGTACCTTTAATGCGGGAGAATTAAAATTATATTTGGATGGTCAGCTAGTTGCTCAGCGAGATGATATAAACTATGCTGGGGATGAGGTAAGTGCGCATTCTGATGGAGCAGGTTTAGGTGGAACTAATGGAAGTAACGCATTTGATGTAGTTTCTTCAGGGTTTAGGGGTTTTATGGATGATCTTTATGTTTTTGGTAGTGTGTTGTCTCTTACAGATGTACAATCGCTTTATAACATCGACGGAATTGTGTCAATTCCTAATGAAATTGTCAATGCACCTGAAGATGTGGTGGCTACCGCTTTATCGTATGATAAAATCGAAGTATCCTGGGCAGATGTATCAGACAATGAAATTCAATTCCAAATATCAAGGTCTGAAGAAAATGGACCTTCACTCCCTGTAGCATTGGTAAGTGCTAATGAGACTTCTTTTATAGATGAAAGTTTACAACCTGCAACTAAGTATGCTTATCAAGTGATTGCATTATCACAATACAATGAATCAGGAAGCTCTGCTGCTGCTTCTATACCATCAATTGGACATTACACTTTTGAAGGCAATTACAATGATCAATCTTCTAATAATATCAATACAGGAAGAAGCGGAACGGTTACATATAATAACGATAGCCAGCAGGGTTCTTCTGCTATTTATTTCAACGGAAATGCTTATTTAGATCCTGATACAGGTAATAAATTTATTCATGATGCATTCAACCAACGATCCGTCGCATTCTGGTATAAGAGTGAGGACGCTGGTGGAAATCAGGATATTTTTGATGAAGGAGGTTCTACAAATGGAATTGGAATCAGACTTTTAGGTACCGATATTCAACTTACTGTTCAAAATGGTCATCAAATTTTTTCAGTACAAGCTCCAGCTACTAGAAATGAGTGGCACCATGTTGTGGGGATTTTTGATAATGGGTCTTTAAGATTATACTTAGACGGTTCATTGGTAGCCGAGAGAGACGATGTTTCTTACACTACTGTTAATGACCATGGAAATGGTGCTGGAATTGGTGGAACAAATAGCTCTAATGCATTCGATGTTGTTTCTTCTAGATTTACTGGTCTAATTGATGATTTCTACTTCTTTGATACTGCGGTTGACGATATGGTTAACCAGATCATTCAATCAGCAAACCCAGTTAACGTAGCAACTACATTTGATTTGCCTCCGGCACCTGCTGCTCCATCAGATTTAGTTTTAAATGATGCGGGATATGACTTTGTGGACTTTTCATTCGAAGATACTAGTGATAATGAAGATTATTTTGAAATATTCAGAGCAATAAATGCGCCTTCGAATTTCCAGTCTATTGAAATTTTAGAGGCTGCGGATGGAGGTACAGTCAACTATGTCGATGAATCGTTAGAATCAAACATTACTTACTACTACAAGGTAGCATCGGTAAATGCAGGAGGTTCTGTTGAAAGTGCTAATCTTGGGGTTAGTACATTAAATTACCTTCCTGAATTAGTTTCCTTGCCAGACCAGATCACTATGCAATATGGTTCTGATTACGAACTATCTATTTTAGCTTCAGATCAAGATAGTGATGAATTGGTAATATCAGTCACAAATGAGCCATCATTTGCAACTTTGATAGATTACGGAGACGGTAGTGGCTTATTGCGATTTAGTCCATCCACAGAGGATGGTGGCAATTATGAAAATATAACCATCACAATAAGCGATGCATTTGGTGGCGAAGTTAGTCATGTGCTATCTCTAGAAGTCAACGGCAACAGTTTACCAGAATTAAGTGAGGTAAGCTCCTTGACTGTTTCAGAAGGAGAGGTTTCGGCTTTTCAGATTGTTGCTACCGATGAAGAGGGGGTAGATAATTTAACATGGGAATACAACCTACCAGATTTCGTTTCATATACGCTTAATTTGGGTGGAATATTAGATGTAGAAGTTTCTCCTGATTACATTGATCATGGGATTTACGCTGCATCAGTCAGTGTTGAAGATCAAGATGGAGCTTCAACGACGATTGAGTTTGATATTGAAGTAATCGATGTTGATCCTAATACAAACGTGTTGGTCAATTTTGCTTATACCACCCAGGCCTCAAGCCCATGGAATAACATCAGCACGCTAGGTACTCATCAACTATTGACGACAAGTGGTGAGCAGAAAGGAATAACCTTAGAGTTTATTACGAATGCATGGAGTGCATATCAGGATGGAGCACAGACAGGAAACGATTCAGGTGTTTTTCCTGACGATGTTTTAAAGGATTACTATTATTTTGGAATTTTCGGTGCTCCGAATACAGTACAATTCAAAGTAACCGGGTTAGATCCGAATACTGCCTATGATTTTTCTTTCCTAGCGAGCAGTGTATGGTCAGGTGCAGCCAATAACGGATCTACAGTATTTACTATAGATGGAGTTAGTGAGACGTTGGCAGTTCAGGGCAATACTCAGAATACAGCAGACTTCGATGGGATATATTCTGCGGCAAATGGAGAGGTTGTTGTAACGATGGCGAAGGCTGCAAACACACCGGTGGGATACATCAATGGATTTAGTATTAATACATCCTACGGACTGGATCAGGTTCCAGCTGCTCCTAAAGATTTAACCGCTAGTTTAGGCGAAAGGGGCGTAGGCTTGCAATGGAAAGATGCACCTTTTAATGAATCAGGTTTTAGAATTTATCGTTCTGATGATGGAGGTGTAAACTATAACTCAATCGATGAGGTTGGTGCTGGAATACAGTCTTACGAAGATACAAACGTGTCTCAGGGAATTGAGTATTTGTATGTGGTAACCTCTTACAATGCCAACGGTGAATCAGATAATTCTAATTCAGTTTCATTTACCGTACCAAATACCGCTCCGAAAATAACAATAACTGGTAGTACATCTCTACTTGTAAATCAAAGCTCAACGTTAGTAATAGAAACAACAGATGCTCCTGAGGATATTGTATCAGTTGATGCTACTTCATTGCCTTCATTTGCTTCATTTTCAACAACAGCAACTGGTGGTGAAGTTAACTTTGTACCAACTCTTGATGATATTGGCAACTATACCTTTAATATTAGTGCAAGCGACAATCAAGGTGCTTCTACTACAACACAGGTTCAAATAACCGTTTCTGAAGAGAAATTATATGGTATCGCGATCAACTTTAGTCAAAATTCAAATCAAGGAGGTAATTGGAATAATACCTCGAAGGCACCTGCGAATGGAGATACATTCTCTAATCTCGTTGATGATACTGGCGCAAATACCCCGGTCTCACTTTCTTTATTGACTTCTTTTGGAGGAGTATACAATGAAACCTTAGTAACTGGTGATAATAGTGGAATGGTACCGGATAACGTACTTAGGGAATATTACTGGTGGGGTATCTTCAATGCTCCAAATGAGGTAAGGATGAGAGTAGCTGGTCTTGATTATAATAATAAGTATACGTTCAAGTTTGTTGGTTCAAGCACATTTAGTCAACAAGGAATTACTGATAATGGTGAGACGGTTTATACAATCGGTAATAAGTCTGTAAGTGTTTATGTTCAAGGAAATACGGAAACTTTTGGAGAACTATCTGATATTACTGCGGATCTAAATGGTGAGGTAGTTATATCAATGACAAAAGGAAATGGAGCAAGCGCAGGCTACATTAACGGACTGATTATCGAAGCGTATCCTGGGGATGTGAGCATTTTTAATCCATCTGATTTAACAGCGTCTGGGACATCACGAAGTACAATTAACTTAAGCTGGAGTGATAATTCATTTGATGAAGAGTCGTTTGAGATCTACAGATCTACTTCGAGAAACGGTACCTTTAATTTAGTAGGTACCGTTGGTGCTGATGCAACCACGTTTCAGGATAGCGGACTCAATGGAGGACAATTATACTTCTACAAGGTTCGAGCTAAATTCGGTGAGAATGATTATTCAACCTACACAGAAACTGTAAGTTCGGGTACTATAAGCTTTTATATGTATGTAAACATTAATGGTGAACCTGCTTACAATGCGTCTACACCATGGAATAACTTAGGTGTGGAGGCAGCTTCTGGTGCAGTATTTACTGGGTTTAAGAATCAGGATGGTAATCCTACCGGAATATCTATGGAAGTAGTCAATGGTATGCAAGGAAGTAATGACTGGGGTACAGTTCAGGCAGATGACCCTTCAGTAACAGCCATTTATCCTGACAATGTATCTAAAAGTTTCTATTTTAATGATGCACTTGAAACACCAGGACGTTTTAAATTGATGGGGCTAGATGCTGGTTTTTCTTATAACATCACATTCTTTGGTTCAATAAATCATTGGTATAATGTATTCACCAACTTCTCTTCGAATGGTACAACGGTTACTAATAGTCAGACTTTGAATTTGGACGAAACAGTCACTATTTATGGATTAGATGTCGATGAAACAAACTCAATTGAGTTTGAAGTACAAGAAGGATCCAATTCTCCATGGGCTATATTTAATGCTTTTGTTGTGGAAGCTTACCCTCGAGAAGGTAATCCTGCTGCGAGAACTGTTAACAACAATATCAATGTTGCAGGAGATTATGTTGTCATTTTTGGTAATGAAGACTTGAAGAATGATTTTGCAGATTTTTCATTCTATCCAAATCCAGTTCAAGACAAGATCAATATTCACATAGGTGATAACATTCAAAATGAAGTGAGCATAATTGTTTTTGATTTAAGAGGTAATGCATTAATAGACAGAAGGGTTATAATGAACCCTAATCAAACTTCCATTTCGTTTACTGAAGGGATTTCTGATCTTGAAAGAGGTGTTTACATACTTTCTGTCAAGATAGGAGAAGAAATGAAAACCAAAAGAATTATCAAAGATTGACCTACTTTAAAAAGAAGGAAAAGCCGAAGTATCCACTTCGGCTTTTTTATGTTAAAAACATATGATGTGGATCCTTTTGCTATTTTAAAGAACACATGAATTACATAAGATCTTTAGATGGTGTAAGAGCAGTTGCTATTCTTATAGTTATGCTATTTCATTTCAACTATATATTGGAGATTGGATGGATTGGTGTCCAGCTCTTTTTTGTTCTTTCGGGATTTTTAATTACAACAATATTACTTGAAGCTAAAGAAAAGAGTAATTCTTTTGGTAATTACCTCAAGGTTTTTTATTGGAGAAGAACACTAAGGATATTTCCTCTTTACTATTTTTATTTATTGGTCATATTTCTGTTTTTTTTAGTTTTTGAAAAACCAGATGATTTTACTTCGCTAATACCATTTTTATTATCATATTCATATAATTATTACCCTCTTTTTAATGGCTTTGAGTTCGATTACTTCTTTACTCATTTTTGGTCACTATGTGTCGAAGAACAATTTTATTTAATATGGCCATTTATAATTTATCTTCTCAATAAGAAGCATTTGAAAATACTTCTATTTTTAATCATTTGTTTAACGCCTATTTTTAGATATTCTATTGGAGAGTTTATTATTGACCATAATATCGTAACTGACGACATAGGAGAAGTGATTTATCGTCTTCTTCCATCACAAATTGACAGTTTAGCTTTTGGAGCATTAATTCCAATTTTTTCTCTGCATAAAAGGAATTTACCTTACTCAAGACTATTAGTTATATCAACTGTTACTTTCCTGATTCTAGGATTAATAAATTGGGTTTCAATTAGAGATGTTTGTGAGATAGGAATAACAAGTATAGGGTTTCCAATAGCAAGTATGCATAACTACGCTCATGTATGGTCATATTCTATTATTGGTGGTTTATCAACTATTTTAATCTTATATCTTATATCTACTTCAAAAAAGAATCTATTAACCATGCTATTATCTTCCGAAATTTTTGTAAGAATTGGTAAGGTATCCTATGGGATGTATTTGTATCATTTGATACTAATACCTTTCTATCAAAGATCAATAGGTATTTATGTTTCTTCAGAATTGATATCCTTTATCTTGTATCTATTGATAACGTATTTAGTTTCTTTAATAAGTTACCGTTTCTTTGAAGAAAAATTTATAAAACTAAAGGATCGTCTAGTTTTATGAAAACCAATAATAAATATAGTGACGAGAAGATTTTGCAGATTATTGTTTCTAGTATAATCACCATTTTTTTTGTATTTCTCGTAATTAAGACTTTGTTTTTATAAAATGTTATTGCGTTTTAAACATTGGTTATTCTCCTTTTTTATTCAAAAAAAAATGGAGACTCCTTTCGGATTGCTTATTTTGATATTTACTGCATCTTTTTTTGCACTTATAGGTGCTAAGATGGGGCAATCAGTTTCGGTAATTCTTTTGGGTGGTTTTTCTGGCTTACTTGTTGGATTAGTCATTTTCATAAATCCTAAGATTGGATTCTTTATAACGATGATACTGCCGTTTGCACTTAACGAGTTAGGTAGGCAAACTGACAATCAATTCCCTATTAGTTCAGTAATTCAAGCACTTTTTGTTTTTCTATTAATTGTTATTTTATTGAAAAGAAGGGTTTCAAATTTTAAGCCAAAGTTTAAAAAAGTTGACTCGTTTATAACCTGGTTACTGATTTTTTTACAGTTATATATGATTATTCAAGCATTTAATCCAAACATGGTTGCATTGAATGGATGGTTCTTGTCGTTTCGTACTTCTATGAGTACTTTGTTGGCATATGCGTTATGTCTTCTTCTGATTGGTAACGATAAAAGATTTGTTAAACAGTATCTAAACTTTTGGTTTGCTTTAACATTAATAGCAGCACTGTATGGTTGTCATCAGGAATGGTTTGGTTATTCTCAGAAAATATTAAATCAAATTAATTCTGATCCAGTGAGTTTTGGATTACTCTTTGTTGGAGGAAGATATAGAAAGTTTTCATTTTTAGCTGATCCAGCTTCATTTGGAATATTGATGGCTACTTCTGCTGTTGTCTTTTTAGTTCTTGGTTTAAGAGCAAAGGAAAGAAAGTATACAATTATTTACCTATCTGGTGTATGTTTTATGATTCTATCAATGGCCTACTCGGGTACAAGAACTGCGTATGCCGCCTTAATTGCCGGAGTATTTATATACGTTGCGATGACTATCACGAATAAAAGAAGTTTAGTATTAACTGGTATTGGTGCTTTAGGTTTAATTGTTATTGTCTATGGCCCAATTTATGGCAATGCAAATATTAATAGAATTAGGAGTTTGTTTGATACAGAGGATGAATCTTTGAATGTTCGTGACATAAACAGAAAAAGTATTCAGCCATATATTTACGCTAACCCATTAGGTGGAGGTGTTCTTACAACTGAATTGTTGGGAGAAAAATATAATCCAGAACATGAGTTAGCTGGTTTTATGCCTGATGGAGGTTATTTAAAAGTAGTATTAGAAACAGGATGGATTGGTTTGTTAATCTTTGTTTTAATCTATTATTCAGGACTAATAAAGGGTATTGCGAAATATTATTCAGCTAATGATTATGAAATCAAATCGATTTATCTTGCCTTAGTCCCTTTTCTATTTGCCCTGGCGATTGCAAATTATGCCCAAAAAAGTACTTTCGGTTTTCCTATAATTTCTTATATTTTTCCCACTTTGGCTATCATAAGTAAGTTGCATCTTTTTGATGGTAAAATAAAGTCCAAAAACACAATATAGAATAAGCAATTGTTATTTAATTCTTTAGATTTCGCGATTTTTTTGCCAATTGTTTTTGGAATTTATTGGCTTCTTAATAAATCAAATATTAGGATACAGAATGCCTTTTTACTTTTATCTAGCTATGTATTCTATGGATGGTGGGATTGGAAATTTCTTAGTCTAATTATTTTAAGCAGTTTTGTTGATTATTTCATCGGATTAAATCTGATTAAATCCAAAAAAAGTAATTACCGGAAAGCACTTCTCTTCTTAAGTTTATTTGTCAATTTGGGAATGTTGGGTTTTTTTAAGTACTATAACTTTTTTGTTGACAACTTCGTTAATGCGTTTTCATTTTTAGGTTTAGGTTTTCAGTCGTCTACACTAAACATAATTCTTCCAGTAGGAATCAGCTTTTACACATTCCAAACTCTTAGTTACACAATTGATATTTACAGAGGCAAGTTAGAACCCACTAATGACATTGTTTCTTTCTTCGCTTTTGTCAGCTTTTTCCCTCAACTGGTTGCAGGACCAATTGAACGTGCTTCAAATCTATTACCTCAATTCGATAAAAGGAGGTCATTTGATTACCTTCAATCGGTAAATGGGTTAAAACAAATCTTATGGGGTCTCTTCAAGAAAATAGTCATCGCTGATAACTGTGCTGACGTAGTAAACTATGTATTTGCCAACTCCAGTGAAATGAATGGAAGTAGTCTTTTGATAGGGGCTATATTCTTTGCTTTTCAAATTTATGGAGACTTTTCTGGATACTCAGATATTGCTATTGGAGTATCCAAATTATTTGGTTTTTCACTCATGAAAAATTTTGCACTACCCTATTTCTCACGTGATATTGCGGAATTTTGGAGGCGTTGGCATATATCACTTTCTACTTGGTTCCGAGATTATTTATATATCCCTCTTGGTGGAAGTTCTGTTGGAATAATGACTCGAATAAGAAATACCTTTATCATATTTGTTGTAAGTGGTTTCTGGCATGGGGCTAATTGGACTTTTATTTTTTGGGGGGCACTAAATGCAATCTATTTTTTGCCTCTTCTGTTATCCAGAAAGAATAGAAAAAATCTCGACGTAGTTGCTTTTGGAAGAAAATTTCCAACTTTAAAGGAATCCTTATCGATTATTGTTACATTCTTTCTTACGATTATAGCTTGGGTTTTTTTTAGAGCTGAAAGTCTGTCTTTGGCATTTGATTACCTCTCTGGAATGTTAAGCCTTACCCTATTCGAAAATCCTGTGAGTCTTCATGAATATGACATTTACCTCATATCTTTTTTAATTATTGTTATGATATTTATTGAATGGTTAGAAAGAGAATCTCAATTTGTTTTGCATACCCTTACAAATAAATGGAACAAGGTTATCCGATACGGCTTTTACTACATCATGTGTATAGTTATACTTTGGTTTAGCGGAAGTGAGCAAGAATTTATTTATTTTCAGTTTTAGAATGAAGATTTTTTTTATACGATTTATTCTATTTCTTGTTCCTTTTCCAGTTATCTGGGGCGCATTTGTGATCATTATTAATCCCATTTATGATCGTCTCTATAATTTACACTTAAATGACAATTCACTTTTCATTTGGGGAGATTCACAATTACATCGAGGAATTGAATTCGAATATTTATCAACATTAACAGGTTCTAAGGTCTTTTCTTCTTCTGAGCATGGATCTGGAGTTTATGATTTTATCGTTTTTGCAGAGAAGGTTCCTGAATTTTCAAATGTGATTATTTCAATTTCCAAAACAGCACAACTACGTCGTAAATCAAG
>CAYWOQ010000002.1:112923-131648 GCA_964459925.1 uncultured Roseivirgaceae bacterium
CAGGTATTTCTTTTTCAGCAATGAACCTATTGTTAGAAAACGGATATATGTGGACAGATTTG
This sequence comes from uncultured Roseivirgaceae bacterium, assembly GCA_964459925.1. Lineage (GTDB taxonomy): Bacteria > Bacteroidota > Bacteroidia > Cytophagales > Cyclobacteriaceae > Ekhidna. Next base: position 112,986 of record CAYWOQ010000002.1, read on the forward strand.
TTTCGAATAATTGCTAAGAACCCTAGACCGATTTCAATCTTCAACTCTAAAAACCCTTTATACCGAGCTAGTGAAAAGGGTTTTAAACAATCAGATCTATTACTTTTTGAAACAATTTATGGCTCTGTTCCTGAGTATGCCAAAATTAAACAGGCAATATATTTGGAAGGTCTTAAAATCCTAAAAGAAAAAAAGTGTAAGATTCTATTTATAGATTTTCCATATCACTCTAGATTAAGAAAAATAGAAAATAATTCAGAGGTAAAGAGAATAACTGATGGTTTTACAGATACCGTTTTAAATGAATTAGGAGTTTCCCCCATTCAATTCAAATTACACAATCTAGATACACTTATGCATGATTATACTCATCTTGATGAAATTGGTGCAAAGAAGGTCACTCAATTAGTGGCCAATTATCTGCAAAAGTTTGATAAAAACATATATCTAAGCATTAATTAGGAGGTCCTATATCACCTTTAGACTGTAACCAGTATGATTCGTCAGTTTATTTATTCTTTATTGCTGAGGGTATCTATACCAGCGTTTGGGGTCATCAACTTTATGATGATAGTTCGACTCTTTATAGAGGATATAGTTGGTATTTGGGTACTTTATATGACAGTTGTGGCGCTTATTGAAGTTTCTAAAGATGGTTTTATAAAGAATGCTACTGTGTGGTTAATAAGTAAAGAGGCAGAGGAAAATACCGAATCAATTTTAGCTAGCTCATTGCGAATAAACCTTTATGTTACGTTATGCTTTATCCTTCTTATTCTAATTGTTGTAACTATTTTTTTTATTCTCAAAATTTATGAGTTGCTAGGGACATTGCTTTTGCTCTATATCTTTCAATTATTATTAAATATTCTTTATAATCATTTCGATTATTATCTCTCATCACAGGTCCAGTTCAAGCATATGATGGTAGCGTACTTCATCAAGAGTTTTTCATTATTCCTCCTATTGTTTTTCACCTACTTTTATTTAGAGATACAAGTTCCACTTGAACTTCTAGTTGGTTATCAGGCAATTGGGGTGATACTAGGTTTAATCTTCTTTAGAAAAAGGTTTGCATTAAAAATTACAATCAGAAACTATAAAAAGGAATATATCCGTGAAATTATCAGGTTTGGTAGATACGTGTTTGCTACTAATGCCAGTAGTATGCTTTTCAGAAGTACGGATCATTATATGTTGGCTGGATTAATAGGTTCTGGTTCAGTCGCTTTTTATAATGTAGCATTAAGAATAACTAATCTTGTAGACTTACCTAGTACAGCAGCAGCTGAAGTTATTTTTCCTGTTTCGGTGAAATCAACTAATAGTAAAGACTTAAAGAGTATTTATGAACGAACTGTTGGATACATATTAGCTTTAGCAATTCCAGCTACGATTTTAATTTTTATTATTTCTGAGCCTTTAGTATTGTTCATTGCTGGCCAATCTTATATAGCTTCTGTTCCTGTTCTAAAGGTTACTCTTATATACGGTTTATTACTTCCATTTCTTAAACAATTTGGAACGATGATGAACGCAATCAATAAGCCAAGAATTAACTTCTTATTGATGTTTTTTGTCTTCTTGATGAATATTTTTTTCAATTACATATTCATTGAAAAATTTGGTTTATTAGGTGCCGCATATGGAACGTTGATTACCTATTTAATAGGCTTTGTTGCCAATCAAATTATACTTAAAATATATCTCAATGTTCAGACTATGAATGTTTTACAAAATATCGTACCTGCATATATAGAAATTTACAAACGAACAAGCCACTTTATTTTTAAATAATGGATTTTGTCATATTTGGATTACAGCCATGGGATATAGATATAGGTAGTAACTGCAAGGATATTGCTTTAGCATTAACGAAAGAAAATCATCGAGTTTTATATGTAAATGCTCCTCTATCAAGAAATCATTATTTTTTTAACAGGAATGATGAGAAAGTTAAAAAAAGGATTGAATTGCGTAGGACCAGCAAACTGTCGATCGAAGAAGTCAGTGATAATCTATGGGTTTATTATCCTGACTGTATTGTGGAGTCTGTGAACTTCATTAGACCTCATTCTTTATTCGCATTTTTTAATGAGATCAATAACCGTAGGTTATCTAAGTCGATTATTAAAGCGGTAGAGGAATTGGGATTCAGCAATTTTGTGCTCTTTAATGATAACTCGATTTACTTAGGGTATTTATTGAAAGAGTTACTTAATCCAAGAAAGTATGTCTATTATATAAGAGACCATTTAACTAAAATGTCATTCTGGAAATATCACGGTTCAAAAATGGAACCTGGTTTAATTTCAAAATCAGATTTAGTCGTTACCAATTCAGATTACTATCGAGAATATGCATCTGAGTATAATAATAATAGCCACATGATCGGACAAGGATGTGATTATACATTATTAAATTCTAAAGTAGAAGTTCAAGATCTTACTAATATAAGAGGACCTAAAATAGGTTATGTTGGTTTTTTAACCAGTAAAAGGTTATCTATTGATTTGCTTTTTTCTTTGGCAACTAAGAAAAAAGAATGGAATATTATTTTAGTTGGACCAGAAGATGATGTTTTTAAGGGTTCTCGTTTACATATGGTCCCAAACATATATTTTTTGGGTCAAAAGGAACCAATGGAACTCGGTTCCTACATAAATACATTTGATATTTGTATTAATCCTCAAGTTGTAAATGAAATAACAATAGGTAATTACCCAAGGAAAATTGATGAGTATTTGTATATGGGTAAGCCTACGGTTGCTACGTATACAAAAGCAATGGAATTTTTTGGTAAATATGTATCGCTAGCCAATAGTACGGAAGAATATATAAAAGCTATCGAGAATGAGCTAAGAAATGATAATCCGAAGTTAAGGACGGAACGGATGAAATTTGCAAGAGAACACACTTGGTATAATTCTGTTTCAATTCTACTTGAAAAACTTGAAAATGCTGACTAAATACTCCGATTACATTTAAATTACTATTTCTATTAGATATACGGTTTCAATTATTAAATCACCATGCTATTTAAAATTATGCTTAATCTTTATAAAAGAAATAAGTTGTTTACATCAAATCAAAATCTTCGTATCTTTACTTAATAATTTGTTATTGAGTTCAATTAATTAAAAAAAACGAATTATGAAGTTCTACCACATACTTACGGCTATTGTTCTAGTTATGTGTCTAAATTGTAAGGAAACCGAAGAAACTTTAATATCATTAGATGATATTATCGCTTCAGACACGATTCCTATGGATACAACCTCAATGGACACAACTTCGACAGACACAACATCTAATGATACTACCAAGGTAGACCCCACGCTTCAAGCGTTGTGGGATGAAATAGCTGCTTATGCAGATATATATTACGAGTCATGGGACACTTATCAGGGCGATGACGATCAATATAACGTACCAGTTAAACATGGTGATGGTGTTGGGAGTTGGAAGCCAAAGGGTTCAAGTGTTATTTCAAATTGTGATCTAGTGTGGGAAGCTAGTGAGCCTGGCCAGCCTGATATTCCCGCTGGGTATCAGTGGTGGGCACCAGAAGGTTCAGGTATCACCAGATCTCTTTATTACGATCGTGATAATTGGGATCGTTATGTTCATATTCCTAATGGATTTCCACAACGCTGGCAGAGTTACCCTGGCTGGACCGATCTCAGTGATACCCATGATTTCGTTTATATTTTTAGAAGGATGCCAGGTAATGTATTTGAAACCTTATTTAGTAATATTAAGGTATTTGACAAAGGACGGGTAGGCTACTATATACCAAAAAGTTCATATCCAGATGTTGTTCGTACCCCAGGCCCAAGCCCTGTTTATGGAGATTTATTTGCAGGTGAATATGTTTCTTCTGAAGAAGAACAGGCTCCTAAGGATGGAGAGGATGCAATTTTGAGAATACAAAGAGATTTTGATTCTGGTCAAATTAGAGTGTGGATTAATGATAAGCGTATAATCGATTTTGTTGCAACTCCGGGAATAGATTTCAAAAATGAATTTACTTTAGGCACTAGCGCTCACCCGCTTGATCATCATTCAAGAGCTTTGCTTATCAAAAATGACGGAAAATTTACTGATGAGGAGTACGAAAAAATTCTAGAAAACACCAACCTAATCTGGCCAAGAGGACAAAAGCCTGCCTTTCCTTATTTGGACGGTGTTCATAGCTTCAGGGGAAATTTACATTTTAAATCAGGAACAAACACATGGGAAGTAAAATCGCTGGTTGAAGAGGCTACATTTACAGGTGGCAGTGGCGTTCCTGGTAATCATACTATACAATGGTTTTATTGGAATGAAGAGATGGGTTCTACTTATTTCAGAAAGCATCTCCCTTTTGAAGGCGCAACAGATTTTACTCTCGATCGAGATGATTACAATCAGCCGGGTCAACCATTCTTTGGTCATGAAGGAGATGGAACAACAAAAGTATTCTTTGTTATTACTCCATACGATGATCAAGGAGTAGCAGGTGAACCTATAAGAAGTGCTTTTGTCACTGACGTATTTTAAACTAATTATTCCAACCTTGAGAAAGCCCTAAAGTGTATTTCTAAGGATTATCATATTTTCGTATGGAGAAAATCAAAATGAATAAAACGAAAAGTTATTGTTTCCTTTTATTTGCCAGTCTATGCTTTTCATGTTCTTCTGGTAGTGAAAATACTAATTCTTCCTCGGCTTCTAAAATCTATGCAGGTGAAACCGCTGATGCTGGTGACGTATCAAGTGACTCAATTGCTAAAGGATCTATGAACAAACCGGAAGGACTTATTCTTATTGAAAAGAGTGATTGCACAGCTTGTCATGCGGATTATGATAAACTTGTAGGGCCCTCATATAAAGCAATCGCTGAACGGTATAGATCTGTCTATAAAACTGAAAGAGAGAATTTAGTCAATACTATATTAAATGGAGGTGAGGGAGTATGGGGTGAAGTTCCAATGACTGCTCATCCACAACACACAAGGGATGAAATTGATTTGATGCTGGAATATATAATGACCGTTGAATGATGAAAAGGCGCACTGCTGTATTCACGATAGGAGTGATAGGCTTGGGAAGTGGTGTCTACATCGGGAACAGATGGAATTTGTTCAACTATCAAGTCGACCTAGATTATTTGGATAGAAAAATGGGGCTTTTAGAGCAGATTGTGGAGGTTATTATTCCAAAAACTGTAACTCCGGGTGCAGCAGAATGTGGAGTTCATCGTTTTGTGACAATGATGGTAAAAGAAGCCGTTGACATTAGAACCCAAATAAACTTTGTTGAGGGTTTACGAAGCTTGGAAAATTACACTAATAATAATTTTGATAAAGCGTTTCACGATCTTGATTTTGATCAGAAAATAAGCGTTATAAAGTTTTTTGAAAATCGGGATAAACCTTTACCTGGGTTACTTGGAAAGGCAAAGAACAAGTTTTTAGGCAAATCTTTTTTTTCTACCTTAAAAGAATACACATCTATTGGATATTTCACTTCTAAGCCCGGAGCTACTCAAGCGCTTTCCTATGTAGCAATACCTACAAAGTATCTTTCATGTGTTGATATTTCAGAATATCCCAAATCCTGGGCTACTGAGTGATGGATAAAAAAAGAAACACACATCAGTACGATGCAATTGTTGTTGGATCAGGAATTAGTGGAGGTTGGGCAGCAAAGGAATTATGCGAACTCGGATTGAAAACTTTGGTATTGGAAAGAGGGAGAAACGTAGAGCATATAAAAGACTACCCTACAGCATTTAAAAACCCATGGGATTTTAAGCACAGGTTGTACTCGACCAACAAAGAAAGAGAAGAAAACCCGGTCCAGTTTCAGGCGTATGACGAAGGAAATAAGCATTTTTTTGTCAGTGATAAAGAACATCCATACATTCAGGAGGATCCGTTTAATTGGATACGAGGTTACCAGGTAGGTGGTAGATCATTAACGTGGGGTAGACAATGCTACAGGTTAAGCGACCTTGACTTTGAGGCGAATTTAAAAGAGGGTGTGGCAGTGGATTGGCCAGTTAGATATAATGATATTGCTCCATGGTATGATTATGTTGAAAAATTCGTCGGCGTTAGTGGGCGCAAGGAAGGATTATCTCATTTACCAGACGGACAATTTCTAGAGCCAATTGAATTTAACTGCATTGAAGAATATTTTGCTCAGGAGGTTTCACGGATCTATGATGACCGTATCGTAACTATTGGTAGAACCGCTAACTTAACTAGCAAAATTGGAAAAAGAGGCCCTTGTCAATACAGAAATTTATGCAGTAGAGGGTGTCCTTTCGGGGCCTACTTCAGTAGTAACTCGGCTACTTTGCCTGCAGCGAAAGAGACAGGTAATTTAGAATTGGTTTCTAATGCAATCGTTACTGAAGTACTTTACAATAAGGAAAATAGAAAAGCAACCGGAGTCCGCGTTATAGATACAGAGACGAAAGAAGTACGAGAATATAATTCAAGAATAATATTCTTAAATGCATCTACAATCGCAACCGCCTCTATACTACTAAATTCTAAATCTTCGGATTTCCCTAATGGTTTGGGTAATTCAAGTGGACAAGTAGGGCATAATTTAATGGACCATTTTGTAATGGCAGGTGCAGAGGGAGAAAGCGATAAGTTTTTAGATAAATATTACTACGGGAGAACACCAAATAATATTTATGTGCCTCGATTTAGAAACGTAGATGATAAAACTAAAATGTCAAGCTTTTCAAGGGGTTATGGGTTTCAAGGGGTAGGAGAGAGGATTGAGTGGCGAGATAAGATGGCACTAATTGATGGTTTTGGTGAAGAATACAAGAAGGAATTAACAAAACCAGGTAACTGGAGACTTTGGCTTGGCGGATGGGGCGAGACGCTTCCATATTTTGATAATAGAGTAGTTCTCGACTATAGCAAACTAGATCAATGGGGTATTCCATTGGTGAAAATTCACTTTAAGTATGGAGAGAATGAAAAGCAGATGAGAAGAGACATGAAAGATAGTGCCGTTGAAATGCTTGAAAAATCTGGATTTAAAAATATTAGACCTTTTAATTATGAAAGACCTGCCGGTTCTGCAGTTCATGAAATGGGAACTGCCAGGATGGGGAGGGATCCAAAAACTTCTGTCTTAAACGCATACAATCAAATGCATGATGTTAATAACATATTTATAACAGACGGAAGTTTTATGACATCATCTGCTACTCAAAATCCATCACTTACCTATATGGCATTTACAGCCAGAGCATGCCATTATGCTTTCAATGAACTAAAAAGGGGAAATATCTAATTCGAAACCTTTCCCATTACTTTATTCATAAATCTCAAATTTGACTTTTTCCTAATAAAGAAGTGGTCAAACAGGAAGATGGATAGCAAGTAGAAAATAGTGGTAGTAGTAAACCTAAATCTATTATTTTCAAAAAGCTCCAACAAGTTTCCGACTACCATAACAAAGAGTATAAATATTGTTAAGAAAATAATTTGTTTGTTTTGGTTAGTAAGTTTTTTCCATTTAATCTCTTTAAAATATCTGAATAGCAGGAAGTAGATAATCAGGTGAAACGTCATGCCGGGAATCACACTCAGAATTATGAATGCGTCTCTACTAAGCTTTACTCCTGCTAGTTCAATTAGGTTGGGTAAATCGAAAATGTAGAAGCTTGAGAAAGTTTGTATTTTATTGTAATTTGTTTGTAAATGACTGTAATGGATCGTAGGCTTAAAGTAAAAGAGAGTTCCTTTGAGTACGTTGGTTAAATAGAATGAAGGTTTTTTTCTTAACTGCTGTATAGAAGCTTCTTTGAATTCCTTTGCCAGGTATATGTAATTTTCATTGTTGAAATTTACAATCGAGTCTTTTTTGGTCTTTGAATATAGCTGGGGTATCTGAGGGTAATTATTCTTAAGTTGATATCCTTTTTTCTCATAATTCCCTAAAGGCATAAAGGGCCCCTCGCTCAAGTAAGTATCCTGCATTTCCTTTTCTAGCATTATTCTGCTGATATTCATACCCATCCAGCTTGATGCTCCAAAAAATCCAAATTCCATTTTGTTTTTAAAATACCAGGATGAGCATAAAATAAGCATAGCTAACCCGATAAATACTGACTGCTTTTTATGCTCAGAAATTAGAAATAGAAGAATTAGTATTCCCAAAATAAAGACAAGATGAAACATGCTCCTCGTTAATGAGAGAAGAAGAAGTGAAGTAAAAAACAGCAAAATGTATTTTACCTTTTTTAATGAGAAATATTTGATAATGAAGTACACTGATACTGTGATCAGTGACATTACAGGTACAGAATAAAAAAAGTAATTTTCGTAAAGAATGAGTTGAGGGTGAAAAATTAAAAATATACCAATGACTATTGAATATTTTTTTCTGATGCCTAAGGTGATGCAGGAAAGGTAGAAGGATAATACTGCAATAAGGCTAAATGACATAAATAAAAAGTGAAGCGGGGCACTTATATCTTTAAAAAAAAGAAGTAAAATCCCGATTACCAGATTGCCAAATGGGGGTTGCGAATGAAGGTAATAAATTGAACCGAATAAGTCATTTTTAAGCCAGCTCTTATCAAGAAATTGCCACCCCTCTTCAAACAGAAAATCATCAAACTCAACGTTGAAAATTAGTCTAAATAAAATTCTTGATGCAATGAATATACCCGTCAATAATAATAGGTGCTTATTCATTCTAACCTTCTTCTAGAGTTTAATTTTACGTACCCTAAACACAAGCTTATCATATCCTATGAAGTTAATTATTATTGCTACTACGATGGAAATGAATGCATTTGATAAATACCCGACACCTAATTTGTCGAGGAAATAAAATAATGTTATTCTTACCAGAATAGAAAGTGAGGATATACCTAAAAAATAGATTATTCTTTTTTGTAATGAATTTGAGTAGGGGCGATGTTGCTTCCATGAGAAATTTGAGTGGGATTGAAAGCCCACAATAAGACTCACCAGAATACTTAAAAGATGGGTAATGTTTATATCAAGGGTAGGAAAAACGAATTCTCTAAAAATGTAAAGAGAACTTATCTGAGAAATCACCACTAAAATTCCGGCCAGAACATATTTTGTGAAAATTGCAAGTTTCGAGTTATTGTATTTAACAATACAATAAAGGGCTCTAAATGCATCCTTTAATCCAATTTTCTTCCCTTCTTCGTAAGTTCTACCGTAATATGAAATTCCAATTTCATAGATTCGGATGTTCTTAATTCTACTTAGTTCAGCTACTTTTCCGGTTATTTCCGGCTCAAGACCAAATCTTTTTTCTTCGATTTCAAAACTCTTGATGACATCTCTTTTAAAGACTTTATAGCAGGTTTCCATATCAGTGAGGTTGAGATCTGAAAACATATTAGATAATAAGGTCAGGATATTATTTGCTATACTATGCCAAAAATATAACACACGATGAGGTCTCCCTGAAAGGAATCTGGATCCGAATACAACATCTGCTCGATTATTTACAATTGGCTCTAGCAGACTCGTATATTCATTTGGATCATATTCCATATCCGCATCCTGAATGATCATTATATCGCCTGTGAAGTGATCAACTCCAGTTTTTATCGCAGCTCCTTTGCCCTGATTAAAATCGTGATAGAATACTTTTTTGTTTGAATGTTTTTCGTATTCATTCAAGAGCTCCCTGGTTCCATCAGTTGAATAATCATCAACAATGACAATTTCAGTTTCTTTGATTTGTGAGGGAAGGCTACTCTCTTCAACCTTCTGGAGGATTTCACCAAGTGTGTTCTTTTCGTTGTAAACAGGAATTACGATACTAAGTTTCATTTATTGATTGGTTGGTAGGTTACAGTGCTATTAACTAAAAATGTTTTAATATTTATCCTGAAATTATCTGGGCTTTTTAAGGTAATATATTGAAGATCCAGCATATATTTTTTTGTTGCTAGTTAGATACCCGTTTTTCTTAAATAAGTCAACAATGTATTCTTCCTCATCTTGTCCTACCTCATTCTTTTTCCAAAATACATGGGAGAAAAGCACCCAAACAGAATCATCAAGTTTTAAAATTTCTTTTTCGTAGTTATACCAATTTTCACGATACCCTTTTCCGTATATGATATTTTTTTTCTCAACAGGTATCAGCTCAGGGTGAAACTTTTCATAAAAATGAAATGAAAGAGAAGCTCCCTCATAAATATATAGTTGGTCATAATCTTCAAGATTGTCTTTCAAATAATTAAGAGAGGCCTTTATTTCTTCATTTTCAGTAGGAAAACCTCTTAACCCTAATAGTATCAAGTTGAGAAGGACTGGAATGTAGAGGAAGAGAAAAGAATATCTGAGGTTTTGTAATCTGAAGCTGGTAAAAATATGGGAAATACCAAAAAAGCAGATTAGAATTAATATTGGAAGTAGGTATAATATTAATCGAAGATCAAAAGGATAGACTTTTAAGTATGAAAGAAAAAGATGGAGAATTATGGGGAAACAAAGTAGGTATAAGTATACTCGTTCACTCCGGTATAAAGAGTAGACTCCAGCCCCAAAAAAAGGAAGCATTAAAAGACCTAATCGATTGTAACCCAGCAAGTTGAAAAAAGCCTGTATTTTATCAACAAAAGATGTGTAAAATTCCAGACTTAATATATTCTTCGGAAGAAACGCACCGGCATCATCCCAATATTCGAGCATCATCTCTTGGGTGGGGTGGCTATGAATAAATTCAAAATAGTAGAATGCGAATGAAACAACCCAAGAGCCAAGTACCCATACTATGTCAAGGTAATTCCTATTTTGGAAAACATAATAAATAAACAATAAACCAGATGTGAATAATAGTATGATGGAAATATTTGATATCCATATACATATTACACCCACAATGGAGTACGGTAATAAATTTCTTATCCCTTTTTGATTTGAATAATTGATAGTTGCCAGTAAAATCAACAAACAGACAGTTGTATCAGACATGTATTGCTTTACTTCCGCAGAGTAGTAGATGATGTAATAAGATGTGCCAAAAAAAGCCGTGGTTAGATAAGGAAAAATTTTATCCTCAAAAACTTTTAAGGATACTCTATATATCAAATAGTAAGACAGAAAGAAAGAAAGTACCGGAAAGACTCTCAATGACCAGTCGAAATTTCCCAAAAAACTATTGAATAGTTTTTCAATAATTAAGAAACCAATAGGGGCCACTTGATTATAGTCTAGAGGTTTGGTTAATTCAATTATGGATTTCTCTAAAATATTTAACGAAAGAGCTGCTTCATCAAGCCATAAGCTTCTAAAATTCAAAAAATTTAGTATCACAAGGATTCCACCTGTGAAAATAAGTAGTAGTAAGAACAGCACGTGAATTTTTCTATGACCCATCGATGATAATTGAACTAAAAATCAGATTACAAAAAATGTTTTATTCACAATAATTCGCATAGATTTTTTGGGTTTCATCTACCATTCGATCAACGGCAAACTTTTCTTTCGCTAGCTTATGAACGGCTTCTCCGAATTGTATTCGCATATTTTCATTTTCTGCTAATTTTAGAATGCAATTAGCGAAGCTTTCTTCATCTTCTTTTTCTACCAGAAATCCATTTTCACCATCGGATAAGAATTCTTTAGTGCCATCTACCTTAGATGCGATGATCGCTGACTTCATTGCCATTGATTCTAATAATCCGATAGGCAATCCTTCCCACCTGGAAACAAGAGTAAAGATGTCAATTGCAGTAAGAAGATCTGGCACTCTTGATTGAAAGCCCATCCTTTTTATTAAATGCTGCATTCCATTCTGGTCAATGAATCTTTCGACTTCTTCTTCCATATCTCCTTCGCCAACCATCAAAAGACGAAGCTTACCATTTTTTTCTGAGGCAACTTTAAAAGCTCTCAGCGATGTTAATGGGTCTTTTTGGTAGGTTATTCGTGCAATAAAGCCAACCCATATTTCATCATCTGCGAATCCAAATTCTTTTCTCAACGCATCTCTATCCAAATCTGTATTGAAGCGATCAAATGAGATTCCATAATTGATAATGACTGAATCAAATCCTTTAATGTATTTTTTACCCGCATCCTGATTTCCTTGGGAGACATTAATTACTTTATTTACTCTTCTCGTAATATACTTCTCACTGGCAATTCTAAGTCTATGTTTTAGTGCACCTTGATTGTCATTAAAAGACCATCCATGCACTGTATAGAGTATGGGGAGGTTTAATTTTCTAGAAACATAGAGAGAGTTTGATGCTGCCCTGGTTCCGTGGGAATGGATCATTTGAATCCCGTTTTCAATAATGTAATCCTCAACTTTTTTTCTTACCCTCGGGTCAAATGGGATTTTTGTATAGATCACCTTAGTCTTTACTCCGTTTTGTTCCAGGTTACGGATTAAAGCACCATCCGTAAAGGCCAATACGTAAGGTTCGTATTTTGTGGTATCAAGATTGGTGGATAGATCAAATACGTGGGATTCTCCACCACCAACTTCGCCTTGCCTAATGGTCATTAATATTTTAATAGGTTTCATTTTAATTCTTAAAATTCCATACCAGGGCTTTCCAATGAAGTGAAGCAGTTGCAGGATTATTTGTAAATAATGATTTAAGATAGTTTTTAATAAAAACCACTATGACTAAATAACTCAGGGTGAAGACCTTCCTGATTGAATCGTAATTTCTTCTAACGAATAGAATTCTATTTCTAAAATGATAGTAAATTTTCAATGAGCTTGTCTTACCGACGGACATAGATTCCTTGTGGTAGATAATTAATTGCTGATCTACGCAAATACTGTACCCATGATTTCTGATTTGACATGCCCAATCTAGTTCTTCATAATAAAGAAAAAAAAGTTCCGGCATCATGCCTACTTTATTGATTACTTCTCGAGGAACCATCATGGCCGCTCCATGACCAGAATATGTTTCTAAATAGCCTCTATATAATTCTGAGTCACGCTCTTTATTTCCTATGGAGCTGTTCCTTGCGAAACTATCCAGAGGCATAAACCCGGCATATTGAATGACATTGCTATTATGGAATAATATTTTAGGCGAAAGCATGCCTAGACTGGGGTTTTCCTCAAAACGTCTCACCATTCCGGGTGTCAGTTCTCCAGTGAGGGTAGTATCATTATTAACAAAAAATAAATATTGTCCAGAAGAATGTTTGATTCCAAGATTATTGCCACCTGCAAACCCTAGATTCTTTTCGGATCTAATGAACAACACATCAGGATATGTTTCATGAAAAAAATTACTTGGATCCTTTTTCGAAGCATTATCTACTACTATAATTTCAAATGATAAGTCAAGAACTAACTTATTTATAGAGTCTATTAGCTCAATTGTATCAGCCAATCCATTGTAGTTTACTGTAATAAAAGAGATCTGAGGTCTTGACATTTATTCTGAATTTAAGCCTTCTGCCATACCATCAGGTATCCGCCGGACATTACCACCGGTAATAGATCAGCAACTTTAGAATCAAATTTTTGAACTGCCAAAGACCTACGCCCTATTAGAGAAAAAGGAAACACGTCATCAATGAAGTTTGAAGCTTTGAAAAGTATAATCCTAAATGATGTTTTCTCCGCTAATTTTCTTAATGCTCTTCTAGTAAAGAACTGCACATGATCAAGGTCAGAAGCAGAAGACTGAATGGTTGTGCCTTGATATCCTAGTATTTTTTTAAAACTATTAATCAGCTTTAAAAGTAATGGAATTTTTCTCATAGAAATATATGGACGTGTTACTAAGAGTTCCCTTGGACCAACGCCGTTAGGTACGGTTACAATGAAAATTCCGTTTTTATTTAATAATCCATGAAGAGGTTGAAGTAAATTTTCAGGTTCATAAAGGTGCTCTAATACTTCTGAGCATATTACAACATCAAAAGATAAACCTTCAATTCTGAGATTTTCAGCATTTTCCTTTCGAAATTCCACATTACTGAGATTATTATTTTCTATAGCAACTTTTAGTGCTTCATCACTTAGTTCAACACCTACAACATTATATCCTAATCTTCCTAGATGCATACTTATGATTCCATTCCCACATCCTACATCCAAGATTGAAGCTCCTTTTTTGAAACCATTAGCATTTAGCTGAGATTCTATAAATTTTAGACGTTTAATATCGGCGTATCTAGTATACTCCAATGGTCGTTTGCTATTCATTTGAGCGGTGCTTTTTATGTGGTGTATGTATAAATGATTTATTTGATTCTTTAATTTTGATTAGTGCTAAGAACATATTCAAGAAAGCGACAGGTAAACCTCTTAGTGCCCTTAACGAATCAATGTTTAAGTATTCTTTCGGAATTGCGATTAAGTTAGCAGTTACAAAACTTAAAAATATTAACAACCAATGGTTAAACTTCAAAAAATAGATGTCTGGGGTGAAAAAAGAGATGAATAGCATTAATCCTATGATAATTATATTGAAAGACCGTGGAAGCAGCCCGTGAATAAAAACTGTAAGATTAAAAAGATCGTAATTGAATCTTAAAATACCTCTAATGCCATTTCGCAGAAATTTTGTGAAATAAAGGAAATGACTATTTAACCACCTTTTCCTTTGATTTTTGAAAACATCTTTATCATCCGTTTTCTCATCATAGACAACAGCATTTTCACAAAATCTAATTTTTATATTTTGTTCTATTATACGAACTTGTAGCATTTTATCGAACCCTCCGAGCGCACTTTCAGAGCTTAGGATATTTTCTAGTAATTCATATTTAAAAGCCATTCCTGAGCCAGAAATAGGGGAAGAAAGTCCAAGAACATTTCCTCCCTTTCTAAAAATTGAATTATTAATTTCTTCACTCAGTCCATCCAAAATGGACAAACTATTATTTTTATTTTTAGCCATTCTTCTTCCTTGAATTGCCAGATAGCCATTTTTAATACAAATGTTGATATTTTTCAGAAAGTTTGGATGCATTATGTTATCTGCATCTAAGATTACGATATAATCAAACCCCTTTCTTGAATAGTCTTTAATTGCTGAATTGAGGGATTTTACCTTTGTACTTTGTATAAAATTAACTTCATGTACATAAACCTTGGGATCAATTTTTTTAAGCGATTTTATGGTTTCTTGTTTAAGTTGATCTGCAATTACTACAAAACTGAAAGAAGATTCATTGTATCTTACTGAAGATAAATTCTTTTTAACTGAGTCTAAAATAATCTCATCTTCTTTGTATGCTGGAATAAGTACTAAGAATTGGGTCCAAGGATTTTCTAACGCTGGAGAAAAGTTTATGTAAAATTTGGAGGCAATTGCAAATAAAAGATTGTAACTAGTGCATACAATGCAATATAAAAAAGGTATACCGGATATGCCTAAAAGTAAAATGTCCGAGAACATAGACAATGGAGTTCTTATGATTGGTTAGTTAGGCGATAGTTAAATCCTTCGCAAATTAAGCATCGATATTTTTATAAATCAAAAGTTTAACAGTTGTGATCATTTTTAGAAGTTATCCTTTTGGATCAAGGGTTAAAAATTTCTCTATAAATCTCTTACTAATGAGGTACTTATTAATTATCCTTTCAATTACCATTTTCTTGTGCTCTTGTGCTCAGGTTCAAAATGACAGCTCATTGACCCCAATAGGAAGACAAACTAGAAATGGAAATATACTCGGGTATTTTGAATATTTGCCATATAACTACAACGATAAGAATGATTGGCCTGTTCTCATAGTCCTTCATGGTTTTGGTCGCCAAGGAAATGGAGATAAATCATCATTAAGAAAGAAATTGGGTACGTGGGGAATAGTAAATTGGGTGCAATCAAATGATGTACCATTCGTAATATTAATACCCCAGGACCCCAGTAGTAATTTCACTGGTTCGCCTACTCGTCTTGAGCTTTTTTATGATTGGGCAAGAGAGGAGTACAGAAATAAAACCAACAAGAATAAATGGTCCGTATCATATAATTCTTTCTCTGGAGGAGCTTTTAGTGAATGGTGTAAGGAAAATACACATAACTTTCAGAGTGTATCAGCACATATTCTTAGTGCATCATTGTTACCGAGCAAGAGCACAATCGAACAATACAAGAATGTGATTAATTCAGGATCATCTATATGGTTTCATCATTCCTTCTCAGATGATACAATAAGCTATGGGCCAACAAGAGACTTCTATCGTGGTATTATGAAAATCGCAGGGAGTCAAAATCATTCTAAATATAGATATACATTATATCAAAATATTGGGCATAGTACTTTTAATTCTGTTGTCTATAATGACAAAGGAAATAAAGTGCCTCAAGAAATAGGTGATATGGGAGAGGGAGGTTTTGATTATTACCATTGGAGTTCCGGCTCTTTCTGGGATTGGCTAAAGTCCCAAGGTAATCGAAATTAGGATCAAATAGATTGCTGATTAAATGAGTTATAAAGCCTAGAAATCAGGAAAAATGCATTGTGATTTTTTATTCTATATCTTCTTTTTTACGCAGTGACTACTTTTATTTGCGATATAAACCGCATCTGATGAAGATTACCGCCGCTTTAATACTCACTATGTGTAGTATTATTTCTTTGTTTGCCCAAGCCAGTTCATTAACACCCGTAGGCAGAAAAACAAGAAATGACAATGGATTAGGATACTATGAGTACTTACCCATTAACTACGAAAGCAGGGATGACTGGCCTGTACTCATTGTATTGCATGGGGCAGGGAGACAAGGAGATGGTTCGGTTTCATCCTTGGAAGATAAATTAGGTAATTGGGGTATTATTAATTGGCTAAAATCAAATGATGTTCCATTTGTAATACTAGTTCCGCAAGACCCAAGCAGCAATTTTACAGGTACCCCTACTCGTATTAATTCCTTTTATGGTTGGGCTAGAGTTGAGTACTCGAGTAAAACTACTGAATATAATTGGTCAGTTTCCTATAATTCTTTTTCAGGAGGGGCTTTTGATGAATGGTCAAAGGAGAATACCGATAATTTTAAAAGTGTTGCTGCACACATTCCGAGTGCTTCTGTTATATCAAGTAACACCTCTGTTGAACAGCATGAGAATGTAGCGAATTCTGGATCATCTGTATGGTTTCATCACTCATTAGCTGATAATACAATAAGCTACGTTCCTACAAGAGAATTCTTTCGTGGAATAATGAATGTTGTTGGAAGTCAAGATCATTCAAAATATAGATATACATTCTATCAGAACGTGGGACATGGTACATTTAATTCTGTGGTATATAACGATAAAGGGAATACAGAGCCTCAGGAAACAGGTGACATGGGAGGTGGTGGTTTTGATTATTACCATTGGAATTCTGGTTCTTTTTGGGATTGGCTAATAGCACAAGATCGGAATCCTGTTGCAGACGAAACATCCCCAGTTCTGTCATTTCCAGTTGATGAATCTAGCGGTAGTATTTCCGGTATTGGGTCAGTTGATACTGATGAAGCAAATGGTACATTGTATTGGGTTGTATCGTCTAATAATACAACACCAACTATCGAACAAATAAAAGAAGGTAAGGACCATTCAGGTTCAACTGGTATTATTAATGGAAATATTGGAGTAACTTCTATAGGTACTCAAAATGTAAGCTTCAGTGGTTTAGATATTGAGTCAACATATTATCTGCATTTTGTTCATACTGACCTCTCAGGCAATAATTCAAATGTAATATCAGGAGATGGGTTTATAACTGGACCTGAGGATTATAATTCTGTGATTGCAAATGTAAGTATTGGATTACCTGATTTCACTTGGGCATTAGATGGAACCTTTAATGAGTTAAATGGACTCACTACAAACAGTTCTGGAAACATCGAATATAGCTCCTCAATTATTCCTGGAGTTGCTGGTCAAGCATGGCAATCTAATGGTTCCTCATTCATCAATCCTACTAATTCTGACTTGATAAATACAGATCCATCTACTGAGGCTAGATCAATCTCTTTGTGGTTTAGCTCAACCGCTTTATCTGGATGGAGAAATATATATGAAGAAGGAGGTAGTACTCACGGCTGGCACATTGCGTTATATGATGATTATTTAACCTTTACTATTACACAAGATAATACTGCTAGGAACTCAATTCAATATCAAATTGAGGCTAATTCTGTTTATCATGTCGCTGTAGTATTTAATCTGTCTGATCAAATCTCTGGAGCTAACATTAAAATGTATGTCAATGCAATAGAAATTGGAACAACTAATTTTATAACTCAAAGCTTTCTTGATTCTCATACTGGAGATATTCAGTTTGGTGAGAGAGGTGACGGGCAGTATTTATCTTCTGATCTTGGTGATAAAACGAAGATGGATTTTGTGGGTCAAATTCAACGTATTGACTATTGGAGTGAAAAAGAATTAACAGATCAAGATGTTTCGGATATTTATTTCTTAGGTGGAGGAATTTCAGTTTTACCTCCTACATCAATTATACTCAATGGTAATTCACTTGTTGATGGAACGGTTGGAGGTAGTCTTGTAGGTAGCTTCAGTTCAGATGGCTCGGACCCACTTACCTATTCATTGGTGACGGGTACTGGTGACACGGACAATACACGATTTTCTATAGTTGGGGATGAGTTGTTTATTGGTGAGGATGTGGATTTTTCTATTCAGGAGAGCTATTCAATACGTGTAG
>CAYWOQ010000002.1:131748-175967 GCA_964459925.1 uncultured Roseivirgaceae bacterium
AAGATACTTATACAATCAGGTTGTCGGCATCTAATGGGGAAGGTAGTTTCGAGGAGGAATTTCAACTATCTGTTCTTTCTACCAATTCAATTAATTTGTATGTTACAGCAAATAATGCAAATTCAATATATGGCAAAAAATTACCAGCTCTAACCTATGGATATAAAGGTTTAGCTAATGGGGATAATCTCGAGGAGGTGATTATTCAGCAACCGGAAATTTATACTACCGCAACTTCAGAAAGCCCAGTTGGAACTTATCCTATTTCTATTTCTGGTGGACAGACAATTAGTAAGTATGTTTTAATTTATGAGCAGGGTGAACTGGAAATGTTACCTTCGGAATTAATTGTGAGGGCTAATGATGAATACGTTAATCAGGGCGAAGATATTCCCGAATTCACATTAACATATGATGGATTTGTGGGCCAAGATGATCCTTCAATCTTGGAGAGATCTCCTAGTACTTCAACAAACGCGAATAAGAATAGCGCTCCAGGTGAATATTCAATTAATGTTGCTAATGGATTAAGTAATAATTATTTTTTCTCATATAAGTCTGGGATACTAACAATTGGAGATCGATGTTCTTTGGTTGTAGAAATTCTCTTTGATGAAAAGGATTCCATATTGATTGCTGAGGTAAGTGGAGGTACACTTCCGTATGAAATTATTTGGGACAATGGTCAAACCTCCAAAAAAATAGAAATATCAGGGTCAGGAGAATATAGTGTTGAAGTCGAAGATGCGAGGGAATGTTTAACTAGTTCTTCAATTATAATTGACACTACTTTTGTGAGAGTTTTGGGAGCAGAAGAAACCAGGAGTGAGTTAGTCATCTGGCCAAATCCCGTAAGTAGTAAGTTACATATCCAATCTTCTTTCGCATTGAAAAATATAAGAATTTACTCTCTGGACGGAAAAGAGTTATTGAATCGGTTTCTTAATGAATCTTTATTCGCTGTGATTAATATTGGGAGCCTTAAGAAGGGGGTCTATCATGTGATCATTAATGAGAGAATGCAAGACCCCCATAAGATCTTGATTTTAGATTAACTAACTACACATCTTCTTTTTGTAATAATGCTGGAATTGTCATAAGAATCAGCTTAACATCGAAGAGAAAAGAATTTTTTCTTACATAAATCCTATCTAAAAGGATACGTTCTTCACTAGACATTTCACTTTTTCCACGCTTTAGCACTTGCCATAATCCTGTAATTCCGGCTGGAGCTAGGAACCTTTCAGCATGATCGTCAACCGTAAGCTCTTGTGCTTCATAAAGAGGCAATGGCCTATTACCTACAATTGACATATCACCTTTCAGAACATTGATAAGTTGAGGTATTTCATCAATGCTGGTGCTTCTAATAAATTTACCAACTCGAGTGATTCTTGGATCATCTTTAATCTTGACGAATTGGTTGCCGTCTTTGTATTGATTGTGCCTTGCTTTTAGCTCCTCAAGACGCTTGTCTGCATCTGGATACATGGATCTAAGCTTGAAAAATTGGAATACTTTATAATTTCTTCCAGCTCTTTTTGAAAGATAAAAAATAGGACCTTTGGATTCTATCTTTATAGCAATTATAGCTAAAAGCAATATTGGAGTTGCAAGTAATAACCCAAGTGAAGCCGATACTATATCAAATAGTCTTTTATGAGCCCAAACTGCATTTTTTTCATCAAGATTAAATTCACGTTCAGCTGATATTCCCCAAGTTGATATTCCAGCTTTTTTAAGTGTTTCATACACACCAATCTTAGCTTGAAGTTGAGCAGGTTTAATTGGGTATGGTTCATAGTCATCAATTTGCAATGAATTAATGGCAGATATTGCTATTTTATCTTTCTTTTTAGCGAATGCAAAGACTGGAACTCCTTTAAAAGGGTAGGATCTTCGAAGTTCTTTAAGATTTTCAAGTAGTAATGTTGGTAGGAATTGATCATCAACGATAATTGCCAATGGTAATCCATCGTCTTCGACTGACCACCTGGTCATCAAGGTTTTAAGTGCTTTTGCCTTTAGCGTTTGAATCAGTGTATATCCTTGTTTTTCGAAATCTTTAATGTATTGAAGATTTCTATCGCCAAGATATAGTATGGCCGGTTTGACTTTGGTGTCAACCTTGCTCGATGAATGAACAATATAATCCTTATGGATGGAATCCAAATTCAGGATTAATTCAGACCCATGATTCATTTTTGATAATTAAGATCAAGGAATGATTTATGCTACCTCTTTTATCCGATCAATTAAATTACCCGGGTTAAAAGGTTTACTAATATAAGCGTCATATTTCAATTCTGTGGAGTCGTAATTCAATTCTCTTTCATCCATTCCAGATAGAAATATAAATGGTATGTGCTTCAAATGATCATCTGACTTCACATCTTTAGCAAATTCAAGACCATTTGATTTATCTAAATTTATATCAGATATAATCACATCGACATTATTCCCTTCCTGTATCCAGTATCGTGCTTCGTTGGCACAGGTGAAGGTTTGAACGGTGAAATCTTCACTTAAGATATTAGTTAATAAGGTAAGCATAAATTTATTATCCTCTATAATAAGAATACTTTTCTTATCAGAAGATTTACGGCGGTTGTTCAGGCGGTAATACATAGTAGTTCTTTATAGCTAATTTTCAATCATTTTAATACTAGGTGAGATAGGTAAAATAGCTAATTAAATTTAAGTAATACCTCGAAGGTAGTGATATCTGATTAATTAATTCAAATCTGCTCTGTAAAAAATCATGCAGTATTATCAAAATAAGATAAATTGGTATTTAAGTTCTACAAGATTGTAATTTTTTTAGATAAAAACGTGTAATTGATATGTTTTATAGGATGTATCAGTGATATGGAGATAAAACGGTTCATATCATGGATAGTGAATATTTAAAAATTTTATCTGAGATTTGTTTTAAACATTTACCAAAAAAAGAAACCCCTATTTTTTAGGGGTTTATAAGAAGCGGTCCGGACGAGACTCGAACTCGCGACCTCCTGCGTGACAGGCAGGCATTCTAACCAACTGAACTACCGGACCTCTTTAAAAATTGAATGCAAAAGTAATCTTTTAAGGCATTTCAAGCAAAATTCTGATTGTATATTTATTACACTTGTTTTAAGGTTCATTATTGCATTCATCACTATGTTTGTTAATAAAAATCCAAAGGAATGCTATTAGATTTTGAAAAGCCTATTGCAGAATTAGAGTCAAAACTTGCTGATATGAAGGAAATGGCTAGAAGCAGTGATGTTGACGTATCTGATGCAGTAAATAAGCTAGAGGATAAAATACTTAAGTTAAAAAAAGAAACCTTGTCCAACCTAACCAGATGGCAAAGGGTTCAACTTTCAAGACATCCAGACAGACCTTACACACTTGACTACATCTATGAAATCACTGAAGATTTTATTGAATTGCATGGAGACAGAGCTGTTTCTGATGATAAAGCAATGATTGGTGGATTTGGTACAGTTGATTCCCACGCTATAATGTTCATTGGTCAGCAAAAGGGTAGGACGACCAAACAGCGGCAAATGAGAAATTTTGGGATGTCCAATCCGGAAGGTTATCGAAAGGCATTGAGGCTGATGAAAATCGCTGAAAAATTCAATAAACCTATTGTCACCTTAATTGATACGCCTGGGGCTTATCCAGGCCTTGAAGCCGAAGAAAGAGGTCAAGGTGAAGCAATAGCAAGAAACCTGAAAGAAATGGTAACATTGAAAGTCCCTGTAATATGTATTATCATTGGTGAGGGTGCATCTGGTGGTGCATTAGGAATCGCAGTAGGTGATAGAGTGCTGATGATGGAAAACACCTGGTATTCGGTTATTTCGCCGGAATCATGCTCTTCCATTCTTTGGAGAAGTTGGGATTATAAGGAACAAGCTGCCGAAGCATTAAAATTGACAGCCAAAGACATGCTGAAGAATAAATTGATTGATGGGATTATAAAAGAACCGCTGGGCGGAGCACATAATGACCTCAACGCAGCAGCTGCCGAATTAAAAAAGGTCATTCTGAAAGAGATAAAGGGGCTTTCCTCTCAATCCCCAGATGATCGAATAAGTGATCGAATTAAGAAATTTTCCTCCATGGGAGCCTACGAGTAGACCCTATTTTCATTTTTAGTTGTTTTGATTTTATCATTAAATCTTTAGATTGTATATCTAGGTCTCGAACCTCTTTATAAACAGATAGCATCTCATGGTTAGGTTGATTTTGGCGACTTTTTATAAACTATTTGGCTGGAAAGTTGATGGGCAAAAACCTGATATAAAAAAGTATGTAGTAATTGTTGCACCCCATACTAGCAATTGGGATTTTTTTGTCGGCTGGGGTGCACGGAATGTGATAGGTTTTAGACCGAATTTTTTAGCCAAAAAATCCTTATTTAACATTCCGATTGTGGGCTGGTTTTTAAGATTTATTGGAGGAGTTTCTGTTGATCGTTCTCAAAATAGAAATTTAGTAGACCAGGTGGTAGAATTGTACAATTCCAAGCAAGAGTTTGTTATGACGATAACTCCAGAAGGTACTCGGAGTTATGCTCCCAAATGGAAGACAGGGTTTTACAGAATTGCTGAAAAGGCTAACGTTCCCATTGTTAAGATTGGATTTGATTATTCAACGAAAACGGTTTTTGTTGATAAACCATATTATGTACAAGGGAATATGGAAAAGGAAATCGAGGAAATAAAGGAATATTTCAAGCAGTTTAAAGGCAGAAATCCCGAAGATGGTGTTAAATAAAAAGCCTCTATTTAGAGGCTTTTTATCATTTTTTAGCTGTTGCTTTCTTGCGAGTTGTTCTTCTTTTTGGTTTCACCTCTTCCTCGATAACATCCTCTACGTCTGAAAGTATTCTTCCACAGTGTTCACAGACGATTATTTTTTTCTTTTCTCTAATTTCAGCCTGCTTTTGAGGGGGAACAACGTTAAAACAACCACCGCATGCACCTCTTTTAACAGGTACAACGGCTAATCCGTTTCGCATATTTGATCTGACCTTTTCATAAGACAACAAGAGCCGTTCATCCACATTTTTAGCTGCTTTTGCTCGTTCTTTATCCATTTTCTGTTCATCTTCTTCAGATTCTTTTACGATGGAATCAAGCTCATCCTTCTTTTCGTTAAGATCTTTTTCTCTCTCTGTCAGAATAGCGTTTGTTTCTTCTGTTTCCTCTTTCTTAAGTTCAATTTTTTCGTAGGCCTCTTTTATTCGTTTTTCAAGGATTTGTATTTCAAGTTGTTGCAATTCAACCTCTTTCGTAATCGCATCATACTCTCGATTATTTCGGACATTCATTTGCTGCTCCTCGTATTTCTTGATAAGCTTTTCTGCGTCTTTAATAGCTGCTTTATTCGCATCTATCCCTTCTTCTAACTCCTTTTTCTCATCTGCTTGCTTATCCAATCGAGTTTGATATCCAGCTATCTCATCTTCAAGGTCTTGAACCTCTTCTGGAAGTGCTCCTCTAACTTTTTTTACCTCATCAATTTTTGAATCAATTGCTTGTAGTTTTTCTAAAGCTTCTAGCTTTTTAGCTACTGTATTTTCCATTCAGTTTTATAAGTATTTGATAGGATTTGTGTCTACTTGCGACAAACGAAACGCAAACTTAGCGAAAGTTTTAGTTAATTCATCGTGCAACAAATCTTTAGTGAATTTCTCACTTTCATAATGGCCAATATCTGCAATGATGATTTGATCATTAGCTTCAAAAAAATCGTGGTACTTAAAATCTGATGTGATGAAAATATCAGCTTTTCTATTGATTGCACGACTTAGTAAAAATGAACCAGATCCACCACATAGTGCAACACGTTTGATTTTGTCTTTTACCAGTCTTGTATGTCTGACAACTTCAAGATTCATTTTTGACTTTAATGATTGCAGGAAAGACATAGTGTTCATTTCTTGAGCTAAGATGCCAAGCATACCTGAGCCAATTTCTTGATTATCGTTTAGTAGATCTGTTATAAAATATGCCACTTCTTCATAGGGATGCGCATTTTTCATCTCTTTAAGAATTTGAGCTAATTCATGTTTTTTGACTAATACTTCAATACGAAACTCATTTACTGTCTCCCTTTTTCCTGGCTGACCAATAAATGGATTACTTGTTTCATTTCCACGAAAAGTACCGAAACCACTAGCCTGAAAGCTACACTCATCATAATTACCAATTGCACCAGCCCCAGTGTCGAAAAGTACTTGCTTCACTTTTTCTTGTTCGTTTTCCGGAACAAAAACCGTGAGCTTAGCTAAGGTTGATGGTTTAGGGGATAAGATTTGAAGGTCTGTCAGCTCCAGCTTATCTGCGATTTTCTTATTAACACCAGTATGTACATGATCAAGGTTGGTGTGAATGGCGTAAATATTAATGTCATTTTTAATTACCTTTCTAATGCATTTATCAATCCAGTGCGTTTCTCCAATTTTCTTGATTCCTTTAAAAATAATAGGATGGTGAGCTATAATAAGGTTTGCTTCTTTTGCAATCGCCTCATCGATAACTTCTTCAGTAACATCAAGTGTAATTAATGCAGACCTGCAAGTTGCGTTTCGATCGCCTATGATAAGTCCTGAATTATCATAAGATTCTTGTAAAGAAGGGGGAGCCCATTTTTCCAGGTGACTAATAATATCTTGAATTCGCATACTTAGATTATTTCATTAACGAAGATATAGGAATACTTTTTGCAAAAGCTTGAAGTTTTAAATGATTCACATACATGCAATTAGTAAATTTGCGCGTGAGATTATTATTTTCACTTATAGCGGTACTCTCTTGTTTTTCACTATTAAGTCAGATAGTGGATGATTCTACCAAACAGATTTATGGACCGAAAACTACCAAGTTCATAACTGAGGCGATCATTTTAAATAACTCAGGTGATTATCAAGTAGTTGATACTTCGATTTACTTAATGGAGAGACAATCTATTGTGGATAGATCAGCACGTGAGCTTCAAAACCTTGGTGTAATAGGAACTCCTTTGTTTTCTGTATTTCATAGTCCAGCTAAAGCAATAGGAAGAAGTTCTGGTTATAATGGTTACACCAGGTTTGCCTATCAACCGGAAGAAATAAAATTTTACGACACAAAATCTCCATTTTTTGATTTGTTCGCTATGATTGGAGGAGGCAATCGAAATATCATTGGTGTTGATTTTTCCAGAAATATCAGTCCTAATTGGAATGCTGGCTTTAATTATAAACGCTTTACAGTAGACAAGCAGTTGGCTCCTAATGGCCAGGGTGATCGTCAGGTAGAAAGTGCATCATTTGCTGGATATACGCATTACAAAAACCAAAAGATTCCGTATCAAATCATGCTTCAATATACTCAACTAGATCACAATGCAGTTGAGTTAGGAGGTGTTAGGTATTTGACCGAGAATCAGTTGAGGTCAGAACTTTTTGAGTTTGACAATGCATTGCTAAGGTTAGACGAGGCGACCACCAACGTAAAAGAAAGTAGAATTCATTTGTATCAAGATTATCAGCTTGCAAATGCTTTTCAACTCTATCATATTCTTGACAGAAGAACGGAAGAAAATACCTTTAAAGATTTCGCAGGAGGGGCTAGTGCCAATTATGATCCATATTCTTTGACAACCTATCCTAATTTCTTTATTGATGAAGATTCTACTTATCAAAGATCAAATTTCAATGCTTTTAGTAATGAAGCAGGGATAAAAGGAGAAATCGCCAGTGTCTTTTACAGATCTTATCTTAGAGTGAGATGGGTAGATTTTACCTATAATTTCTTAGACCCTGGGGTAGAAAAACTTGAGCAATATCTTGGCGGATATGTAAGATTCAAATGGAGAGACAAATTTGCTATTGAAGGCGATGCAGAATATCTAAGAGGAGGAGAGTACTCTTTTAACGGATCATTGAATAGCAATCATATAAATATGTCTTATCGTTCAACAAGAGCTGCTGTTCCATTTATTTATCGGAGGTATTTTGGGAATCACCATGAATGGTCTAATTCATTTAATCCTGTTTTTGCTAATCAGTTGAAGGGCGATATAAAATTTACCTACAAATTTTTAGAGCTAATACCCTCTGTAGACTTTACTTCATATCAAAACTATCTATACTTTGATGAGCAAAGACAGCCTCAGCAAATTGGTGGTACATTTTTAATAAGTAAGTTAGGAGGTCAAACGAATTTTAGATTTTTAAACAAAAAAGGAGAAGGCTGGCATTTTGAAAACACCTTTTATTTCACAAATGTTGCTGGAGATGATGCTTCATTGATAAGAATTCCACAGTTGTTTTATAATGGAAGAATTTTCTGGAGAGGCAATTGGTTTCAGGATTTGGTTCCATTTGAAATTGGGGTTGACACACACGCAAGATCTGCCTACTTTGCTAATACATATGCTCCTGAAATTCAGCAGTTTTATGTACAAAATGAATATGAAATCGAAAGTTATTATAAGGCTGATCTATTTATCAATATGAGACTGGATAATTTCTTTCTCTCGTTAAAATGGACGCATATTGATCAACCTACTGATGGAGGATATTTTGCATCACCCTTTTATCCGGGACAGCCGAGAGTCTTAGATTTAATTGTGAAATGGAGATTTTTTGATTGATGGAGCACACAAAAACTACGCTAGGTTTAGAACTACCTACCGATCCAAGGTGGGTCAATATCGCAGAAAAAAATATTCAAGATATTTTAGTAGATCATGCTTATTGTGAACAGAAGGCCGCAAGCTCATGTATTTCCATGATTGTTCAATTTCCTGAAAAGGAAAGATTAGTGGAAGTGCTTACTCCTGTTGTCGCTGAAGAATGGGCTCATTTTGAATTGGTACTGGAACATCTTAAAAAAAGAGGATACACGTTGGGTAAAAAGCGGAAAGATGAATATGTAGCTAGACTTTCATCTATTCTTAAAAAAGGTGGAAGTAAAGAGGATCAATTGCTGGAGAAACTACTTATGAACGCTTTAATTGAAGCTAGAAGCTGTGAACGCTTTAAGCTGTTATGGAAGAATATTGCTGATGAAGAGTTGCAGCGGTTCTATTATGATTTGATGGTTTCAGAAGCGGGGCATTACCACAACTTTATAGAATTAGCCAAAGAATATGTTCATCCTGATAAAGTTGATACTCGATGGAAAGAGTTTCTAAAAGCTGAGGCTGAAATAATGAAAGACCTTGAACCTAGGGCAGATCGGATGCATTAAAAAAATGCAGCTCTAAGAACTGCATTCTAAATTTATTATGTTTTACACGTTCTTATTTTTTAATGAGCCTGGATTGTGAGAAGTGTGATGCCCCTCTTAGACTGATCAGATATATTCCGCTCTCATAGTTAGAAATATCAAGATTGATTGACTGATTGCCTTTCTGAACCTCTGTGATGAACACATTTTTGCCACTTAAGTCCGAAATGGTAAGCGAGAATTCTGAATTGATATCAGAGGGAATTCCCAAGCTAACGTAACTACTTGATGGGTTCGGATACATCTCAAAGGAGAACTGCTGCAAGTCTTCAATACTTAGAACACTTGAAATTGGAACTTCCAATATATCAGAGTTCAGGGATGACCCTGATGAGTTGAGTGCTCTAATTCTGATTTGATATGTGCCAACTTCCTCAACTTCCACATCCAAGATATTAAGGCCTTGAACTAGTAAACTTTCATAGCCCTCAATTAAAGTGTCAAAATTATTAGGAGAAATATCAACTTCATAGTCCGAAATACCTGTTTGCGCACTCCATGAAATACTGAAATTCCCAAGATCTTGATTGGAGAGTGACAATTCAGTAGGGGAGTTTGGTACTGTTAGTATATCCGCTATTGTAGATGGTTCAGAATCTGCCAATGGTCCTGAAGCAATAACTCGATAGTAATATTTTGAATTCCCATCCAATTGTTCCATATCAATAAAATTGGTCGTATTGGGATCCACAGACCCTATTTCAGCGTATGGGCCACTTTCTCTGGTAGCCCTCTCAATATTGAATTTTGTTTCATTATCTGAGTCATCTGTCCATGTTAGCAATACTTGTTTTTCAGTATTAACTTCAGCAGTCAGCTCACTAGGTGCGTTAGTGCCTTCCAATAAAGCTCCTTCCAAAGTAAATGCCAAATCCTGTCCGGCGAAATCTCCGACTGAACCTGCATTCAACCAAGCACCGGGCTCTAAACCAAAGAAGCCCAGACGATCATTAATGTGCCATTCTTCATCGGTAGAAGTTCTGGTTATCCAATTCCATCTAGCAGTCTCAATAGGAGAAACAGAATATACCGAAACCCAATATTGACCTGGACCTAATGGATCAACATCTAAAGGCAGGCGGACCTCATTTTGACTAGGTAAAAAATCTGCTCCAACAGTTTCTGAGTGAATTAAGTTCTTATCATCTGGATTATTACCATCGTCCCCATAAATTTCAACCGTAAATGAGCTGATGATATCATTTGATTGACCTTCAGGCGGATCAGACATGGTTCCTAGAACGGTGATTGCTGATAAATCCCAGACATCTCCACCAGGGACCAAAAAATTATCACTTAGCTGTACTAAAGTATCCGACAGATCTGTCATTTGCATGGATATTATTGCAGTGGTTAGTATATCAGTAGTTTGGTCGTATAATATTTCATTTCCAATAATTACCTCAAAATTGTCTGTTATGATTTTCCCATTGGAAGTTCCTTCAAGCGTAAGGTCTGCTTCTCCCAGCTCACCAGGAACCAGAGCAGATAAAGTCAATTGATCTCCCGTAATTGATGTACCAATCAGATTTGGGTTGTTATTAGCAATTATGGCAAAAGTGATAGCAGAGTCTTCATTGTCAGGATCTGTGAATACTCCACTTAAATTAACTACTTCGCTTACTACCTCAGTTTCGTTCACAATGATTCTTATATTACCTAGAGATTGGGCTAAAGTGGGAGGGATGTCTCCATCAAATGTTTCAAAATTCCAGGTCGAATTATCAATTATTCCTAAAAATCCGTTACCGTTACTGTCTGTCACGATACCTGCATCTGCTTGTACATAGTAACTAGTATTAGGATTGAAATTATTTGTTGGATTGATTGTAAGTATAACGCCTGAGACATTAGCGTTAGAAGAAGCTACATCGATTGTCTCAAACACGGAATCATCAGTAGCGTCAAATATGGTAATAGATCCATTACCTAATTTGATAGATTCATTAAATGAAATAGCTAGGTTTTGATCTAGGAGAACCTCAACTTCATTGTCAGAAGGGTCGAAAGAAACAATTGTGGGAGGATTAGTGTCTTGTGTACTAGAGAAGGCATCTGTTGTAAATACACCGCGACCGAAAGTAGCAACTGCTACCGTTCCATCTGATTCACGATATTGTATCATATCACACCGAACATTGGCTAAATTATTTGAAGTTGGTTCCCATCCAGGGTTTTCGGCTAGAATATTGTCTGTCGACCATACACCTAGCTCTGTTGCAAGCAAAACCTGGCTGGTATTGTTTGGATTGAATAGTGCCCATCGTACGGGGATGTCTGGCAGTCCATGCCCCTCCTCGTCTTTACTCGTCCAAGTCTCTCCACCGTCTGTGGTTATCCAAACAGAAGTCAGCCCAAAATTTGAATAGGTAACAATCAGTTGATCTTCTGTGGATCCTATTCCAATGGAGGAAACATTTCCAAAGGAAGAGATGTCCCCGCTGATCTCTGTGACGGTGGGGTTATTTGTATTTGCAGCGTCAATAATAAATACACCTCCTTGTCTTGTTCCTACGTATAATCTGTTCTCAGTCGGTGCATCGGCATTGATGTGTGAGATATTTCCTCCGATCGTAACGGTTACGAACTCCTCTTCAGCAGGTGCAGTCGTGTTTATGTCTCGAATAACCATGTATTGGTTACTAGCAGCCGCAGTATATAGAATGTGACTATCATTGTCAAGGTCGGTTGGATTGATGAAAGCATGTGACGTATTCTGACCTGTAAGTCCCTGCCACGACCCTCCTCCATTACTGGAGTGAAAAACAGCATTGAATTGTACTGACCCAATTTGATAATTGCCATCTGTTTGATCGATATGGCAAAAAGCGCCATCACCCCCAATTGCCTGCGCTGTGGTTGCTCCAGATGCATCTGTAAAACGCTGGGTTCCGTTATCCTGCGAACCTGCGAGAAAGTTGCCTGACCCTTCTTCGTTTCTCATTGCCATTGCATAGAATTGTGTGACACTGTAGTTATTATTTCTTGTGAAAAAGGTAGGGTTGGAGACACTTGGATCTCCTACGTCTGGAGAATAAGAAACGCCTCCATCATGCCCATAGATGGCTTCATTTGGAAACCCTGGGCGATGTACAGCCTCATGTTGATCTGCATGAACGAATGCATCACAGTTTCCGGTCCAATAGGAAACCAATGACATGTTATTTCCCGCTTCTGTGGACCGGAAAAGGTCAATTCCTCCAATAGTTACTACATCGGCATTAGATGGCTGCACTGTTAGAATCAGGTCATAAAAGGCCTGTCCCCTGGTGAAATCCTGTGTAGATTCTGAGCAATTTTGCTCTACATAGCGTGGTACTGGCAAGTCTACCCAGGTATCTCCGCCATCGTCTGAGCGCTGGAACCAGGTTACCGTGGTACGTGTACTTGCATCTTGTGCCACGGCATAGATGCGCGTCGATGAAGTCTCCGAACTTTGCGAAGGCGCAACAGCTAATTCGATCCAAAGAGGATTTCCGCCAGGAGGCGTCACTTCCGTCCAGTTGATACCGTCATCAGTTGATCTCCAAATTTGGCCTGATCCACTTCCCAATCCTGTGGAAGCATAAATATCACCGTTTGTAGCTAGTTGCAGGTCTGCACCTCTGCCACCAATAACCCGTGTCCAGTTTTCTCCGCCATCTGTTGATCTAAAGACCCCTCCTTGACCTCCTTCATTAATAGACGGCCGGGTAGTAATGATCAATGAATTGGATGGTGTGACAATTACTTTTTGAATGTACCGAAAATCGGGACCAAGAGTACTTTCCAGTAACGTCCAGCTTTCCCCCGCGTCAGTGCTCTTATATAATCCTGCCCCAGCAACACCGCCGCCACCATTTCCTGCGATAAAACCTTCACCTGTTGCTGCATAGAAGGTGGTTGTATTGACTGGTTCATAGGCAAAAGAAGCGATCGCTAAACTGGCAAGAAAATCATTGACTGGAACCCAAGAGGAATTTGGATCAGTAATATTATTATTAAACCAAATACCACCAGATACGGAGCCTGCCCATACTTTTGTTGTATTGGGATCATTGGGATCCCACATCAGTGCTCGTGTTCTTCCGCCTACATTATTGGGGCCTCTCTCTGCCCAATTAACATTAGGGATGGCGGCCGATTCAATATCGCTGTAAGTATCATCGACTTGAATAAAATCTATTCTTCTTGATTTTCTTCTATTATCACTATTGAAATCAATTCCATTTTTTGTTAAGTCTTCCTTGAGTCTCAGTTTGGTGCTTTCATATGCATCCACCAATCTTTCCGTTGGGATTCTTTTGAGTCTCGGGTCAACTACTTGTAAGAAATTATGTTCTGCCGCTAAGTCTGGTCTGTCGAACTTTGGCATTTCTGCTAGTTCATCTATTGAGAAGTCTCTATTAGCGTAAGGGTGATTGTTGATAAAATCAACATATTCTTGCTTCGCTTGCTTTTTGTTTTTGTGAATTCCATTAAATGTTCCATAAATACCTACAGTGACCAAAACCAAAATGGCGAGTCTCTTCATGTTTCTTTTCATCTTATCAATTGTTCTTAAACTCTTAAAACTAGCATTAAACTTTTTTTTAGCTTGATTTTTTAGATAAAATTTCGATTTTAAATCACCTACTCAGCTTTATCAGCCAAATAATCTATTTTGCAACCTAGATTTTATTTAATATGAGAAAATTGGGAAGTTTATTTTTTGCTTTAGTTGTTACATCAAGCATATTGTCTTGTAGATCCAATAAGAATAATTCCAATAGCGCAAACATGATAGATTTGAAAATAATGATGATTTCAAAATATTGTGGTGGTGCAAACCCTTCTTCTGAAGTAATTGAAAGCTCAGAAAAACCTAGGTTAGCCAAAGAAATAACCTTCTATTTAACTAATTCAAAAAATGAGAAGATATCAACGTTTGTAACCGATAATAATGGTATGATATCACTACCGCTAACCTATGGCCAATATCACCTTTTTTTAGAAGAAAAATTCAATGCAGAACCCTATTCAACAAATGTAGAAGGGCCTTGTACCACATGGAAGAATGAACCGAATGGAAGTTTTGAACTAACTGAAGGGCAAACTTCTCTTCAACTAGAAGTCACTAAAACGTGTAATCCTTGTAATAGACCTAATTACTAACCTTCTCTTCATAGGCGAAATCATGAACGTTAGCAACTGCTCTTCCTGAAGGATCAGCAGCGTTTTGAAATGACTCATCCCACAATAGGGCCTCAGGCGTACTACAAGCAACCGATTTAACGGAAGGAACACAGCTAGCAGCTGATTCTGATTCAAAATGACCATGAAAGATGCTTCTATACAGGTATTCCTCCTTGCTTTTTGGGGTATTAATAGAGAATCTAAATTTCGCGGCCTCAAATTGTTCATCGCTCACAGCAACGGAGGCATAGTCTTTAAGTGCATCAATCCATCCATATCCAACTCCATCTGAGAACTGTTCTTTTTGTCTCCAGGCAATTTCTGATGGAAGATAATCTTCAAAAGCTTTTCTAAGCACCCATTTTTCAATACGGTCTCCTTTGATCATTTTTTCTTCTGGATGTAACCTCATCGCGATATCCAAAAATTCTTTATCCAAGAAAGGTACTCTTCCTTCAACACCCCATGCAGCTAGAGATTTATTAGCACGAAGACAATCGTACATGTGGAGTTTACCAAGTTTTCGAATAGTCTCTTCATGAAACTCTTTATCATTTGGGGCTTTATGAAAATACAAATAACCTCCAAATATTTCATCTGAACCTTCACCAGAGAGGACCATTTTGATACCCATTGACTTGATGACTCGCGCAAGCAAATACATGGGTGTTGAGGCTCTAACTGTGGTAACATCATAAGTTTCTAAATGATAAATCACGTCATGGAGGGCATCCAGTCCTTCTTGAATCGTGAAGTTAACTTCATGATGAATCGTTCCGATATGATCTGCTACTTTCCTGGCTGCCATAAGATCGGGCGAATCTTTAAGCCCAATGGCAAATGAGTGA
The DNA here is from genome assembly GCA_964459925.1 of uncultured Roseivirgaceae bacterium. GTDB lineage: Bacteria > Bacteroidota > Bacteroidia > Cytophagales > Cyclobacteriaceae > Ekhidna. Next base: position 147,029 of record CAYWOQ010000002.1, read on the forward strand.
AGACTTGGCCACCAGGCACCTTCCTCATCATTGGATTCTACTCGTTTTGATGAATACTTCTTTGCCAATGCTGAAACGACTGACGAATCTAATCCACCGGATAAAAGAACCCCATAGGGAACATCGGTCATAAGTTGTCTATGAACCGCATTTTCAAATGCAATTTTAAGATCATCAATCGTGGAATGTTGTGAATTTATGACGTGATCATAAGAAGTCCAGCTAGGTTCATACCATTTTACTGGTTCATTGATTTCGCTGGTTAAATAATGTCCGGGAGGAAACTCTTCAATTTTTTTGCAATATCCTTCAAGCGACTTAAGTTCTGAAGAAATATAAAATTGCCCTTTTATATCCCATCCCATGTATAGAGGAATAATACCCATATGGTCTCTCGCAACCAAGTAAGTGTTCTCCTCCTCATTGTATATAATGAAGCTGAAGATTCCATTTAACTTATTGATAAACTCATAGCCATGTTCTTCGTAAAGGGCCAATATGATTTCACAGTCTGATTCCGTTTTGAAAGTGAAATCTTTCTTAAGTTCTTTTTTTAGATCTTTATGATTATAGATTTCTCCATTAGCTGCCAACACTTTTTTACCATCCGGGGTGAAAAGAGGTTGTCTACCCGACTGTGGATCTACAATGGCTAATCTTTCATGTGCGATGATGGCGTTTTGCCCCACATAGATGCCAGACCAATCCGGGCCTCTATGCCGAATTTTTCGCGATTGTTTTAATACTTGCTTTCTTAACTCAGAAGAGTCACCATTAATTTGAAATAATCCAACTATACCACACATAATTTGAAAAATATATAACGTAAAGCCAAAATTGATATAAATTTTCTAGCTTATTATTGGAAATATTGAAAATATTATTCTTTTCATTGAAAATATTGAAAATTTCGAGCTATTAGGTCTTTTGTTTCTTCTTTTTAGCTGCAGGGAAAAGAATATTGTTTAGAATCAGACGATAACCAGGGGAATTCGGATGCAGGTTAAGATCAGTCGGGGGCTCATTAACAAAATGTTGGTAGTCTTCCGGATCATGGCCACCATAAAATGTCCAAAATCCTCTACCTAAGACACCATGAACATATTTAGCCTCTGCTATACTTGGTGTTTCGCCCATAACTATTACATCACCTTTTACCAATTGTTTCTTGAACCCGGTAGTTTGTCCCATAAATCCATGAATGATTTTCTGATGGTTTTGCGTAAGCATAGTAGGGATCGGATCCCATTTCGCGGAGAATTCAAATAGGGTGAAGTAGTCATTATTTTCTACTAATCCACGTTCATTGGCTTGATTATCAATATTCGAATACTCATAACGCATAGGGTCTCGTTCGATAGTAAAATTTTCAAAAGCGATGGTTTTTGAGAAATCAAGTTTTGATTGAGCTCTTGGGTCAGCAGGGTCACCGTCATAGATGTTTTCTACAATATCCAGCCCCTCCGCCGCAAGGGCAATATCATAAGTATCAGTAGCAGAACACATGGCAAAAAGGAATCCGCCACTTGCTACGTAAGACTTAATCTTTTTGACAGTAGCTAGTTTAAGGTGCGATACTTTACTAAAGCCATGTTTTTTAGCAGATTGTTCATACTCTCTTTGTTGCTGCTGGTACCATGGAAAATGATGATAAGCCCTATAAAATTTTCCGTATTGACCTGTGAAATCTTCATGGTGAAGATGTAGCCAATCGTATTTGGGAAGCTTATCGCTCATGATCTCATCGTCAAAAATGACATCATAAGGGATTTCTGCATAGGTCAAAACTAAGGTTACTGCATCATCCCAGGGTTGTTTGCTCTTAGGAGAATAAACAGCGATTTCAGGGAATTTTTCAAGCTTCATCACATCCATGTTGCTGGATGGGCTCGCAATAAGATTTAGAATCTGGTTAGCTTCAGCGTCTGAAATTATTTGATAAGATACCCCTCTGATGATGCATTCGTTTTCAAAAACCTGTAGGTGCTTTACCATAAAGCTACCACCTTTATAGTTTAGCATCCAATCAAGACTAACATCCTTTGTAAGGATCCAATAGGCTATTCCGTAAGCTTTTAAATGATTGGATTGGCTTTCATCCATTGGAATAAAGATGTAGGCCGAACGTGCTGAAATCGATAGATTTAATAAAATTAGTAACAATATTCCCCTCATATGCATCACTTTTGTCAGTACAACGTTAGTCAAAACTTAGTAGTTTCTAAAGCTAGCCAATGAACCTGAGAGAAAATATAAAAGAGGGCATCAAGTCCATTAAAGCAAACAAATTAAGAACGATATTAACGGCACTTTTAATATCTATTGGGATTACATCTTTGGTTGGAATCTTAACAGCTGTCGACGGTATACAAAACTCAATTGATAAGAGCTTTTCCAGTCTTGGAGCTAACACATTTGATATAGAAGACAGACGCCAGTCAAGGGGTTCTTCAGGAGGGAAGAAGCAGAAAAGTTATCCAAAGGTGACTTATAATCAGTTGCTTCAATTTAAAGAGAAATACGAGGGTCCAGGAACTGCCTCCATATACACAGTAATTACAGGTCAAGCAGAAGTGAAATATGGTTCAAAAGTGACTAATCCAAATCTTATCGTAAGAGGAGGAGATGAAAACTACTTAATAGTAGACGGATATGATATAGATAAAGGAAGGCCCTTCTCGGCAAATGAAAGCATAAACGGTAATTATGTTGCTTTAGTTGGTAATGATGTTTTAGAGGAACTTTTCGATGATAAGAATCCGATTGGCGAAAAGATTGCTTTGCTTGGATCAAAATTTAGAATAGTTGGGACAATTGCTGAACAAGGAGGAGCTAGTGGTAATTCCAATATTGATCGAACCATTATTATTCCCATGCAAACGGCAAGAATCATTGCACCTGAAAGGAATTTCGGGTATGAAGTAGCAGTTGCAGTGCCTGATGCTACACAAATGGAAAGTGCGATGGCCGTGGCTAGAGGCTTGATGCGAGCCATTCGTCAAGATCGTCCCGGAGACGAGGACTCTTTTGAATTAAGTGCCAGCAAATCCCTTGCAGAACAGATAGGAGAAATAACAGGTAATCTTCAGGTAGGAGGGTTTGTCATTGGCTTTTTAACATTACTAGGAGCCTCCATTGGTCTCATGAATATCATGCTGGTATCGGTTACCGAACGAACAAGAGAAATAGGGGTAAGGAAAGCACTTGGAGCTACCCCTCTAAAAATACGTCAGCAATTCTTGATTGAAGCCATTGTAATTTGTCAAATGGGAGGTATTGGTGGCATCATTCTGGGAATAGGAATAGGAAACCTTACTTCTACACTTTTATTTGATTCTGATTTTATTATTCCGTGGCTTTGGATAATTGTTGGTGTATCCATTGGAATAGCTGTGGGGTTAATTTCAGGTTATATACCAGCGAGAAAAGCATCTAGGCTTGACCCTATTGAATCGTTAAGGTTTGAGTAAAAAAGTCCATAAAATGGACTTTTATTTCAAGTAGACTTTTTCTTTCTTGTTAAATCTGTTCCGGTATTTAAGCATAAATCCTTTTTTGCCCCATTTTTTTACCTTGTAGGTGTATGGAATTCTTCTTCTTTCTTCTGTAAAGGAATCATAGGTTAGAATTAAATCCTTTCCATCTAATGTCCAATCACCCCCAAGCTTTGCATAGTTGTTTCGGTCTTGATAAAAACTACCGTCTACTCTAATGGTAAAATTTTCACCGATCTCGAAATAGGGGTTCTTACTTTTTACGTCAAGTACAGTCCATTTCTGCTTAGAATTTAAAATCTTCTCAATTTTTGATAGCTTTTGAGCTGAGACCAAATAGCTACCAATCAGGGAAAATAAAATAACAAGATATAGCTTTTTCATCGTGTAATGTTTTTTTGAGTTTTAACTTAGGAATTCAAATACTGTGCCTAACTATTCATGAATTTAGAAGAAAAAATAAAATCTCAAATTAGAGATATCCCAGATTTCCCTCAGCCTGGAATTATTTTTAAAGATATAACTCCATTGCTAAAAGATGTTTCTCTTAGTAAGGAAATCACTAAAGCATTTGCTGCATATTGGAAACATCATCAAATTGACGCTGTGGTCGGAATTGAATCTCGAGGATTCATTTGGGGAAATGCAGTGGCACAACTAATGGATCTACCTTTTGTGCCTGTAAGAAAGAAGGGGAAGCTCCCTTCAGAGACTTATGCTTATGAATATGACTTAGAATATGGAAGTGCTGAGGTAGAAATCCACATTGACGGGCTAGCGCGTGGAATGAACGTTTTGGTTCATGACGATTTGTTAGCTACGGGAGGGACTGCTAAGGCTGCTGCGGAATTGGTGAAAAAGAGTGGGGCTGAAGTTGCTGGATTTTCTTTTTTGGTGGAATTGTCAATGCTAGAAGGTAAGCGTTTTCTTCAGGCTTACGATTCCCCATTCCACAGTCTGATTACATACTAAGTATCACGGAGCATAATTTGAACAAGGTTGGCTCTCCCTAACGCATTAAATCTAATAGACAAAAAAGTTAGGGTTGTCTGTGTACCACATTCATCCGGAGGTGTAAGTCTATAGTGAAAGTATTTTTGATTTCTACTGTAAAGTTCATGTTCTTTTGCTCTCCCTAAGAGACTTTCAATTTCATTTTGTGTTCCTTCAAGAAGAATTTTTTGATTATCGACAATGTGCTGAGCTATTTCCAATCGATATTGACTACAATTTTGGTCGTAGGTTAACCATTTCTCTTTGTCAAATCCTTCTAATGTCAGTTGTTTGTAACAACTATTATTTATAAGTAGTATAATAATCAGCCAAAGGGTTTTTTTCATTTCTTATACCTTACGATGAAATAGCAAATTGTAAAAATGATTCCTGAAACGGTAACCATTGCTCCTGCAATAGATCCGTCCAATAAATAGGACAAATAGTAACCTAGGAAAGCGCTTATTATCCCGAACGCTACACTCAACAATAACATGGGTTTAAGGTCTTTTGTTAGCAAGTATGCTGATGCTGCAGGGGCTATTAAAAATGCAACGACTAAAATGGCTCCCACCGACTCAAATGAAGCCACGGTCGTTAATGACACCAGACCCATCAAAAAATAATGCCATTTGCTTGTTGATATACCGATTGCTTTGGCAAAAGAGGCGTCGAATGTTGTGATAAATAATTCTTTGTAGAAGAGGTAGATAAAAGTGAGAATGATAAACAATACAGTCGATAATATTAGCACGGCTTCTGGAGCAATTATTCTTCCAGAATCAGTGTAAATAAGGTCAATGGGTACATAAGCGATTTCACCATATAAGATGCAATCTTGATCTATGTGAGCGTTTCCTGCATAATAGGTAACCAGTATTACACCCAAAGCAAATAACCAGGTGAACGTCACTCCGATTGAGGCATCTGTTTGAAGTTTGCCTTTTTGATGGAAGAATTCAATTAAAAAGGTAGTAAGGACCCCGAGTATTCCTGCACCTATTAACATCCAAAAGGATTGCATACTTCCTGCAAGAAAAAAGGCGATGACAATTCCGGGAAGTACCGAGTGAGAAATTGCATCTCCAACCATTGACATTTTTCTGAGTATCAAAAATGAGCCCAGTAAAGAACAGCTTACCGCAACCAACGAACCGGTTAATATGATCCAAAATGCATCAGTCATTGAGGGATAGCAGATTTATGTGGATCAGCCGTTGGATAATTAAGAAGTTTTTCCAATTGACGCTCTAGCTCAGGAGTAATCACGTGTTCAATGGTATCAGCATCTTCATGTACGTGATCCGGAGCAATACGCAAGTACTTGGTCAAGTATAGTTCCCATAGTCTATGGAGCCTGGTTATTCTTTTGCCTTTCTCATATCCATCATTCGTCAGGTACCAAAACTTTTGATCTTTATTAATATAGCCATTTTGTCTAAGTTTTTTTAAGCCTTTTGCGAGCTGACTGGGAGGGAAGTTTCTCACTAAGCTTAAGTCATTTTCATCGACTTTGTCAAAAAAATCACCAGTGTTTTCACCTAGTCTGTAAAATGCCTTCAAAAGATTTTCCTCAAGAAGTTGTCGTTGGATGGCAAGCCGTCTGAACTGTCTTATTAGAATACCTTTACCCGGTGCAAAGAAGAATGAAAAAAGGGCGATAATTGATAAAACCATAACCATCCACGGGCCTGTTGGCATGGATGGGGCACTGTAGGAAATAAATGCTCCTGAGACACCTGAAAATGCCCCAAATATTGCTGCAAATAGAATCATTTTATGCAGTTGATTGGTCCAGAATCTAGCCGCTGCTGCTGGGGTAATCAGCATAGCTGCCATGAGTACTACACCAACAGCTTGTATGCCTGTGACTACTGCCAGTACGGTAATTGAGGTCAAAAGAAATTCCATTCTTCTGATAGGCAAACCAATAACTTTTGCGAAATGTGGATCAAAACTGATAAGCTTGAACTCTTTGAAAAAGAGAAATACAACCAATAAAACGATTATGGCCATAAGACTGAATGCTACCAAATCTTTTCCTATCAGTGCAGCAGCCTTACCAAATAGGAACGTGTCAAGCCCACTTTGTGAGGCATTGCCCGTTTGCTGTATATAGGTCATTAAAAGAATGCCAACTCCAAAAAAAACAGATAAGGATAATCCTGTCGCCGTATCTTCTTTGATTTTAGTATTCCTGGTGATGGTATCCATAACCAAAATAGCTATCCAACCCGTAATAAATGCACCAATAATTAGAAAAAATGGATCTTTGCTACCTGAAGCCATAAATGCTATACAAATTCCAGGAAGCACTGCATGAGATACAACATCTCCAACTAATGACTTTTTTTTAATGAATGTAAAGCAGCCAACTATTGAGGAACTAATAGAGAGTAATACTGTGCCAAATACTACATATTTGATATTTACGTATTTGAAAGTGAAGAACTCAATTAGGGTTTCCATTATTGTTTCTCCCTTGCTTTAAATTCTCCTTTTTTCACAAGGTTTCCAACCTCAGTTAATAAGGTTAGCTTGCCACCATAAGTTTCTTCCAGCAAGGAGGGTGTGAATACCTTTTTTAAAGGTCCTGAAGCAACCAGGCGAAGATTTAACAATAAGACCCAGTCAAAATTGGTCTCAACAGACTGGAGGTCATGGTGAACAACAATAATTGTTTTTCCTTCGCTGGTTAGTTTTTTCAAAATCTCAACAATGGCCTTTTCTGTTGCTGCATCTACACCCGCAAAAGGTTCATCCATTAGATAAATGTCTGCTTCCTGGGTAAGAGCCCTGGCAAGAAATACCCGCTGTTGTTGACCTCCTGAAAGTTGTGAAATCTGCCGTTTGGCATATTGTTGCATATTCACCATTTTGAGTGCTTTCATCGCTGCATCTTTGTCAGCCTTTCTTGGCCGCTTGAATAAGCCCAGTCTTGAATATCGACCCATCAAGACAATATCCATTACTGAAGCAGGGAAATCCCAATCTACAGACTCACGTTGTGGAACGTAGCTTACTCTTCTTCTCACATCCTCTAACTCCTCCTGAAAGATCTTAACAAAGCCAGAGTTGATTTCAACCAGTCCCATAACGGCTTTAATTAGGGTAGATTTACCAGCACCATTTGGGCCTACAATTCCGCACAGAGCACCTTTGGGTATCGTGAAATCAATACCCCAGAGAACCGGCCTTTTATCATAACTGACTGTTAAATCATGAACCTCTAAGGCTGGGTTTTCAGCCTGTATTATGGTACTATTATTATCCATTACTTGAGAGCTCCCACTATCGTATCAACATTTTTTTTGAACATCCCAATATAGGTACCTTCTTCAGTTCCAAACTCACCCATGGCATCTGAATATAAATAGCCTCCTATTTTAACATTATGACCTTTTTCCTGGCATCCCTTAACTACAGCATTAATTGATTTATCAGAAACACTGGTTTCTACAAAAATTGCCTTGATATTATTTTCTATGATTAAGTCAATTAAGTTAGCTATGTCTTTCAAGCCAAAATCAGATACTGTAGATATCCCCTGGAGTGCCTCAACCCGTATTCCATACGCCTCTCCAAAATATCCAAAGGCGTCGTGAGCTGTAACCAGAATTCTCTGAGAAGAGGGTATTTCTTTTAATCGTGAAGTAACATATAGATCGAGCGAATCAAGTTGTGTTAAATATGAAGCGATGTTTTCACGATAATATTCCTTATTTAAGCTGTCTAAACTGATGATTGCATCCCCAATTTCTTTCACAGCAAATTTCCATCTTTCGATATCAAACCAAATGTGAGGATCATATGCTCCTTCATAGTTAGCTGATAGTAGGAGTAGGCTGTCGGGAATAGTTTCAGCGGCAGCAACGGTTGGTTTCTTTCGCCCAAGTTTCCTAAGAATTTCACTCATCTTTCCCTCCAATAGAATCCCATTATAAACAATAAGATCTCCTTTGTTAAGCTTAGCCAAATCTCCTTGTGTTGCTTTATATAAATGCGGATCTACACCAGGCCCCATGATGGCCTCAGAAGTCATGCTATCTCCCGCTATATTTATAACAGCATCATATAGCATTCCAGTAGTAGCTACAACATGTGGCTTGCTTGAGTCTTCATCCTTCTTGTTTTGTGTGCAAGCAAAAACAAAACATAGTGATATAATTAGAACTACCTTTTTCATTGTTCAATTACTGTAACCATAATATTATCAGCGATGAGCTTTGATATGTATTGATGCTCAAACTCATCTATTTTTATTGATACAGACTTATCAAAATCCATTCGATCAATTATCTTGACTTTTGCACCTAATTGTACATTTATTTGGTCAAGATGTTTGAGAAGGGCTGAGTCATCGTTGTTTACTGAAACAATAATCCCTTTAGTGCCAACGGGTAGCTCAGAAATAGCAGCTTTAATGGTTTTCTTCATTTCCCCATGTTCATTAGGAATCGGATCCCCATGAGGATCTATGGTAGGGTATCCCAAAAACTCGTCAAGTCTTCTTATCAAAAGTGGAGACTGAATGTGTTCCAATTGCTCAGCAATCTCATGTACTTCATCCCATTTAAACGATAGTTTTTCAACCAAAAAAACCTCCCAAAGCCGATGCTTCCTAATGATCCTTAATGCGATTTCTTCACCTTTTTTTTGAAGTGTTGCTCCCTTATATTTTTGATGTCCAATCAACTTTTTCTGAGCTAATCGCTTGACCATGTCATTGGCTGAAGCAGGAGAGGTGTTCATACTTTCGGCTAATGAATTGGTATTTACAGAATAATTGCCTCCATCAGATAGATGGTATATCGCCTTGAGGTAGTTTTCTTCTGTAAAACTCAGTTTGGAAGCCATACAGTAAAATTATAATATTTAGATTAATCTAAATATTTATTTAGGTTAATTTATTTTTGAAGATATAAACAATTGTAAATCAGTAGATCTAAGCTGTAGTTAATAATTTATCTATTGAATTCAAAAGTTTGGCTGACTCATATTCCCAAGTATCTGTATAAGTGTAACTCTTTGGTGTTGTTCTCCTCGATTCTTTAAGTCTTACGAGAATTTTTGATATGTTTGGTTGATACAAATCAATAGGAATCTGATAGCCTAATCGATTGCCAACCTTTGACCATAGGGTGTTTTCTTGGACAAGATAGCTGAGCCTGTATCTCGAGTATTCATAGAGCTTCGTTGGGATTTTGTTTTGATTGATCTCATTTGGATGATAGGTTATGATCCCCAGATTTGCCCATTCCATTTTTTCAATAATCTCATCATAGGGTACAGGATCAAATGAAAGTCTTACTTGAATATTTTTACACTTTTGGCTTTCCTTTTCTAGCCAGGAATAAAGCTTATGATCATGAACCTGACCAATAATAACCGCCTCTGTTTCTGGTTTAATCTTTATTAATTCTTTGATGATTTTAATAGCAGTTTTTATTCCTGAATAGTACGAGATTGTTCCAGAAAAAAGTATTCGATTTGTAACTGCAGTGTTTCTGTTAATAGGAATGTCAAGGGCTTTGTTCTGAATAATTGAGTAGTTTCCTTTTCCGAATTTTAACTCCTCCCGATAACACTTTTCTGCAAACCAAAAATGATCAAAATATGAACAGAGTAGATCCTCTTTGATAGCAACCAAATAGGAATATATCTTACTAAGTAGACTGCTATTAAGTGTTATGTTGCGACGATAATTTTCTTGAACATCATAAATAATCTTACTACCTGTAAAAATTTTCATGTAAATAGCAACCAAGAGTAATTCGTGTGTGGTGATAACTAGAATATCTGGATTAATTCTTATCGACCTTAAGAGAATTTTGAATCTAAGCGTTGCACGTTTAATCCACTGATTACGCCTTACTGGGAAACAATGAAATAGAATATTTGAATACTTGGGCTCTTTTTTCCCTGTATTTCCTATGATATTAACTTCATATTTATTTGTTTTCGACATTGATTGTGCAATCTTCCAATAACCCCGTACATCGTCTACAGGCTTTAAAATAGAAGCGATCACAATTTTCCTAATCATAAGTATGTAAATATTGAATATTCAATGGAATTAAAAAATCTTGTAGAGCAAGCGTGGGAGGATAGATCATTAGTAAAAAATAAGGATGTGGCTGTTGCAATTAAAACAGTGATTGAAGATCTGGATAATGGTAAACGGCGAATAGCTGAACCTGCTGGTGATGATTGGGTGGTGCAGGAATGGTTAAAGAAGGCTGTAATCCTGTATTTTCCTTTGATGAAAATGCAGTTAATAGAAGTTGGACCTTTTCAATTTCATGACAAAATAAAATTGAAATCAGGATATGACCAATTAGGTGTTAGGGTAGTACCTCATGCAATAGCCAGATATGGCGCCTATATATCCGCTGGTACTGTATTAATGCCTAGTTATGTTAACATAGGTGCCTATGTAGATGAAGGTACAATGGTAGATACCTGGGCCACTGTAGGTAGCTGTGCACAAATTGGAAAAAATGTCCATTTAAGCGGTGGAGTAGGAATTGGAGGTGTACTGGAACCGGTTCAAGCCGCTCCTGTAATTATCGAAGACAATGCATTCATTGGATCCAGATGCATTATAGTTGAAGGTGTAAGAGTGGGGAAAGAGGCTGTACTAGGTGCAAACGTTGTGCTGACAGCAAGTTCGAAAATTATTGATGTGACTGGAAATAAACCTGTGGAATATAAAGGTTTTGTGCCTCCTCGATCAGTCGTCATCCCTGGCACGATACCTAAAAAATTTCCTACTGGAGAATACCAAGTCCCTTGTGCTTTGATCATTGGTCAGCGAAAGGAAAGCACAGATAAGAAAACATCTCTGAACCATGCATTAAGAGAGAATAATGTTTCGGTCTAGTCGCTATATATAACTACAAATTGGATCTTGCGCTTTGAATTAAAGGCTTACATTTGCGGCCTTAAAAGTGAAAGATGTCCAAACTCAGTTTAGTCACAGTTAGCAGCTTTTTATTCTTGTTTTCATGCAGTAGTGAAGAGTCATTGTCGGGAGATGTATTATTTGAAAATGGAAAATATGAACAGGCGATTCAAGCTTACTCAGAATACCTAAGCACCAACCCTGATCATGAGAAGACATTGTACAATAGAGGAAGGTCGTATGAAGAGCTCGGAAAATACAAAAATGCGATTGAGGATTTTAATAAGTTAATAGCATTAGATCCATACAATATCAATGCTTTTTTAAGCCTGGCTAAGGTTTCCTACAATATCAATAATTACAATCAGGTATTGCTCTATGCTGGAAAGGCAATTAAACTCAACGAAAATTCGGCACAGGCACAGTTCCTTCATGCAAGAGGTGCACACCAATTGGGTTATACAGACCAAGCTTTAGAAGGCTACAATAATGCGATTACAATCAATAAGGATTTTGGAGAGGCCTTTTTGTATCGGGGAGCACTCAAAATCGGACTAAACAGGAAAAGGTCTGCTTGTGAAGATTTCAATTTTGCTAAGCTATTGAATGTAGAAGGCGCCGAAAAAGCACTCTCCACTTATTGTAAATAACTAAAAGATAAATCCTGAAATCAGGTATAAAACAATGGCTATTCCTCCTGTGAATAAAGCATAGGGTAGTTGTGTTCTTACATGATCAATGTGATCACACCCTGCCGCTACTGATGCAATTAATGTAGTATCAGAAATGGGGGAGCAGTGATCCCCAAAAACTCCTCCTCCTAATACAGCAGCAATAACCAAATAGAGGTTCGCATCTACGGAAAAAGTAAGAGGTACCGCAATAGAAATCATGATAGCAAACGTGCCCCATGATGTTCCCGTAGAGAATGCAATAAAACTACTTATGATAAATATTAGTGCTGGAGCAAGCTCTGGAATAAGCCATGAAGAAGTGACTCTTGATACGTAAATGCCAGTTCCAAGATCATTACACAGATTACCGATGGCAAAAGCAAGCACCATCAGAATGGCCATGACAAGCATATCATTCATTCCTTTGAATGATTGATCGAAGAAAACTTTAAGTGTTAATCTTTTTTGAACACCATACATTGCAGCAGCACTTAAAAACCCCAGAAAACAGGCGTTAAGTACAGATGCTGAGCCGGATCCATTACCAATGCTAGACCAAATTTTCTCTGAAAGTGACCCACTTAAGGCTGGGTCCCATCCACTCTGAATCAGAAAAAATGGCATACTAATAACCATAATACCTATCGGAATGATCATGTTTAATGGTGAACTAACATTTGTAGCCTGAGCATCCGTCTCATCTTTATTGACTTTAGCTTTTTGCCTAACAACCTCTTTCATCGTTCCAAATTCCTTACCTGAAAAAGAAAGCCAAAAGACAAATGAAAGTGTCAAAATAGCATAGAAGTTAAAGGGAATGGAGTAAACTAAAGTCTTGAACGGATCAACCTTATCGTAGACCATGAGTAAACCCATAATATAGGCACCCCATGCATTCAGGGGGAATAAGATACATGAAGGAGCTGAGCTTGAATCAGCAAGGTATGCCAGCTTCTCTCTTGGAATCGCGTGCTTGTCAAAGAGAGGCCTAAAGATTGTACCAACTGTAAGAATGGAAATATTAGACTCTACAAAAATTAAGAACCCTGTAAGAGCTGAGCTTGCTTGTATTTTGCCTTTTATATTCTTTTTTTCAGAAAGTCTTTTTTGTACCCATCCTATAAAACCATTGATTCCACCAGAATACTTGATCAACTGAATCATGGCTCCAATGATCAAGGTTAGGAGAACGGTTCTCGTATTTCCTTTATTTTGAAAAACATTAACAAATGCAGAAATGGTAGCCAAAAATCCTTCAAATACATTGCCTTTTTGTATAATTAGATAGCCAACAAAGATTCCTACACTTAATGAGAAAACAACTTGCCTTGTACGTATAGCTAACCCTATGGCGAGGACTGGAGGTATCAGGGACCAAAATCCGAAATCTGTCATTTATTTTTTTTAAATTCTTCAAGAGAAGGATCAGGGTTTATCTCACCAGCTTTATAAGGATAAGTGGTAAAAATCTTTCCAATAGCGTTTTCAATTACCCTTTTTATTCTTTTTTCTTTTCGTTCCTGATTCATATCATAGCTTCCTTGCCATACTAATTTTTTGTTTTCATCGAGCATTTCTAGTAATAGAACAGATTCATGAATGGTTCTCGGATTGACATTAAATGTTGGGAAGACCAATGATTGGGTAGTGGTTGTTTCAACTCTGCTGCTTGATGTAAGTTCATACCTTAGTGTGAGATGAGGAGAAACGGATGACTTTTCATAGTTTCTTCTTTTCATTTCATTTTCAATATTCGATTTGATTAAATCGTACACCAATATTGACTCTTTAGCGAGATTACTATTATCATATTTATTACTTACTAATCGATAAGTTTCGAAACTCTTGTAATTCGCTTTAGGATTTGTATATGAGACTACTTTTTGATTACAACTCAATAAGAGAAAAAACAAAACTGGTACCCATCGAGACATTGGAACGAAATTATGCATTCCTTTAAAATAAACAGGCATAATTTAAAGAGATCATTATTACGATTATTCACAGATGAAAAAGAATTTGGAGTGCTGTTAAATATGCTTTGTTTAACTATGTTTAAGTGCTATATGCCTACACTCATCGAAATAAAGAATCATTTCTACTTTCGTGTATGCTATTTGAGATACCATGGTAAAGATCAAAAAATGACTTTACGCTATATCATATGTTCACTGGTATTGACGCTATTGTTACTTGATGCGAATGGACAAGATCTCGCAAGTTTAGAAACGAACCTTGCGGGTGTATTTCAAAATAAGACTTTATTCATTCAAAATCCCTACAATAGAGGTACAAGAGAATTTTGCGTCCAAGAAGTAAGAATTAATGGACAGAGAGTAGAAACCAACTACAACTTAAGTGCGTTAAAAATTGACTTTAAAGGCTTTGATTCTTATACACCGGTTAAAATCAAAATTCTTCATAAGGATACTCTTTGTACACCTATTATTATTAATCCTGATGCCATTCTATTTCACACAATTTTTCGATTTTCGGAAGTGGTATTGACTGACTCTACATTGATGTGGTATACAAAAGGCGAACGAGGAATAGGAGAATTTGAGATTGAGAAATTAAGCAATAATTTTTGGATTGATCAGGAAATAATTAAAGCTGGTGGTAGGTATGAAGGTCAAGAATACGTGCATTATCCAAGCTTGGATGAAGGGTCTAATAAATACCGAATACGCTATAACTTTCCACCAGGGAGCAGAGTAGATCACTTGTACTCTGAGGAAATAGAATATGAATTCTATCCTGAACCTGTAGAATTCAATCCAAAATCGGCAAAAACCCGCTTAATTCTTTCGAGAGCTACTCACTACGAGATATATGACAAGGGGCAGAACCTCGTTCTAGAAGGACAGGGAAATGAAATAGATGTGCGTGTTCTCAGAAGAGGAGAATACATTATCTATTTTGATGGTCGGTTTCCTGGAGTCTTCATAAAGGAATAATATCAAAAAAGACTTACTCCAAAGAATCTGTTGAGGAAGGTCATTACAAAAATTGCACCTAGCAGCACAGGACATAAATAGCTCACAGTGAAATTAATATATCCCTTCACCCAGCTATTTTTAAAGTTTTCATTTCCGATGGAAAGCTCCTCAATAAGGTTATTTTTCTTCCAGACATAAGCTGCAAATAATGTGATTAAGAAACCTCCTAATGGAAGGAAAGTGTCATTACCTACATGCTCTACAAAGGTCATAAATGTGGTTGGTGACTCAGCTCCGAAATATGTAACAAATTCTGTCCAGAAGACAGAATAGCCATTAGACAGTAGGGAAGGAAGGCCTAATATAAAAATGAAGGTTGATACTGCCAGTACTGCTCTCTTTCTCCTTATTTTGAATTCATCGACTACATAGGTTACGGGGACTTCCAATAATGAAACTGTAGAAGTCAATGCAGCGAATGATAAAAGAAGAAAAAAGATAGAACCAATGATAATACCCGGGGTGGATCCTAGTGATTCAAAAACACCGGGTAGTGTAGCAAATATTAACCCTGCACCCCCTGAGAAATTTTCCATGGTCCCCTCTGTTAAATAGGAGACAAACGGGAACATCATCAATCCAGCCAAAAATGCGATTCCAA
This sequence comes from uncultured Roseivirgaceae bacterium, assembly GCA_964459925.1. GTDB lineage: Bacteria > Bacteroidota > Bacteroidia > Cytophagales > Cyclobacteriaceae > Ekhidna. The sequence goes on from CAYWOQ010000002.1 coordinate 162,694, forward strand.
CATCGGTAACGGTGATCCATGCAGCAGAATTTACAATATTGTCATTCTTGGAAGCGTAGCTACCATAAGTAATCAATGCACCCATTCCCAAGGATAAGGAGAAGAAAGCCTGACCTAGTGCATTATAAACGACTTCAAAAGTGACCTCAGAAAATTCAGGAACAAGGTAATAGGATATTCCGGCTCCAGCATTTGGAAGGCTAAGTGCGTAAAATGTCAAGCCAATAATCATGAAAAGAAGGGAGGGCATTAAAAATTTTGCTGCTTTTTCAATTCCTCCTGAAATTCCCTTTGACACGGTGTAGGCGGTTACACCCATAAAAAGCAATCCGTAAAAGCCGACTTTCCAGACTTGGGTTACATAGCTTGAAAATTGATTACCTACGTCAAAGTTTCCTTGAAGTATTTCCAGAAAATAACCAAATGCCCATCCCGCCACTACATTGTAAAAGGATAAAATAAGTACACCACTAATGATCCCTAAGATTCCTAAAAACTTCCATTTTTTAAATCCTAACGCAGCATAAGCACCCACAGGGTTTTTTTGGGTTTTTCTACCAATGGCGATTTCAGTAACCATGACCGGAAAGCATAATATAAAAGCAAATGCCAAATAGATAAGAACAAAAGCAGCTCCACCACCGTCTGCAACTTCAAAAGGAAATTTCCAAATATTTCCGAGACCTACTGCCGAACCAGCTGCTGCTAAAATAAATCCAAGTTTACTTGAAAAGTTTCCTCTTGCTGCCATTGATTATGATTTCCGTGATTGGTTAAGTCGCCAAATATAGCAAAAGGAGTGAACCACCCGGTCTTTTTAAATACTAGGCTAAATCTTCATTATCGATTTCTACCTCGTAAGGGTAGTTAAATAAGTGGTTTTCTTTGATGGAATCGGCTACACGATTTGGAACAAATGACTCCCAACCTTCTTCCCCGTTTTGAATCATGTCCAAAATATTATCAGATACAATATGTAGATTCTCAACTTTTGCATCCGGTATACTCAGAATTTTCTGATTCTCAATGAAATAGTAAAACAGGCTAAGAAGATGTCGCTCGGGCATAAAGTCATTCCCTTGTTTAACTTCACCATTTGCATCCAGGATGGGATAAACAAATAGTTTAACATTACTACCAAATAGCCTGGCAAAGGATTCCAGAATTCCTCCATCAAGATTTTCGTAATATTTTTCATCAAAAATCTGAGAAAGGTTATTCATTCCAATAATGATACCCAGGGTTTTATCTTTTATGAATTGGGATAAATAGCCGGCGAGTTTATAATGCTCTTGATAATTGGAGATCATCACATTTTGCCCTAAAGAACATAGTAGATCTACTCTATCCAAGTAGTCTTGTTCATCTAGCTCACCCCCCAATGTCAGATCTTTGAGTGTGATTTCAACCACAGGTACCAGGTCTTTTACATCTCCAATTTCCTTTTTGAAGGCCCTCATTCCTGTGATCATCATATCCACATTTACATGGGTAACAGGACGAAAACGACCTCTAAGTACGATCGCGTTTTTTCTGTAAATGACATCTGATGGCAGAACGACATTTTTATCATGACCAAACATGGCAACTTTTGTTAGTCCAGTTTTGACAAGCTTCAATGTCATTAAACGATTGTCCACATGGTGGAAGTCAGGGCCTGATATTTGGAACATGTCAATTTCCAAACGATCATTCCTAATATTATCAATTAGAGAATCTATGATGGCTTCAGGAGTACTGTTATAATAACATGCGTGAATCAGGTTAACCCCCACCATACCAAGCACCTGAGATTGCCACTCTGCATCTCTATCCTTAAGTTTTACATGAATAATGCATTCATTAGGCTTAGTCCCGGCATGTTTTTGAAATCTTATGCCCATCCAGCCATGTCCAACATTACTTCTGTTATAGTTGATAACCTCAACTGTATTAGCATAGGCAAAAAAGGTGGTCCGCTTTGCTCTATTTGTAAGCCTTTGATCTAATAGCGAATACTCTCTATCCAGCATTCGCAGTAATTTTTCTTTTGAAACGTATCGAGCGCACTTTCCGTAGATGGCGTCACTAAATGTCATGTCATAAGCAGACATGGTTTTGGCAATGGTACCTGACGCAGCCCCTGCCCTGAAAAAAAAGGCGGCAACTTCTTGTCCTCCACCAATTTCAGCTACAGTTCCGTAAATCTTTTCATCAAGGTTGAGTTGAAGCGCTTTTTCCTTGGTGGTAAGTTTTTTATTGAATTCTTCCATCTAATCTGCACAGGCTTGCTTAAGAACAAAGCTATTTCTATTGTGTAGTAAAACAAACCTCAAAACAAAAAAACCGACCCTAGGGTCGGTTTTTCTATTTATTATCAAATCAAAATTAATTGTATAGCGAATAAGGAAACTTATTCTCTTGGATCATCACTTCTGCGATAGCGTGCCTCAATACTTTAGTATTGATTGGATCTATTTTAGTAAATCGCTTCATACCCATCAACAATACTCTCAATTCATCACCTTCTGCAAAACAAGCTACTGCTTCGTCACCGGAATTTTTGATTTTAGTAACCGCTTCGGATAGGTAAAGGCGAGTCATGTAAAGGTACAATTTCGCGCCTTCTTCTCCATAAAGCCCCATTAACTTCTCTGTTCTTAAGATTGCAGACTCAGCAGCATATAATTCGATTACCATATCTGCCATTAGCATTAGGACTTCTTGTTCATGATCTAGTTTAGGTCCGAACTTCTCAGCTGCTTTTCCAGCGGCCATCAGAATTGATTTTTTCAAGTTTTTGATCACCTCTTTTTCCTTAACTAAAGGTGCGGAAAGGTCAGGCGTATCAAATGAAGGAACTCCTGTGAGTTCTTTTCCAACAGCAAGTGCAGGACCCATGAGATCTATTTCGCCTTTCATAGCTTTCTTGAATAGCATTCCTACCAATAGCATGCGATTGATTTCATTCGTACCTTCATAGATTCTAGCAATTCGCGCATCCCTGTAGGCTCTGGCCATCGGTGCATCTTCTGAGAATCCCATGCCGCCATACACTTGAACCCCCTCATCAACACAAAAGTCCAGGACTTCAGAACCTAAGATTTTAATAATTGCGCACTCGATGGCATATTGCTCGACGCCTTTCAATTTTGCCTCTGTAGGAGAGAGTCCGTCTTCCTCAAGTTTTGTAATGTTATCTTCGATGTTTTGTCCTGCTCGGTAGGAAGCTGCTTCTAGTGCATAAGTCCTGGCAGCCATGTTAGAAAGCTTTTGCTTTACAGCTCCAAAAGTAGAAATTGGCACACCGAACTGCTTTCTTTCATTTGCATATTTGGTGGCCTGTGTTGCTACCATCTTACAACCATTAATGACTCCTGCGCCTAATTTGATTCTCCCAACATTCAATACATTAACTGCAATCTTAAAGCCGTTTTCTCTTTCCGAAAGCATGTTTTCTACCGGAACATGCATGTCGTTAAAAAATACCTGTCGAGTAGATGATCCCTTGATTCCAAGTTTTACTTCTTCATCATTCATGGTGATGCCCTCATAACTTCTCTCAGCAATAAATGCCGTCAATTTTTTGTCGTCATCAATTTTTGCAAATACGATCAAAAGATCTGCAAAACCTGCATTTGAGATCCACATCTTCTGACCATTAATGATGTAATGCTTTCCATCCTCTGAAAGGACTGCCTTAGTTTTTCCAGAGTTGGCATCTGAGCCTGCATCTGGTTCAGTTAAACAATAACATGCTTTCCATTCACCGGACGCTAGTTTAGGCAAGTACTTTGCTTTTTGCTCTTCATTTCCGTAATAAACGATAGGTAGGGTACCAATTCCTGTATGAGCCCCGTAAGCAGTTGAGAAACTCCCGGCTGCACCTAAAATATCTGCCATTAACATTCCAGTATTAAAGCTCATACCGAGTCCACCATACTCCTCTGAAACATTAACGCCAAGAAGTCCCAGCTCTCCGGCTTTGGTCATTAAACCAGACATTACACCTTCCTCCATTTTCTCAATCCTTTCTGTATTTGGATTGATCTCATGATCAATGAAGTCCTGTGTTGCTGCTGCCATCATTCGCTGTTCTTCAGTAAATTCTTCAGGAATGAAGACGTCATTTGCTTCGGATTCTTTTACTAAGAATTCGCCACCTTTTAGTGAAGTTTTTTCTAAAACTGCTTCCATTTATTTCTTAATCTTAATTGTTAAAATAATCTGCATGCATAACAAATATAGAAAAAATACTCTGCATGCATAATAAATTTTTAAATTTTAATCTAACGATAATGACCAGATTCACAGTTTTTTACAGGCCCATTTCAATTCATCCTGATTTATATACAATTCAGTAATTATTTTGTGCGTTTTATCGATTCTTAAATGAGTTTTGAGTAGTAAAATAAAATAGACATGAAACTACAGGCATTTATCCTCTTATCTCTTTTGAGTTTTTATTCCTTTTGTCAAAAAGAGTCTTATCAACTAGTTGTCAACGTTCAAAACATTAAAAATTTGAAAGGAACCCTCAAGTTTGGAGTTTATAACGTTGATGATGATTTTTTGAAGAAAGCCGTGAGCTGGGGAGATGTGATCATTGATAAGCATAGTGCCAAGTATGTGTTCAATGACCTGGATAGAGGTATTTATGCTGTGTCTATTTACCAGGATGAAAATGATAATGGTGAGCTTGATGCTAATTTCTTTGGAGTACCTACCGAACCTTATGCTTTCTCTAATAATGCCAAAGGTAAGTTTGGTCCACCAAGCTTTGAAGACTGCAAGTTTGAGGTACAGGATTCAACGGAGATAATTATTGAATTATGATCCGTCACATAACCAAATCCAGACTAGGGAAAGAGTTAACTGAAATCTTATTGATATTTCTGTTCGGAGGTATCATTAATATCATTGTTTGGGGAGGTGATATTTTCGGAAAAGACCTAAGCCTGTTTTTCATTAATTTCAGTGTAAATGGTTTCTTTTGGGTTGCGTTATGGAAGGGTAGTCAATACCTCAATCAAGCATTAGATAAAGTATTTCCCTGGGTTACCTTTCCAATCAAGCGTTTGATCATAAGTGTAATGGCTGTAGTGATTTACACAGTTATTGTTGTTATCACTACGGATATTCTTATAGATATCTTGATTATTAAAAAGTCCTTTTTTGAAGCCATCAAACAAGTAAACCAGGCTTCCATAAGGATGACGATTTACGTTACTCTCGGAATCAATGTAATCATGCATGGTCGTGGTTTTCTTCTGTCATGGCGGCAAGTGTCAATAGATAATGAGAAATTACGTACTGAACAGGTTTTTACACAGTTCCAAAGCTTAAAAAATCAAGTAAATCCACACTTTTTATTTAACTCCTTGAATGCGCTTAGTTCGTTAGTTTATGAAGATCAGGATAAAGCTGTTGAGTTCATCCGGAAACTTTCTCAGGTATATCGCTATGTGCTTGAAAAGAAAGATGAGGAGGTGGTACCCATTGAAGATGAAATTGCTTTTTTAGAAAATTTCATTTTTCTACAAAAAATACGCTTTGGAGAAAACTTACATTTTGAAATAAATGGTAATGTGAAAGGATACTTACCTCCTTTGGCGCTTCAAATGTTAGTGGAAAATGCAATCAAACACAACGTAATTAGTGAAAATCATCCATTAGAAATTAAAGTAGATTTTAAGGAGGACTTCTGTATAATCAGCAACAGTATAAAAGCAAAACTATCTAAAGATAGTACAGGCATTGGGTTAAATAATTTAAAAGAACGATATCAATACCTTTCAGATAAACAGGTTGTCATAAAAAACGATGGTAAAAGCTTCATGGTAGAATTACCTATTTTACATTTGAAGGCAGCATGAAATATATAATTATCGAAGATGAGCAAATTGCTGCTAAGAGGTTGAGGGGGTTGATCGAATCGTTTAGGCCAGAATATGAGTTTGTTGCCAAGTTTGACTCCATAGAGTCAGCCACAATATCCCTTCCAGTCTTAACATGCGATTTACTGTTTATGGATATCCAGTTAGCGGATGGGAATTCTTTTGATATTTTTGATCAAATCACATTATCGGCTCCCATCATATTTACCACTGCCTATGATGAATATGCACTTAAAGCATTTAAGCATAACAGCATTGACTACTTACTTAAGCCAATTGATCCTAAAGAACTAGAACACGCAATTCTTAAGTTTGAGAAAGGCAATAATAAAAACGATCATGTTGCTACTCCTAACATTGACAACCTCGTAAAGTCCTTAAATCCAGAAGGAAAAGAGCGTTTCGTGGTTAAGGTAGGTGAGCACTTAAAGACAGTAGAGACGAAAGATATTCAATTGGTTTACAGTCAGGATAAGGGTACCTATTTATTCTCTTCCAATGGTAAAAAATTTCTTGTCGATTATTCCTTGGATAGGGTAGAGGAGCTGCTTAATAAACAGGCTTTTTTTCGCATTTCCCGTAAATTCATTGTTAATCTCACCTATATCAAAGATATGATTGCTTTTACAAATTCAAGGTTAGAAATAGTCGTAGACCACTATGATGAGGAGCAAATCATTGTAGCGAGAGAGCGTGTAAATGATTTCAAGAATTGGCTAGATCGATGAAGGAATAAAGCAATAAGCGAACTAATATTTGCATCAAAAATTTCTTGTATAACTTTGGCAATTCATAAATAAAACTATGGCTACATTATCAGTTAATCGAAAGGTTATTCGCTTCAAAAATAATTTACACGAAGAATTTAATAAAACACTTAACAAAAGGGTAAATGACTACATAAAGAAGAGCAAAGTAGGCAGATACGCTAATGCGGAAATGATCATAAAAACACTATTTATGTTTGTTCTGTATTTAACGCCCTATTTCATGTTTCTATTCGGCGTTGTTCAAAGTGTTTGGCTTTTTTACATAATGGCATTTTTAATGGGATTAGGAAAAGCAGGGATTGGACTCTCAGTAATGCACGATGCAAATCATGGTGCCTACTCAAGTAAGAAATGGGTTAATACACTTATTGGATACTCGCTTAATCTTTTAGGTGGCAATGCTACAAACTGGAAGATTCAACACAATGTTAAGCATCATACGTACACGAATGTTGCGGGGATGGATGAAGACATCTCGCCGAAAGGGGGAGTGCTAAGGTTTAATCCTTATTCAGAGATTAAAAAACATCACAAATGGCAATTCATCTACGCATGGTTGTTATATGGATTGATGACCTTGAGTTGGATTGTGGTTAAAGACATCATTCAACTGGCTGAGTATACAAAAGACGGTCTTTTGAAAAAACAGACCAAAAGCATTACCAGAGCGTGGGTTTGGTTAATCTTAACCAAGATTTTTTACTACTCATACATCTTAGCCTTACCATTGCTTTTTACTTCATTGCCTTGGTACCACATTGTACTTGGCTTCTTGTTGATGCATTACGTAGCAGGTTTTACACTAGGAATTATATTTCAGCCTGCTCATGTGATGGAAGAGAACTCATTTGAAGATTCGAGTAAATCAGACACAGTAGAAGAAAACTGGGCAGTACACCAGTTAAAGACTACCTGCAATTTTGCTCAAAAGAATAAATTATTGTCTTGGTACGTAGGTGGTTTGAATTATCAAATTGAGCACCATTTGTTTCCCAATGTCTGTCACGTACACTATCGTAAGATCTCTAAAATTGTGAGGAAAACAGCTGAGGAGTTCAATGTACCTTATACAACATATCCGACTTTCCGTTCGGCGTTGGTTTCTCATGGAAAAATGCTTTACGCATTGGGAAGGGCATAGTTTCAACATTTATTAAGAAAAATATTAAAAAAGTGGATCTTTTGAGGTCCACTTTTTTATTTATAGGATGTATAAATCAAGCTAACTCTCGGAGGTCAACGGGCACTACCTTAGACACACCTTGTTCTTGCATAGTGACACCATAAATGATATCTGTACTCGCCATAGTACGTTTGTTATGTGTCACAATTATAAACTGAGATTCCTTTGAAAATTTTCTTATGATCTCATTAAACTTATCAATATTGGCATCATCCAAAGGTGCGTCCACTTCATCGAAGATACAGAAGGGGGCAGGTTTGATAAGGTAGATCGAAAATAGGAGAGATGTTGCAGTAAGTGTTTTTTCTCCGCCGGAAAGCTGGTTAATTGTCAGAGGGCGCTTTCCTTTTGGTTTAGCAATAATCTCAATTGCACTTTCAAGGGGCTCTTCAGGGTTGGTGAGTATAAGATCGCAATCATCTTCTTCAGTGAAGAGTGTACGAAAGACCCTGATAAAATTGTCCTTGATCTCTTGAAAAGCCTCCATGAATGTTTCTTTGGCCACTTCATCAATTTCACCAATGGTTGTAAGCAACGAATCTTTTGCCTTAAGTAAATCCTCTTTCTGATCTGTGATAAAGGTGTGTCTTTCCTGTATTTCTTCGAATGCTTCCATCGCCATAGGATTTACAGGTCCCATGTTATCTATTCGGTTTCTAAGTTTTTCAACTTTTGTTCTCAGTTCATCCTCACCGAATTTTTTATACTCAGAAATAGCTTCATCACCAATTTGTGAAAGATCAATATTGAATTCGACAGAAAGACGCTCTTTGATTGAATTAAGTGCAATTTTTGCGTCATTCAGCTTGTTTTGCCATTCCATTAAGGCATGATCAATACCTTCTTTACGTCTCTGAGTCTCTCTTAGATTCTTTTCTTCTTCATCAATCAACCCTCTAGCTTCATAATACTCCTTTTCTGCTTCATTAACTCCTCCCTCCAATGACTCCTTTTCTTCATACATTCCCACCAGATCGTCATCACTTTCTGTACTTTTTCTTACCAGCTCATTAAGGTTAGTTGTTGTGGTATTTAATTCCTCGTTGTTTCTTTCAATTCTTCCAATGGAGTTTTGGTAAGACTCATCTTTAAATGTAATTTCTTGTAGAATACTGTCAAGCCGATTCTTACGCTGGTGAAACAACACATTCTGTTCATTGAAACGAGAAGATTTTTCGTTAAAATCATTTTGAAGTTGTTCTAATTCTTCACGTCTGGTTTCCAGTTGCAGATCCAATTCTTCAAGGCTTTTAGATTCTTCTTCAACTCTGGGTTTAAGTTGTTCTAATTCACTTTGGATAGTATCAACTTGTTTCTTGATGTCTTCACGTCGGTTTTTATTCGTGATAAGTAGCTCTGAAAATTGTTCTTGTTTGGTTTTTACAGAGATAAACATCTCATTGATTTGAGTAAGATCATGTTTTAATTCTTCTAAGAAAGAAGATTTAGAGGATTGTTTTAATTCCGCTATTTTACTTTTTAGGCTGCCAATTTTACTTTCCAGATTGATTTGGTCCTTAGTTAAGTTTTTGATTTCTTTCTCAAGCTTTTCTAAGTTTTTCGCTCTTCCTATTCGTTTTCCTTCAAACAAGCCAATGGAACCACCTGAAATACTGAATTGTCGATGTATGACGCTTCCATTTTCTTCCAATAACACATATTTATTCTCTTCAGGCGTTATTTGCGGATCACTTGTCAAATAAACATTTCCTAATAGGAATTGAATAAGTGTTTCATACTTCGGATCGTAATCAATTACATCGATTGCATGAATTGCTTCTGTCCTTGGCAGGGTTTCTTCCGTTTTAAATGATTCTAGCTTATTTAAAATGAAAAAATTTGCTTTTCCTCTCGAGGCTTCCGTAAGTAGATTTATGGCTTGCAAAGCATCTGTCTTATTATCAACCACATAGTAATTCATGTAGGTTTCGAGGTAATTCTCAATAGCAACGCGATACTTTTCATCGCAGCTAATGATGTCGGAGAGGAGAGGGGCATCTTTCCATTTAGGATTTTTTTTCAGAAACTTGATGGCGTCTGGAAATCCCTCAAGATTGTCAACTAAAGATTTCGTCAGATTGAATTCATTTCTTTTGGCATCAAGTGTTCGGTTTATGGTAGAGATTGACTCTTGTGCATTGATTAATTGATGTTCGGTTTCATCAATCTGGCTAGTTAATTGTTCTTGGAGTGCTAAGACCTGATCATATTCCTTCTGTTTTAACGATTTTTCGTGGTTGATTTGGTCGAGCTTATGCTGAAATTCTTCTAGATTGGCGCTATGACTATCCGAGTCTTCACTTGATTTTGAAAGTTCTGATATTAGAGATTTTAGTTGAATTTCTTTTATTTCAATGTCTTTTTCAAGTTGAAAAAGCTTGTCTTTTTGCTCGGTAAAGCTGTGATTTAGCGTATTAAGTTTTGTTTGAGATTCGGCGGTTAATATTTTTTGGTTTTCATACTCTTCTTTGTAAGTATCCAAGGTATAAAGTACTGAAGCTACGTCTTCTTCTATCGACTTTGCCTCCACCTTTAAACCTTCGAGGGAAATTGCCGCCCTTTCGGAGCTTTGTTTGTCTTGACTGATTTGTTCTTTTAAACTCTCGATTTTGTCTTGTAAGAATTTTTGGCGCTCATTTTTTATCTTTTTGTCACTTTCATATTGTCTGATCCTGCTGACATGTTCATTTAGTGTTTTCTGCCTTGAAGAGAGTCGTTTTTCTTTATTAATCAAATCGGCTTTCGCATGTTCAATTGCAGACTCTTTTTCGTTGACTAAAGTTGATAACGCTAGTTTTTTATCATTTTCTTCCTGGATATGTTGTTGTATGGTATCAAAGTGCTCCTGTTGACTATTCATTGTTGTTTTAGCAAGAGCAATACTTGAGTTTTTGTATTCTTCCTTTAACTGATAATATTTTTTCGCTTGGGTTGCTTGTCTTTCAAGTGATTTTAAATTTTTCTCTATTTCAAATAGTAGATCTTCGACACGCTCCATGTCTGCATCCGTGTCATTTAATTTTTTAAGTGTTTCTTTCTTTCTTATTTTAAATTTCGAAATACCAGCTGCTTCTTCAAACAGCGATCTTCTTGAATTGTCCTTATCATTAAGTAAATCATCCACCATCTTTAGCTCGATGATTGCATAGCTATTGGAGGCTATTCCGGTATCCAAGAATAGGTTGGTAATGTCTTTTAGTCTGCAAGTCACTCCATTAAGGAGGTACTCGCTATCTCCGGATCTGTAGTACCTTCTTGTGATAGTAACCTGAGCATATTCAGTAGGGATAAGGTTTTTGGTGTTATTGAATGTTAAAGAAACTTCTGCTAGCTGTGTTTGCTTTCTTGCTTTGGTGCCATTAAAAATCACATTTTCCATCTTATCAGATCGAAGTACTCTGGATTTTTGCTCTCCCAAAACCCATCTTATCGAGTCTACCACATTGGATTTACCACATCCATTAGGACCAACAATACCTGTGATACCTTCATCAAAATTTATAACCACACGATCTGCAAAGCTTTTGAATCCCTTTATCTCAAGTTTTGTTAACTGCATCTATGTTTAATGAATTTAGCAAAGCTGACAAAAATAGAAGAATAGGTAGCAAGTTTTGATTTTATAGACGCAATTATTGATTGATTTGGGAAAAGAAATCACGATAAGTATTTGGTAGTGTATTCATGCTATTGGCAGCTAATTTTATCGAAACGGACAATAAAATAAGGGGTATCATTAGTAAAAGTGAACCATTGTGGTTTGCTTTGACATTTAATATTAACTTAAGAAAGCCTTAACCTTCAAAGAAGTTTGTAGTTATTAAAGTATTATTAACTGTTTTTGATAAATTAGGACGATCAACCAACTCACTAACCACATAAAAAGGTAATAGTAGGCAATGAGCTTAAATAATCCTACCATACTGTATGTAGATGATGATTATTTCAACATCACACTTTTCGAATTTAATTTCAAAAACCAGTTCAATATCGTTAACGCTAACTCTGGAATAGAGGCTCTTCGACTTATAGAAGAGAATTCTAAAATATCCTCTGTGGTAAGCGATGTGCGGATGCCTGAAATGAATGGCATAGAACTGATTACAAAAATCAAAGAGCTGAGGCCGGAACTTCCCTGTTTTCTACTGACCGGTTACGGGGGAAGCCAGGAAGTAGTGGAAGCGATTGAAAAGAATTTAATTGTTGGATACTTCAGTAAGCCATTCGATAAAGAGACCGTGATTCGTACGTTAAAAAGTACGATTAATGCGGATTAAAACCATTCATTTGAATTTTTTAACTAAGTTCTTTCTAACTTCGGATTATGGATGATTTTAATTTCTGGTGGTACATCATTGCTGCCGTTATCTATTTTCTTACACGAGGGAAAAAGAAAAAACAAAAAAAGCCAAGTCGACAAGGATCTGAATCAGCAAAACCTCAAGGCCAGCGGCCAAAGACCTTTGAAGAGTTACTTCGTGAAATAACAGAAGGTCCTCAAGAAGAAGAAATCATCGAAGAAGAAGAGCCGATTATCGCAAGTAGGACTTCCGATAAGGGTATAGGAGAAACTGCTAATAGTAGTGAAGCTACTTTTCGGACAGAAGGCAGGCGAAGGTCATTCGCTGATGATGAGAGCAAGAGGGTTTACGAAGAATCCATAAAAATGGCTGAAGGTGCAGATCTCAAATTCGAAACAAACGAAAAGTTAGGAGGATCCAGTTTACTAAAAGAAAATCTGAGATCGGAAGAGAGTCCGTCGTATGCGCAGGAGTTAATGGATGGCTTTGATTTAGATGAGGCAAAAAAAGCGATCATTTACACGGAGATTTTTACGAAGAAGTATTAATGATATTTTGTATGAAGAATGTTTTGACGTTTTTACTAGCTGGTATGATTATAACTAGCTGTGTGAATAATACAAGTCAAAACCCAGCTAACGAATCAATAAGCCTCAGTCTAGCGGATTCTGAAGAAATCATTGATGAACTAAAGGCACTAACCAATAAACTTTGGATTGATGGTTATTCAAGAAAAGATTCATCACTTGTATCTGAGCTATATCATCCCAAATTCCAACTTGTAGATGATGAAGGTTCCGTGTTTTCAAAGGGAGAAGAGCTTGCTTATGTTGCACAATATGGTGATCAGTACAAAAATTTTACCTTCACTGTAGATAAGGTAAATATTTTTGCCAGTGGAGCTGCAGAAGTGAGTGCCAACTGTAAGTTTTCGGGGACTGATGTGGGTGGTCAGGTATTTGTAACCGAGTATTATCAATCACTTACCTATTCAAAATTTCCAGAAGGTTGGAAGATTATTTACAGTCAGGTGAGTGGTGTGAAAGAAACCACCATTGAAGCTGCACCTCAGGAATAAAAAAAGCCTCAAGGCAATAGCGTCCTAAACGATTGAAAAAGGAGGTGTGTATTAAGTATCCCAAAG
>CAYWOQ010000003.1:0-10578 GCA_964459925.1 uncultured Roseivirgaceae bacterium
TAGAATCAAACTTTTTGGACTAATTATTAAATCCTAATGCATAATCGAGGTTGAACCATATACTGTTTTCTGCGACCTTCAGGAATTGCCAATTGGATCACAGTTCTTTCCATCAAATGAATCTTAGAAGTGTCGCATTCCACCATTCAAAACTTGAAGGAGTCGATTTTACTGAATCAGATTTGAAGAATGTAGTGATGAAAAACTGTAATCTGCTGAATGCTACTTTTGAACAGACAAATTTGGAAGGTGCTGATTTTCAGGAGTCTTTTTTGTTGTCACTAGATCCACAAATCAATCACATCAATAAAGCAAAATTTTCCATCTCCCAGCTTCCCGGGCTGCTGGAAAAATATAATTTGAAGATTGCCTGATATTTCATGATATGAAATTTGCCATCACAGGATTTCTTCTTTTCCTATGCATCGTTACCAAGGCACAATTTGGTATTAGCTACCATGTGTCTGATCTTTCATTTGTTGGCTTTAATAGCACCTTTAAGGAACGAATTTTGACAGAGCTTAGGTTTGGTACCAACCTTGCCTCAGAGGAATTAAGTAGTGAATTAATTACTACCTACATCTTTAGAAAGAGAGAGGATCATGAAATATATCTAGGTATTGGGATGCAGCTTAGGCTTAAAGAAGACGGCATTTTAGTGTTACCCGTTGGAATTAACTACTATCCCTTTGTAAAAAAATCATTCGGGTTACATACCGAAGTAGCGTATCTAGCTGGCGAAGAAGACATTATTCGAGGGTCGGTTGGAATTAGGTACCGTTTTTTGTTTGACTAATTACACAACGCTGGATTTACATTACATTCAGCTAAAGGTATCTGTAGTATCAAATCACTACCGAGCGGATTAATACCAAAAGCGATAGAAACAGAATTGTCCAATAACCTCCAGCGCTTCAAATCATGCAAAAGGTGTCCTTCATATAGTAGCTCTCGAATTTTTTCGACCCTAATACTATCAAGAAATGCAAACTCCGAAAGTGAATCATCTAAAGGAGGTATGCCTGCCCTGGTTCGAATGATGTTAACATCTGATAAGGCCGTTGGATCTGTAGGAGAACTGAATGTCGTTTCATGTATGGCCTCAGCTCTTGCTAAATGTATTTCCGCAAGTCGAATAATTGGAATGACGTCTGTGCCCCTAATAAATTTTGAGCTACTCAAATTTCCTGATGCACGATAAAATGCTGAGTCTATGTCTTCAGGTTGAGAAAGAGTAGTTGCCACGGTATCTATAGAGTGTCTAATGTCTGACTGATAAAACTTGGCATTATTAGGGATAAAGGTCTTTTGTAGTGAGCCAAATGTTGAGGCAAGTACTTGGAACGCGGCAAAACCGGTCGCATTCAAACTTGAAAAAATTGGAGAGAGACCCGTTGCAGAGGTAATATTTCCTGTGGTTGAGTTAGTTGTCTGAGTTATTGCTAAAATATCTTCCGTTACTGGGCTAGAATTATTAAACGCATCAAGTGGATTCTCCATTAATGTAAACGGACCACTGATCACGTTATCAAAGTGTGTAATGGCCTGTGAATAATCTGACTTTTGCATCGCAACTTTTCCTCTATATGCTTCAACAGCATAATAGGAGATACGATTTTTGGGGATGTTAATGCCCTGAAGCAATCCGCTGGCTTGAGCAAGATCCTGTTCAACTTGTTGATAAACTTCACCAACAGTTGCCAAGGTTACTTCCTCTAAATCTTCTGTGGTATTAATTGGTGTAAGTCGTATGGGAATAGCCGATGATCCTATGGTTTGATCACTGTATTGAGAAGCCCAGAGTCTTACCATTTCAAAATACAGTAAACCTCTTATTGCCAAAGCCTGCCCTTCGATAGAAGCTCTGTTAGTTGTTACTAGATCGATATTGGCTAAAATGTTATTTGCAATACTTATTGTTTCATAACCTCTTAACCAGTTGGCCTCAATTCTGGAATTCACTTCGGTAAAACTCTTTTGAGCGAAACGTGTATACTCAGGGAAAACCTCGCTTTGCCAGGAAATTTCCTGACCATCATCACGAGCAAGCAGGGTAGGAATGAGTTTAAAATCTCCACCAAGTAATTCACCCCCATTAGCTCCATCAAAAATTCCGTATAAATTGAAATACGCGCCCTCTAATACATTTAGCGCTGATTCACTGTCAATAATAATATCACCACTGATCGTATTTTCAGCCTCAACTTCCAGTAGATCGTCGCATGAAATGACAATTGCTAGTAAAGAAATGATCGAATATGTTGTAAGTCTTTTCATTGGATGTTTCACTGATTAAAGTCCAAATTTGATTCCTGTCATGATCATTCGAGGTTGAGGTGTAGAAAAATTGTCAATACCTCTATTAATATTCTGTCCTATGGGTCCATTTAGTGGATCCACATAGTTTACATCAGGATCATAGCCATTGTAGTCTGTGATGGTAAATATGTTAGTAGCTCCAACATATACACTCAGATTACGAATGCCCAAGTTATCCAACTTCTCAGCCGGCAAATTATAGGTAAGCATGATATTCTTCAAACGAATGTAGCTACCGTCCTCAACCCATCTGCTTGATGGTAATGGAGGATTCCCATCGATATCCAATCCGGGAAAAGGTGCCTCGTCTCCCGGTGCATACCATCGATTTACTTGATTCGTTAATTGGCCTTGCAAATTGATCCCACTGTTTGCTAACTGCTCGCCGGTTGCGAAATACAAATCATTTCCCTGAACAAATTGAAAAAGAAAAGAAAAGTCAAAATTCTTATAGCTAATCGTATTAGTCACCCCGCCAAAAAAATCAGGGTTGGGATCCCCAACAATTTCTAATGATGCTTCATCGTAATTTTTAGTAACATACATTTCTCCGAAACGATCTGGTATTTGGAAAGCATTGGCTCTTGCTATTTGTTCAAACTCAGAGAGCTCACTGTTTGGGTCTGGAGTGAAAGTATACAAAGCGCTTCCATCCTGAAAATCAATTCCTTGATATTCACGGGTATAAAAAACACCTGCAGGTTGATCCTCAAGGTAAGCATTGATTCCAACAACCGCCTGACTACCATTCAGATCTGTCACAATATTCCTGTTGCGTGACAAGTTGATATCAGTGGTCCAGGTTAAATCAGGTGTGGAGACATTTAATATGCTTATAAAGAGTTCAAAACCTTCATTTGTCATCGTTCCGATATTATCCAAGACATCTGGAAAACCAGTAGTCAAGCTGATTGGCTTGGGGAAGAGAAGATCTGATGTTTCTTTATTGTAGTAATCAATAGACCCTGAAACTTTACCTCTCAGAAAATCAAAATCCAATCCTACATTGAGCTGTGAAGTTGTTTCCCATTTGATATCCGCACTTCCAATATTGATGGCTTCAATTGTTTCCATGTCATCAATTTGGACAGTTATGTAGTTCCTTCTATAAGCGAAATCATCGAAAGGAGTGTTTCCAACCAATCCATAGCTTGCCCTCAGCTTAAGTTGATTATTCCCACCATAAAACGACTCATTGTGGATATTCCAACCAGCCGAAACTGCAGGAAAGAAGCCGTATCTATTGTCCGGTGCAAACTTCGAACTTCCATCCATCCGACCTGATACTTGAAAATTATATAAATCCTTAACTGAATAATTAATTCTTCCATAGGAAGAAATCAAGGTATTGATACTACCAGGGACAGGGTTGTTTAATAACCTGGGATCATTCGCGTCTAAACTGTTGAGTTCATCCAGTGAAGGGACAAAACCCTGCTTCGACTCGAAAGTTGCACTAGATTCCTGATAGGAAGCTCCTAGTATGACTGAAATACCATGATCATTCGCTAGCTTATTCGTATAGGTGGCCCACCCATTAAATACGTAATTTCTGATTTCTGTCTCATCCAAAAGCGTGAAACCATCCGGATTACCATCCAGTGTAGCAGGCAAGAGCTCTACTTCACCAGAAATATTGGAGAAATCTATCCCTCCATTGGCATCTAATGAAAACTTGTCATTGATATCGTAGGTAAGTGAGAGACTGCCTATGTAGCTATTCTCAAAGGAGAAATTATTGGAATAATTGACCTCAGTAATTGGGTTATAAAAGCCTCGACCTGAGAAAACGGTCAAATTATCAAAGTTGGTAGGGTCGTATGTGTCACTTGGTGGTAACACAATCGCTTGTAACGGAAAACCTAAATCTTGATTTTCTCTAAGCCTTTCGTCCTTTACATAGATATAATTGAAATCGATATTAGCGCTTAATCGATCTGTTAATTGGGTGTTTAAGGAAATAGAGGGATTGAAACGGTCAAATTGATTTCCAATCAAAATCCCTTCCTGTGTAGTATATCCCAAAGAGACAAAATAATTAAAGTCATTGGTGCCGCCCTGGACATCTATATCCGCCTGATGGGAAAATGCAGTTCTGAACACTTCATCCTGCCAATCGGTATCGAATGTAAGAGAATCAATAAACGTGTTTTTTATGAGAGGCACATCAGCAGGTATTCTTCCTGTAGGATCTCTGAAGGAGATTGCGCCATAATTTGTGTAGTTATTTTCTATGAATTCTCTGCTAAATGGTGTTGGATTGCCATTAACAAGAATCTGAAGCGGACCACCTGCACCTGGCTCAAGACCTTGAATCTGACCGAGCACAGATAACTCAAAGATGGTTCTACGATGCTCCTCACCATCAATGAGATCTAGTCTCTTAGGTGCTTCACTAATTCCCAATTGATAACCAACATTAACCTTCATTTTGCCATCTCCTCCGTCTTTTGTTGTAATAATGATCACCCCATTTGCGGCTCGTGTACCATAAATCGCTGTTGCAGATGCATCTTTCAAGACTTCAATGGATTCAATACTATTCGGATTGATGTTGGATTGATTCCCTGATATCAATGGGACACCATCCACAACATACAGTGGATCATTCGAACCAGTTAAAGAAGATCCTCCCCTGATACGAACCTGCGTATTCTCGCCAAGATTACCTCCACTATTTTGAACAAATAAGCCTGGAGTCGTACCCTGATTGGCCTGTTCAAGATTAATTAGTGGCGCATCAATCATTTGATCTTGACCAATACTTGATACACTACTCGTGATTTCATCTTTGCTTTGGGAGCCTATTCCATAATTCACCATCTTACTCTCAAGTCCTAATGAGATCATGGAAACTTCAAGAGTGGTCTGTCCAGTTAAGTACACTGTGTTTACTTTAAAACCCTGAGCAGAAATAATTAAGGTCTCGTACCCATCCGAAAGTTGAATGGTAAAGTTTCCATTCAAATCTGTAACTGTTGAGACATCTGAACCATCTATCTTGACTGTGGCACCAGGAACGCCGACACCATTTTCATCTCTCACTGTTCCTTTAAGGTTAGTTTGTGCCAGTGATGATCCTGTAATAATCAGTACAAGAAGGCAGGTTAGGTAGTGCTTCATGGTGTAGTAGAGTAATTTCCATTTAAAAATAGGAAGATTATAGGAGTAGTAATAAAAAAAGGCAGGAATCATCCTGCCTTTTAGTAGTTGAGTAGAAGGGATATCATTCGTACCGCAATGAATCCACCGGATTCCGAGTTGCAGTTTTTAATATTCTTGTTGAAGCTATGCCCAATGCAATCGCCAGTAATAATAAAAAGGGGGCTGCCACTGTGAATACACTTATTGCCTTGTAGACTGCAAAAATTGAAGCCATGAGTGAATCAATTGCAAAATAGGAAAGTGCAGCTCCAACCGCTGCAAAAATCAGTAGCAACCAGAAAAACTGCCTATTTATGAGCACAACGATTTGCGGTAAAGTGGCTCCCAGTACTTTTCTAACGCCAATTTCTTTTACTCTTTTAATTAAATTTAGCGATACCAGGGTATATAAACCTATTGAAGATAGTATCAAGGCAAGCAGCCCGAGGAAACGAAACATTTTCATGATGTTTTTATTCACGATATCCGTGGAAGCCAGCTCTTCATGCATAAATTCTCCATTAAATGGGGTGTTTGGAGCTATCTCATACCACTTAGCCTCCATCATCTCCTGAAAGACCGTTGGTTCAACTTCGCTCTTGACTACCAGAAAATTCATCGCATCTTTATTGGCTAGTCTAAAAGCAAATGGTTCAACCGGATCAAAAAACCCCCACATATAAAAATCTTCTAAGACACCAATGACCGATAGATTCGTCGTGTCATTGATCTTCATGATTTTACCAATCGGTTCTTCCCAACCAAGAGTTTTTGCCATAGTCTCATTGATTAGAATAGAATTTTTTAGATCGTAATCGTATAAATCCGGATCGAAATACCTGCCTTCCACTAGCTGCAGGTTCATTAAGTCTTGATAATCCAAACTGAAATTCATCATTTCCGCCTCAATTTCCTGCTCTCCTGATTTTAAAGTTCTTCCATAGGTCCACCAGCCAATGTGATGGGTGGTTCCGGTCATTTGGTCAATCTCTGGCATCTGGCTCACCAGGTTGCTGTATTTAACAAACTCAGATTTATTTTCTACCCGAACAGCAAAGATGTTTTCCTTTTGGAAACCGACATCCAGGTTGTTTTGATACTTGGCATTGTTAGCAAAAGAAAGAGCTGAGATTAAGGCAATGATGGTCAGCATGTATTGCAGTCCAAGTAAAATCTTGGAAAACCAATTGGTACCACCAAGGATAAGACTACCTCTTAGAATATTTACAGGCTGATAGCTGCTAATGTAAAGGGACGGATAAGCTCCTGCAACCACAGCAGTGAAAATCAAGAGCCCAAATAGAAAGAAATAGATTTCGGTATAAGACGTAAGGTCTAGCTCCAGGTTAATGAAGTCCCACATAGCACTGTAGGCAGGTACCAAAAAATAAGCAAATAGTATCGCCAAAATCATAGATAAAAATGCGAGCACTAAGTTCTCACCCATGAATTGAAAGATCAATTGCTTTCGTTCACTCCCCATTACTTTGCGAATACCAATTTCTTTAAGTCGTTTGCTGGAAATGGCAATAGAAGTATTCGTAAAATTGAAGCAAGCGATTAACAGCATGAGCACTGCCATGATCATTGGTACCGTCACGGCTGGAGGTGGGGGTGGCCAGTTGTGCCAGTGAGCATTAATCTGCTCTGCCTGCTTGTTGAGTTTCTCAAGTGGTACCAGAAAATAAGAAGCAATTTGAAAATCATCACGAGAACGATTTTGAACCTCAACGTATGTAGAATTAAGCTCCTCTTCCAGGTTCTGGGGGTATCCTTCGTTTTCTGTCATGACAAAGGTGGCCGCTATGAAGTTTTTCCAGTCATTAGGATCCACCTCCCGTATCTTCAAGTAATTGTCGAAGAGGGTGATCGCACGAAAGTGTAAAGAGGAATTATCAGGAATGCTTTGTAAAACCGCACCTACCTTCATAGGAATTTCTTTGCCTTCCTCTGTGATAATGGTTATTATTTCTCCACTAGGATCTGTTTCACCGAAGTATACCTCAGCTGTTTCCTCATTTAAAAGGATATTATTCGGTTCAGAGAATGATTCCATGTTTCCATATTTCAGTGGGAAGGAGAACATGTCAAAAAAGTCATTATCCACAAATGATATCCCTTGGTTAAAAACTTTCAAATCTCTTTTTAATACCAGCCCCGTATTAGTAAACCTGGAATAGTGGGAAATCCCAGTATATTTATTTTCGATGTTCGCTCCTAATGGCAATGGTGTAATGCCGTAAGGTACATTCCTGCCCTGGACTAATTTATTGAATTGGATTTTATAGATCCGTTCATGATTGACATGAAACTTGTCATAATCCGCAGCGAATTTGTAATTCAAATAACCAACAATACAGCAAGCCAAAGAAAGGCCAAGGCCAAGCATATTGATGATAACATAGGATTTGTTTTTGAGAAAATTTCTCAGTGTGATCTTGAAAAAATTGCGAAACATGTCCTTTTAAGTTGAGTTTTTGAGTTGAACTAAGAACGTGCCAAGACATGCATAATGCTGATTATTAATTAATTGCAACAATCATAATTATAAATCATGTCCGATAACGAACCTAGTTTTGATCATACTTGATCATAGGAATAGATTCCAGAAATAACAAAAGGTTGCTTTATGTGACTAAGTTTTTCACCAACCATTATTTAGCGATATTTGGAAAAATCAACCAATGCCTATGTACAGATACCTTTTTATTGTTCTTGCGCTTGCTACATCCTGCTCACAAGAGACTAATCCAGAAATTGCTTATTGGGAAAAACAAGCCAGCAGTGTAGAGATCATTCGCGATGATTTTGGTGTGCCTCATATTTTTGGAAAAACAGACGCTGATGCGGTTTTTGGCTTACTGTATGCACAATGCGAAGACGACTTTAGAAGAGTGGAACGAAACTTTACCTGGGCAATTGGCAGGTTAGCTGAAGAAAAAGGAGAAGACGCTTTATATAGCGATTTAAGAGCCCGGTTATTCATGACTGAAACAGAGGCTAAAGACTATTACAATGCTGCACCAGATTGGCTAAAAAAACTATGCATTGCCTGGGCGGATGGTATCAACTATTATTTGCATACACACCCTGAAGTAAAACCAACAGTCATTCAGAAATATGAACCCTGGATGACGATGTATTTTACGGAAGGGTCTATCGGAGGAGACATAGAACGCGTTTCTACTCGAAGAATGAAAGCGTTTTATGAGGGAAATAAAGAAGCTTTCACAACTGAAGAATCAGAAGAAAATACCTCTTACATTCTTGAAGAACCACAAGGTTCCAATGGATTTGCAATATCCGGTCAATTGACTGAATCGGGAAATGCCATTTTATTAATCAACCCACACACTTCTTTTTATTTCAGGGGTGAAGTACATATGATGAGCGAAGAAGGTCTAAATGCCTATGGCGCTGTGACCTGGGGTCAGTTCTTTGTCTACCAGGGCTTCAATGAAAATACCGGTTGGATGCATACCTCCACCTACACCGATGTGATGGACGAGTTTGTTGAAGCCATCATCGAGAAAGATGATGGACTGTATTATCAATACGGTGAGGAGGAGCGAAAGGTGGAAGTGCAAGAAGTCAGCTTGAAATACAAGGATGGAAATGAAATGAAAGAAAAAACCTTCCCCATTTATCGAACCCATCACGGCCCAATTACCCATGAAAGGGATGGTAAGTGGACGGCCACTGCAATGATGTGGGAACCCGTCAAAGCCCTTGAACAGTCTTACACCCGAACGAAGAAAAAAAACCATGCGGAGTTTAGAGAAATGATGAATATTAAAACCAATTCTTCTAACAATACCGTCTTTGCAGATGCTGAAGGAAATATTGCCTATTACCATGGCAATTTCATTCCGGTTCGGGACGAGCAGTTTGACTATCGACAACCCGTTGATGGAAGCAATCCAGCCACCGATTGGCAAGGTTTACATGATGTAGATGAAGCCATCACCGTTTTCAACCCACCCAATGGATGGATTCAAAATTGTAACTCGACACCTTTTACAGCAGCAGCAGAATACAGCCCAAAAAAGGAAGACTATCCTAAATACATGTACAGTGCTCCTGAAAATTTCAGAGGAGTAAATGCGATTCGATTGCTAACAGAAGCTGATAAACTTTCTTTAGAAGACTTGATTTCCTTAGGATATGATGATTATTTGCCTGCGTTTGAAAAAGTCATTCCTGGTCTGATTGAAGCCTATGATGCACTCGGTGATCCATCGCTCAGTGATAAGATTGAAATATTGAGAAAATGGGATTTTAGAACCGGCATAGATTCAGAGGCTATGAGCCTTGCCCATTTTTATGGCATGATGTTATACCGCCGTGGGGAGATTCCTGAAGGATTGAAAGGAATGGAACGCTTTGAGTATTTTGGAACCGACATGCCGTTTGGGGACAGGCTTGGAACCTTTCAATTGGCCATTGAAGAAATGGAAAAACGCTACGGAACAGCCATGATCCCCTGGGGCGAAATCAACCGGTTTCAACGATTATCCGGAGATATAGATGCTACATTTGATGACAATCAACCAAGTATTCCTGTTGGCTTAACAACTGCCAGATGGGGTCACTTGGCAGCATATGGTATGAGAGGCCAACATGAAGTGAAGAAGATTTATGGTACGCGCGGAAACAGTTTTGTGGCTGCCGTAGAATTTGGGGAAAAAGTACGTGCAAAAACCATCTTAGCCGGTGGGCAGAGTAGCGATCCGGATTCACCGCACTTCAACGATCAGGCTGAGATGTATGCCAATGGAAAATTCAAAGAGGCAGCCTTTTATAAAGAAGACATTAAGGCAAGAGCCGAAGAAACCTATAAACCCGGAAAAAGAAACTAATTATGAAAAGAGTATTATTCATTCTGGCAAGCATTTTCAGCTTGACCATGAACGGCCAGAGCTTTTAAGGTGCATGGGAATGGAAAGAAAAAGAGGATGATTGTGAGGTAAGAACGGTCGTAATTTTCGCTTACAAGTATCAGGTGGCTACCTGGTTTGATGCAAAAACAGGAGCTTTTATCTCAACCAATGGGGGACTTTGGTCTATTGATGGAACCAGAGTTACCGAGACAGTAGAATTTGATACTCGAGATTC
>CAYWOQ010000003.1:10588-79013 GCA_964459925.1 uncultured Roseivirgaceae bacterium
GGAAATCAAGTATCCTTTGATATCGAATGGGATGGTGATGACAAGGTAAAAATTGTGGGGATGGAAATCTGGATGAACAGAATTGATTCGGGTGATCCTGGTGCCTTAGCTGGAGCCTGGCTGATTTCGGGAAGAATGAGAGACGGTGAAATACGAGAAAGACCTACTGACCGTCCTAGAAAAACCATAAAAATACTATCTGGGACACGCTTTCAATGGATTGCGTATAATACAGAAACCAAACAATTCATGGGAACAGGTGGAGGAAATTACACCACAAAAGATGGTAAATACACAGAAAACATTGAATTCTTTTCTCGTGATGATAATCGTGTAGGCGCCAGTTTGGAATTCAACTATGAGATTAAAGATGGCAAGTGGCACCACTCTGGGAAGAGTAGCAAAGGTGACCCGATGTATGAAGTATGGAGTGTGAGAGATAATTAATCTAGAACAAGCTCGTCACCAAGCTTCACAGTGCCCTCACCACGGGATAGTACGTTTAACCCGAAGATCACATTGCTCCCTTCTTTTCGGTAGGTAGCCAATGTTTTTAGAGGTTCAGAACCTTTTTCGCCGGTTTCTTGATCGATGGTCGTAAATACGCATCGTTTGCAGGGATGCGTTCCATAGAAAGGTACCTTTCCTATCTTCATGTCTCGCCAGTGATCCTCTTCATAGGGTCTGCTTCCGGATACCACGATATTGGGTCGAAAGCGGTTCATTGGTAAGGGCCTTTCCATCCTGGAATTCAAATCAGCTAGCGACTCCTCCCCGATCATTAGGTAAGGATACCCATCAGCAAAACTTACGTTTTCCTTATTCTTGGCCCGATCTGGATTAACGAGTCTCTTCCCATCCTCAGGAATGAATGCAAACTTGCATGGCTCACTAAGAAAATCGCTGATCCATTCGTTGGGTATATCAGCTGCTACGATAGCGTCTACCTGATCATCCCAAATAATCACTTTTTGCGAAGTACTGGAGGGATACAATCTTACTTCCTGATCATTTACTAAGAGCTGAATGTCTCCCTCAACAATTGAAGTATCAATTTGGGATAATTGTGGATGCGTTCGTTGAGTAATAAAAGTGCCATTAGCATCCACAATCATCCATCGCCGATCATTTTTAAAACCCCGCTCTAAAACCTCAGCTTCACGAATGCTAATTCCCGGAAGGGATTTAATAGGATAAATGAACAGCCCAGAAACCTTGATCACTTCTTAGCCCAATTGTCTCTTAGTGTGATGGTTCGGTTAAAAACCAGGTTTTCAGGCGTTGAATCCTCATCCACTCGGAAATAACCAATCCGTTCGAACTGCATTTGATCTCCTATTTTGGCATCTTTTAAAGAAGGTTCAAGCACAGCCTTTTGATTGATGTCCAGTGAATCAGGATTGAGGTGATTTTTGAAATCATCATCGATTGCCCCCATATTCTCCGTCATGAATAGGCGATCGTACATACGAATTTCTGCATTCAATGCATTTGGTACGGAAACCCAACCGAGTGTTCCTTTCACTTTCTTTCCACTGGTATCCTGACCGCTTTTTGTATCAGGAAAGTATTCTGCATACAGCTCTTCGATACTTCCATCATCCGCTTTTTTATAGCCGGTGCATTTGATGATGTAGGCAAATTTCAGGCGAACTTCACGCTCCGGACCTAACCGATACCATTTCTTGGGACTTGGTGGATCCTCCATGAAATCTGCTTGATCTACGTAGATTTCTCTCGTAAATGGCATCTCTCGTGTACCTGCAGTTTCATCTTCCGGATTGTTCACGGCAGTTAACATCTCCGTTTTGTCTTCAGGCCAATTGGTAATGATAACTTTCAGGGGATTTAAAATCCCAAAGACACGATTAGACTTTTTGTTTAAGTCTTCACGAACGGCATGCTCCAAAACAGCCACATCTGTTAAACCATTTCTTTTGGCCACACCAATGGTGTCTGCAAATTTCCGAATGGCCTCCGGAGTGAACCCTCTGCGTTTAATTCCTGAAATGGTAGGCATTCGTGGATCATCCCAACCCTTGACTTGACCGCCTTCCACTAATTCACGTAGACTTCTCTTGCTTACAATCGTGTAACTAAGGTTAAGCCTGGCAAATTCGGTCTGTTCAGAGGGGTAAATTTCCAATTCCTTGATCAACCACTCGTACAATGGTCGATGTACCTCAAATTCAAGCGTACACAGTGAATGCGTAATGTTTTCAATGGAGTCAGACTGACCATGAGCCATGTCGTAGGTAGGATAAATGCACCACTTATCACCTGTCCTATGGTGAGGGATGTGTTTGATCCGGTAGAGTATGGGGTCTCTCATGTGCATATTAGGCGAGCTTAAATCAATTTTTGCTCTAAGGACTCGGTCTCCTTCCTTAAATTCCCCATTCCTCATTCGTTCAAAAAGATCAAGGCTTTCTTCAACAGGTCGATCTCTGTAAGGACTTGGTTGTCCAGGTTGAGTAGGAGTTCCTTTCAATTTATTAAACTCATCAGCGGGTAAGTCATCCACATAGGCTGAACCTTTTTTGATCAGCTTTACTGCATACTGGTATAACTCATCAAAATAATCTGATGCGTAGTATTCACGTTCTTCCCAGTCAAACCCGAGCCACTTTATGTTATCCTTAATCGAATCGACATATTCTGTTTCTTCCTTCTCCGGGTTGGTATCATCAAAACGCAAGTTGCACGTACCACTGTATTTTTCTGCAAGTCCAAAATTGAGACAGATCGATTTGGCGTGACCAATGTGCAAATAGCCATTAGGCTCAGGAGGAAAACGAGTAATCACCGATTGATGCTTCCCCTCCTTTAGATCTTTTTCGATCATTTGCTCAATAAAATTCAATGACTTTTTAGCTTCCTCCATGATTAAAAATTGATGCGCAAAAATAGTTGGATACCGGACAAATAGTTAATGGATTTTTGAACTTCTGTCATCTGAAATGGTTTCTTGAGGTCATGAGAATAACGATTAAAACAGCAGTCCA
The DNA here is from genome assembly GCA_964459925.1 of uncultured Roseivirgaceae bacterium. Taxonomy (GTDB): domain Bacteria; phylum Bacteroidota; class Bacteroidia; order Cytophagales; family Cyclobacteriaceae; genus Ekhidna. Next base: position 13,594 of record CAYWOQ010000003.1, read on the forward strand.
GTCAGCATTGAAAGAAGTAATGGATGGTTTTACCGATGAGCTTTTTTTGAAACTAAACCCTCCCTTTCCACCGGTAAAGTTGGAAAAATTCGATGGATGCCAGACTGGTGATCAAGTAATTATTGAGTTGAATTTCATTGTATTTAAGCAAAAGTGGATCAGTGATATTACAGAAGATAAAGTAGAAGAAAACAGGTGGTATTTTGTTGATCAGGGAGTAAAGCTTCCGTTTTTTTTATCAAAGTGGCGTCATCATCACGAAGTGATTTTAAGAAATGGTGGTTCATTGATCATAGATGATATTACCTATTCTACTGGTACAATCTTGACTGATTTAATCATGTTTCCTCTGCTTTACGGCCAATTTTTATATAGAAAACCGATTTACAAAAAAGTATTTAGTCAAAAATAAGCTGCCAATACCCCACATCTATCCATCGATCAAACTTATAACCTACCTCCTTAAAAACTCCCACCGCTTCAAATCCTAAAGACTCGTGCAATACAACACTTGCTTCATTAGGTAAAGAGATCCCACCTATGATTGCATGGTATCCATCCCCTTTCAATTTGTCTAAAAGTGCCCGATAGAGTTTCTTGCCATACCCTTTACCTCCAAAGTCCTTGTGTAGGTAAATCGATGTTTCTGCAGTCTTTGCGTAAGCGATTCTTGCTTTCCACTGTGTCGCATAGGCGTATCCAATCACCTGTTTTTCATCTTCCAGTACCATCCAGGGTAAGTTGTATCGATTCATGTCTCTTTCCACTCTTCGCTTCTTTTCATCTTCATCAATTGCTGTTAATTCAAATGTGGAATGTGAATTGGCGATATAATAATTGTAGATATTCACAATAGCTGAAAGATCCTTAAAGTCGATGGTCCTGATCATGAAATAAATATCACTAATCTATTCTACTTCCCATCGATACATTAATTGAATTAAGAGAAGCTAAAATTGCATTTTTTATATATTTATCTCGATTTAAATGGATTGAAAGATATCTACTTTGACTTTTCGAAAGAATTGTGTGCTTCATCGATCTTTTGACCAAGTTCACAGATTTCTTCCCGTAATAAAAATCCTGAACCCTACTTTCGGAGTATACAATTTCAACCAAGCCATATAAACTCCATGATTAGCCTGTTCAAAACATCCAAAATAAACGCACTTCAAAAAAAATACGATAAGCTTATGAAGGAAGCTTACGAACTTTCGAAAGTAAATCCTGAAGAAAGTTTAAAAAAACAAAAAGAGGCACAAAAAGTACAACTCCAAATCATCTCAAACCCTCTTTAAAGAATCTTATCGCCTGTAGAATAATGGATGGTATTTTCCTAACACTCCCCAAAGTGTATTGGAGAATACCTTCTGTTCTATTATTTATTTCTGGTACACAATCCTAAGGGCAGCGTATCCATATTTGCCTTCACTACAGGTCTATGAAAAAAATATTCTATCTAAGTTCAATCGTATTTTTTGTTGGATGCACAACAAACAAAGAACACGTGCAGGAAGAAAATTATTCCAGCCCACCACATCATATGGCTAATTTGATCAAGGTCTTTGATGCACATGGTGGTTACGAAAACTGGAATAAACTAAGGTCTTTATCGTATAAAAAAGGAAATGAACTAACAATTACCAACTTAAAAAATCGAAAAATTCTCGTGGCATCTCCTGATCGTACGATTGGGTTTGATGGAAAAAATGTTTGGATTGCACCAGATACCCTCGATGCAAGTGGCGCACGATTTTACCACAACTTGTATTTCTATTTTTATGCTATGCCATTTGTCGTAGGAGATCCGGGTGCTTATTACGAAGCGCTTGAACCTAGAACGATACAAGGCAAAACATATGGAGGAATAAAAGTTTCATACAATGAAGGAGTAGGAGATGCTCCAGATGATAATTACATCATCTGGTACGACCCCAAGACCTTTCAAATGGAATGGTTAATGTATACCGTAACGTACAGAAGCGGCCAACCAAATGATCGATATAGTTTGATCAAATATGAAGAATGGAAGACCTTTGAAAAGGTTCTTCTTCCTCAGAAATTAACATGGTATCACTATCAAAATGATCTAGTTGGTGATATTCGGTCTGAAGTATTTTTTAAGGATATCAATTTATCTGAGGAAGCCCCGGAATCTGCTTTATTTGAAATGCCTGATGATGCCATGATTGCACCGATCTAAACGTTGATGGATTGTTTTTTACATAGTTTTGAGGATTAATCCCCTAACTATGAAAACCTTTTTTTCAATTTTGGCTTTATTTCTTTCTGGAGTGGTCATTGGTCAATCAGAAAAATCTCCCTTAGACGATTTGCCGGATTACATTGATCAGCTCACCCAATTTGGACAAAGAGCCGATTGGTCATTGGATGGGAAAAAGATCTTATTCGTAGAGAAAACTTTCGGCGATGTTTATGAAGTTGAAGTTGAAACGGGAATTATCAGCCCTGTAACTCACCACTTTTTTCACGAAGGATTTGTACGTGCTTTGTACCTTTCCAATGGTGACATATTACTCTCTGGAGCAAAAGAATTTGACGCAAAAGATCCCTGGAAAAGTAGGGATGCAAGGAACACCGAGCTTTGGGTTCTTGACAAAACACTAAAATCTCCACCGGTAACATTAGGTGTACATTGTAAAGAAGGACCAGCCGTCTCTAGAAAAAACCTTTCCATCGCCTGGGCACTTGGCTCTACCGTGTATGCAGGAACTATTGAATACGTTAATGGTAAACCCAAGTTGAAAAAATGGAGACCCCTTTTTTCTTCTGGCGATCTACCCTCTCCAGCTAAAGGTTGGGATGTCGAAACGCAAAACTTCAATCCATTTAACGAAAATAAACTCTTTTTTTACGCTTTTGGAGGCCAATTTGGCTACCAGGCAGAAGTGCTCAGTTTTGATATGGAAAGCAAAAAGTTTACGAATTATTCAAACAGTAGAGAAACCTATGATGAGGCGGAGGGCATATTTCCTGACGGCTTAAGTATGCTCATTGAAAGCAACAGACATCGAACAAAATACAAAGGCATGAAAGAGTTCCTCACGCTTGATATTTATAAGCTAAACCTGGATGGTCAAGGTGAGGTGGAACGAATGACTTATTTTAACGATAACCCAAAGTACAAAGCGTCTAACCCCGTAGTAAGTGATGATGGAAAGTACATGGCTTTCCAATATGCCATCTCAACGGATGAAGCGGGACAAGGTCGAGGCATTTTAGTGCTTGATATCGATAAATGGGAAAGAAAAAAGGGGGAAAAATAGATAAAAACGTTTTTTCATTTATATGGGTCTTAATTTAAATGATAGCTCATTTTGAAATGGATTTACTCTTTAAATATCTTCTCTATGTTGGCTTTGTTGGTGGAGTTCTAGCAACCAAGGCTCAAACTCAAGATATCGAGGTATGTCTACCGCATGGATTTACCAGCTCAAGTGAGAGATTTACAGAAATTCATTCTAGTGATTTTGTTAAAGTACCTACCGGAAAAGTCAAAATTCCAGTCGTAATTCACGTTTTTCATGATGGCGATTCAGGGAGAATTTCCATGGAACAAGCAAAATCAGGCCTTGCCATTATTAATAGAGATTTTAATGGATTAAATGATGATTTTAACAATATCGATCCTCGTTTTGATTCAATTAAATCAAAGATGAATATTGAATTTTCTTTGGCCAGAATAGATCCCAATGGTAATAAGACCAGTGGAATTATTTATCATGAAGATCGAGTGGCAGCTTTCAATAGAAACTTCAAGATCTATGATTATTCATGGGATAATTTCAAATATTTAAACATCTATTTACCGATTTATAGTTACAGCAGGCCGTCCCTCAGAACAGCCTATGCAACATTACCAAGTACAAATGAATCGCTAGTTGGAAGAGACGGTATTGTACATAGTTCCGTTAGATGGGGGGTGGGTGAAAAATCGGAGTTGGAAGAAGAAAGTGAACTACTGTCTATAGCCACACATGAGGTCGGACATTGGCTCAACTTAAACCATACCTTTAGTTCAAATTGTAATGGAATTGGAGATTCAGTGGACGATACACCTCCAACACTAGGAGATTCCATTACTTTTTCTGGTTGCAAAAATTTTGACTTTAGCTGTGGTGTTCCTAGCAATGGCTCAAATTACATGAACTATAATCACGGATGTAAAAAAATGTTTACCAAGGGTCAGGTAAATCGAATGCTGGAATCTTTAGTGCATCCCTCACGAGTACAACACTGGTCATTAGAAAATTTAATTGCTACAGGATTACTAGAAACACAAACCAATGAGTCATTAGCAGTTTTTTTTGATAACAGAGAGATATTAACATTTCTTTCCAACAAACCAATGTCTCGTTTAGAGCTTTTTGATCATACAGGCCGAAATGTATACCAGAAAAATACACTTGAACAAACTATTCTGGCAATAGAAAAGCTAAAGACAAAAGGACTAATTCTCTACAGGGCTTTCTTCGCAGATAACACAATTGAGTCTGGTAGAATTATCGCTCGCTGATAGTTTTATTCTCCGATCATCACAAATGCACCCCAATAATACGGTTTTTTGTATTTATCTCTGATTCGTTTTTGGGCTGAGTTAAATGCTCGCTGTTTATCCCCATGGGATAACCATTCCTCGTAAAAAACGGTCATCAACTCTTGGGTTGCATCGTCATCCACTGTCCACATGGACATAATTATCGCATCTGCTCCTGCAATTTGAAACGCTCTTTGTAATCCATAGACCCCTTCTCCATTTTTGATCTCTCCAAGGCCTGTTTCACAAGCAGACATTACTACAACATCGGTTTTATCCAGATTCATATTCATTGCCTCGTAGGCGGTAAGAATTCCATCATCTCCATTGTGTTCTGCAGTGATCTCTCCTTGTTGAATATATGTATTGGCCCCTGCCAATATCAACCCAGATCTCAAAAGCGGATTCTCAGCATAAGAATCCTCGCTCTTTTCATCAGGATCTAATTCAAGAAAAAATCCGTGTGTTGCGATATGTAAGATGTTCGGATTATCCACACTTTTAAGTGTTCCCTCTAACGCATCGTTCAAGAAATATGAATCTGCTTTTTTGTCCGTTTCCGCGTATAGGCTGTCGATGAGTTCTACTTCCTTTTTAGTACCCGGAAGCATGGCCAAACCGTTGAATGACCTCATGTATCGAACCAGATTCCCTCTGACTCCTCGGGGTATGGAAGCCCCACGAGCCAATGATCCTTCTCCACCACTTCTTGTGCCTCGAATCCCACGCACGCCTCTAACGCCTCTGTCCTCTGCTTCTCCGGTTGTCGCTTCATCTGCACCCATACTGTACTCAGGATAGCCAAAAAAGACACTCCTGCCTCCTGGTTCAAAAGCTGGTGACTCTTCTAACAAGTCTTTGGTGTTTGTTACCAACGCCAAATCAATTTCATCCAGAAGATAATTCTTGGTTTTGGAGTTTTGCAATGTATAGATACTGATCTGATTATAGACACCGTCAGGGGCAAAGTAGATTTTGTCTATGCCATCAAGTCTTCTTGCAATCGGTTCCCAGAAAAGTCGATACGAGTAATTTTCAGAAATTTTAAATCGTATGGCATTTCGATAATTGGCCAGGAATTTTTTCTCCATTTGCGCACCATTCCGGAGGATGACCATCTCAGGATAATCTTCAGTATCATGACGAACGATCATTGCTGCGTAGTGAACTTCATCGGAAAATACACCAGCTGAATCAGTGGAGAAATTTCGGTACCTCACCATTTCTACGGCAGCTTCACCAGGTTTTAATACGTCACGAATATCTTTCCATGATAAGCTTTTGTTCGCAAAGTTTTTCCCAAAGGCTTGAGATGATTTGCTCAATTCCTCTTCCAGTGCATTAGAGGTGATAGTAAGTGAATCGATTTTTTTATTCCTAAGAACAATATCCATATCGGTTGCACTGAAGAGCTTAGCCATCTGCTCTTTTTGAGATATCCATAATTCAAACTTATCAATCAAGGTTTGATCACCGCTAGACAGGATGCTTTCCCTCACTTTTGAAGTAGCATACATGATTAATCCTTTTAACGCTAACTGATAATCATATATCTCGCCAAGCAATTCTTTGTCTTCTCTGGAGGTCTCTTCAATAAAAGAAATATACTGCTCAAAACCAGGTCGAAGCTTTGTGTAGTAGAATGTTGCTTTTTCCTCCTCCGTAAGAACGGGAAAGAAACTATTGATCTGTTTAAAATAATTTTTGAAAGTCTCTTGGTAGTATTTAAGGGCTTCTTTTGAATTGCCTTTCTTCCAATTAAGAACCGCCATCTGTCTGGTCGTTCTTGCATAAAGTGGATGTGTAGTTCCCAGCGTCTTTTTCCTAATTTGTAATGCTTCAGAAGCTAGCTGTTCTGCCTTATCCAGTTCATCGTAGATCATGTAGGCATTACTAAGATTATACATGGGTCTAGAGGTTTCCCAGTTAGATTCTCCTAGCACCTCTCTATATACAGAAATAGCTTCTTCTCCATTTTTAATCGCTAGATCAGTTTGCCCGTTATTGACATATAACTCAGAAAGTTGACTCTGTGCTCTAGCATAGTCTAGGTTATTTTTATCTCCGCTTGATTCAATCACACTCAAGGCCGTCTTAAATGCTTTTTCAGCAGGACCGAAGTTTCTTGCATAACTATAAGAACGTCCAAGATTAATCAGATCTAGTCCATAGATGAAGGAGTCCTCACCATAATATTCTTTATTCGACTCAGCTACCTCTTTCTGTATTTCGATAGCTTTTTCATAATTACCAAGATTGAAATAAACTCTTGCAAGATTTCCATTTATTGCAACAATAGCATCTTCATTCTCTCCTTGGGATCTTTCTAGAATACTTATGGCCTCAAGAAATAATTCTTCCGCTTCAGGAAGTTTACTTTTATCTTCATAAAGAATTGCCAGACTATTTAAAGTAGAGACGTACTCAAAAGTTGTTTCAAGTCCATTTTCAAAAGCAATATCTACTGCATTCATGTACGTTTTCTCTGCTTTTCGATAATCACCTTTGATGGCATGGCAATCACCAATTGAGTTGAAGACGCCAATTTTTTCTGCAGGTGCCGACACATTTTTTTGTAAATCTTTCAGAACAGCTAGTCCTTTTTCTGCATCCTCCGTTAACAGGTACAATTCTGTCAGTGCCATGGAAGAATCAAAGAAATCTGCGCTTTTCTTTCCACTTTTTTTAGCGTCAGCTTCTCTCAGTTCCACCAGGATTTTCTCAGCTTTTGTATAATAACCGAGCTCCGTTTGAATTCCTGCGATACTGAAAAGTGTATTGCTTGCAGTTTCCTCCGGTTGAATCTTCTTTCGAAGATCTAATTCGAGCGTGTAATAATCCAGTGCTTTTTGTAGCTCCCCAGTTTCCCAGTAGTATGCTTCGGCCAGGAAGGAATATACATTAGCCGCAACCGTATCTTCTTTATTTAAGAAAGTTTCTTGTGCTTTTTCTTCGTTATCCAATATCACCTGATAGTCATAATCAAGTACAGCATCATCCAGCTTGTAGTAAAATTTTTCTTCTTTCTTACTGGCAAACTGTGCCATTAGTGTGGTGGAAATGAGGCAAAGTATCAGCGCTTTTAAATATTTCATGGTAGTGTGTAGTTAAGCAGAAACGTAAAAGATTTTGAGAAGCTTAGTAGACAATTTAACGATTGATAAAATTAATACATTGCTTCTCTTCGATTTTTACAATTAATAGTGGAAATAGTAACATTAGTCGAATTAATGAAATAGTAATGCATATAATAAGACTCAGAAAGCTCTTTACAGCGAATACCCAAATTCTGGTATTTCCATTAAGAAATTAGTTCACTAAATTGAAGAATTAAACTACCATCATACTGTCCATGAAGCAATATTTACACCGAAAGACACTTGTCTGCGTTCTTTTCTTTGCCTTTTCTTTCCAAGCTTCCGCTCAATTCATCACGACATGGGCGGCTACTGGAGGATCAGTGACCATTCCGGTTCGTACCCCAACATATACCTACAATTACACTGTCACCTGGAGTAATCTCACCAATCCCGGAACTCTTGAAGGAACTCAGTCCAATATAACCGATGCGTTTACTATCACTCCACTCGAAGATGGCAGCATTTATCAAATTGAAATATCTGGCACCTATCCTTCCATTTACTTTAACAATACAGGAGATAAGGATAAGATACTAAGCGTCGAGCAATGGGGAACAAACCTTTGGGCTTCTATGCAGGAAGCCTTTTATGGGTGCACGAATTTAGTTATTAATGCCGCTGATGCACCCGACCTTACTGGTGTAATTTCCCTTAGGCAGACCTTTAGAGGTTGTACAAGTTTTAATCAATCGATCGAATCCTGGGATGTAAGTAATGTGGTGGAGTTTTTCAGAATGTTTCAAGATGCAAGTTCCTTCAATCAACCATTAAATGGATGGAATATTGCCAGTGCCAACGATGTTTCTCATATGTTCTTAGGAGCCTCTGCATTTAATCAACCTCTTGACAACTGGAATACGACGGGAGTCACGCAGATCAAAGTCATGTTTCAAAATGCAACGAGCTTCAATCAGAATATCAATAACTGGGATGTGAGTTTGGTGACAGACATGGCTGGGACATTCGAAGGGGCTACCAGCTACAACCAGCCATTGAATAATTGGAATGTGGGGGATGTAACAACCTTTGGGAACATGTTTTTTGGTGCTTCTTCTTTTGATCAGTCACTGGGAGATTGGGATATGGGCAATGCTTCCAGTATTGGGTTTATGCTTTTTAATTCTGGCCTTTCTACCACCAATTATAGCAATACACTTATTGGTTGGGCAACTCAATCTGGCAGTTTGCAAAATGGTGTTTCCATGAATGCAAACCTGAATTACAACAATGCCGGACAAACAGCCAGAAATATTCTGACCGGGGCACCAAATGATTGGGCAATTAGCAATGATACTTTTGTTGCCGATCTTACAGTAACCAACACTAATGATTCTGGTCCCGGCTCACTCAGTGAGGCCATCCTGGACGCGAATGCTATTCCCGGCTCTACTATTTCCTTCAATATTCCTACAAGTGATGATAACTGGGACGGCACCTATTGGACGATAACACCTACCAATGCGCTCACGATCACAGGAGACGAAACAACCATTGATGGATACACACAGCCCGGATCATCGGTAGCAACTGAAGGAACCCCTGCTGAATTAAGAATCATTGTCAATGGAAGTGGAAAGCTTGGTTCGACAATGGGAGTAAATGGTAATAACATTACTATAAGAGGATTGGTAATACAGGAAGCCCCTAATAATAGTCCTAATTTATTCGTAGCAAATGGCTCTAATATTAAAGTAGAGGGTTGTTACGTTGGGACCACACCAGATGGTTTGGATAAGGACGCTAGCACAAGTGTTGGAGTCTCAGTCCAGAATTCCTCGACTAATGTAACAATTGGGGGAACTACACCCACGGAGCGAAACATTCTGAGCGGAAATAGTGGTGTAGGCTTATCGGAAGACCTGAATAATGTTAAGGTAATTGGAAATTACATTGGGGTTCAGCCTGATGGTCTGACCTTAATGCCTACTCCAACGAGAGGTGGGGTTGATATCAACTTGAATCCAGGTGCAGATGTTACCATCGGGGGAATCGCTGAAGGGGAGGGAAATATAATTGCTGGGAATGGGCTCTTTTCAGAAGACGGGCTAAGCACCTTTGACGCTGAAGGAACAGTGACCATACTTGGTAATTCTTTCTACAATAATTCAGGATTAGGTATTGACTTTATTTCAGATGATGTGACTTCCAACGATGGTTTCGAAGAGCCTGATGGAATTCAAAATTTTCCGGTTATAACCAGTGCAAGTCAAGCTGGTCCTGATTTTAATATTCAGGGGACGTTGATAAGTACACCCGGAACTGATTTCAGACTGGAGTTTTTCAGCAATCTAGCTGCGGATCCATCAGGCTTTGGCGAGGGAGAAGTTTTCTTAGGCGCAGCTAACGTCACCACAAATGGTTCAGGAGATGCACCATTTGACATTGACCTAACCTCTGTTTCTGTTTCTCCAGGAGCTTTTATCACAGCAACAGCCACCTCTTTTACCGCCGGGCCTATTTATGGCTCCACTTCTGAGTTTAGTCAGGCCTTTCAAACGCAGCGTTCTTTCACCACCACCTGGGAAACAACAACAACTAATGAAACCATTACTATTGGAACCGGGGCTGGCACCTATGATTACACCATCAATTGGGGTGATGGAACCATCCAAAACTTAATAACTGGTGACCCCACGCACACATATGTTACACCAGGGACTTACACGGTGCAAATCACAGGTACGTTTCCTCATATTCAATTGAATAATAGTGGCTCTGCACCCAAATTGCAAAGCATCGAACAATGGGGCGATATTGCCTGGACTTCTTTTTCGAATGCCTTCAACGGATGTACCAACCTCACGTACAACGCAGCGGATGTACCGGATCTGACGGCCGTAACTACCATGTTTAATGCATTCCGCAACGCAACGTCATTCAATGGAGACATTAGCGGATGGGATGTAAGCAGTGTAGAGGGTTTTGCGTCCATGTTTTTCAACGCAACGTCCTTTGACCAACCCATTGGAAGCTGGAATACCAGCAGTGCTACAAACATGGAGTCGATGTTCCAGGGAGCTGCTAGCTTCAACCAACCACTAAACACGTGGACGGTATCGAATGTCACAAATATGAGAGATATGTTCAATGATGCCGTCCTGTTCGATCAACCATTGAATAGCTGGGATGTTTCCTCTGTGACCGACATGACCGCATTGTTTCAGGATGCAACCGCTTTTAATGGCGCAATTGATCAATGGGATGTTTCCAGCGTTAATTCCATGGCTCAGATGTTCCAGAGAGCTACGGGTTTCAACCAGCCCTTGAATAACTGGGCAGGGAATACTGCTTCTGTTACTGACATGTCAATAATGTTTTTTGGCGCAGACGCCTTTGATCAGCCCATTGATCAATGGGATGTTTCCAGCGTTACCACGATGGCGCAAATGTTTAGAGAGGCAGACCTTTTTAATCAGGACCTAGGTGCCTGGGTACCATCATCATTGGAAAATATCAATGCAATGTTTCAGAATGCCGCAGCCTTCAACGGTGCCCTTGACGGATGGGGAGCGAACACTGCATCGGTCACCAATATGAGTCAGACTTTCGGTGGAGCCATTGCTTTTAACCAGCCACTAAATAGCTGGAATACATCAAGTGTAACCAATATGAGTGGAATGTTCCAGGGAGCCAGTATGTTCAATCAGCCCCTAAATGGCTGGAATACCACTTCGGTGACAACCATGAGTAGTATTTTTCAGGATGCAGACATGTTCAATGGAGCTATTGATTTATGGGATGTCTCAGCAGTGACTAATATGGACTTAATGTTCTTTAACGCCAGCTCATTCAATCAGTCACTTGGTAGTTGGAACGTCACATCAGTCACATTAATGGGTGGTATGCTTTCAAATACTGGATTATCTGTGGTGAATTACGATGCAACATTGAATGGGTGGGCATCGCAGACAGCCTCTCTTCAAAGTGGAGTGAGTCTAGATGTAAATGGACTCGTTTACTCAGCTATTGGAGCACCTGGAAGGTTAGTGCTGACAGGTACTAATCTTTGGAACATTGCTGGTGATACTCCTTCATTCCCCACCGATGTAAGTGGTATAATTTCCACCAACACCACCTGGACTTTGTTGGGTAGTCCGTACAATGTCACAGGTTCAGTTACAGTAGACAACGGCGTAACGTTGACAATTGAGCCTGGCGTAATTGTCCAATTCAACAGTAGCAACACAGACCTTACCATCAATGGGACGTTGCTCGCAGATGGGCTGCCAGGTGATTCAATTTACTTCCAAAATAACTTTGCCTCCATTTTCTTAACTGCCTCCAGTACTGGTTCCATCGTTGATCACGCCAGATTCGACAATATGGGCGTCTTCAACGTAGCAGCACTCAACGTTTCAAGTGATGCAACCATTACCAATGCAAAGTTTGAAGGATGTGAAGTTGGGGTTACAATTCTTGATGCAGCCAGTCCAACTATCCAGGATAGTGAAATAGTTACTTCCACTGATTATGGGATCCGAGTAGATAATGGATCTCCAAGTATTTCGGGTGTGACCATTGATAATGCCGCACTTGGTGGCATTTGGATTCAAGCCGGAAACCCTTCCATTACCAGTAATGCTATTTCCAATGTGGGTAACGATGGGGGAATCTGGATCAACACCGCTGATGTACCTACGATTGAGAACAATACTTTTAGCAGCAATGCGCGTGACATACAGGCAGACCCTAGAGTGCTTGACGATGAAAATTTTGATACCAATGGACTGAGTATAATTCATATTAGTGGTAGCACAATTGCCGGAAATGTGCTGTGGCAAGCACCTCAGTCGCCAGAAAACTGGATTTATGAAGTAATTGGTAATATTTTAGTCGATGCGGGCGTATCCCTGACCATAGAACCGGGTGTTACCGTCCAATTCAACAATAGCAACACAGACCTTACCATCAATGGGACGTTGCTCGCAGATGGGCTGCCAGGTGATTCAATTTACTTCCAAAATAACTTTGCCTCCATTTTCTTAACTGCCTCCAGTACTGGTTCCATCGTTGATCACGCCAGATTCGACAATATGGGCGTCTTCAACGTAGCAGCACTCAACGTTTCAAGTGATGCAACCATTACCAATGCAAAGTTTACTAACTGCGAAGTAGGAGTTACTGTTGATAACGGGGCAACTTCGACTCTGGATCAACTTTGGATCTCGGACGCGACTGATTTTGGAATATTAGTGGAGGGTACCGCGACCGCTCCAAGCGTTAGTAACTCAACGATCATCAATAATGGACTCGGTTTGACTGATACGGGAATTAACAATACAGGAACTGGTACCGTAGTAGCAATTGACAACTGGTGGGGAGATGTAACCGGACCATTTAATAGCACTACCAACGCTTCAGGCCTTGGCAATGGAGTAAGTGATAATGTGACTTTCGTGCCATTCCTAAATAGTGATCCCTTCGGACCACCTGCAAATCCAACCGCGCTTTTCACCACAGAAGTTTCCTCCACTCAAATCAATCTATCTTGGGCAGACAATTCTGTTAATGAAACAGACTTTGCCATCTTCCGATCCGATGGAAATAATTCCAGCTACGTGGAGATTGGAACAGTTGAGGCAGATGCGACCAGCTATTCGGACAACACTGTCACCGCGGATAATAACTACTTCTACTACATGGTTGCCCGAAATGGCGGAGGTGATTCAGCACCATCCAACGAACGGGCTGCTTCAACATTTGCACCACCGGGAAATGCATTGACTTTCGATGGAGTAAATGACTACATCTCCATTCCTGACCATTCAGCTTTTCAATTTGGCTCTGGTGATTTTACATTAGAAGCCTGGTTTTATTTTGATGGAACGGATACGCGAGAAACACTAATTTCTAAACGGAATCCTACTACTCCTTTTGATCAATATTTTATTTCTATTGGAGATGGTCTCATAAACTCAACCGTCGGGAAAAAAGTCTATGCAGGAGTTCTACCAGACAATAGGATAGGCTCAGGAAATGAGGAATCTGTAGACAGAATAGTAAGTGCATCAAGTGATCTAGCCGAAGGTTGGCATCACACTGCCTTAGTTCAGGGATACACAAGTGGACTAACACTTTATCTTGATGGCCAATCTGTTTCTACCGATTCAGATAGTCATAGCGGAGGAGTTATAAATGCTATTGGCAATGACTTGACATTAGGTTCAAGCTCTGGTACTCTTGGCTTTTTCGATGGCCAAATGGATGAGGTACGGATTTGGAATATGGCTCGAACAGAGGCTGAAATTCAATCCACGATCCTTACAGGTTTAACTGGCAATGAACCCGGTTTAATCGCCTACTACAAATTCGACCAAACCGACCCTTTGATCACGGTCCTACCGGATCGTAGCATCAATACCAATGAAGGGGCACTAACAAATTTTGGTGGTGCTGCTACTTGGAGTGCTTCTGGGGCCTTATCTGACCCTTTTACAGGCGAGGTTATAAACACCAACGATTCAGGACCTGGTTCATTGAGACAGGCTATTTTGAGCGCAAATGCGTCGCCTGGATCTACCATTACGTTTAACATCGGAAGCGCTGCTCCTTGGAATATTGTCTTGTCAAGTGCCCTGCCGCAAATAACTGGAATAGGTACGATCATCGACGGATCTACCCAGTCGGGTTGGGATATGGATACCGATCAACTCATTCACCTTGATGGAAGCTCACTGGTGTCATCGGAGGTGGGCATCGATGTAAACACTGATAACGTAGAGATTTATGGATTAAAAATCACAGGTTTTCCAAGTCATGGAATCACTACACAGGTTTTTGCCAATGCACTGATAGTTGGTGGACTTGATCGAGGTAACGTAATTAGTGGTAATGGGTTTGATGGAATGCGTGTAAACGATGTAACAGCTAGGTACAATAGAATCGGAACTACGTCTGACGGACAATCCGCAAATGGAAATGCCAACTTTGGAATGACTATTGGAAGTGGATCTATAGTAGAACATAACCTTATCTCCGGTCATAATGGACCTGGGCGTGCAGGTATTTTTTCAAATGCTTCCGGTGGCCATACAATTGCAAATAATTTTATTGGGATAAATGCAGCAGGTAATGCAGCTATTCCCAATACAAGAGGCATTGTTATCGTAACAGGTGGATCAAGTACCATCGTGAACAATGTGATTTCTGGTAATACGGAGGCAGGAATATATTCAAATACCGGTTTTAATAATAATGATGTCATCAACAATATCATCGGACTGGATGCAGGTGGCACAGTCGCAATCCCTAATGGGGCCGGTATCTCCTTCGTAGGCAGTAATAACCGAATAGGATACAAAGACAATCCCAATATCATTGCTGAGAATACGGGTCCTGCCATTCAATTTGGAGGAACAGGAACAAATAATACCTGGGTGACGAACGCTATTTACGGTAATGGCTCAGGAATTGTAATCAGTGGAGGTGGTAATAATGGAATATTGCCTCCCACAATATCTTCAGCTAGTGCGACGGACGTTTCTGGTTCTGGCCTAGATGGTGATATGATTCACCTTTATTTAGGAGATGGAAATGGTCAGGGAGAAAGCTTACTTGACAGTGTACAGGTTACCAGTGGCACATGGGATATTGGTGGGCTTTCCTTAGGAGGCACAGATCAGGTAGTCGCTACAGCTACCAATGCTAATGGTACATCTGAATTCTCCACAAGCAGGATGGTTGAAGATTTAGCTCCGCCATCCTTCATTTCCGGTTTCCCAACTATCCCAACGGTTGGTACTGATAATTTTGATATTGAAGTACAATTAGATGAAATAGGTGATTTATATATTATTGTGGCACCTGATGGAGATCCTGCACCAACAGTAACCGAAATTGTAAATGAAGAACTTAGTGGCGGAGGAAACCCAATCGGCTCAGGCTTCATCAATGTTCTTAATCCATCTACCACTTTTGGGTTAAACATTGCTGGATTGTCCCCAGAAACACCATATGATGTGTATGTTCTAGCACGTGATGCTGTTGGAAATCTTCAAACATCCCCACTGTTACTTGAAATCACCACAAATCAACTATTCCCGGACGTCACCTTTACCACTATTGACGTTCCTGGTATTGATATTGATTTGGGGACATTCGATAATTTGGTTTATCAATTTTCAGTTACTGCCACAGGAGGTGATGTCACCCAGCAATCCTTTGGCTTTGGATTAGGTGGCGATGCGATTCCTACAAACTTTGCTATCGATGGTTGGAAGTTGTACGAAAGTGTGAATGTAGATGCTGGAGTTGGAGGGGCTACACTGGTCGGGACAACTAATATCGGAGATGTGCTTGCGGATAGTGTTGGCTTTACGTTAACGAATCAAATCCTGAATGGAGATACCCACTATTTTTATTTAACAGCCGATATCAGCGACAGTGGTTCAGTAGGATCGACCTTCAATGTAGGTCTTACAGGACCAGATCCCTTAGAGAGCTTTAGTATTGCGGATCCCAAAAACAAAATTGATGGAGGCTTTGTCAATGGTAACACCTTCACCTTGAGCGGAGATGTCACCCCTCCAATCATTGCGATAGATACTCCTATCGAAGGGGACGATCTGGTAAATGCTGTCGAAGCACTCGATGTAGCGATCAGTGGAACTACTGATGCAGAAGACGATCAAATCGTTACTGTAAGCCTTGATGACTCGGTTAACCCTGCTGTACAAGTCTTAGCGACCGTAGCTAGTGGCGTATGGACCGCAGCAGTAGCAGATATTTCTGGACTGGATGATGGAGTAATTACCATCTCTGCAGATGTGGATGACTTGGCAGGTAACTCGGCTACTTCAGCAGTCGAAATGATCACATTGGATAAAGTTGCTCCTTCTGTTACGGTAGCTGATTTACTATCCAATGAAGTTAGTCCAACACTATCCGGAACGGTGGACGATCCTGATGCAACCATTGATGTGACAGTAGATGGCAATTCATACCCTGCCACCAATAATGCCGATGGTACCTGGACTCTGGTAGCTGGTACGATCACACCTGATCTTATTGAGGGAACCTATGAAGTAGCTGTTGAGGCAACGGATTTAGCAGGTAACATGGGAACAGATGCTTCCACCAATGAATTGGTGATTGACCTTACTGCTCCAGCGGTGACCATTGATGAACTCATCACATCCTTGGCCAGTCCGGGTATCACCGGAACTGTGAATGACACTGATGCCGTGTTGGATTTGATCGTAGATGGTTCCAACTATGCTCCTATCAATAATGGTGATGGGACCTGGTCATTAGCTGCTGGTTTAATCACACCTCTCGCAGAGGGAGTCTATGATCTGGTAATCGATGCTATGGATGTGGCCGGCAATGTTGGAACAGACAATTCTGAAAATGAACTTACCATCTCTCAAAACATTATCAGCTTTACTGCTACTGATATCACAGCTACAAGTTTTACAGCCAGTTGGACGCAAGCTGAAGATGTCTCTAATTACACCCTGGATGTGTCCAGAAGTGCTGACTTCAGTTCGTTCGTCTCCGGTTATGAAGCTCTTAGTGTACCAGCTGATCAAACATCTATTGAAGTCTCCGGGCTTGACTTCAGTACCAGCTATTTCTACCGGGTCAGGTTTACCAATACCAATGACGTAGCGTCCGGAAATAGCAACACAATTGCCTTGAAAACAATCATCGATCCTGAAACCGTAGCTGATTCTTTAGCTTTGGTAGAGATCTTTAATGCTGTCAATCCTCAAGGATTAAACTGGAATTCAGGTGCCCGATTAATCGATTGGGGTGGCGTTACTTTAGATGGGACCAGAACGAGGGTTGCTGGTATTGACATCAGTAGTACCCAATCAGCAGGTGACTTGCCTAACCCATTCTCTGCGGATGTCACAACTGATGGCGGGCTTTCTGCCCTCACTACCTTCAGCGCTAGTGACAATAACCTGACAGGGCTTTTTGACTTTTCTGGTACTAGCATTAATGCGGTGAACGTTGCGAACAACAACCTCACCTTTGAAGATTTAGAGCCTCTTGCAGGAACTGCAACCTTCACCTATGCGCCACAGGCAGATCGAACATTTGTTGCTGAGACAAACCCTGACTTCTTGAAAGTAATCCTTAACTCTCAAGAAACCGTACGGATTGTTCCAGCAAGTGAATCTTATTCCTTGCTTACTAACCTGAGAGGCTTTGCCAATGTCTACAACTGGACAAAAGATGGAGCCAGTATCTCCGGAGACCGATACACCTTTGCAAGTTCTTTCCTGACCATCAATGGTATCGCCATTGACAACATGGGGCTCTTTGGATTGACGGTGACCAATACCGATTTACCTGACCTGACGTTGAACTTCCTGCCCGAGTCAGTATTCGCTACAGCAGACATTGAAATGAGGCTGACTGATTTCAGTAATGTATTATTAGATGCATCAGAGCGTTTTGATGCGGCACTGCTGGATATCAACTCTGAAGGGGCTAGTTACGATACCCTTGAAGCGATAGATGGTACTACTTCAAGCTTCTTCTTTAATGATGTGATCCTGGGTGATTACCTCTGTGGTATAGACCCGCTCAATCGAGAAGAATTTGTGCCTACGTATTTCGGTGATGCCTTTGAATGGATTGAGGCGGATACCGCAGAAATTAGAGATGATCTGACCTTATCTATCCAGATGACCGAAGACCCTGAACCACCTCAGGGTGGTGAAGGAACACTAGACATAGTGATAGAAG
Organism: uncultured Roseivirgaceae bacterium; assembly: GCA_964459925.1. GTDB lineage: Bacteria > Bacteroidota > Bacteroidia > Cytophagales > Cyclobacteriaceae > Ekhidna. The sequence continues at coordinate 31,990 of CAYWOQ010000003.1, forward strand.
AAGATTTTGGTGATGAGGAAGCTCGAGTTGATGCACGTAGGAGAGCCAAGCGAAGAAAATGTGGCTTGAGAAGAAGAAGAACCGGAGGACGTACCGGTCAGAATGATGGTGAGTTTGAACTCTTTGCTTATGGTGAAACCAACGACAATGGGGAGTTCCAGTTTGGGTTCTTACCGGAAGGTGTTTATCGGTTCTTTGTGGAGTATCCTGGTATTCCGTTAGACCCGAATGCTGAAGTGGAATTCGAGGTAGGAGAGCAGGGAATATCGGATACAGAATTCTCACTGGTCGCCTTTGCATCTGAAGATGGCGTTGAAGTGGAAATTGATCGGATTCTTGGGCTTATTCTGACCTACTTCAAAGATTTGGAAGTGTATCCGAATCCCTCTTCAGATGACCTGAACATCCGATACAGGCATCTTAAGTCTGCTGATGTTACGGCTGAACTCGTAGATCTAACCGGTCAAATCAAATGGAGCCAGGATCTTCAAAACGGATACAATGGCAACCTAACCATTGACGTATCAGAATATCCTGCCGGTATCTATATCCTACGATTCTATGATCGTAATAGTAAAAATGAACATGTGGTGGGTTATCGGGTCTTGAAAAGATAAAAATTACACTCAAGAATGGAGAGTGTTACTTAAATCTGTCTTTTTAGGTAGAACTTCTTTTTCAGCTTTTCACCATCACGATAGAGCTTGACTTTTATTTTTCTGCCGTTTTTAGAGCGAAGTAAGCGATATATATCCGAAAGCTTGATGGTTCTTAAACTCTTTCCGTTGATTGATTGAATTATGTCTCCTCTTCTTATGTCAGCCTTAGCAGCAGGACTGTTAGCTTCAACCGCTACGACTTGAATACTGTCCAAATTAAATCCAACAGCATTTACAGTCATTCCACTCATGTCATGCTCAAAGCGGTCTTTGTATTCATTTCCTTTCTTTAAATAAACTTTTTTGTTTCTATAATCAAGAGTTACCTTAAAGCGTGTGAGCAAATCCCCTCCAAAAGTTCCGACTCTCGTACCCCTTTTGATGACTTTATTATAGGCACCCTCAAACGGAGCAGAGACCAGCATCTCATTGAAACTGAAACAATCAATTTTTACAGAATCCATTCTTCCTACATATCCAGGTATTTCGCCGGCTATTCCCCGACCAAGCCGGGTGATAATTCGTTCTTCTGGCAGACTTATTCCCTCGACATTTTGGTAATCAAGAAGTGCTGCATGACTTGCCCCGGTATCTATCATAAGATCAAGGTTGGCTTTCTTGTCTTCTTGTTTAATCGTAGCGGTGATAAATGGCTTACCTTTTTCTATAGAAATTGGAACCGCAACATCTTTTTTAAATTTTTTAAATTTTTTAGGATCATGTAATGTGAGCAAATTGTTGTCGTAATCAATCTCTACAACGAATCGACTAAAAATATCATAGCCGATAATACCATGTACATCCTCCCCAATATTCTCTGAAAGCTTCAGGTAATCTTCTTTTAAGACCAGCATATTCATGTTGTAGCCCACTATTCCTCCTGGAAGTGTAAAAGTTGCCCGATTAGCTACAAAGGCTTGTACTGAATCAATAATCCCAGGCCCGGCAATGGTAATCTCTCTCAAGTAATTGATATCCAATACATCTGCATACATCTTTTCTGTGAGAATAGCTGTTTCTACACCGGTATCAAGAATAAATTTCAATGTCAAAAATCTATTGATCGTGATAGGTATTACAATCAGGTTGTTGTGTTGTTCAAATGGGATATCAATGCGCTTTCGGCCGTCAGGCATTCTAAAACCAAATTCTCTCTGACCATTTGCTGTAGAGCAAAGGCACGTATTGATCATGAGTATAAATAGTATCAGGCTTACGACCGGATTTCTCATAAATGATTTGAAGGAATTGGTTGTACCCATTTTAACAACAAGAATAAAATCCTACCCTTACTAAAGGAATAAATTTTAATCAAATAGCTCTTGTATATCGTTCGTAGAAAGTCCTTTTACAAAACTTTCTTCTACAGTGATAAGATCAGATGCAAGTTTTTGTTTGTGTTCTTGGAGCTTAATGATTTTTTCTTCGATGGTATCCTTTGTTACAAACTTATAAGCAAAGACTTTTCTGGTTTGACCAATACGATGAGCTCTGTCAATGGCCTGTGCCTCAACTGCAGGATTCCACCATGGATCTAAAAGGAAGACATAGTCAGCCTTAGTTAAGTTTAACCCTGTTCCTCCTGCCTTCAGGGAAATCAGAAAAATAGAAACCTTACGATCATTTTGGAATTTCTCTACCTGACCCTGTCGATCTTTTGTCGTTCCATCCAGATATGAAAACTGCAATTTTTGATCGGTTAGATATTCTGCTACTATTTTAAGATGCTTTACAAACTGACTAAAAATGAGTACCTTATGTCCTTTTGAAATAGAGTTTTCCATCATATAGATAACTTCTTCTAGTTTCCCAGAGAGTCCAACATAATCCGGATTTACCATTTTTGGATGATTGGCAATTTGTCGAAGTTGCGTCAAACCTTGTAAAAGGATCATATGTGATTTAGCTACCCCATCCGTTTCTATTACATCCATGATCTTACTTCGGAAGGCATTTTTCTCATCTTCGTATAGCTTTCTTTGATCATCGCTCATAGTACAATAACGAATATTTACCATCTTTTCAGGAAGGTCCTCCGCTACTTGACCCTTCTCTCTGCGCAATAGAAATGGTTTAATGATCGCATTCAGCTTATTGGTTTTAACCTCGTCTCTCTTCTTCTCGATCGGAATTAGGTACTCCTTTTTGAAATACGTTTCATTACCCAAAAGACCGGGATTTAAAAAACTCATTTGAGACCACAGATCAAGCGTGCTATTTTCAATAGGAGTACCCGTAAGTACTAGCTTTCTTCTCGATTTTAATTGCCGAACCTTTTTAGAAATTAAAGAATCAGGGTTCTTGATGGCTTGCGATTCGTCTAAGATGATATAATTGAAGTAAAAAGCAGAAAGTATTTCAGTGTCTACTCTCGTAGTTCCATAGCTTGTCAGAATTAAATCGTACTTCGCAAATAAATTGCTATTCTTATTCCTGGTAATCCCAGTGTAATTAAGAATCTTCAGTTTAGGAGTGAATTTTTTAGCTTCCATCTCCCAGTTGTAGAGAAGGGAAGTAGGCATGATTAATAAACTGGTTGCGTCTGGACTTTCTATTTTTTGATGCTGTAATAGTGCAAGAGCCTGGATTGTTTTTCCAAGACCCATATCATCTGCCAGACAACCACCAAAATTGTATTGATCAAGAAAACGAAGCCAATTATAACCAGCAAGTTGATAAGGCCTAAGCCTTCCTTTAAACTCTTTAGGGGTGGAGTATTCTTCGATCTTATCAAATGACAAAAGCCTTTCAAGCTTTCTATCCATTGTTACTTTAGCTAGCTCACCCTCTTTTAGTTCTTGTACTAAGGAAACATGTATTTTATTGAGAAGGATTCCATCATCTGTTTGATTTGAAAAAGCAAATAAGTCCTTGTATCTAGTGATCCAGGATTCTGGGATTACTCCTATTTCACCATTTGGTAGTGTTATTTCTGTTTTAGCTTTTAAAATACATTTTCTTATTTCTGAAAATGGTATTTCAAAACCTCCAAATTTTATTCTTGCTTTTAGGTCAAACCAGTCTACACCTTCAGTAACCTCCAGGTCTATGGTTGATTCTCCGAGAAAGAACTTTTTGTCTTTTTGATTTTGATGAATCACAAAACCTTCCAAAAGTTCATGATTTCTTCCAATCCAGTCAAACGCTGTAACCTTTGGTAAGGTAATCCTAGAATTTCTTAATGGAAGTCCTTTCTCAGAGAGCTTATGAATAATATTTTTTTCTCGCTCATGATCACGTGTGATCCGATGAAAAATATATTTGCTGTCATTCTGTTCCAGGGAAACACTTACGCGACTAAGCTTGTCAGCATTAAAATTGTGTTTACCATAATCGAAAGATAGTTCCATTAATAGCTTTTCACTTTTGACTCCATTGGAATTGTTACCATTTTGGTCAAATAAGGATGCCGATTCCACCGATTGAAGTTCACTTACCGTAATCTTGGGTGTAGGTTTTGGCTTGTGCGTTACAATATCAAAACCCTTAGCGTATACATCAAACTCTGAGATTAGTGGAGCGACAAACTTGCGATAGTAGGTTTCCTCAATATCTTTTGGAATCAGTATAAATTTCTTTTTTAAGAAAGGCTTGAGTTTTCCCCCGCTTATTGGCTTCTGAAAAGTAAAAAGCTTATCATCTGATACCATCCATGCTGGATCTTTGCAAAGAAGGTAACTGTCGTTATTTAAAAAATCGACCTTTTCTCCTCTAAGCTTTATGGTAGGAAAATAATGGGTATTATCCTCATTTTTTCTGAAATGAAATAATATGGTTGCTTTTTCTTCTACTACCTCTAACTCCTTCCAGGTCGGTTCTCCGTCTTTGCCCATTTCAAATAGACGTTTACCGTGAATTAAATCGAGTATCTGAGACCTGCGACGTTCTACGTAACTTATTATTTCTTTTTGAAGTATTTCATCTCCAATCTTCTTATCGAAGGTTTTCAAGTAAAATTCCTCAGGTTTCTGCTGTTTTTTCTGAAACTTAATGGTTACCTGATCCTGCTGAATTTCATCCATCAACTTAATTATTCGGTAATCATCTTCATCTAAACCAGCAGCAAATTCTTTGGCATTCTTTGATGATATATTTTGATGAGAAAATGTGAGCTTACCTTTCTCGTTAAGTTGCACTACATATGACTCAAAAAGATAGCCAAGGTACTCATGTTCATACAATGAATAGATTAATTCAAACGGCTGATCTGGGGCTACTTTCAAAAAAAATCAAATTAGATAAACTTCGAAACTACTAAATTTTCGAGGAATCTCAATAAGCTTTCAGTGAAGTAGGTGTTGTTTTATTGTAACATTTTCATGGAGAATGATTTACCAGCCTTAATTGCAGGTTGAATTGATACAAGTACTGTTATACTAATAATCGCAAGTACTGTAACTACAACATCTTTGAACTCGATTTTAACGGGATAGCTATTGACTACAGCAGACTGCATGCCCATACCGATTAAACCAAATTCCTGCTGCAACCAACTAATGCCCAATCCCAAAAGGAGGCCGAGACCAGCTCCGGTAAAAGCAACGATACATCCCTCATAGAGAAAGATGGTCCTAATAAGACGCTGCGATGCTCCTTGGGAGATAAGGACTGAAATATCTTTCCTTTTTTCAATAACTAACATTGTAAGTGAGAAGAAGATGTTGATAGATGCAATCGCAATGATGGAGGTGAGGATTAAAAATATAAACAATTTTTCTATTTGTAAAACCTTAAACAGATCACTATGCAATTCCTCTCCTGTTTTAACCGAATAAGAGGAGCCTAATGTAGCTGCAAGTACCTCTTTCACTGAGGTAATGTCGGTATCAGGATCGAGGTATAACTCGTATGATGATAGTCGGTTTTCATAGCCTAGAAGCTGTCTGGCAAATTCGATGGGAACAAAAACGTAGTTCTCATCATAGTACTTTTCAATGGCAAAGACTCCACCTGGGATGATGTTCAGGACATTGTACATCTTATCAGGATTAATCACTGATGGACCAATTTTCCTGGGATAATAAATCTGTAGTGTATAGAAATCATTCTGCAAATTGATTGAAAGATCGTATTGAATTCCTCTACCGATCAATGCGTACCCTACACTATCCTTTACCAATGGAAACTCCCCAGCGACAAGTACATTTTTAATCCCGCTATGATGATCAAAAGATCTACTAACTCCTTTCATTCTCACCACTCTTTGTGACTCTTTGTATCTAAGCAATACATTATCTTCTATGACTTCAGTAATAGCCATCACTCCAGGCACCTCTTCTATTTTATCAAAAGTTGATTCATCACTTTGAAAAGATTTACCAAGAGATGCGGTCACAACAATGTCAGGATCAAAATTTCCATACATTGCTTTTAGTAGACCGCCTAACCCATTAAATACCGAGAGGGCAATTATTAAACAGGCAGTACCTATTGCTACCACAAGCATAGAAATGATAGCAATCACATTAATGAAGTTCTTCTTCTTTTTGGAAAGAAAGTATCTTCTAGCTATAAAAAAAGAGAGATTCATTCTTCTTCAGACGGGGGAATTTCTAAGTTGTCAATCAACTTATCAAGATGCTGAGCTTTTTCTTCTGTGTCATCATGAAAAAAGGCTAATTCGGGAACAATTCTGACACTGTTCTTAATTTTCTTTCCCAAAGAATATCTAATCTCACTTTTGATTTCATCCAAATGATCAAATATATCTCTGGCCATTCGAATGGGAAAAACACTAATATAAACTCTAACTAACCCTAAATCAGGAGAAACATTTACATGAACAATCGTTCCTAAGGCAGATTTAAAATAGTAATTGGGATCTTTTTGAAAGATTTCAGCTAAGTCTTTCTTTATCTGTTTTGCGAATTTTATTTGTCTTTGACTTTCCATAAAAGCTACAAATATCTGTATAATATGACGAAGTGGTTTGTGGTATTATCTAATTTCGAATAATCAAAAAGGCATAACTACATAACTCATTGCTTCGATTTTTTAGAATTAACGACCCCTACAGGCTTATTTTTATTTTTCTTGTCCTGGTGATTGTAAGATTAGCACAGGGTTATATTATTACCGGCACTTCCTACTACGAACTTAAATGGTTATTGCTCGGGGAGTGGCTTGGTAAGGGTCATTTGATGTATTCAGAAACTTTTGATTACACAGGACCAATTGCAGCAGCTATTTATAAATACTTCAATTTAGCTTTTGGTAGGGATAGACTATCATTAGTTGTTTTCAGCACGCTTCTTGTTATTCTACAGGCAAGCATATTAAATGCCTTATTATTGAAAAATAAGGTTTACAATGAGAATAGCTACCTCCCAGCTTTTTTATATGTGATAATAGTTGTGAGCATTCCAGATTTCATGACGTTATCTCCTCAGCTCATGAGTCTTACTTTTATTCTTCTTACCCTAAGGAATGTTTTAAGGAGGATTGATAATCAGGTAACCGATGAGCTTTTTTTAAGTAGTGGAATATTCATTGGGATTGCAACAATGATTTATTTGCCTGCAGTTGTTTTCTTCCTGATTTTTCTATTCTCGCTGATACTATTTTCAACGGCGATCATAAGGAGATTAGCACTTTATTTCTTTGGATTTATCTTGATCTTCTCATCTTGTTGGGTTTATTTCTACCTAAATAACTCTGCTCTTCTTTTTATCGAACGATTCTTCGTTGATGGTTTATTTACCAGCATCAAAAAGTCAGCTTCTATGGTTGACCTAATGATAATCTCTGCGCCATTAGCATTTGTTTTTTTGGTAACAGTTTATAAAACACTGAGTGCGGCCAGACTCACTAACTTTCAACAAAAGGTTCAGCAGGTATTCTGGTTGCTACTTGTAGGTGGGGGAACTACCTTTCTTCTATCAAAAGAACAAGCGGGATTTGAGCTTCTATTTCTGGCTCCTGTGATCGCATATTTTTCGACTCACTATTTTATACTCATCAAAAAGAAACTGATAGTAGCGGTTATGCCAGGTCTGCTCATCATTGGTCTTTTGGTCTATTCGGGATATGCTTATCTGTACCGGGTAAGTCCGCTTACAGTAGACGATACAGACATGTCCAAAGAAAAGACTTTTGTGCTTGGAGAAAAGCTGGAATTGTACAACAGGGCAGAAATGATCACTCCATGTTTTAATGAATATATTTCAGAAAGAGCCCTTGCTCGCATTAATTACTACACTGATGCTTCCATCATCTATGACATTTTAGTCGAATCAGATCCACAGATTATCATAGACGAGATTGAAGCAATGCCTGAACTTATGTTCAGGTTTCCATATTTGGAGGAAAACTATTTGCAAGTTAATTCCGAACGCTACACAAAAATCAGCAATTAATTTTATCTACCCTTCTACCGTGCCTCCCTCCCTCAAAATCAGTATCTAAAAAGGTCTTAACAAGCATTTCTGCATATTCATAAGCGATGAATCTTGCCGGGATACATATGATATTTGCGTTATTATGTTTTCTTGCAAGTGACGCAATCTCATCAACCCAACACAAAGCAGCACGCACATTTTCATGCTTATTAGCTGTTATGGCAACCCCATTTCCACTTCCGCAAATTAAAATACCGAAATCATTATCCTCAGAAGCGATTGAGGAAGCAAGTGGGTGCACATGATCAGGATAATCTACAGAGGCATCGGATCCTGGTCCAAAATCTTCCACACTGTATCCTATTCCCTCAAGGAAAGAAATAAGTCTTTTTTTATAGTGAAATCCAGCGTGATCGCCACCAATTGCTATTCTCATTTTGTAAGTGCTTTCTCAGGTTTTAATTCTTTTTTTTCTATTCTTCTAGCGATGAAGATACTTAATTGATATAACGTCATCAAGGGCAATGCAATCAAGACCTGACTGAACGGGTCTGGGGGTGTGATCATTGCTCCTAAAACTAAAATTACAATAATCGCATGCTTACGATATTTTCTCATCAGACTGGAACTAACTAAACCAGCCTTGGTAAGAAAAAATACTACCACTGGAAGTTGAAAAAGAAGGCCACTCCCCAAGACTATCATTGTAACCGTTGTAATGTAAGAGGAAAGATCAAATAGGTTTTCGAGCGATTCTGAGATTTGATAAGTAGCAAAAAAGCGAACCGAAATAGGTGAAATGATAAAATATCCAAAAAGAACACCTATAAGAAACAAAAGACTTACAGAAAAGGTGGCTCCTCTTGATGCTCTTCTTTCCTGAGGATGTAAACCTGGCTTTATAAACCTCCAGATTTCCCAGAAAAGATAGGGAAAGCCAATAATCAACCCAACCACAAAAGAAACGGTAATATGAGTCATGAATTGACTACTTAATTTTCTACTTACCAGTTCAAAATCAAGCTTATCAATACAAAGAGCTGGTGTATTTATTATTTCTGCTAGTTCACATAGTTTCTCATACGTCCAAAAATCCGTTCTGGATGGACCTAAAATAACCGTATCAATTACGATGCTTTTTGCTACAAATGCTGCAATCGTAAAAACGACAATAGCAATCAAGGAGCGGATGATATGCCATCTAAGTTCTTCAAGATGATCCAGAAATGACATTTCCCTTTCCTCAGGTATCTGATCTAGTGGCATTATTAACCTTTAAACAATGGAAATCCTGACATCCATTGATTCACTTCCGACTTGATCTCTGCTATTTTCTCTTCACTCTCATGGTTGGTAATAACCTGATCGATAAGCTCAACAATTTTCAACATATCAGATTCAACCAAGCCCCTTGTGGTAATTGCAGGAGTCCCTATTCGCATTCCTGAAGTAACAAATGGACTTTTATCATCAAATGGAACCATATTTTTATTCACGGTTATGTCAGCATTAATCAAAGCATTTTCCGCATCCTTTCCAGAAATCTCTTTGCTTCTCAGGTCAATAAGCATCAGGTGATTATCTGTTCCTTTAGAAATTACATCATAGCCTTTGGCGACAAACTCCTGTGCCATTACTTCTGCATTCTTCTTTACCTGAAGAATATATGTCATGTAATCATCGGATAGCGCTTCACCAAAAGCAATGGCTTTAGCAGCAATAATGTGTTCCAATGGCCCTCCTTGAGTTCCAGGAAAAACGCCGGAATCTAACAAAGAACTAAGTTTTCTGACCACTCCCTTGGGTGTTGTAACTCCCCAAGGATTCTCAATATCATTTCTTACAAGAATTAACCCTCCTCTCGGTCCACGAAGTGTCTTATGTGTAGTGGTAGTTACAATATGGCAATACTCTAACGGATCATTTAATAGTCCTCTGGCGATTAAACCAGAAGGATGTGATATGTCTGCCAGAAGAATGGCTCCAACTTCATCCGCAATTATTCTGAACCTTTCATAATCCCAATCCCTACTGTACGCTGAAGCCCCACATATAATCAGTTTGGGCTTTTTCTCCTTTGCTGTTTTCTCTAATTGATCATAATCAATCAAACCTGTTTCCTTATCTACACCATAAAAATTCGGTCGATATAATTTTCCAGAAAGATTGACTTTTGCCCCATGTGATAGGTGGCCCCCATGAGACAGGTCAAAACCAAGTATTTCGTCTCCGGCATTTAGACAAGCTAACATCACAGCAGCATTTGCCTGAGCACCAGAATGGGGCTGCACATTGGCCCAACTTGCCCCAAACAACTCCTTTACTCTTTCTCTTGCTAGATCCTCAATCTGATCTACAACTTCACACCCTCCATAATACCTTTTTCCAGGTAATCCTTCCGCGTATTTATTTGTAAGAACACTTCCTGCCGCTTCCTGCACTTGAGGTGAGACGATATTTTCTGAAGCTATCAACTCAATTCCCTCAACTTGTCGCTTTCTTTCAGCTTCAATTAACTCGAATACTTTTTGATCTCTGTTCATGATCGCAAAAATAAACGGAATAATCCATGTGATGGAAGAATTTATATTCGATTCAGTAAGAGAGAAATAGAGTGAATAATTTCGCTAAATTTCCGTGATTCATGGCGAAAACCAAGACCGTTTTCTTTTGTCAAAACTGCGGAGCAGAATCCGCAAAATGGGTTGGAAAATGCCCATCATGCAACGAATGGAACACCTATGTAGAAGAGGTTGTAACTAAGTCCACAATCAATTCCACTAGTGACTTCACCGCCATAAAAAGTGAGCCTGTAAATCTTAACAAAGCAAGTAATACCAGTGCCACAGAACGAATTTCGACTCAAATTCAAGAATTAGATAGGGTTCTTGGTGGGGGCATTGTGATGGGTTCTCTTGTATTAGTTGGCGGCGAACCCGGAATTGGCAAATCCACCATTATGCTACAGACTGCCATTCAACTTGACAGAAAGACACTATATGTGTCCGGCGAGGAAAGTACAGAGCAGATCAAAATGAGAGCAGAAAGGATTGGTTCCAAGTCAGAGCATTGCTATCTATATGCAGAAACTAATTTGTCAGAAGTTATTAGGCAGGCTGAGAAGCTACAACCTGAGATCTTAATTATTGATTCCATCCAAACATTACATTCAGATAGGGTAGAGTCTGCCGTTGGATCTATTTCTCAGGTAAAAGAGTGTACGGGTCAATTGATGAAGTTTGCCAAACAAAAGAATATTCCTGTTTTTCTTATAGGCCATGTGAATAAAGATGGGGCAATTGCCGGACCCAAAGTACTTGAACATATGGTTGATACTGTGCTACAGTTTGAAGGTGATCGTCACTTGTCCTACCGGATTTTGAGGACTATCAAAAATCGGTTTGGATCTACTTCAGAATTAGGGATGTTTGAGATGAACGCTAATGGTTTAAGGGAAGTTACCAACCCTTCTGAAGTTTTAATTTCTCCGAGAGAGCCTGGTCTGAGTGGCATCGCTCTAGGGGCTACATTAGAAGGTAATAGACCTTTAATCCTGGAAGCACAAGCTTTAGTGAGTCCAACCAGTTATGGCAATCCTCAAAGAAGTACCACAGGCTATGATTACAAAAGATTAAACATGCTTTTAGCAGTTGTTGAAAAACGATTGGGTGTGCGCTTGAGTAGTCAAGATGTATTTCTCAATATTGCAGGTGGTCTGAAAGTTCAAGATACCGCATTAGATTTAGCCATTTGCACGGCTATTTTTTCCTCTTTTGAGGATATCCCAATAGGGGATAATATCTGCTTTTCTGCGGAAGTGGGTTTGGGAGGTGAAATTCGTCCCATTAATCGGATTGAAAACAGAATCAATGAAGCGGAAAAGTTGGGGTTTAAAGAAATGTATATTTCAAAACATAATTTGAAGTCTCAGGATGCAAAAAGCTTTGAAATTGAAGTAAGATCGTTTGCTAAGCTAAGCGATGTGTTTTCACATCTGTTCTAGCATTATTCATAGGTGTTTTTTCTACCTCTATGGCCGTTAAGGCTTTTATCGATAACCTTCTTGTCGCGTTGAGTTCTCTTATTCTTTATTTCCCTCTTCTTCTGTTTTTTAATGATAGAATATATCCCTTCTCTCTTTTTAGTCCTTACTTTCTTACCTAAGAATACGTTTGTGTCAAGTCCTTTCGCCTTCGGTTTTCTAGTCCTGTTGCTTAGACCCCTACCATTTCCGGAATCTTCATTTCTATTCAAGACGAAATTTATACCGAAACGAAAATCAACAGCCTTTGCATCCGGTACAGAAAAATTTATAACCTGATCCGCTGCCATATAGAGCTCTACAGGACCTCCATTTACCGCAAGTGCAGCACCTGCATTGAAAAATTGTTGCGGCAATTTTGTCCCAGTAAGGGACGCAGTTAAAACATTCCCAAATCGGTGGGTCACACCTAATCCATAAATCATTTTTAATTCCCTTTGGATATACCTTGCTCCACCGGAAATATAAAAATCCGTGTTTTGACTGTAATGATAAATCCAACTTCCATAGGCTCTTGTAGGTAGCCAAGATCTATAAGCCTCAAAATTATCTCTAGGCTCAAACTTGTCTAAGAGTGAATCTTCTATAGTCTCTCTGATTGAGCCAAGATCATCTAATCTAACTCCATCGTAAGTGAATGTAGTGTCATTAAGTGTTTGATTGTCAATATCTTCTTTCCATCCAATAAAGCCAAAGTCTAAAATTGAACCAGTAATTGTGTAATACCTGTTTAGGTGGTAGGTGGCACCAATATCCAGTGCAGCTCCAAGATTCTTATTCATCAGTAGATGTGTTCCTATATTGCCCACATCCCCTTCATAGATATTAAACCCTGATCTTCGAAGTGCAAAATTTTCCCATTCAGCGTCTAATTGAAATGCTTCTCCATTTGAATTCAAGGTTGATTTGAAGTTGTTTGGTGTACTTATATCAACAAAACCTATCAAAAATTTCCCTCTTAATCCAACTGTCAATTGCTCATTAACAGGAGCAGCATACCCTAAACCAAACTCTCTATAGTGGGTAGCTCTAAGTCCAGCTTTTGATACACCGATATCTTGATTGGTGAATTGTTCATTCCCATTCCATACGAAATCCACTAATTGTTTGGAATACAAAACATCTGTCTCTATTCTTTCATTTGCATTAAAGCTGACTAGGGCTCCATTCTTAAGTTTGAAGCCTAAATGCAAGAGATTAATGTTTGCCTGTACCGCTGCAAAATTTTGATTTTGGAGGTTGGAGAGGATTTTATCAATATCTACAAGTGTGGTACCTCCTTCGTTTGTAAAAGTCTCGTTGTAGCTTGTTTTGGTATTAACATTAAAATGTACACCAGACATGACTGGTAAACCGATGAAAGTTTTTCCTCGCGGAATAAGAGAAGGATTAAGCAGATTGTTTTGAAAAGTCGCATCTCCCAGATGCAAAAAGGAAACACTTGTTTGAGCAGTTAAGCCAAAACTGAGTAATAATATTATGGTGACTAGGGCATGTTTCATTAAATATCTATGATCACAGTACCTGCTACTCCCACTTTAATTTCTAGTTTATAATCTGCTAAAATTTTGACTAAAATATCACGGGAAGTCTGTGAAACTGGTGTGTTTAGGGTGACGATCATTTCTATTCTAGCTCCATTGCTGAGCGCATCTATTGCATCTTTTGGTAAAGGTATATCGGCAGATGCCCCACTTGGGTCCGTAACTAACCCGTTTCTGTCAATAAACGGAGCGGAAAAAACCAAAACTTCTGGCACTGCATACAAGACTGCTTCTATACTATCCTGAATTTCCATGGAAAGGCTTCCAGAAAACGGTAATTCATTGATTGTCAGGATTCTTAAAGCTGCGGAATCAATATTATCCGTGTCCAATCCTTCATTCAAGTCGTATCCAAATGATTGCTGATAATTTTCTAATCGAATTTCTAGTGGTATTTCAACCTCAATAAATGCCGATATTTCATTTCCCGGTTGAACAAAATTCGATTGCGTCTGATCGTAATAGTTAGAAATTGCATCAACATTGAACACCAGCCTGGTCGGGGAATTAGATAATAACTGCGATATCGTCGAGTTACTTCTATTGATTTCAATCACCGTATTTTTTATAGTACCTGGCTCATCTGCTGCAAGTACTTCAGGAAGCTGGTTAGGTAAGGTAATATCCCCTTCAAGGAAAATCCGGCTTCCACTTTCATCCTCACTAAAAATTCCTGAAAAATCGGTCGCTACTGGTACCCCAAAACTATTTTCGAAGTTGAAACGAAAGACTGGAGCGCCAAAAAAGAATCCCTCATCTCCAGAGTTTTCAAAAAAATCAATATTAATGGCTTCATTTCCTACTGCAACACTATCCTGTCCCAATTTCCCATAGATTAAATGAAATGTTTGGTCTTGATAAATGAAATCAAAGCTTATGATTTCGTCTCCGGTAAATGTTTGTCCATTTTGCACATCTAGGTCACCATCAAACGTTAAGGTGAAAATGTTATCATCCCCAAGTAATCTTGTATAGTATCCAGTAAGGTTTTGTGCTTGCGTGTCGGATCCCGCACCATTAATGGTTCCGTTAAAAACAACTGGCTCTCTTGTATTCTGATTTAGCGTATTTTGAAAAGTGATTTCATAGTTAAGCGTAGACTCTGCATTGGAATTTACAGTCAATACTAGCTCTCCCCCAGAGTAATATACTGAGTCTAATTCTTCTTCAATATCCTCATTTTCATAGGCAATTGAGAAATTCTCTGTAGGGATAATTAAGACCTGAGGACCTGCCACCGGATTCCCACCATTTACTCGAGTAATATCAAGTGTATCTCCACCATCTATATCTGTTATATCGACAAAATCATTTTGAGCATTATAGGTAATAGAGTCTGTATAATATAAGCTCAGAAATGATGTGCTATCCTCGACTAAACCATCAACACTATCACTTTGCTCTTCGATTAGTTCTCTAATGGTATAAGAGATATCTCCCAGCGGAACTGCAAAGGTCCCTGCAATCGGCTGAACTTCGATATTGTCGAATTCAAGATCACCTGTATTGCAAGCAATCAATCCAAAGCCAATCAAGACTTCTAACACATATTTTTTCACCTTTGACAAATCGTTCTAAAGTTAAATCTTATTGAATAATATTTTGATTTTTTCGATTAAAGCCTTCAATGCCTTGAAGTCCACCTGTATGCAATAGTACTATTCTAAGATTTTCTTCAAATTTATCCCTTTTAATCATATCCCAAACGCTAAAAAAGGACTTTCCAGTATAAACAGGGTCCAATTGGATGTGAAAGGTTTCCTTAAAAAAATTGATAAAGTCAATAAGATCTTGGTTTGTCTTTCCATATCCACCAAAGTGATAGGTCAAATTGAACTCATAATTCTTTTTTTTTAACCTGTACTTATCGAGTAAGTTTTCTACCTCCTTTATGATAAAATCACCTATAAGTGCGCTAATTCCGAGAGCTTTTTGTTGTAGTTCGAGAGCATCGATAAGCCCACATAGCGTCCCTCCAGTTCCAATGGGACATACAATCCAATCAAAGTCTATGTCGATTTCAGGAATAATTTCTTTACATCCCTTAATGGCTAATTCATTAGTCCCGCCTTCTGGAAGAAAGTAGGCATTTTTAAAATCCTGTAGATAATTTGAAGGATTCTTCCTTAATGTCCTGTAAAATTCACGATCGACAAAATCGAAAATCATTCCCTTGGTTTGAGCAAATTGTAATGTTGGATTATCACTTGGACCGAGTTCTTCCCCACGAATTATACCTAAACTGCTAAACCCAAATGCGCTGGCTGCTGCAGCGGTAGCTGCGATGTGATTGCTATAGGCACCCCCCATGGTGATAAGTTGATCACAGCCTAATTTTTTGGCTTCTTCAAGATTGTATTTCAACTTTCTCCACTTATTGCCCATGATATCAGGATCGGTTAAATCATCTCGCTTTACATATAATTCAATCTTTTTTTGGGTGAGGAGTGGATGAGATAACTTTTGAAGTGGTGTCGGTACTTTAATCATCACTTAAATTTACACTTATGACAGACGATTCTTTGGAGCCTGAGGATGAGCTTTACGAACATCACCATTTACTAGTGGATGCTGGTCAAGATCTCCTACGAATAGATAAATTCTTAATGGATCGATTACCCAATGTCACAAGAACCAAGGTACAACAAGGCATCAAAGAAGGGTTCGTTAAAGTGAATGGCAATCAAGTAAAAGCAAATTACAAAGTTCATCCCATGGATGAAATATCCATTCTGTTCCCTGAGCCGCCAAGGGACGAGGAAGTCATTCCTGAGAATATTCCATTAGATATTATAATCGAAGATGATCACCTCCTCATCGTGAATAAACCAGCCGGAATGGTTGTTCACCCTGCCTATCAAAATTGGTCTGGCACGTTGGTTAATGCACTAACCTTTCATTTTCAAAACCTACCAGAAATGAAAGGAAATGACGGTCGGCCCGGGCTTGTGCATCGCATTGATAAAAACACCTCTGGTTTGCTGGTTATTGCGAAAACAGAACAAGCAATGAATGGATTAGCTAAGCAATTTTTTGATCATTCCATTGAACGAACGTACTGTGCATTGGTTTGGGGAACTCCAGTGGATGAAAAGGGAACCATTAATGTAAATGTTGGTCGCAGTTTAAAAGATAGGCGCATTACGACTGCATTTCCTAAAGGAGACTTTGGAAAACATGCGGTTACACATTACGAGGTGATTAAAGACCTGCGATATGTTTCGCTACTGCAGTGTAACCTTGAAACAGGAAGAACCCATCAGATTAGGGCCCATATGAAATATATTGGACATCCTTTATTTAATGATGAAACCTATGGAGGTCATGAAATTCTTAAGGGAACGGTATTCACGAAATACAAACAGTTTGTCCAGAACTGTTTTAAAATCATGCCACGACAGGCATTACATGCAAAAACTTTAGGGTTTATTCATCCAATCACAAAAGAGAAGATTTATGTCGATTCCGACCTACCAGATGACTTTAAATCTGTGCTAGATAAATGGGAGAAATATATCGATCACACTGACTAGATGGTACTATATCTCCTTAGCAATCTTCTTCAATTCTTTTACTTGATTTTCTGTTCCGATATCATCAAATCCTTTCATTTCCAATGCAATATTTCTGTATTCGGCATTCATTTTAAAATCCTCAATAATTTCGATGATATCCGGATGAATGTAATGAGACCTGGTCGCATCAATTAGTACACTTGCATTGTCGGGAATATGTGCGACAGTGTCAATCATACTTGCTTTGCTAAGAAATGTAAGGTTTTCGGAAAGTTCCAAGTGAATTATATTCTCACCGTTTTCAGAAGTTGCTTTTACCTCGTACGGCTTTTTGAAGTTGTTATACAACACCTGGAAAACACCTACAACCAACCCGAGGATAATTCCGATTAGTAAATCGGTAAAAATGATTCCAACAAGTGTGATTAAAAATGGAAGATAAACATCTCTTCCTGCACTTAACATCTGCTTGAAGATAGATGGTTTTGCTAGTTTGTATCCCACCACTATTAATATGGCGGCAAGACATGATAGAGGTATAAGATTAAGGATTTTAGGAATAAAAATAACGCTGATTAATAGGAGTAATCCATGAACAATGGCAGATAATTTGGTTCTTCCTCCGGATTGAATATTAGCAGAACTACGAACAATCACTTGTGTAACTGGAAGCCCGCCAACTATACCTGAAACTGCATTACCAACTCCCTGAGCTATCAATTCTTGGTTGGTTGGGGTTATTCTTTTTAACGGGTCTAATTTATCGGTGGCTTCTACACAAAGGAGTGTTTCCAATGAACCCACCACTGCAATGGTTGCTCCGATGATAAGAACATCTTTTCGAAAAATTGCTGAAAAATCAAATAGTGTAAATTGATTAAAGAACTCTGTCATCGATCCCGCTACAGGTAAGCTGACCATGTGAGACGCATCTACATGAAGGCTTGTGCCAATAAAAGAGAGATTGACTAATATTCCGGCAATAACCGCCACCAGTGGTCCTTGAATGACCTGAAATAATTTGATCCTTTTCATGAATCGCTGTTCCCATATGATCAAAATCAACATGGAAATGGAAAATATGATCAAGGCGCCTTCACTGATGAAGTTCAACATGTTATACAGTTCAGAGAACGTGTTCTCACCATCAGGTTGGAAAAATTCTAAGTCTCCTTCAGGGTCTGCATCGTATCCGAAGGCATGTGGTATTTGTTTTAAAATTATGATGATACCAATCGCTGATAGCATCCCTTTAATAACGGAAGACGGGAAATAGTACCCAACAATTCCAGCCCTGGCTATCCCTAAAAGAACCTGAATGATGCCACTCACAACCACTGCAGCCAGGAAGATTGGATAACTTTGCAGATCTTGAATGGCTCCTAGTACAATTACTGTTAGGCCAGCCGCTGGACCACTTACTCCTACTTGAGACCCACTAATGAGTCCAACAATGACACCTCCTACTATACCCGATATGACTCCGGCAAAGAGTGGTGCACCAGAAGCAAGTGCAATTCCCAGACATAGCGGAACAGCAACTAAAAAGACAACTAAAGACGCGGAAAGATCTGTTTTAAAATTTTTAGATATGCTTATATTATTGCTTCTATTTTCCATTGATTGATCTGACCAAGCGAGCAGTTTTTAATGCTGTGAAGTAAAACTAAGTAGTTCATCCAGATATTCCCTATTATTCGCCAATCGAGGTACTTTATGCTGACCGCCTAATTTTCCTCTAGACTTCATCCAGTTATAAAATGACCGCTGTGGCACACTATGGATAATGGGTTCCGTCAAAGCAATATCCTTATATCTCTTCGCATCATAATCTGAATTGATCTTACGTAGTCTCTCATCTAAGAGTTTAGTGAATCTGTCCATGTCATTTGGTACCGCTGTAAACTCTATAATCCATTCATGTCCACCTTTCCCTTCATCAAAGTATCTGGGTCCTGCTGTGAAGTTATCGATACTTGCTTCTGTTTTTATACAGGCCTCTGCAATGGCTTCCTCTGCATTGTCAATAATTAGCTCTTCACCGAAGGCATTAATAAAATGCTTCGTTCTTCCAGAAATCTTAATTCTATAAGGGTCTGTGCTGGTGAATTTTACGGTGTCTCCAATTTTATATCTCCAGAGTCCGGCATTCGTTGTAATAACGACAGCATAATTTTTTCCCACTTCTACTTGCTCTAAGCCGACTGTTTTGGGGTGATCCATGTCAATCTCATCAAAAGGAATGAATTCATAGAATATGCCATAATCAAGCATCAATAACATCTCATTTCGATCCGTAAGATCCTGTATCCCAAAAAATCCCTCAGAAGCATTATAGGTTTCCATATAACGCATATTTTCATGGGGGATGAGTTTTTGGAAAAGATCTCGATAAGGAGTGAAGGAAACCGCCCCATGAAAAAATACTTCAAGATTAGGCCAGACTTCTAAGATGTTTGTGGCCCCCTTGTATTCTAAAATTTTTTCCAAGAGAACAATCATCCACGTTGGCACGCCTGAAATATTTGTAACATTTTCTACAGAGGTCACTTCCACCATACGGTTGATTTTTTCCTCCCATTCATCCATCAATGCAATATCTAGGCTCGGTGTTCGAACCATCTGTGCCCACCATGGTAGATTTTTTAGGAGTACTGCAGATACATCACCATAATAGGATTTCGAATTTTCATCAAATTGATTGAGTTGATGACTTCCTCCGATCACGAGTCCCTTCCCCGCAAACATCCGGGCGTCAGGGTGATTATTAAAATAGATCGACAATAGATCTTTACCCCCTTTATAATGACAATCTTCCAATGCTTCGTTGGAGACAGGAATGAATTTACTACGTGAATTCGTTGTTCCAGACGATTTAGCAAACCTCCGAATCTCTGACGGCCACAAAACATTCTGCTCTCCTTTCATCAACCTTTCGATGAAAGGAAATAAATCTTCATAAGAAACGATAGGAACTTTAGCCTGGAAATGATCAAAATTCTCTATCGTATCAAATCCAAACTTCTTGCCGTATTCAGTTTTCCGTGCTTTTCTAATGAGGTCTTCCAATAATTCATTCTGAACTTCAAATGGGTACTTCATAAAAAGCTCAATCTGATGAATGCGCTTCTTCATGACCCAAGACAAAATGGAGTTCAAAATTTCCATAGAATTAAATTAATAAAGATTCAGAAAATTCAGTGATTGGACGGGTTATTAAATCTTTCTTTTGAGTTCAAAATGTTTTCCAAGGTATACTTTTCTTACCTGCTCATCGCTAGCCAACTCTTCAGCTGAGCCCGCCTTTAGTAATCTACCTTCAAACATTAGGTACGCTCGATCGGTGATGGAAAGTGTTTCATTTACATTGTGGTCGGTGATGAGAATACCTATATTTTTATTTTTTAATTGCGCTACAATCGTTTGAATTTCCTCCACTGCAATGGGATCAACCCCAGCAAACGGTTCATCCAATAACACAAACTTTGGATCAACCGCTAACACCCTCGCTATCTCTGTCCTTCTCCGCTCACCTCCGGACAATACTTGTCCATAATTCTTCCTTACGTGTGTAAGGCTGAATTCTTCCAGCAAACTCTCCATTTTCTTTTTCTGCTCCTTTTTTGGCATTTTGGTCATTTCTAAAACAGAAAGAATGTTATCCTCAACACTCAATTTTCTGAAAACAGAGGCTTCCTGAGCTAAATATCCAACACCTTTTTGAGCCCTTCGATACATCGGTAAATCTGTAATGTCTTCGTCATCCAGATAGATATTACCCTCATTTGGTTTGATCAAGCCCACAATCATGTAGAAAGAGGTGGTTTTCCCGGCACCATTCGGTCCTAATAAACCCACAATTTCCCCTTGGTTTACCTTGACAGATATATCATTAACTACTTTCCTTTTCTTGTACTTTTTTACAAGGTGTTCTGCGCAGAGTTCCATAAATCGAAGTGCAAGTTATGCATCAAAACGAATATCCTTCAAGTTTAATACCAAGGTTCGATTACCCATGTAATTATTTTCCTCCAGGTGATAAGCGATATCAAAAGGTTGTCCAATTTTGATTTCATTAAATTTTTCTGATAGACCAAAACCAATGAATTCACAATACTTGGATTCCCCCTTCTCATGCAAGAATCCCTTTATGTGTTTTTCCTTCAAGATTGTAGGTTGGGAATCCATTATAACACCATTAGTAGCAAAAACCGGAGATAGGTTCTGAGGACCAAATGGTGCCATTTGATTCATCACATTAAAAGTTTTAAAATTGATGTAAGAAAGCGGAATTTCTGTATCGATCAATACTTTTGGAATAAGTTGATCTGGTAGAATGCTTTCTGAAACCACTTCTTCAAATCGATCGCTGAACTTTTCAACGTTATCAATTGCAAGGGTTAATCCTGCAGCGTGTGTATGTCCCCCATATTGATCAAGCAGATCACCACATTTTGAAATGGCCTCATATAGATCGAATCCATCCACTGACCTGGCTGATCCAGTGGCTTTGCCATTAGACTCGGTTAAAATAACGGTAGGCTTGTAGTGATGTTCAATGCAACGAGAAGCAACGATACCGATCACCCCTTTGTGCCAGTCTTCTTTAAAGAGTACTGTTGACTTGCGCTCTTCTTTGATTTCATCGATCATCTCCAATGCTTCTGAAGTGATGCTTTGGTCAAATGCTCTCCGCTCATTATTTTTCGTATTCAGATCAACAGCATAGTCTTCTGTCCTTTCCCCATCATTGATCAATAATTTTACAGACTCTTTTGCGTGAGATAACCTTCCAGCAGCATTAATCCTTGGGCCGATGGAAAAAACAACATCTGAGACGTTAAACTTATTTTTTTTACCACTTATTTCAATGAGTGACTTTAATCCTGCCGTTGGAGAATCGTTCAACTTTTTTAGACCATAGTATGCAAGAATTCGATTCTCACCAACCATTGGAACAATATCACTTGCTATGCTAACTGCAACTAAATCCAGGTATTGATATAGTTTCTCTTTCTCAATTGTATTTTGCTGACAAAAACCCTCCAGAAGTTTAAAACCAACCCCACATCCAGAAAGCTCCTGAAATGGATAATCACAATCCTTTCTTTTCGGATCCAGCACAGCCAAGGCATCTGGTAACTTATCTCCCGGTAAGTGGTGATCACAGATAATCACGTCGACTTGCCCATCCTTTGCCTGTTTGACTCTATCCACGGCGCGAATTCCGCAATCCAAGGCAATAACCAACCCGTAACCATTTTCAATGGCATAATCGATTCCCTGGGCGGATATACCATATCCTTCAGTGTAGCGATCTGGGATATAATAATCGACTTTATCGGAAAAGTGGCTCAAAAAAAGGTAAAGAAGGCTCACAGATGTAGTTCCATCCACATCATAGTCTCCATAGAGTAAAATTTTATCGTCATTGAAAACTGCTTCTGTTAGTTTGTTGACTGCATCATCCATGTCCTTCATAAGGAATGGATCATGTAGGTGGTTGAGTGACGGCCGAAAGAAGTCTTTGGCTTTATCGAACGTATCGACTCCTCTTTGCACCAAAATCTTGGCTAAGTAAGAATTTACATTTATTGAGCTGCTTAATTCATCAACTTTTCTTGAATCCGGAGATTCTTTTATGACCCATTTTCTTTCCACAGGATGAAGTTAGGAAAAGTGAATATCGTGAAGTGTGAATCATTGTATTATTTTGACAATGCTTAAGTAAAATGAAAATAGCACTTACAGAAATATGGAATTTTCTTTCTCTGATTGAAAATCCGGAGAAAGACCGTTGGAATTACTCGTTGATGGCTGGAGATGTCATGATTAATAATATCCATACAGATATTATGCTTCAATTAGAGAAAGATACCAGCTTTGATACAGAATTGCTCCCATCTATTTTCACTTTTAGAGAAATTTTATGGCAACCTGATGTTTTCACTGAAGTTTCCATGAGTTTGCCTTCATTAAGAGTCCTCAGAGCCTATTGTGCCGATTTAATCGTAGAACTTGAGGATAATGAAACGGCCACAACGACTATTTATATCCCTTTACTGAAGGGACTTGGTAAGTGTACAATAAAAGCAATAAATGAGCTTGACGCAGATAAGCCTGATGTCAGAAAAGTGCTGGGAACGTTTAGAACCAGTACATTCCCAATCATTAAGTTTTTTATCTTCCACCCCATGAATCGCCCTGATTACTTGGCGGATGCAATTAACCGGCTCAACTATGCGGTAAAGATCATGCTAACTGAGTTCAATGGAAAATACACCTCACTTGAAGATCCTTACTGGCTTGTAAATTATGAGGAGGTCAAAACATTAAAAAAATTAGAAAACCAGGAAAGCGAACAATAATTTAGCAAATTCTGTTTACCACTTCCATGGCCAAAAAAGAGCAAAAACCGCTACCTGATCGTAATAGATTTCTAATAAGAAACCTATTAAAAGGTCTTCTTTGGCTTACTGTTATTGTTGCGGGGTACCTGTACTTAAGGAAGAATCATGACTTTACGCTTGAAACAGTCTTAGGACCTTTCTATAATGTTCCTTCTGTTATCTACTTCATCTTTCTTTCTTCAGAAGTGATCTTCGGTATTATACCTCCGGAATTTTTTATGATCTGGTCTTTACGCAGCGAAATTATTTGGAATTATGTCAACAATATCATCGCGCTTTCTGTCATTTCATACATCGCTGGGGTCATTGGGTTTGGCATTGGTGCTTACTTAAAAAACACCCGTTTTTACCGGATCATGAAGATTCGTGTTTTTGGAAAATTCGAAAAACATTTGAATTACTACGGTGGTTTTTTGGTGGTTGTAGCTGCTCTTACTCCGCTTCCTTTTTCCGGGATAGCCATGCTGGTGGGTTCAGTACATTATTCATTTAGAAAGTATTTATGGTTTTCACTTTTTCGATTTGTCCGCTTTATCGCTTATGGGATCGTGATCTGGGAAGCACATATTTTGTGATTAATCAATAATGAAAAAAAAAGGCGTACTACTTGTCAATCTGGGTACACCAGATTCAACCAAAACTTCTGACGTTAGGAAATATCTAAGAGAGTTTTTGATGGATAAACGGGTTGTAGATATCCCGTCTTTTCCCAGGTGGTTGTTAGTTAATGGAATAATTGCCCCGTTCAGAGCACCAAAATCAGCAGCAGAGTATCGAAAACTTTTTGACGAGAGAGGGTCTCCACTAAAATACTACACAGAGGACATTACTCATTTATTGAGAGAAAAATTGAGTGATAAATACGTCGTAAAATATGCTATGCGCTATCAAAGTCCTTCACTTGAGTCGGTACTTGATGAGTTTAAAGAACAAGTGGCGAGCATTCATGTCATCCCCTTATTTCCTCAATATGCCTCCGCAACCACAGGTTCTGTCATAGATAAAGTGATGGAGATTACTAAAAAATGGCAGGTAATCCCCGATATTCAGTTTACTGCACAATTTCTAGAAGAGGAGCTATTTATTGATACGATAGTTGATCAAGGAAAGAGATTGATGAAAAATGGTGATTATGAGCATTTTGTGTTCAGCTACCACGGGTTGCCAGAAAGACAAATAAGAAAAGCTTCATACGGCAAATACTGTCAACTTGGAAAATGCTGTGGAAGCTTAAATGAAAAAAATCGCTACTGCTACCGAGCACAATGTTTTGAGACTACTCGGTTGGTCGTAAAAAAGCTTGGAATAAAAGAGGAAGATTACACCGTGTGCTTCCAATCAAGGTTGGGTAAAGACCCGTGGGTAAAACCCTATACAGAAGATGTATTAAAAGAGCTAGCTCATAAGGGTGTCAAAAAAGTCCTGGCATTTTCTCCGGCGTTTGTTTCTGACTGTTTAGAGACAACCATTGAGGTCGGTCAAGAATACCAGGAGGAATTTTTAGAAGAAGGGGGTGAAAAATGGGATTTAGTGCCTAGCTTAAACAAAGAAGATAAGTGGGTAGAGTGTCTGAGGAGCCTTGTTGAAAAAAATAGTTAGTCATAAGTTACGCCCACTTTAGGCATTTAAAACCTTGTCTTCCCCTAAAGCAATTGACTTTATTTACACATTTTGTTCTTTTCATTAGGGGCATCGCTGTAAGGTATTTCCATATTCTCAACTAACTAATACCTACATGCGAACCATATTTACGCTACTTGCTGTCTCTGTCTCGTACATTACTTTTAGTCAAAACACCGTCTATTTTCCGGGCTTTGAAATGATTAATGTAGAAGGCAGCGAGGGTCTTCAATACTCTGTCTCTAAATTGATCAAAGCCTATATCGAAGACAATCATGACTTCACAATTATCTTGGAACCATCCATTGGATCGACTGGCTATGATGTAAAGCGTGTATTACCCAATAGCTCTAAAAAGGCATTGGAGTTAAATGCTCGATATGTCATGCAAGGGGAAATTCATTTTTTAGAAGGAGTTTACATTGTCGCTTTGGGCGTTTACGAGTCAAGAAGTAACGAACGAGTATGGCATGATATGGCAAAGGGGGTGGTAGAACAAGACCTGGATGCACTGCTCTCCAGACTGGGTAGGTCATTTTTAACGAACAAAACCGCAAAAGCGGACATCAATATTGATGAGGTGACTGAATACGATCAACAAGGAGTGGAATTGGCACAAATCAAGGTCAATCAATTCTTTGGGGTAATGTTGGGAGGCAAGTATGTTCCAAATGAGACTGTTCTTTCGGGTATTGGAATTGCATACACGTATGATGCTAGCACTGTTCTTTTCAATTTTGACTTTGAACTGTATCCTTCTTCTAACTTATTGTCATCCACAAACTCAGAAACTCGAAAAATTCAAAATGGAACGATCAACCTGGGTGTGACTTATCCATTTACCAGGAAAAGATCCACTGTCTATATAAACGGAGGAATGGAATATGGATACACACGGGCAGGCATAGGTGCATTTGTAGGTGCTGGAGTCTTGATCAACAGAAACTCTACGGTGAACCTGCGACTATTTACAGCCCTATCA
The DNA here is from genome assembly GCA_964459925.1 of uncultured Roseivirgaceae bacterium. Lineage (GTDB taxonomy): Bacteria > Bacteroidota > Bacteroidia > Cytophagales > Cyclobacteriaceae > Ekhidna. The sequence continues at coordinate 58,099 of CAYWOQ010000003.1, forward strand.
ATGCCATTCTATGAAGCAGACTATACCAATCTAACCGGAATCAAATTTGGAATAGTAACGTCTTTTGCCAGGTAATTCCAAATTCGAATATTGAGTCAATTACTTTTTATTGATTGCCAGTTTTTATCCGCTTGATCAATGAATGCTTCACGATTATTATCCCACTTTTTCTGAATGGATTTATTGTAATTCAAAAAGAGACGATCATCCACAATTGACCATGCGGTTGGGTCTGTTTTGGCGGTGTATCCATTTGCCACAGCATATGCACAATATCCTCCATATTGAGGAGTATACTTTTCTGGATTTACTTCAAACCTTTCTTTGTTCTCTTCTGAGGCAAAATACCATACGGCACCTTCCCATACTAAACTATATTTTTCATTTCCTTTAACAGGTGCTTGCTCTACAAAATAAGCAACCGGATCATAGCCATGGATAGCTCCATCTTTGGTGGAAAATATTGCTCCCTTTTGAGCGATGGAACAGAGGTTAAGCAGAATCAGATTAACTATAAATAGTGTTCGCACGATGGTAATTTACTTTTCTGCCTAAGATGAAAGAATTGAATCGATTGACCAAGAGGGAGGCAAGTTTCTAAGAAGCTTTGTCAAGCAGTTGTCATTAAAATTCTAACTTTAAGAGTTATTACACCACTATTAGATTCTTAATATGTCCATTAGCCACTTTGCACATAAAACTGTACCTATCATGTTTGCAGACTATCGAGAATGCAAAACACCTGAGCAACAATTGGCTTTACTTGAGGAGGTTGCCAAAACCATGAAATCACATCCAGAGGTTAGGTTATTAGTGGATTATACAGGTATTACAGCAGGACCCAATTATATGTCCAAGCTAAAGGAGTACGGAAACACGGTATTTAAAAAGCACATGAAATGTTCGGCAGTTCTTGGCGTAACCGGTCTGAAAAAAATTCTCTTCAATGGCTATCAATTAGCAACAGGGGCAAAAAACATAAAAGCTTTTGGAAGCAAAGATGAAGCATTGGATTGGCTGGTGAATTATTAGAAAAGTCACCTAAGAACTCTGGATGGTAACAAAAACAACGCTTTGATGAATTGAAGAACACCTTCCACAGCAAAACCTAAAATTCGGAAGGGAAGCAAAATCAGCCAGATAAAAGGATATAGGAACAAAATGGCTAGAGCAAGTGGCCAGCAAAACACTAAAAGAATTAACCAAAGTAATAATCTCATAAGTACTGATACGCCCTAGCCAATAGGTTGGTTATCTGGTCATAATCGGACATAGTAATGGAACTTATCCCATATTTTAATTCTTAGGTAGAAACAAAATATTCTTTTAACACATATTACTTTTTGATTTCGTTAATTCGTATTGTTTTTAAACCGATGCCGCCAATTGCTGATGAAGATTGCAGAAAAAATTGCCGCTTTTTCAACAAACCTTAAACAAGAGTATGATCTTTCTTATGCTATGCGTATTCGAAAGAATGCGATAGTTTTTTCCACTATTCTTCTATTTTTATTTTTGATATTGGAATTTACAGTAGACCTTTCGTCGACTACTTTTCCCTTACTGATCTCTTTTTTTGTTGCCAATCTTTTTCTAGCAGTACTTTCAAAAAGAGCTCAGAATACTTATTGGCATGGTCATATACAGGTCTTCTTATTCTTCTTACTGATCGAGGCTCATATTCTTTTCAACCCACAATTATTTCATACACTGGTATTCTGGACGCCATTCGTACCAATGTTGAGTATTTTTTTAATAAGCTTCCGAGCTTCTATCGTTTGGTTGATTATCACATTACTATCAATAATTGTCAATGGATTTTATGGCTATCTAGTGGTTGGTCCTGAATACTTACTAGAAGCTAGATACGTTTCCTTCGCTTCAGGAGGTTTGATTTTCGTTGTGGGTTTTTATATAACGTACGTTCTCATGTATAACCTAATTGGTCATTACTACTTATTTCAACAGGAAAAAAAAGAAGAAATAAGTAGGCTTAACGATAGGTTAAATGATCTCAATGTCAACCTGGAGAAAAAAGTGGAAGAGAAGGTTGCTGATATACAATCTAAGAATAAGCGTTTAGAGAAATATTCATTCATGAATGCACATATCGTAAGAGCTCCCTTGGCAAACATTATGGGAGCCATGGATTTGTATTACCAAACCGAGGACCTCAGCAAAAAAGAGGATTTATTGGAAATGGTAGAGGAGAGTGCACACAAGTTAGACCAGGCAGTCCGTGAAGTTGCGCAAGATCTCCACTATAAGCCTGAATAAAACCTATTTTTTCTGTTTCACTTTCTTTTCACTGCCATCGCTACCTAAGATGAAATAAAGGAGCAATAGTATCCACCAAAATTCTGCAAAGAAATCTCCCATGCTTCTTAAATGTTTACTTAATTAGTATTCAAATCGCTTATTTTCTTACAGTTTATGAAATTACCCATCTACCAGGTTGATGCTTTTACAGATCATCTTTTTGCTGGTAATCCGGCTGCAGTAGTTCCTATTGGAGATAAGTGGCCTATTGATGATGTGCTGCAAAAAATTGCCATAGAAAATAATCTTGCTGAAACGGCCTTTTTTCAGAATCAAGGAAATCACTTCCAATTGAGATGGTTCACACCTGAGTTTGAAATCGATCTTTGTGGACATGCCACGCTAGCTTCAGCACATATCATCTTTAACTACCTACATTATCCAGGTGATACGATTATTTTTCACAGCATTAGTGGAGAGCTTGTTGTGACTAAAGTGGATGGGCTGCTTCAATTGGACTTTCCATCCAGAAAACCGGAAGTATCAAGCATGGATCCAAAGCACCTAAAGGCTTTCAACATACAACCATCAGAAATTCTTAAGTCAAGAGATTACTTTTTGGTTTTCAACTCAGAAGCTGAAGTGAGATCTCTGAAGGTTAACAGCGGACTGCTTGATCCGACAGATTTCCATAAAGGGGGTATCATTTGTACAGCTAAAGGTGATAATGTGGATTTTGTGTCCCGTTTCTTTTTACCCGGTGCATCAGTATTTGAAGATCCGGTTACAGGATCCGCTCATTGCTCATTGATCCCATACTGGTCTGAGAAATTAGACAAGGATGAAATGATCGCGTTTCAGCTTTCGGATCGAAAGGGTTACCTGACCTGTACCGACAATGGAGATCGTGTATTAATCGCCGGAAACGCAGTAACTTATTTAAAAGGAGAAATAGAGGTTTAGAGTATCTCTACAATATGCTTTGCCACTTTTCCTGTTCCGTCTAAAATCTGATGACGGCAAGAAGTACCTGATGCCAATATGACGGTTTCATGGTCGGCCTTTCGCACTTTTGGAAAAAGGACTAATTCTCCAACGTTCATAGATACTTCATAGTGATCCTTTTCATATCCAAATGAACCAGCCATCCCGCAACAACCACTTGGTATCATTTGCACTTCGTACCCAGCTGCATTTAGCAATCGCTTCGTTGGAACCATAGAGCTGAGTGCTTTCTGATGGCAATGCCCATGAACCATGACTTTCTTCTTACCTTGGTTGAAGTCTCCGGGTGTCAATCTTTCGGACAGCAACTCTTTCTCCAGAAACTCTTCAATTGTAAACGTGAACCTACTTATCTTCTTCGCATCTTTTTGAAGGTCTCCTCTCAACAGATCTGGATACTCATCTCGGAAAGTCAGTATTGCAGAAGGCTCAACTCCTATCAAAGAGATGTCTTCTGCAAGTAAATCTTTAAAAATGGATACATTTTTTTCTGCATAAGCTTTCGCTTCATTCAGAAATCCTTTAGACAAATACGCTCTGCCACTTGGCGCATGATCAACGGCAATTACCTCATATTCCAACCTATCCAACAACATGATGGCTTTCTTCCCAACCTCAACATCCAGGTAGTTGGTAAATTCATCAAAAAAGAAATAGACTTTGCCCTTAGTTTCCCTATGTAACGAGTGAAACTTTTTGTTGAACCACCTGCGCAGGGTGATTGTACTCATTTTCGGAATGGATCGCTTGCCAGCAAAGCCTAATACAGGTTTTGATAAATTTCTGGTAAGGTTATAAATCCAAGGTATAGCTTCAAATGCTGCCATACTCTTCGTATAATTTGCAATCATACACGTTCTAAACGATGGTTTGCGCTCCTTATACGATTGGAATTGCCACTCCGATTTGAGCTTGCCCATGTCCACATTAGAAGGACATTCCTTTTTGCATCCTTTACACGAAAGGCACAGATCCATCACTTCCCTTATTTCGGGATGAGCGAATGGGTTTTCCTTGTCAGACCTGGTGAGCATTTCTCTAAGAATATTCGCCCTTGCTCTGGTGGTATCTTTCTCATCTCGGGTTGCCTGATAGCTTGGACACATCGTGCCTCCTGTTAAGGCTGATTTTCTACAATCTCCGGACCCGTTACACAGTTCAGCAGATCGAAGAATGCCTTGATCTTTTGAAAAATCCAGCGCCGTTTCGAACTCCCTGGTTTTTTGATTTTCCTCGTAGCGCAGTGAAGTATCCATGGGAGCAGTATCCACGATCTTACCCGGATTAAAGATGTTGTTAGGATCCCAACTCTCTTTGATCTTTTTCAAAAAATGATAGTTTCTTTCTCCTACCATTTTGGGAATAAATTCACCTCTTAGCCTTCCATCACCATGCTCACCAGATAGGGAGCCATCGTATTTTTTTACCAAATCAGCGATCTCTTCCGCAATCACTCTGAAAAGTCTTCTGCCTTCTTTTGTCTTTAAATCTAAATACGGCCTTAGGTGTAATTCTCCGGAACCAGCATGTGCATAGTGAACACAATAAAGGTCGTGTTTTTGGAGAATTTTATTGAAGTCCGCTATGTAATCTGGTAGCTGATTTACATCCACTGCTGTATCTTCAATTACGGGTGCAGGCTTGGAATCTCCAGGTATATTTGAAAGCAACCCTAATCCTGCTTTTCTTAAAGACCACACTTTCTGTATGTCCTCTCCTCTCACGACTGGATAGGAATACCCTAAGCGTTCTTTTTTCAACTCTCCCTTAAGTTCATTGACTTTTGAATCAACCTGTTCCTCTGAATGATCGATAAGCTCAACAACCAAAATAGCTTGAGGATCACCCTCAACAAAAAAACGGTTTTCTACCTGTGCTAAATTTCGTTTTGTGGCATCCAGGATGTAATGATCCATTAGCTCAGATGCATGGGGGTTATATTGTAATGCTATTAAGTTTGCTTTAAGTGCTTCATCGACACTATTACAATGGATACATACCAGCCGCTTGTGTCGACCTGGTAGTTTCGTGAGCTTTAGTTTCGCGGCTGTAACAAATGCTAGTGTGCCTTCAGACCCTGCAATCAAAGAACACAAATTAAATTTCTGACCGATGGGGTTAAATGGCCGCATGTTGCTGAGAAGATCTAGTGCATACCCGGTATTTCTTCTGGGAATATTAGGTTTTGGAAATCCTTCCCTGATTTCCTTAAGATTTTCATCATTTGATAGGATCTCCGAAATAGTTGAATAAATCGATTGCTCCAATTCATTGGTATCTTCAAGGATTTCCTGTTCCTTAAAATGCACTTTAGTCCCATCAGACAAGAATGCTGTGACTTCTTTTAAGTGTTCCCTGGTGCTCCCGTAAACCACAGAATTAGCACCACACGAATTGTTACCGATCATTCCTCCAATCATGGCTCGATTGGCTGTGGATGTTTCCGGTGCAAAGAAATATCCGTGTTTTGATAGCTCCCGATTTAATTCATCTCTCACGACACCCGGTTGAACCCAGACATATTCCTCCTCTGTATTGATTTCAAGGATCTGATTGAAGTACTTTGAAACGTCCACTATCATTCCGTTTCCCACCACCTGACCTGCAAGTGATGTTCCTGCTGTTCTGGGAATAAGGGATATTTCGTTTTTGTCAGCAAAAACGATGAGTTTTTTTATGTCGGATTCATCAACTGGGATAGCTACAGCTAGAGGAATCTCACGATACGCTGAAGCATCTGTAGCATAGATGCGTTTAACTGCTTCATCCGTATAAAATTCTCCAGAAAGTGATTTTTTTAACCCCTCCAAATCCATCCCTCAAACCTACGTGAGATTCATATTATAAGAAGGAGAAAACCTGTAAAGTTTAGAAGTGTTTAACCCTTGATATTTTTCTTGTTAATAGTTAATACTGGAATCGTGGATTTTTTTGTCAGTTTAGTCGCAAATGAATTTCGGAAAAACCGATATAAACCACCTTGTGCCTCTGAAATTACCACGATTAAACCTGCATCTGTTCCTTCTGCATAATCCAGCAGTGCTTCACTTTTCTTGTTGTCCTCAACTACATCAATCAGGTAATTAGAAAGGCCGGAGAACTTGGCGATTTCATCAAGCTTATTGACCAATTCTGTTTGATAGGTCTTCGTTATATCTATGATGTGAAGTCTTGCTTCTAAAGGTTGCACGATATCCTTCACGATATTGAAAACAGATTTTGTATACTCCTGATCCTCCACATCAAGTCCAAGAACAATGTCTTCAATTTTGTGATACTGTTGGTCCTGCAATGAAATCACTGGGACACTTAAATTTTCTATCAACTGCTCTGTATGATTTCCACTAAACAATTCTTGGATACTTTCCTCACCAGTTGTTCCTATTACGACTAGATCTGTCCCGTTTTTTTCAATATAATGCTGTATTCCATTTAAAAAACCACCTCCAAATTGTCTTCCAGTTATCTCCACTTCATCTGAGGAGAACTCTTCTACCAGATCCTTGATCTTTCGATTATTTGCCCTGAACAATTGAGCATTGAACAATGAATCATCTGTTATTGAAAACTGACTTCCAGAAGCATCTCCTGACAGGTGCAGCGAAAGATCTCCTAATGGGACTTCTTCTAAATGAAGCAACGTGACCTGTGCGCCGAGTGGCTTAGCTATCTGAACTGCAAAATCAAGTGCATGATGCGACAATTTAGAAAAATCGGTTGGGACTAATATCTTTTTCATGACAATACAATTTGTGATGGAAAGCCAAGGTAAGCACTTATAAATCTGTGATTAAGGACAATTATCAGGAATTGGAATGCTTTAGATCAGTTATTTCTCGTCTAGAAATAAGGATTTAATGTAACCTCCCGAACTCACCTAAGTTTCGCCGACAGAATTCACCAAATGGACCAACTGGAAGATCACTACTTAATGCTAAAAGTGAAAGATGTAAAGATGACTTATCGTCACATACCATATAAAATACCGATGAGTGTGGCTTTTCTATGCTTAACACCTCGAATTTTAGCATATTCTTAAAAATAATTGATTAAAACACCTCACATTATTATTCCGTGTAATCAACAGCTTAATAATTGTTAATTTTATAAATTAATCAAGGTTATTTTAAAAAAATAACCAAAAATTAACGTTTTTCTGATAATACGTACACATTTGCTTTCTGTTAAAATAGAAGGGCTCTTGTCCCATCCCAGAGTCTTTCATATTTAGCCAATTTAATCGATATGAAAGCAACCGAATTATCCCCTACCTTAACTCAAAATCTTGATTCAGCAGCTATCGATAGTTCTCAGGTAGTTAATACAGAGCAAATAAATGCAGACCTCTTGGCACAAATGGGAGAAACACTACTAACTGTCAATAACCTTTGGATGATGGTGGCAACGGCCTTGGTTTTCATCATGCACCTTGGGTTCGCTGGGGTAGAAGCAGGATTTGGTCAATCCAAAAATACAGTCAACATTCTTTTCAAAAACACCTTGACCCCAATCATTGGGATTCTCACGTACGCTTTCATTGGTTTCAACCTAATGTATCCAGGATTCGCTGAAGGTGTGGGTGGGGAATGGTTTGGATTTGCAGGATTTGGCCTTGAATCCATTGGAACCGCAGATAATTCCATTGGATATGCTGGAGGTAATTATGCCTATTGGACAGATTTTTTGTTTCAGGCCATGTTTGCAGCAACAGCAGCAACGATTGTGTCTGGAGCCGTGGCAGAACGCATTAAACTGACAGCCTATCTTGCATTTACCATTTTATTTGTTGGGGTGGTCTATCCCATTATTGGGAGTTGGAAATGGGGCTATGGATTTTTGGATGATTGGGGTTTTTATGATTTTGCTGGATCAACCCTTGTGCACTCAGTAGGTGGATGGGGTGCACTCGCTGGAGTTATGATCATCGGACCAAGAATTGGAAAATATGTTGATGGCAAAGTGATTGATAAGCCAGGTTCTAGTGTTCCACTGGCGGTAATTGGTGTATTTCTTCTTTGGCTCGGATGGTTTGGTTTTAATGGTGGATCTGTCCTTTCTGCTGATCCTGGAGTTGTTTCCTATGTATTAGTAACCACCTCGCTTTCAGCTTGCGCAGGTGGGCTTGGAGGTTTCATCACAGCATACATAACATTCCGAAGATTGGATCTAGGCATGGTGCTCAACGGAATTTTAGCTGGACTCGTTGGTATTACTGCAGGAGCAGATGTTATTGAACCTGGTAATAGTATTCTGGTCGGAGCTATATCCGGGATACTGGTTGTCATCTCAGCTGTTTCTTTAGATAAGCTCAAGCTTGATGATGTTGTTGGTGCTATCTCCGTTCACCTTACATGTGGTATTTGGGGGACACTTGCAGTGGGCCTATTTTCTATCAATCCAGAACATACCTTCGCAATTCAATTGAAATCAGTGCTGATTATCGGTGCAACTGCATTTACTGCGGCTACTGTTATTTTTCTAGCACTCAAATACACCATCGGAATTAGAGTGACGGAAGAGCATGAAAGAGAGGGATTAGACAGTCATGAACATGGTATTAGAGGTTACACTATCACAACAGAATAATATTTAACATCAAAATCGATTTATCTGGGTCAATCCACAGATCGTTTGTATTTTTAAAAGTTTAATAATCATAGGCAGTAAATGACAAAAAGTAAATTAGAGTACATCTGGCTTGATGGGAACAAACCAACCCAAATGCTAAGAAGTAAAACCTTAATTGTAAATGATTTTAGTGGTAACGTAGAGGACGCACCTAACTGGTCTTTCGACGGTTCATCAACAGAACAAGCTACTGGAGATAATTCAGACTGTGTGTTGAAACCCGTTAAATCAGTAGTTGATCCGGGAAGACGGGATGGCTGGTTAATTATGTGTGAAGTAATGAATGCAGATGGTACACCACATGAATCCAATGGAAGAGCAACGATTGAAGATGATGGGGATTTCTGGTTCGGGTTTGAGCAAGAGTATGTTCTAACAGATTTAGAACACATGCGACCACTTGGATTTCCAGCAGCCGGTTATTATCCACCACCACAAGGACCATTCTACTGTTCAGTAGGTGCTGAGTTTGCGGTCGGGAGAGATATTGTAGAAAGACATATGGACTACTGTATTGATGCTGGACTTAACATTGAAGGGATCAATGCAGAGGTAATGAAAGGCCAATGGGAATACCAGATTTTTGCAAAAGGAGCAAAAGAAGCAGGAGATCAAATTTGGCTGGCCAGATATCTATGTGAAAGGGTTGGAGAAGAATATGGTGTAAGAATCAATCTAGAACCAAAACCAGTGAAAGGTGATTGGAATGGATCTGGTATGCACGCCAACTTCTCGAATGAAATCATGAGAACATGTGGTGATGAAAAAATTTTTACTGCTATTTGTGAGGAATTTGGTAAACACGTTCCAGATCATATTGCGGTTTACGGTGAAAAAAATGACGAGCGGCTGACTGGAGAGCACGAAACACAGTCAATTGATAGATTTTCATACGGAGCTTCTGACAGAGGTGCTTCCATAAGAATTCCAATCAGTACGTTAGAAAATGGCTGGAAGGGAAGACTTGAGGATAGAAGGCCAGCTTCCAATGCAGATCCATATAAAGTGGCTGCTGTTATCATCAAATCTGTGAAAGCAGCCGGATATTAAAATTTTAAATGATAGCTAATTCTACAGTAGGTCAGCCTTTTTAGGTTGACCTATTTTTTCTTCATTATCTTGGTCTAATGGACACTATTGATCAGGCGGTATTAAATTTTAGTGAAGAAAATCTCTTTCTTTTAAACCTAAGCCTTGGGTTTATCATGTTTGGAGTTGCGATCAATTTACGAATCTCCGATTTCTTGTTAGTACTCAAAAACCCCAAGTCAGCTTTTACTGGCTTACTCTCTCAATTTATTATACTACCAGCACTCACTTATGTTTTGATACTTATTTTACAACCTAAGGCAAGTTTTGCCCTGGGAATGATGTTGGTTGCCGCTTGCCCTGGGGGTAATATTTCCAACTTTATGTCAGCAATGGCAAAAGGTAATGCCGCACTTTCGGTAAGCCTTACGGCTGTTTCAAGTTCCTTGTCTATCGTTATGACTCCCCTGAATTTGACTTTTTGGGCTAGTATCTACCCGCCAACATCAAGTATTCTAACTGAGGTAAGCCTCGACTTTTTATCCATGCTGAAAACGATTTCACTGTTGCTGATTGTTCCAATTATTTTAGGAATGTTGGTCAGAAAGCATAGACCTAAAGTAGCTGACAAGCTACATCCCTTCATGCACTATTCGTCCATTCTTGTCTTTGCGGCCATCATATTAATGGCTTTCATGGCAAATTTTGACCTGTTTATTGAATACATTCAATTAGTCATATTTTTAGTGCTCATTCATAATGCGGTAGCGATTACTGCGGGTTACCAGTTAGCAAGATTTTTTAAACTGGGTTGGTCAGACAGTAGGTCTATTGCGATTGAGACAGGTATTCAAAACTCAGGGCTTGGGCTAATCCTTATCTTCTCTTTTTTCAATGGCCTTGGAGGCATGGCTATTGTCGCAGCCTGGTGGGGAATCTGGCATATTCTATCTGGTCTCAGTCTCGCATATTTCTGGAGCAGAAATACCAGCGTACAGCCGGTAAAAGTTTCTAATTAGAAATCTGTAAATCCCTAATAGTCAATAGAGAATAAATTACTTATTTTTGCCGACCTTAAAAAAGGAGTATTAATACAGACATGGCATTAATAGGTATACTTAGGAATAAGATGGGTAAGATAGTGGTCGGAGCTATTATGGTTACTATGGTAGCGTTCATTGGCACTGATCTTATTGGAAATTCAACACTATTTGGTGGTGGTCCAGATCAGGATATTGCTGAAATAGCCGGGACAACAATCACCAATACACAATTTCAGAATAAAGTTGACGAGCTATCCTACAACTTTGCATTAAATGCCGGAAGAAATCCACTTCAGCAAGAAATTGACCAAATTAGAAATCAAGCCTGGAATGCATTGATTTTTGATGAGGCTTACCAAGGTCAATTCGACGATCTTGGACTTGTCGTAACAAATGACGAATTGGTGGACATGGTCCAAGGAGCAAACATCAGCCCACAGATCAAGCAGTTTTTCGGCAATCCCAATACAGGAGAATTTGACAAAGCGAACGTAACCAACTTCCTTGCCTCGCTTCAGCAAGCACCTCCACAGCAAAGAAATTCATGGATCACATTTGAGCAGTCCTTGGTGCCAAACAGATTGGTTGAGAAATACAGCAATCTAATATCCAAAACAAATTATGTAACCAAGTATGAGGCAAAAGATGAATACACCAATCAAAACGCTAACGCGACAATAGAGTATGTGTTTGTTCCTTTTTTAAGTGTTTCAGATTCGTTGGTATCAGTTTCTGATAGCGAGCTGGAAGATTACATAAATGACAATAAATCAGAGTTTCAGCGAGAGGAAACAAGAAGTTTAGAGTATGTGTCTTTTGCAATTACGCCATCAGCTAGTGACTCTGCTGTAGTTGAGCAAGAAATCTACGATTTAAAAGATGAAATGGCACAAGCTACCAATGATTCTTCCTTTGTTAGCATCAATTCGGATGATCCCTATTCATTCATTACCTACAATGAGGACAATCTTCCTGATTCATTACGAGGAAAAGAAGCTGGCTACATTACCCAACCGACCATTATCAATGGAGCCTACGAATTTTCCAAACTATCAAGAATTGATGCAGACAATCCTGACAGCTTACTCTACAGAGTTGGGAAGGTTAGAAAAAATATAAACCTCTATATTTCAGATGAAACCATCAATGAAGTTTACCGAAGTGCTGATCTTTTTGCTGCGTCTGCTGGCAACCTTGAAGAATTCAGAAGATTAGCTGGTGAGCAAAACCTGAACATTATCAAGGGTACACGAATTGGTCAAAATGCTCAACGAGTTGGAAGACTTGCAGATGCTCGTTCTTTGGTCCTTTGGCTTTACAATGAAGGAGAGGTTGGTGCAGTGTCTGATGTTAAAGAAATTGAGGATCAATACATTGTCGCAGCTATGACTACCCTTCAGGAAAAAGGGATAGCTAACCTTGATGATGTAAGAAATCAGGTGGAAAGAAAAGTCAAGAATGAGAAGAAAGCAGAAGTCATTTTGTCAAAACTGAATGGGCTTGATACAGAAGATATGGAATCCTTGGTTGTAGCATACGGTGATGGTGCTAAAAGTGGAACCGCTGACTTACAATTGTTTTCAAATAACATTTCTGGAATCGGGTATGCACCTGAAGCTATAGGCCTTTCATTTGCCTTAGATGAAGAAGAAACCACACGTGCCTTCACCGTGCAAGATGGTGTTGTGGTCGTAAAACTAACCGCTAAGGCCATGCCAGAAGATTTAGATGATTATTCTTCTTTCGCTTTGCAGGTTTCAAGTCAACGTTTAGGTCCAAATGCTTTATTGGCCGACTTCCCGCTATCCTATTTTAGAGTATTCATCGCTCGAAAAGTGGACGATGCGGTGAAAGAATTTGCAGATATCGAAGATATGCGATACAAGTTCTTTTAGGGAACAATTGTAGATAAAACCAAAACCCATCCTAGATCAAGGATGGGTTTTTTTATTTAGAGGAGTTTAGCTCGTTCCCAATATTCATCCATCTCCTCCAGAGTCATCTCACCCATTTCTTTCCCATCTTTCTTTGACTCAGACTCCAGATAATTAAAGCGCTTGATAAATTTTTTGTTGGTTCGCTCAAGAGCCTCTTCAGGGTTGATGTCTACAAACCGAGCAAAATTTATCAGCGAAAACAATAGGTCTCCAAATTCACCGGCCTGTTTTTCCTTATCCGTCTCGCTTTGAAACTCGTTGATCTCCTCCTGTACCTTATTCCAAACCTGATCTTGATTATCCCAGTCAAAGCCCACCCCTCTTGCCTTTTCTTGGATACGCATTGCTTTTACCAATGCTGGCAATGATTTTGGAACACCGCCTAAGACCGATTGATGGCCTTTTTCTTTAAGCTTGATTTTTTCCCAATTGGCTTTCACTGCCTCTTCATCCTCAGCATTTACATCTCCATAAATGTGTGGATGTCTTCTGATCAATTTAGCACAAACCTGATTTAGCACATCTGCTACATCAAATGCATTCTTCTCACTTCCTATTCTTGCATAAAAAACCATATGCAGCATCAGATCACCAAGCTCTTTCTTGACCTCTTCTAGATCTTCTTCGATTATAGCATCTGAAAGCTCATAGGTTTCCTCGATGGTAAGGTGTCGTAGACTTTCCATCGTCTGTTTTTTATCCCATGGACAGTTTTCCCTCAGTTCATCCATAATGGTCAGCAAACGATCAAAAGCTTCAATTTTTGCTTCACGATTGGTATCTGGTTTTGCTAGTGGTTTATTCATAAGTGTAATGATAGCATTCACTATTCCGGGTTCAAAGCTTCCAGAACAACAGAAATAAATTATTTAATGAAAATGAATCATAAGAGTCCTCCAAGCGTTAACTCAATACTTGTTTATTAGCTAATTTTGAAGTTAAAAATATCGAGATGCAGGTAGTTTTATTAGGAATCGGAATTTTTGCCTTGTTTTTTGTTGGACTTTCTGTTCGAATTCTTTTAAAGAAGAATGGTGAATTCAAGGGCACATGTGCATCTCAAAACCCTTACCTAAACAAAGAAGGTGCATCTTGCGGGTTTTGTGGAAAAACAGTAAAACCAGGAGAAAACTGCGCGAACCCAGAATCAGAAGTAAATAAAGTATTAGCTAAGTACTAAAAAAGCATTTTTTGCCTCGCATCGATACGTATCTTTGCAATCATTAAATCCTAATCGCCTTGACACTTATTAAATCAATTTCAGGTCTCCGCGGAACCATCGGCGGAAAGTCCGGAGAAAATTTATCTCCCATAGATGTAGTTAAGTTCGCTGCTGGTTATGGCACCTGGATTCTAGAGGAGCATGAAGCTGCAACTGTAGTGATCGGAAGAGATGCCCGACCTTCAGGCCAGTCATTCTCCCAGCTGGTAGGGAACACGCTTATAAACCTAGGCATCAATGTTATTGACCTGGGTCTAAGTACAACTCCAACAGTTGAAATGGCAGTTATCGCAGAAAATGCACAAGGAGGAATTATCCTGACTGCCAGTCACAATCCTGCAGGATGGAATGCGCTGAAATTGCTGAACGACAAAGGAGAGTTCATATCTTCTTCCAATGGTAAAAGAGTATTGGAATTGTCAGAAATATCGGTATCGTTTGCTCCGAATAGTAAGTTTGGTACCTATAAACAGGATGACACCTATATTCAATATCACATCGATCAAATTCTAACGCATGAATTGGTGGATAAAAAAGCCATCAAAGAGGCTAAACTCAGTGTAGTTGTTGATGCTGTAAATAGCACGGGTGGAATCTCCATTGTTCCTTTGTTGAAACAATTAGGCGTGGAGGTGAAAGAGCTTTACTGTGAGCCGAGCGGAAATTTTCCTCACAATCCAGAGCCACTGCCTGAAAACCTGCAACAAATTAGCACAGAGATGAAAAATGGTCAATATCATCTGGGGATTGTTGTTGACCCTGATGTAGATCGCCTGGCTTTGATCACTGAAGATGGTGAAATGTTTGGTGAAGAATATACGCTAGTTGCAGTGGCAGATTATGTATTACAACATAAGAAAGGAAATACGGTTTCTAATCTTTCTTCCAGTAGAGCCCTAAGAGACATCACAGAAAAACATGGCTGTGAATACAATAGTTCTGCGGTAGGTGAGGTGCACGTGGTTGCAAAAATGAAAGAAACCAGTGCTGTCATTGGTGGTGAAGGAAATGGGGGTGTAATTGTTCCTGAGCTTCACTATGGAAGAGATGCTTTAGCAGGAGTAGCATTGTTTCTAACTCATCTGGTCAAGTTTGGCAAAAGTGCCTCAGTGCTTCGGGCAAAGTATCCCAATTACTATATTTCAAAAAATAAAATTGAGCTTACTCCGGATATCGATGTTGATAGCGTCTTGGATGCCATCAAAGAAAAATATAAGACCAATCCCATCAACACACTCGACGGTGTTAAGATTGAATTTGATAAGGAATGGGTACAGCTGAGAAAGTCTAATACAGAACCAATAATTCGTATCTTTGCTGAATCAGAAAGTCAGAATACTGCCGAACATTTGGCGAAAAAGCTGATATCTGATATCAAAGAAGTAATCTCAGGTTAACCCAAAGCCATGAATGTTTATTTTGACAATGCCGCTACTACCCCATTGGATGAGGAAGTGTTTGAGGCGATGAGGCCTTACATGACCGAGCATTTTGGTAATCCCTCCTCCATCCACTCACACGGAAGGCAAGTAAGAACAGCCATTGAAAGATCCAGAAAAAAGGTAGCGGAACTATTAAATGTCTCTCCGGCAGAAATTTTCTTTACCTCCGGAGGCACAGAGGCAGATAACACCGCTATTCGATGCACCATCAGCGAAAAAGAAATTAAGCACATCATTACGACCAAGATCGAGCATCATGCGGTGCTTCATACGGTAGAATCACTTGAAAAGCGAGGAATAAAAATTACCTATTTAACGCTAAGCGACGATGGGCAAGTCGACTACAGCCATTTAGAGGAAACACTCAAAGCAAATCCTAACTCGCTTGTAACTTTAATGCATGGTAATAATGAAATTGGAAACCTACTTGACCTTGAAAAAGTAGGTGCCTTGTGTGAGGAGTATGGAGGGGTGTTTCACTCTGATACGGTGCAAACCATGGCTCATTATGCACATGATTTGGAAAGCCTTAATCTTGATTTTGCGGTAGGTTCTGCACATAAATTCCACGGACCAAAAGGTATCGGCTTCTTATATATCAACCACAAAAACAAAATCCATCCATTCATTCATGGGGGAGCACAAGAGCGAAATATGAGAGGGGGCACAGAAAATGTATATGGAATCGTAGGGCTGGCAAAAGCCATGGAGATTGCTTACCTAGGCATGGAAAATCATCGAAAACACATTGAAAGCCTGAAGTGCCGCATGATCAATAAACTGCAAGAAAATATTGAAGGAATTGCCTTTAATGGGGTATCTGATCAACTGGATCAAAGCCTTTATACCGTACTAAATGCCTGTATCCCTGCCGCAGACGATAATGATATGCTCCTTTTCAATTTAGACATTGAGGGAATTTCTGTTTCGGGTGGTAGCGCTTGTTCCAGTGGTTCAAGTATTGGTTCACATGTCTTGGCGGAGCTAAAAAGGGATCAAAACCGAGGTGCTATTCGTTTTTCTTTTAGTAAAAACAATACCTTAGAGGAAATTGATTATGCCGTTGAAAAACTAGCTAGTTTACTTCACCCTCAAACTGCTTAACATGAAAATTTTAGGTCAAACCATTCGGGTTAAAGATCTTACACACATC
This sequence comes from uncultured Roseivirgaceae bacterium, assembly GCA_964459925.1. GTDB lineage: Bacteria > Bacteroidota > Bacteroidia > Cytophagales > Cyclobacteriaceae > Ekhidna. Next base: position 74,817 of record CAYWOQ010000003.1, read on the forward strand.
ATCCCAAGATTAATTATTGTTTTTATTATCGCTCAGACACTCCCATTCAAATTTTCTGGTCATCAGGACAGTGTCTGGATTTTTACTCAAATGGGTTGGGAGCCCTGGGGTAGATACATGATAGCAACCATTGAAACACTAGCGATTATACTACTGCTCAGTCCAAGATATATTTTAGGTGCTATCATTACTCTTAGTCTCATTAGTGGTGCCAACTTTATGCACTTTACCCGATTAGGTTTTGATGTAAATGGAGACGGTGGATATCTATTCACCATGAGCATTGTTGTCATACTTAGCTCCCTTGCTGTGGTTATTCAGTGGAACAGTGCGAGGAGTCAAACGGGAACTGCCAAATTCGATTTTGAGGTAAAACTCGAATAAGAGGAAGAAGCCTAATTCCTTCATTTTCACAACCTTATTTCGTTTTCTACGTCCGATAGGTAAGATCAGGTGACAAAAATGAGTAATCAAAACCTAACGTGTATTGCTATTGATGATGATCCTCTGTTTCTTCTTGAGATAGAACATTTCATCAAACAAATAGGTTGGCTAAAACTTCTAGCATCAGTTGCTAGTCCTGTAAAAGCTACGACTGAAATCGTCGTTCAAAAACCGGATATCGTTTTCCTGGATATAGAAATGCCTTACATAGATGGTTATGAATTGATTGATTGGATTGAACCGTGCTTGAATGAAATTGAGCCCAGACCGAAAGTTTTCATTGTTACAGCTAACAAGCAACTAATTAAGGAAAACGATGGAAAATCGATCCATAAAAAAATATTCAAATCAGATTTAAAGAGTTCCAATGATCTGGAACTTGCGGTATTAGATGGTCTTGAAATGGATTACAGGTATTCTTAAGCAACTGGTTGCAAACGCTTTTCCGGATTTGTTTTTCGTATTTTGACCGTGGGAAGACTAACCGTAAATTGAGTGCCTACCCCCTCTTCACTCTCCACAAAAACGCTTCCATTGTTTAGCGCAACAAACTCCTGAACAAGTTGAAGACCCAATCCAAGTCCTTTTTCCCCTTTCGTGCCATACGTAGATTTTTTTGCGTGGAGTTCAAATAGGTTATTTACCATTTCTTTGGTCATACCAACACCTGTGTCTTTAACTGTGATTTGAACTACATCATCAACTTGTTTGGAAGAAATCGTAATAGTACCCCCGCTTTCTGTATACTTAAACGCATTGCCAACCAGGTTGCGAAATATTGTAAGCACAGTGTTTTTATCGCCTCTGCAATACACCTCATCTACAACGTCGTTAATAATTGTTACCTCTTTGGCGATGGCAATAGAGTCAAAAACTTCTATCGTCGTATCAATAACCTCAGACATATGAAGCGGTTCAGGGTTATATGGAACTTGCCCTTGCTGCTGTACTGACCAGTTTAGCAAATTGTCGAGTAGAGCTGAAAGTGAGTGAGCAGATTTGTCAATTAAATCAGTCATTTCTTCCAGTTCATCATATGCTTTCTTCTTCAAGTATCCTTTGATGATGCTACTTATCCCGTTAAATGCATTGATAGGTCCTCGTAAATCATGAGAAATAATGGAGAAGAATTTATCCTTTGTGGCATCAAGCTCTTGAAGTTTCTTGTATAGTCGCTTTCTTCTTTGACTTCCTATATAAACATACACAAAGAAAACAGTGGAAAGAAAAAGAATAGCTCCTAAAGCAATCGCTAAGTTCTGTCGATTGCTTTTTTGTTGATTAGCAAGATCTAATTCCACTTGTTTTTGACCCACTTCATACTCCGTTCTTAAGTCTGCCAATTGTTTAGTGGTTTCGCTATCCTGTATACTGTCTTTGTATGCTAAGTACTGTGTTTGATATTCCAGTGCTTTCTTGTATTGCTCCTGTTTTGCAAATAATTGGCTTAAAAGAAGAGAGGCATCTTTGATTTGTTCTTTCAAGTCCTCGGACATGGCAATATCAAGCGCATTGAACGAATAATTAATAGCCTCTTCAATGTCTCCCTCATCACTAAAAACATTTCCTAGTTGAATGTAAAAATCAGATAATCCAAAAAGGTCACCATATGGCTGCAGCATTTCGATCGCTTGAAAAAGATCTTTCTTAGCTTCCGATAGCAGACCTTTCTTCCTCAAAATCAATGCTCGGTTACCAATCGTGTAAGCAGTGCCTAAGTCAAATCCAAGCTCTTCAAAAATAGGTTCAGCTTCATCATAATACATGAGTGCTGTATCCATTTCATTGATGGTATAGTACTCATACCCTACGTTCATCAACGTGATCGCTAACCTCTCCTTCTTACCATTTTCTCTGAAAATAGCAATGGCCTTATTACTATACCTATGTGAATTGTTAAAATCATTATTGGACGAATAATTCGTAGAAATTTCGCTGTATGCACTACCCAGTAAATCCAAATACCCTTTTGTTTCAGCAATTTTTGCACTTGCTATCAGGTTTTCTAAGGATCTCTGAAGCTCACCTCGAAATCTGTAGCTTACTCCCAAATGGAGATAAGCGAAGCTTTCATAATAGGATGAATTGAGTTTCTTTGACAGAACGAGCAATTCATTGCTGTATTTATACACAGAATCCTGATCAGGCAAGTTGGTTGCCAATCCATTCAAGAGCTTTAACCTTGTTGTATCCTCTTTTTTATGATTTTTATACAAAACATAAATGCTATCTGCCATCTCCTGATTCTGAGAAAACATCATGGCGGATACGAACAGGAATACAGTAAACTGAAAGAATCTTATTTTATCACCCACCTCCATGAACTACCTTAAGCCTGGGATCAACTGGAGCTACAGGATCTCCATTTGATTCAAAACTGATGGTGTACTTAGGTTCGTCATCGATCACGGCATCTGGTTTAATTCTCCCAAACCAAAGTCTTCCACCAAATTTGGATGTAGGGATTTTATCAAAGTCAGAAGTATCTTCAAAATCTATTGCAGTAATCTTATCAATTCCTGGTCCTGCAAACCAGATCACCATTTCATTTGGTTTAGGATAACCTGTTATCGTTTCTTCATGTATTTCGTTCCATGTTTCATCATCATCAGAATAGTATAGTTTTCCATTCCGGTATGCAAGGATATTTACGACTGAATATTGCGCCATAACATTTATATTGGTTAGTGATAGATGGGTTTATACCCTAAGATAACTTATTAAATCAATTTGAAATGGCATTTTTCTTCTTCTATCCTTAGAATTGAAATTCTGTGATGACCTTGACCATCTTATTTAGATTATTATTTTCATTTTATTCCGTACGGTTGTCATGAGTATTTATTTAAATTGGTGCTGTTGATTAGTTAAGCCATGATATTCTATACCATTTATACAAGCACACCAACAGGAGAAGTAACCAAAGAAGTTGTTGATCAAATCACAGATGAGTCCATCAAGTGGAACAGTGTACATGGTATCACAGGTATGCTTTTATGCTTGGAAAACAAGTATTTTCAATTTTTAGAAGGAGCTGAGGAAGATGTGAGAGAAGTCTTTGAGATGATCAGAAAGGATAGCAGACATCATGACATTACCCCACGGATCAAAGGATTCTCGAATGAGCGGGTCTTTTCAGGATGGTCGATGGGGTCATGGATGCTCTCCAACAAAGAGCTTGAACAACTTTCTGCTATTGGTGACCTGGAAGCCTACCTCAAGGATCCAGTCAATGGGAGTCTTCAGTCCAAGCAGCTGATAAGTATGATGAACAACATTTTACAAACGTGGCTGGCTCACGAACCTGAACGCTCGAATAAATTAAAGAAATAACTTTATCTTAGTTGGTACCCTGACCAACTATGATATTTTATCTCGTTTATACCAGCTTACCCCGCGCAGAAATGTCCCCTGAGCTATTGGAGGAAATCGCACAGTCATCGATAGCGAATAACCTAAAAAAAGGGATTACAGGTATTCTTCTAGGTATAGAAGGAAGGTATCTCCAATACCTGGAAGGAAAACAAGAGGATGTCCTTCATCTTTTTGAGCGCTTAAAAAACGATGGAAGACACTATGAAGTGCATAAATGGATCCAAGGTAATGCCGATAAAAGAATATTCACCAATTGGTCCATGGCTTCCTGGATGCTTACGAATAAAGAACTGCAGAATTTAAAAGCGGTCTCAGAAATAAGAAATTTCTTGAAAAATCCTATCAAATACACAAAATTTTTTTTTGAAAGTCTAAAAA
>CAYWOQ010000003.1:79023-80198 GCA_964459925.1 uncultured Roseivirgaceae bacterium
CTCAACGATTTTTAGAAATGATGAAAAACCTTTTGGATAGCTGGATCGCGCACGAACCTGAAAGATCGAATAAACTAAAACATTAATGATTGTCCATTCTTAAACCGTAAACTCGTCAATAGCCTGATATGAAAATAGTAACCTTTTTCTTCTTCTGTTTATGCTCATCCATATTGATCGCACAAGAAAGCGTGCCTTATGCATGGCTTGAAGGTACCTGGAAGGGGGATGGTTTTGGAGGTACTTCCGAAGAGATCTGGTCATCACCTTCCAACGATGGAACCATGATGGGTTCTTACAGACACTTTAAATCGGACGGTTCGCTTAACTTTTATGAGTTTTGGTTGCTGGATAGTACAGGGCTCGTCCTAAAGCATTTTGCTAAGGATTTTGTCGGGTGGGAAGAAAAAGACGAATTTCTATTCTTTGAAATGCAGGAAATAAGTGATACCAAAATACAGATGAAAGGTCTAACCTATGAAAAAATTTCTGATACAGAAATGAAAATTTACCTGGATATGAATACCAAAGAAGGAAAGAAGACAGAGGTATTCTCAATGACTAGGTCGTAGTTATTTCCTCAAAGCAACCAAACCAAACAGTGGACCAATAAAAAGTGTCAGGTAAATGAATTGCGGATTCATCCATTCTATCAGATAGCTGAGTAATTGAATACTCAAAATAGTAATCGCAAAGCCAATACTTGTCACCAACGTTAAAGCACTGCCTTTTATCTGGGGTTCGGCTTGCTGTGCTATTAATGTACTAAAAAGTGGGGAATCCGCAATTACTACCAATCCCCAAACTATCAAAAAAGCAAGGAAAAAACCACTAGAAAAGGCAAAGGTAAACGGAGAGATGAGACAGCAGATGCCAGACATCAAAAGGAATAGTGTCGCCATTTTTTTTGGGCCATAGTTTTCAGATAAGAAACCCCCAATGAAACAAGCGACTGATCCCAAACCAATAATGACAAAAGACCAATATGAAATACCTTGTGAATCAACGCTTAATTTTTCGGATTGACTTAAGGTGATCGGAACAAAAGCCCAAAAGGCATATAATTCCCACATGTGACCAAAATACCCAAACGCAGCAGAACGGAACGCCTTTTTTCTAAAAGCAGAGCCCATTGCGCTGAATTTCGGTTGCTGTCCTTTTTTCTTGAATTGACC
>CAYWOQ010000003.1:80208-139073 GCA_964459925.1 uncultured Roseivirgaceae bacterium
CTTCTCCAACGAATAGTTTCATAAGTAGTCCTCCTGCAGTGGCTAGCAATGACGTACTATATAAGACCATTTTCCAATCAAGTGAACTATCAAAAGAGGCAATAAGATGCGGTAATGCAGTTCCGATGACCAACGCCCCCACTAAAAAGCTCATGGCCTTACCAAGCCCTTTTTCAAAATGATCTGAGGCAATCTTCATTCCTACAGGATAAATCCCGGCGAGAAAAAAGCCTGTGAGAAATCGAAAGACCAAAATGCCAAAATACGTATCCTGAAAGGTGATGATCAGATTAGCTAACGCACCTAATAGCGCACTCAATAGGAAAACCGTGGATGAATTGTAACGATCTGCTATGGTTAGAAACGCATAAAATAAGGTACCCAGGATAAACCCAAACTGTACAGATGAGGTCATCCACCCTACCTCTTCGGAAGAAATGGCCAAGAGTGGAATCAATTGAGGGAGCACGCCATTTCCTGCAAACCATAAGGAAGTGCAGAAAAACTGGGCAACAACAATAATACCTAATACTACACCTTCTTTTCTGCTCATAAGAAGAACCAATAGTCTTGAACAGGTTCCTTACCCCAACTTTTAAGCAGTGCCTCAATTTTATCTTTTTCTTGGGGAGATGTGACCGCAATAATGATCTGTGGGTTTCTTATAAAAGGAATGACTTCAAAGTCTTCAAGCTTTATGGTATAGACATGCTTTCCAATCTTCCGTTCATTGTCACACACCCAGTGAAACGTTTCCTCTTCATCCAACAATAGTTTTGCTAAATCCTTTCCGTTCGTGCCTGCACCCCATAAAACCAATGGTCTGGATCGGTCCCGATCCATCTTGTAGAAGTATTTGGTCTTCAGGTCAAAATATCGGTTGTCCTTGTATTCATCCCAGGTTCTTGAGATTCGATCTGATCGATCGCGCCAGTAATGAAGTACTTTATCTATGCCTATTACCTTCAGCCCTCCCTGATAAAACCGAAAGCACAAATCATAGTCTTCAGGATACACCTCCGGATTAAAGGCATCTACGGCATCCAGGTCTTCCTTATGGACAATCCAGGAATGAGAAGGAATCACACATTCCCGATAGATCTGCTGATAGTGAGTGCTTGTCTTCGCCACCTCATTGAGCCATTGCTCATATCTTCTGAAGCCGTCTCCCACCTCTCCTTCATCCACAAAATGCTCTGTCCCACCTGCAATGATGTGACCCTTTCCATACTTCTGCCACTTATTCACTAATACCTCAATTTTATCAGGAGGCATTTTATCATCTGAGTCCATCCTGTTGATAAGGTCGCCATTTACGTACTTATATCCCTCTTTTAGGGTGGGGATCAACTTATGTCTTAGGCTATGAAATACATGAATTCTTTCATCCCTGGCTGCATATTCATATAAGATCTGAGGTGTTCGATCGGAAGAATGGTCATTGATGGCTATCAACTCCCAGTTTTGATAGGTCTGAGCCAAAATAGAATCCAGGCATGCCGGTAAGTAGGGCTCAGTGTCCTTGGTGGCCATAATGATAGAAACAAGTGGCTTATCCAGGTTGCTTTTCCAATATTTTTCGGTTTGTTTTTTCAAACTAAGTCCAAACATAAACCTTAGCCACATTAAAACATCAAAACCCAGCACTTTCCAAAATCCTCCTTCCATAAATCTTCTTGGGGAGGTTAAAACTGGTATATGAATTAATGCAAGTTTCCCAAGCGTTTTCATTCGTTTACAGAAAAAAGCTGCTTCCATAAGGGTTTCTGGAAATCCATGCAGTTGATCTGCCACCTGCCTCTTGCAAAATAGGGCCTGATCGCCATAAAAAGTCTTCCAGATGCGGTAACGTATACTGTTGAGCCTGGATAGTAGAATGAGTTTGAGATCATTCGATTGAAACCTCATTTCAAAAGCACCTCCTATGTATTGATTGGTTGCCATCTTCTCCTGAATAAGTATGTCAAAATGCTTAGGTAACAACGTATCTGCATCTAAAAAAATCAGAAGATCTCCCTGACTTTGTTGAATACCAAAATTCAGGCTCTGGTATTTTTTTAGTTTGAAGGAAGGTTTGACAAATGACTTGATGGGTAGATCATGGACAGAGGCCATCGTATCATCGGTACTCCCAGCGTCCACAACAAGTACTTCCAGTTTGCTCTGCCCACTTGCCATGCTGAATGTATGTTCAATGGTATTTCTAAGGAGTTTTTCCTCATTGAGGGTAGGAATAATGATTGAAACCGATGGTAAAGAAGTCTTAGTCAACGATTATGTGCCGAGTTTTTGGAAAATTAGTCATTCTGTCAAGCTGGAAAAGTAATTTTCAAGTCATTAGGCAACCAAATTCTCTCTTTTTACATTAAATATTTAGTAACTGCCTTGAAAGAGGTTAAAATTTTTACGTATTTGAATGCCTCTTTCAAGATCATTGATATTTGACACTTGAAAATACTAGTTTCCATCATATTGCTCTGTATATGTCTGATTGGTCACAGTCAAAGGGGATATGTCTATGGGTTAGCAGTGGATAGTACCACACAGGGAAGCATGGAAGCAGTTCATATCCGAAACATTAACGCTGGATTGGTCACCTCCTCCAATGCAGAGGGTAGATTCAAGATTCCAGCCCAAATGGGTGATACCTTAGTCCTAAGTAATGTCGGTTACAAAACGCTGGCCTGGGCAGCTAAAGATGCATGGTTCGGTGAAGAAACAATGGTGTTTTATTTACCGATGAAGACCTTCTATTTAGATGAAGTAGTCGTCAACAAACATCCGGAATACGAACAATTTAAAGAAGAACTGGCCTCGATGGATGTCGAAGACTCCTCGTTTCAAGTGCATGGTGTACCTAAAGTTATCATAACAGAAAACGACCGATTGAATGGTGCCTTGAATGTCAGGGGTCCATTCTCTGCCATTCACAATCGGTTTAGCAAACGAGCGAAAGAACTGCGTAAGGTAAGAAAAGTGTTGCAAAAGCATGGCACTCAAAGCAAAGCAAGAAGCAAGTTTACCCGTGAATGGGTCGCAAAATCCACCAACCTTGAGGGCGATAAGCTAACCAGCTTTATTGAGTATTGTCATTTTTCCCAGGAATACCTGGCAGAAACTTCCGAATACCTGATCTATGAAGATATGATGGCTCTCTTACCCGCTTTTCTGGAGGAATATGAAGATCGGTTCTGACGTATCAATCAGTTCTGTTTAAATACGCCTCGACACGTCTAGCTGCATTCTCTCTTATGTTCAAATAAAAAAGGTTGTAATCCACGATGTGATAGCGGTCCCAGTTGATCAAAAAATTGCCAAAAAATTTAGGCTTATGGATCCACAACATGCCATTGGCTGTTTGTGCATCGGATAAACCCGGCCGAATCTTCTTGAAATTTTTTAAAATACCCCCTTTATTCTTTTCTCTGGATACATACATGCTATCCAATGTCCAAATTAAAGGGTTCACATTCAAGGCTTGACCATACCAGAAATCATGATTTGGAGGAAAATACCCTTGTTTATAGGTGTTCCAGGTAAGCCAACATCCGGTTTGTTCAGGTGATCCGCAAGGGCTGATCTCATTAAACGTATTTTTTGCAATGGGCATCCCAACAATGTAAGCTGCGACTAATTTTTCTTTCATCGCATCGTCGTATTCAAAAAAATCTCGAAGCAATCTCACTGCATGATCCGTTCCCTGACTGTGAGAAGCAATGATTATTGGTCGCCCTTCATTCCAGTTTGCTAAATAATGCTCAAACGCATTCTCTACATCTTCATATGCCAAAGCCAGTGCATCCACCTTCAGTTTAAGTGGCACATCGTAATAGATCGCTATATGCGCCTGACGGTAAAGTGGCGAATAGATCCTACCTGCCCCATTGAATACAGACGCCTGGTATTTGATGGTGGAATTGGCGATGTTTTTATTGAGCTTTTGATCATTTACATCAGCATACCACGGGTGATCCTTATCTTGTTTCTTCGCATAAATGGTTGGATAAATAAAGAAAACATCCACCTCAGCATCGTCCTGAATATTTGATAGCTCCCCTTTACCGGGTACTACATCAGCCATGTCCTCCTTTTCCGGATATGCGATCCAATAGTTGATGTTAGTATAATCAGGTGCTGGAGGTACCTTCTCAAGGTCCTCTATACCGTATTTGCCTTTATATGTTTTTTGGGCTAGCGAAAAAAATGAGAAGGAGAGCAGGAGTAGAAATAAAGCGTGTTTCATTTAATCTGAATATTTGGATCCACAATTTCATAATCCATCTTTTCAAGCATATGGTGGGGTATATTGTTTTTAATGTGAGTACCTAAAACGTCGATGTACCGCTTTTTATTGAAGCTGTTGGCGACAATCATGCTGATCTCCCGGGCCTTAGGCTTACCACTAATCTTTTTGAGGTTTTCCTCCTGGTATTCGCTGAGTGCCAGAGAGGTTAATTCCGGCAGAATGGTGACTCCTCCTTTGGTATCCACAATGCGAATCAAGGCATCAATGGAGTTGCTCTGGTAAATAAAATTTCTTCCTTCGCGGATTGATTTGAGATCACAAAAGTCATTTACCTGGTCCCGAAAGCAGTTTCCTTCATCAAGTAGCCAAATACGTTGCGTTTTTATGTCTTCTATTTTAAGTTCAGATTTCGCACTGATGTCACCAGATGCATAAACGAAAAATTGTTCATAAAATAGCGGGATGGCTTGAACGCCGTAAACATCGATAGGTGTTGAAATAATGCCCACATCCAATTCTCCATTTCGCACATTATGAACCACCGACTCAGTAATCTGCTCCTGGATGATCAATTGTAAGTTAGGATACTCTTTCTCCAAAGATGCAAGGAATAGCGGCACAAGGAAAGGTGCCAAGGTAGGAATGATACCAACTTTTAACCGGCCAGCATAATCTTCTTTGATCTCGGAAGAAAAGTTTTGCAGTTGCTTTACGCCTGACATCACCTCCTGGGTTTTGACGAGAAAAAGCTTACCATCTTCGGTTACTGAAATCGGATTCGTGTTCCGATTAAATAATTTAAATCCGACCTCATCTTCCAGTTTTTGAATCTGCAAACTAAGTGCCGGCTGACTGATGTCCATCTTCTCTGCGGCACGTTTGAAATTGCCATGTTTGCTCAAAGAAAGGGCGTATTGCAGCTGATTTATCGTCATAAGTTTTTCTTATGAGGCAATTGTAAAGAACCTTCTTATTTATCGGAAATTTGAACGACCTTTATATAAACATTCTACAATCTAATTATCTAATTAAACAACATGGAAAATCTAAACGGATCCAGTAACGGCGTAGGAAAATGCCCTTTTCATGGAGGAAATACCTCCACTGGAACCACCGATAAGCATTGGTGGCCCAACTCACTCAACCTTGACATTCTGCACCAGCAGGACACCAAAACCGACCCATACGGTGAAGATTTTGACTACAGAGAAGCAGCTAAAGAGCTTGACTTTGACGCACTTAAAGCGGACATGCACGCACTGATGACAGATAGCCAGGATTGGTGGCCTGCAGATTGGGGTCACTATGGAGGATTCATGATCCGGATGGCATGGCATGCCGCCGGTACCTACAGAATTTCCGATGGACGCGGTGGAGCAGGTACAGGTAACCAGCGATTCTCTCCATTGAACTCATGGCCGGATAATACCAGTCTTGATAAAGCAAGAAGACTGCTTTGGCCAATCAAAAAGAAATATGGTAACAAGATCAGTTGGGCAGACCTTTTCATTTTGGCTGGTAATGCAGCCTATGAATCAATGGGCTTGCCCATGTTTGGATTCTCGTATGGAAGACCGGACATCTGGCATCCTGAAAAAGATGTGTACTGGGGATCAGAAAAAGAATTCCTGGCACCAAGTGAAGAGCGATACGAAAACCTGGAAGATCCTTCCACCTTGGAAAATCCATTAGCTGCGGTACACATGGGATTAATCTATGTGAATCCTGAAGGAGTTAATGGTAATCCTGATCCGATCAAAACAGGTGCTCAGATTCGTGAGACGTTTGCCAGAATGGCAATGAATGACGAAGAGACTGTGGCCTTGACTGCAGGAGGTCATACCGTAGGAAAAGCCCACGGAAATGGAGATGCCAGCAGATTAGGTCCTGAGCCGGAAGGTGCTGCCATTGAAGAGCAAGGATTTGGATGGGCCAATTCACAAAATGGAGGTGTCGGTAGACATTCGGTAACGAGTGGTATCGAAGGTGCATGGACATCAGAGCCTACCAAATGGGACAATGGCTACTTCAAAATGTTGTTTGAACATGAGTGGGAGCTGAAGAAAAGCCCTGCCGGTGCACACCAGTGGATGCCGGTGGATATAAAAGAAGAAGATATGCCGGTGGACGTAGAAGATCCATCCATCCGTACCATGCCCATGATGACGGATGCTGACATGGCGATGAGAGAAGATCCGATCTACCGGGAGATCTCTCTACGATTCAAAGACGATCAGGAATATTTCTCCAAGACGTTCGCGAGAGCCTGGTTTAAGTTGACACATAGAGATATGGGGCCTAAAACACGGTACATTGGACCTGAAGTTCCTGAAGAAGATTTGATCTGGCAAGATCCGGTTCCTGCTGGAAATGCGGATTATGATGTGGAAGCCGTAAAAGCAAAAATCGCAGCAACCGGACTATCGGTTGGTGAGTTAGTGGCTACTGCATGGGACAGTGCAAGAACATTTAGAGGTTCTGACATGAGAGGTGGTGCGAACGGTGCAAGAATCCGACTGGCTCCTCAGAAAGATTGGGAAGGCAACGAACCTGCTAGGTTGAGCAAAGTGCTCTCTGCGTTGGAGCCAATAGCAGAAGAGTTCAATGCAAGTGTAGCTGACGTAATTGTTCTTGCCGGAAACGTGGGTGTAGAGCAAGCAGCCAAGGCAGCGGGTGTAGAAGTAGCTGTTCCCTTCCATGCAGGAAGAGGGGATGCCACTCAGGAAATGACAGATGAACACTCATTTGAACCGCTGGAAAGAGTAGCTGACGGGTTCAGAAACTACCAAAAGCAAGCCTATGCAGCCACAGCAGAAGAAATGATGCTGGATCACGCACAATTGCTGGGACTATCTGCACCTGAAATGACAGTGCTTGTCGGTGGTATGCGTGTAATGGGCGCCAACTATGGAGGTTCTAACCATGGCGTTTTCACCGATCATGTTGGCGCATTATCTACCGATTTCTTCGTGAACCTGACAGATATGGCTTACAAATGGGAGCCAAAAGGAGAGAACGCTTTCGAAGGAAAAGACCGAAAAACAGGAGAAGTGGTATACACTGCTACAAGAGCAGATCTTGTTTTCGGATCTAATTCCATCTTGAGAGCTTATGCAGAGCTCTATGCACAAGACGACAACAAAGAGAAGTTTGTGCATGATTTTGTGGCCGCATGGAGCAAAGTGATGAACAATGATCGATTCGATTTGAATTAAACGTATCGACAAATAGCTTGAAAAGGTCTGCCAATGGTAGGCCTTTTTTATTCCATCATTCATTAAATGACTTGAAGACAAAATTCATAAACACGTTACGAACATGAACCTCTTCGACGCTATCCGAAACAATCAACTCGACGCGATTACGAACATGCTGGCAACGCATCCAGACCTGGTCAACCAACCCGACGAAAAAGGCTTCACGCCTTTAGTCCTTGCCACCTACTTGGGTAAAAAAGAGGTTGCCGAACTCCTGATCGATCACGGTGCAGACCTCAATTACCAGGATCCCATGATGGGCATGACGGCCCTGATGGGCGTATGCTTTAAAGGACAAGCAACCCTTGCACAACTTCTTCTAGATAAAGGAGCGGATCCCCACCTCAAAACGAGGAATGGTGAAACCGCCCTGGACTTTGCGAAAAACGGAGGGTTTCAGGAAATTGTCGCAATACTTACCTAATAGGTCTACAATCAACCTTTTTCCATAGAAAATTTAAAATCACCCGAAAGGATGACGGGAGTTTTTTTGCATTCCTGTTCATTTGTGCCTGTTGAAACACTAAAATCAATAACCCGTTATTGCGAAGCTTTCGGGTTAGGTCGTGGGCCGGCAAGGTGTGGCAATCTTTGCGGCATGATTTACCCATAAAAGGTTCGCAGTGACATAAAACCGATTATTCACTAATATTGAAAACTGACTAAAACCAACTACTACCATGAAATTCAAAACGGAAATCAAATGGGCCCTCATCTTTTTGCTTATTACCTTGGGATGGCTGACCCTTGAGCGAGCACTCGGGTATCACGATGAAAAAATCAGCCAACACCCTGTGGTCACCAATCTGATTTTTATACCAGCCATCACCGTCTATGTTTTGGCGCTGCTGGATAAGCGAAAAAAAGACTATGCAGGTGTCATGACCTACAAACAAGGTTTTATCACTGGCCTGATCATCACCGCTATTGTCACCCTTTTCGTACCGATCACCCAGTCCATTATTTCGACGGTTATTACACCCGATTATTTCGAAAATGCCAAGGCCTATTCCATCGCCCAGGGACAGGTAAGTGCAGAAGAGGCTGAGTCCTTTTTCAACCTCAAGAGCTACATCATCCAGGGGATGATCGCCACACCTATCATTGGAGCGATTACTTCAGCGATTGTAGCGATTTTTACGAGGAAAAGCGCCTAGTAGGCATCTGTGGCTGGATACGACCAGTGCCTTCTACACAATCGATTCGGCTGGTTGTGTAGCCAATGGTAAGGTAATGTGAACACTTGTGCCTACGTCCACTTCACTTTGTACCTCAATGGCCCCTTTATTCAGTGCGGTGAACTCATAAGCCAGCTGAATGCCCAAGCCAACGCCTTTTTCTCCGGAAGTAGCGCAGCGGATATCCGGAATCTTTTTAAAGCTTGTAGCACAATCAGGATAGCTCACAGGTCATCTGTTTTTATAGGAGTTCGCTGTATGCCCTCGTGCCGGGCAGGCAAATACTTTTTTCATTGAAAAAAAAGTATTCAAAAATTCTAGTCAAAATCAATCCAGCTAACCCGCCAGTCCAACACGTGATTTTGACACTGATCCAGCAAAAAATCTAGCGGTGCGACGTTTCGCCAAAATAATCACTCCCAACACACAACCAACCGCACCCTCGGTATTTTGCCTTGCCAACCCGCCTGGAAGTAGATTGGAATCTACTTAACATAATATTCGTCAAAGGATGTTTAGAGATATTGAGTCAAATGGTCACACTTTAAACGCTTTGCTGTAATTCTATTTCAGGCATTTCGTCATATGTCTTTCCATTGAGGATTCTGCCATTTTTCTTTTTGTTTTTGCCACCCCACTGTTTAAAGAAAAATGCCACCTCATTTCTTTCACATTGTTCTTGAATATCAAGCACCCAATCTGAATGCATTGGTCTTGGTTTATGACCGCTTTCACCTCCTACTATGACCCAATCAATTTTTTCAAGATTTAGGTTTGACAAAGGGCCAATCAAAGGTTCAAGGGAAAGAAATTTCACTTTGGCATCAGTGTTTCTCAAATAGTCAATCCGAGTTTCGACTTTCTCATCTTCAACAGAGACGCCCATCCATATATTATGACTCCATTTAAGTTTGGAATTCAGCTCCAATAATCGATCGGCTCGCTTGGTTAATACTTGAAAAACATGTTGTGGGTTATCACGCATAACCTTAAAGACCTTTTGTATAAACCCTAATGGGACGTCTTTATGGAATAGATCACTCATTGAGTTCACAAATACCACCTTTGATCTCTTCCATCTGTACGGTGTTTCTAACTCTTTCTCATGAATCCTCACTTGAAAATTGTCTCTGTATTTATCAACTCCCATAGCTTGGAGTCTTCTAGACATTATTTCTGCGTAACAGAACTTACAACCTTGTGAAACTTTATCGCATCCGGTTGTTGGATTCCATGTCATTTCTGTCCATTCAATGTTTGATTGTGCCATTTTTTAAAACAGATTTAATTGTTCATCAATTCTCTTTCTTGACTCTTCAAAGAATTTAATTCCAAGAGGATGTTTTGAGTAAAATGCCAAGTAATAGATACCCCTTCCTGTAGTATTTTTAATCAATTCCTTGATTGTATTCAAATAACCTAAGGTTTGTATATTACGATCATACTCTTCTGATAAGAATCGCATAAAGTCCCCCTTATAATTACCCATTTTTTCAAATCCCTCTCTCCAATTTGGGTTGCCTGTAAAACTGCTAATGCGCTCATTTTCTTGTTTTATATAGTAGGTAAGATTCCTATTTCCATCCATTTGTAGTGCATGGAGCATTAAAATATCAACATTCTCATTAGCTAAAACCTTAACAGTCTCAAATGATAGATTCAGTGAAAATGGATCAAGAAAGCAAAAAGTCAGATTTCCTTTTCCATTATTGAAAGCGGGTCGTTCATCAAGTACTTTATTTATACATGTATTTGCATCTTCATTGTAAACGGAATAAGAACCGTTAAAACCGCTTTGTTGAATACGTTTTGTGAGAGATTCATAATTTTCCTTCGAAAGGTCATTGAAAATGTAATGATCAAATTTTTGATCTAAGCTTAAGGCAACTAAGGCTGAATTTTTAATAAGCTGCTTTGATTCCTTCAATCTTACATAACCAGGACCAGAGAATAAATCTAGATAAATCAAATTCCATTTTTTTCTCATTGCTTTGGTGAAAATGTTGCAATAATGACCAACTAACCGATACTTTTTTATAGACCATCCACCAACTTCCATGATGGCGCCACCATCGTCCACTACGTGCTGTATAGGGTCAAATCTCTCCATCATCATTGCTTATTTTTTCATTACTACGACCTCTTTTTCAATTCTGCCGATTTGGGGTCATAGTAATAATCACTTAAGCTACCTTCTTTAATTTTTTCAACCATTTCATCAATAATAAAGATTGGGACTAAAAACCATTCCCTGGCTCTCACTGGTTTTCCAAAACGATCTTTAATCTCAATATCAAGTCTGGCTGGGCTTAGAAACTTATGAATGATATGCTCAAGCTTCACACGGACAATGTTGGCAAGTTTATAGGTAGCCACAATTTCCACATCCGCTAAAAGGAATGTCGGGTCATTCTTAGCGTTGACAATGCGTTTTTCCACGTCTCCCCCGGTCACACCTATCTTATGAACGATATCCCTGCTTTCTTTAATAGCCGGGTGGTCTGATAAACTTCGAAGAACGTAGATAGTCCCACTTTCTTGATCATCCGCGCTGTTTTCTCCCGAAAAGAGTGGCCCGGAGTTCGAATCGGTAATGAATCTACTGGTTTCATCCTTATACATGGCACGAATGAGCGATCTCAGCAATATGTTGCTTTCTGTACCGTTCGCGTATATCACTCTTAATCGGGAATCATCCTCACCATTGGGAGCCTTGAAGGTGTCTCCAATCTCTGCTATGTAGGCTATTTGACCACCTACGATAATGAACTGCTTTTTCTTAAGTGTCGTCTTGGTAAACCCTGCATCCTTTCTAAAGCGAATTGTTGAGCTCAAACCATTGTCAATATCTTTTTTTACGGCTTCAAATAATGGCTTGTATTGTTCAAAGTCTTCACACACCTCTCGATTAGCAATTTCCTCTGCTGCCTTCCTTTCGGCCGGCCTGAAATCTCCTTTTCTCCCAGTTGAGAAAAAGCAATCTTCAAAAGCTGACTCATTGGTTACGTTAGATTAGGGTGAGTTACTCCTTCTAAGATCGGAAGCAATCGCTATTTATTCCTACCCACTTTTGGGTATTTTATAGAACAATTAGAAGAACTTTGTTGTATTTTTTATAGATACTCCAATCCGTCTTTTAAAAAATTATCAAATGATAATATATCTAGCCAATAATTGCTCTCATCTACTCCTACAAATCCAACCAGTTTTTGATCGCCTCCTTGTTTTCCTCAAAGAGCTTTTTACCCAAGGCTTTTAGTCTGTTCATGTTCTCAGCGGTGGCATTGTCCATTTCCGGGTCTACGCCGGTTCCTTTCAGGTCGGTGTCTATGCGCAGGTACTGCTTCGGCTGATCAATGGTGCCGTAGATCTGATCGAGCTGATAGTGGGCCACATCCGCTGAGCCGGACATCATGATATCAATGACCGGGACAATCCATTCGGCCTTCCCCCAGTTTTTTGCTTTGCTGTGATAGTAGCGCTTGTGTGAATGCCCGGTCCCCAACGAGAGGATCTTCATGTCTTTGGCAGTCGCCTCTTCGGCTCCTAATTTGAATAACGTTCTCCCCTCTGCATAGGCAGCCAATGCGGGGTTGTTCACAAACACCCCACCATCAATCAAGGGGAAGGTGGTGCCTTTTTCGGATCTGACTTTTGCACACTCAAAGTAGGTCGGTGCTGCCGAGGTGGCTCGCGCCACGTCCTTAGCCCGGAAGTTGTAATCTTCGTCAGTTTGTGCCCGGTGCTGCTTGAAAAAATGTCCTTTTCGTCTCCGAATGTCATAGGTAGTAATCAGGGTGGGCTTCAGCAGGTCCTTCAGCCACACGTCTCCAAAGTAGTCTTCGAGGGTCTCTTCAATGCCGTCTTCCGGATACTTCTCGTCCAGCAATCCGGCTCCTGATCGGATTTTATGAAAGAAGGGAATGTCAAAGATCTCATCGCCGCGCTCGAAGTATAAGTCTACGACTTCCTGTGCCGTGAATTTTCGTTTGTTTGCATCATCTGGGTCTGGCAGCAAGTGCGCACACGCCAGTATGCCACCGGTACTGGTTCCGGCGATCAGGTCAAACGCCTTTGCTGTTTCAATGCCAAAAGCGTTTTCCATTTCTACCAGGATTTGGCCGGGGAGGATTCCACGGATACCGCCACCATCAATTGAGAGGATATTGTACATGTTTGTAGGGGTTAGGTTAAATGACTTCTTCTAAGTTCGCATGCTTTTGCACACAATGTCAATACCCTTTTTCGGGTAATACCTCGCTTTTTATATAAGGATATCAAGAAGTATATTGGATTATTCGTAGATGACGTATTCCTCTCTTTCAATCATTATCATCTGATAATGAAAAGCTACAGCTCCAAGCTTGGTAAAACTGTCTTAATACTAAGTGGTTTACTTTTGCTTTTCTTAAACCTAAAACTAGTTATGAAAACAAAACTCACGTATGCATTTGTGTTTGCCCTATTGGTGGCAGCATGTAGTACTTCTACCTCTTCTAACGAGGAAGCGAGTGCTGAAACAGAAGAAACCCCGGAGGTAGAAATCCCTTCAGGAGAAACGACGTATACTTCAGATACGACCAACCTGAAAGGGTATTTTGCGGCAGCTGAAGGAACAGAAAAAGTACCGGGTATCCTGGTGATTCACGAATGGTGGGGTCACAACGAACATTCAAGAGAAAAAGCAGATCAGCTGGCTGAGCTTGGCTATGTTGCTTTCGCTCTTGATATGTATGGAGATGGTAAAAACACCACCCACCCGGATAATGCCGGTCAGTTCATGAATGCGGTAGTTAGCAACATGGACCTGGCAAAGGCACGCTTTGAAAGCGCCCTGGACGTATTGAAAAGTCACCCCAATGTGGATCCTGAGAAAATCGGCGTGATTGGCTTCTGTTTTGGTGGCACCATGGGCTTAACCATGGCGAGTGCAGGTTATGACATTGATGCGGTTGCCGCGTTTCATGCCGGAGTTGGCCTTCCGATCATGCCTGATTCTGCCGGTGTGGTTAAGGCAAAAATCCTGGTAGCGAATGGGGCAGATGATCCCATGGTTAGCGCTGAGTCAGTGGAAGACTTCAAACGGGTGATGGATGCTGCCGAGGTTGACTACAAGTATGTTTCTTATGAAGGTGCTGTTCATGCATTCACCAACAAAGGCGCGGACGAGATTGCCAGTCAGCACGAAATGCTAACAGGTGCGTTGGCTTACAATGCTGCGGCAGACAGTGCCAGCTGGGAAGAAATGAAAGTGCTTTTCAGCGAAGTATTTTAAGCGCTAAGATTAAAGAATAAAAGGAGTCTTAAAAGTAGTTTGTGTCAGGTTGAGCCTGTCGAAACCTGGCCCAGTTTCAAGCATACCCTTTCGACCAGCTCCATCTGACAGGAGCGGGTGAAACAATGCCTTTTAAGACTCCTTTTCATTTCCATACATGGATGCCTCCCTTTTCGTCTACCATGATCTTTTTGTAAGATACCGGTACGACCACATTGAATTGCTTGTCAATGACACCTAGCATGCGCGTCTTCTTACTTTTAATTACCGCGTAACCGTTACTAAATGGGCTTACCCAGTATCTTTTCACAGGCCCAATGTTTCCGATGTGCGTTCCTCTGGAGTTGAACAGGTCACTGAGCTCATGAAAATTTCTACTTAAATCATCCAAAGCCACGGGGACTACAATTTTTCCTTCGGCGTCCATAAAACCGGTCTTACCGTTCTTTTCCACAAGCGCCCAGTTTGAATTCTCCCGGTCGAAAGAGCTAATCTTGTCGTAAATGGGTGGAACTACTTCTTTTCCTGACTTATCGATGAAGCCATAAAAGCCGTTCGCTTTCACCAGGGCCAGATGAGACACGCGTCTGGATCCAAAACTGTAAATGCGTTCATACTTGGGAGGAAACACCTCCTTGCCAGACCTGTCAATCGCACCGTACAGTCCGTTTTTTTCCACCTTGGCCCAATAGCTGGTAATGCTCCCAAAGGAATGAATGGAGGAATACTTTGGCGCTACAATCACTTTTCCGGAACGGTCGATAAAGCCGTAGAGGCCATCTTTTTCAATCTTTGCCCAGTCAGCCCCATGGGAACCAAAGCTTCCTATTCGCTGATATTGAGGTGCAATCACCTCCTTACCTGATCGATCAATAAACCCATACAGGCCATCTTTCTCCACTTTGGCCCAAACGACCCCATTCGATCCAAACGAATTAATGACGGTGTAAACGGGGGCAACGACCTCCTCTCCCGCACGATCAATGAATCCGTAAAGGCCGTTCTTTTTGACCAGTGCCCAATTGATGTTTTTATCTCCGAAAGAATAGATCGACTCATAAACCGGTTTCACAACTTCCTTACCTTCCCGATCGATGTAGCCGTACAATCCATTCATTCGAACCTTGGCCCAGTTGGAGGGGGTCTCCCCATAAGAGTAAATCTTTTCGTAGGTCGGTGTAATCACCTCATTGCCTTGACGGTCAATTAGTCCGTATCGTTCGTTTTTTCGGACTACTGCTAAAGAAGAATGACCATGTGCACCAAAACTGGCGATGTAATCGTACCGATCTTCCGGTGTTTTTTCTTGTGCAAACGAGAACTGTATGAGAAGCATAAAAAGAATGACCTGAAAGCGTTTCATTGTTTATCAATAGGTTTTCAGGCTAAAGACAGCAAACGAATGGAAGGGTTTCTTTCGTCTTTCAATTAGCTTCCACAACCCACGCACTCAATTTCAGAGTTCATGGGACGTGTACCGTTCAGTTTCATTTTCAGGTTATGAATTTTATCCTTGAGCTCCATGTCCTTGAACATGTCTCCGGTAAGTTGTGACTCTAGGGTTGTGATTTCGGCCTGGATGGATTCTGCATTCATAAGGAAGGTTGTTACGGGTTATCTTTTGATAAATGTAAGCAGGAAACAGGAAAAATCGTTCATTGATAATTAAAAAAAGGCCGGTTTAAACCAGCCTTTTCATCGTTTTTTGACATTTATTATTCAATCTCGACCTTATCCAGGTTAAGAAACTCTACTTCATTACCTGGGGAGAGTGTAACGCCTATCACTGAATCCTTTTGAATGTTTCCTTTCAAGATCTCCTTTGAAAGTTCGTTTAACAGTTCACGTTGCAGTACCCTTTTCAACGGTCTGGCGCCAAACTGTGGATCAAATCCAATCGTTCCTAAATGTGCAAGGACCTTGTCGTCGGCTTCAATCTTAATGCCTCCTTCTTCCAATCGATCCTGGATAAGCTTAAATTGTATTTCTACAATTTTCTGTAAATCCGTCTTACTTAGTGGTCTGAACATGATCGTTTCGTCCACCCTGTTTAAGAATTCTGGTCGTACAGATTTTTTCAATACCTCGAATACTTCATTCTTTGTTTGTTCAATGATTGGTTCCGGATTCAATTCGTCCAGCTTTTCAAAGTTTTCCTGAATCAACCCTGAACCGATATTGGTCGTCATGATAATGATCGTATTCTTAAAATTCGCTACCCGGCCTTTATTATCTGTTAATCGACCATCATCAAGCACTTGCAACAGGATGTTAAATACATCTGGGTGCGCTTTTTCGATTTCATCCAAAAGAATCACACTGTAAGGTTTCCTTCGCACGGATTCTGTTAGCTGGCCCCCTTCATAGTACCCTACATATCCCGGAGGCGCTCCTATCAATCTACTCACTGCATGGCGCTCCTGATATTCTGACATATCTATCCGAACCATCGCATTTTCATCATCAAACAGGTACTCTGCCAGGGCTTTTGCAAGCTCTGTCTTACCTACACCCGTTGTTCCTAAAAAGATGAAAGAACCAATCGGCCGTTTTGGATCTTGTAAGCCGGCCCTGCTTCTTCTCACTGCATCAGATACTGCCCGGATTGCCTCAGCCTGACCGGCCACTCTCTTCCCTAGCTCCTCTTCCAACCGGATTAATTTCTCCCGGTCACTTTGCAACATTTTAGTCACCGGGATACCCGTCCATTTAGCTACGACCTCTGCAATATCTTCCGAATCAACCTCTTCTTTTAACAGGCTTTTCTCACCCTGCATCTCTGTTAGCTGCGCCTGAAATTCTTTCAACTTTTGTTCGGCTTCTACGATTTTTCCGTAACGGATTTCAGCAACCTTCTCATATTCCCCGGCACGTTCTGCTTTCTCTGCTTCCGTTTTATACCGCTCAATGTCTTCTTTTGCTTCACGTAAACCTTGTATAACCGATTTTTCATTATCCCATTTTGCTTTTAGCTCTTTTCGGTCAGCCTCAAGGTCTGCAATGTCTTTATTGAGCTGTTTCTCTTTGTCCTTGTTCTTTTCTCTTCTTATTGCTTCGCGCTCTATCTCTAGTTGCATGATCCTACGATTGAGTTCATCCAATTCTTCCGGCAAGGAATCTATCTCGATTCGGAGTTTGGAAGCAGCTTCGTCCATAAGATCGATTGCCTTATCTGGAAGAAACCGATCGGATATGTATCGATTGGATAACTCAACAGAAGCAATTACCGCGTCATCCTTAATCCGCACCCCATGGTGAACTTCATACTTGTCTTTGATCCCACGAAGTATGGAGATGGCATCTGATACGTTGGGTTCAGCAACGGTAATCGCCTGGAACCTTCGCTCTAGCGCCTTGTCTTTCTCTACATACTTTTGATATTCCTGTAGTGTAGTAGCTCCTATGGCATGCAATTCTCCACGAGCAAGCGCCGGTTTCAAAAGATTTGCAGCATCCATGGCTCCTTCACCGCCTCCTCCAGCTCCTATCAATGTGTGGATCTCATCAATAAAAAGAATGATCTCGCCATTACTATCCGTTACTTCTTTAATGACAGCTTTCAGTCGCTCTTCAAACTCTCCCTTATATTTTGCTCCGGCAATCAGGAGACCCATATCCAAAGAAATGATGGTTTTGGATTTCAAGTTCTCAGGCACATCTCCGTCTACTATTCTCTGTGCCATACCTTCCACAATAGCGGTTTTTCCAACACCTGGTTCTCCCAGCAGGATTGGGTTATTTTTTGTTCTCCTGGCAAGAATTTGAAGGACTCTTCGAATTTCTTCATCTCTACCGATAACGGGATCTATTTTGCCTTTCTTGGCTAATTCATTAAGGTTTTTAGAGTACCGCTCCAATGAGCGATACTTCGATTCCGCATTTTGGTCTGTTACCTTTTCTCCTCCCCTTAATTCTTTAATAGCTGTGATTAACTGTTTTTCTTGAAAACCCGTGTCCTTCAGAAGCTGTGCCACTTTATCCGTTCCAGCCAATAGACCTAGAATAATGTGTTCCACAGCTACGAATTCATCGTCAAAATCTTTTAGGTAATTTTCTGCTTTTTGCAGTGCCTGGGCTGCATTATTAGATAAGTAGGGTTGACCACCAGAAACTTTCGGGTAACCTGCTACGACTGTTTCCAGTGGTGTGGATATCATCGCTTTGGTAGCACCCAATTTTTTCAGCAAAAAAGAAATCAGGTTTTCATCAGATTGCAAAATCGCTTGCATGAGATGACCTGTTTCTATGACTTGTTGCTCATTGCCTCCGGCTATTTCTGTGGCTCTCTGTAAAGCCTCCTGTGCTTTTATTGTATAATTATTGAAGTTCATCTTAAATCGCTTGAATGTTCATTAAAAGGTAGACAATAATTATTCCTGTTCATAGATCAAAGGATATCAAGTCATTATGGCACATAGTCAATCAATTTTTAATTATTTATCTGTCATTTCGTCTGCTTTACTTTGATTATTGCAATTAAAAATAATTTTCATACTATTTGATTACGCAATTATTTAACTCTAGATTTGCTTGAAATTAAACCTAACTAAATGAAAAAATTATTATTACTATTTACGATGGTGGCATTCCTAGGTGCTTGCTCCTCATCGTCTTCTACAGAGTCTACGGAAGAAACAACAGAGGAAACCGAAGTTGTTGAGGAAGTAGTGGAAGAGGCTACAGAAGAAGCAACAGATTTTGTTGATGGAGAAATTGATTCCATTGGAAATATCGTTGATTCTGTAGCTACAGAAGTGGAAGAAGTTACTGAATAAAGAAACTTTACTTTTTGTTCAGATCAAGGGGTTAATACCCCTTTTTTTATTGAAAATCACTCATCTTTTTTGAGCCCCGATAGACGATCACCATGATGACAATTCCCGCAATTGTTAATGGAATGCTCAAAATCTGACCCATATTCAAGGTTAGGTTCTCTTCGAATGCTTCCTGGTTCATTTTAAAGAACTCATCAATAAATCGTGCCGACCAAAGAATGATCATGAATAAGGCAAAATTGAAGCCTTGGGGTAAAACATCACTCTTTTTGTGCCAAAGCCAAAACAGTATGATCATAAGTAAAATGCAGTAAGCGGCCTCATACATCTGAGCGGCATGCCGAACTTTTCCCAACGCATAAATTTCAACAAACGACACTCCTCCTTCATCGTACATTTTATAATTGAGTGGTCCGTCTCCAAAATCAACATGCTGCCTGACTTCAGTGTATCTGCTAAGTGTGCTTTTTAATTGGTTTTCAATAAAGAACTTGTCTTGCATTTCGAGGGATACACCTCTTTTGTACTCAATTTTTGCGGTAATGGGTACGATGCCCGGTTGATCACTGGGTAACTCTCCACCTTTATTGATCGAAACTTCTTCAATTTTTTCTTCATCGTAATTAAGCACATCATAAGTAGCCCTCGCATAAACCAATCCAATATTTGAATTGGTTAAGGTTCCTTCCATTTCTGAATTGAATAGGTTTCCCGTTCGTATCATTGCGCCAGTTAAGGCAACTACGATAACCAACCGATCGAGGATCCAGAGGTAACGATATTTATACTTTTTACAGAATAAGTAAATGGCCAGCAGAATGCCAATAGCACCCCCGTGACTCGCCAACCCTCCTTCCCAGACTTTAAGAATTTCAATGGGATTAGAAAGGTAGTAGGATGGATTGTAGAAAAGACAGTGGCCCAATCTTGCACCAATAATGGTCGCAACCACCATGTACGTAGTAATTCGTTCTACATCTTTTTCAGGCCGTCCTTCTTTCTTAAAAATCCAGAAAAAAATCTGTTGGGATAGAATAAAACCTAACGCAAACAGTACTCCATACCACCTTGGAGCATAATCAGTGAACGGAAGCGTGAAAATAGCTGGATCAAAAGTCCAGATGACGTAATTCAGAATGTTCATTCATTCGATTTTTTGATCGCCCAAAGATGAGTTAATCCTTTGAAAGCACTAAACTTTTCTCCAGAAATAAGGAGTAAATAATATGAGTACCGTAAAGAGTTCCAACCTCCCTACCAACATTAAAAAAGAAAGAATCCATTTTACTCCTACGGGTAAGTGTGCAAAATTATCAACGGGTCCCACGTCACCAATTCCAGGGCCTATGTTTCCCAGGGTTGTTGCGACCGCCCCTAATGAAGTGTTGAAGTCTAATCCAAACGAAGAAACTGCGATCGCACCAAAACACAAGATCAGGATGTAGATCATGATAAATGCTAATACATTAAAGGTAATGTCCCGGTTTACTGCTTTTCCATTGAAACGAACAGGTATGATGGCTGATGGGTGGAGTATACGTTTTAACTCAAGCAGTGAATTTTTTACGAGCAGGATGTGTCTCACCAATTTGACTCCACCAGCAGTTGATCCTGCTGATCCACCAGCAAACATGAGCAAGAAGAAAAGTACCGTAATAAATGAAGTCCATGAGGTGTAATCATGGGTAACAAAACCTGTGGTCGTTATAACTGAAACCACTTGGAAGAGGGCATCCCGAATCGATTTTTCCAGCGTATCATGTCCAAGACTAAATATGATAAGTCCTACAATCAACGAAACTAAAACACTAAAAATGAGGTAAAACCTGAATTCCTCATTTCTTAACACTTTCTTGAACTGACCATGCAGGCCAAAATACGTCATTGTGAAATTGGTGCCAGCCAAAAACATGAATACAATAATGACGTATTGAATGAACGGATTATGAAAATACGCAATGCTGGCGTTTTTTGTGGAAAACCCGCCCGTTGCCATCGTAGTTAGGCTATGATTAATTGCATCATAAAACGTCATACCACCAATCCAGAGTAAGATCAACTCACACACCGTAAGACCACAATAAATAATCCATAACCTTTTTGCCGTTTCCTTAATTCTAGGTGCAAGTTTGTCAGGTGAAATACCTGGAGCTTCTGCTACAAAAAGCTGCATTCCACCAATTCCTAAAAGGGGTAATATGGCGACGGTCAAAACAATAATACCCATCCCACCAATCCACTGGGTCATACTTCTCCAAAACAGAATTCCTTTATCGACTGATTCAATATCTGTGAGAACACTAGCACCGGTAGTAGAGAATCCTGAAAGTGTTTCAAAAAATGCATTCGTAAGGTCCGGTATAGCTCCGCTTAACATGTAGGGTAACGAACCAAAAAAGGACATGGATAACCATCCTAACGTAACAATCAAGTAGCCATCTTTTTTTCGTAGATCGTTATTGGTGTTCTTTCTGACCAGTAGCCAAAGAATAGCACCTACAGCAAGTGTAATTCCAGAGGCCTCAATAAATGCATACAGATCCTTCCTACCATAATAAATGCTAAAAGGCAAACAAAGCAACATGAAAGCAGCATTCATCATTAACAAAATGCTGATTACACGTAGTACAACTTTGTAATTAAAGGCCATTCTATTTAAAGAAGTTCTCGACTTTTCTGATGCATTCCAGCTTGGAAAGTACTACTACTCGATCTTTTGATTGAAATTCGAAATTACCGCGAACGGCAATCCCTTTTCCGTCACGTATTACCCCTCCAACTATAGCGGTTCTTGGAAAATCTAAATCTTTTAATTGCTTATTCAATACTTTGCTGGTGTCACTCAATTCAAATTCCAAAATCTCAGCCTCTACCCCGTGAATGCTGGCTATACTCAATACTTCCCCTTTGCGTATATATCTAAAAATGAAGCTCGCAGCAATGAGCTTTTTATTGATCAATGTGTCAATCCCTATGCTCTGTGATAGATGAATATAATCAACATTCTCAACCATGGCGATCGTTTTCTTCACACCTGTCTTCTTAGCAAGTAGTGAAGCCATGATGTTGGTTTCAGAGTTTTCTGTCAGCGCAACAAAAGCATCCATTCGGTCAATGCTTTCTTCTTTTAATAAGTTGATATCCCTTCCATCTCCGTTGATGATCATGGTGTCTGGAAGCTCGTCGACGAGTTCAAGGCATTTTGCCTTATCCGCCTCAATTAACTTGATATTGTATTTTTTACTGAGGGTCTTCGCTGTATTCACTCCTACCTTGCTAGCCCCCAGAATCATGATATTTTTGATTTCGAAGCTTTCTTTACCAGCTAAAGAAGTCACTCTTGCTACACCATCTGGCTGTGCGATAAAATACGCATGATCTTCTTTTTTGAATCGGTTTTCACCATAAGGAATGATGGTTTCGTTATTTCTGAGGATAGCAACTGTTGTGAAGTTATGATCCGGATTTAAATAGGCCGTTTCTGTAAGTGTCTTTCCAAAAAGTTCGGAGTCCTCGTCTACCGTAATTCCGATCAGCGAAAGCATTCCTTTCTCAAATTCAAAAGTATCAGTAAGTGCCGTTTGTTTGAGCAATCGCTTGATCTCTCGTGCAGCCAAAGAGGCTGGTGAAATAATCTCATCGATACCAACACTTGATAATTTTAGCTCTTCTCTTGCAGTAAGTAACTCGTTATTTGAAATCCGGGCGATGGTTTTCTTTGCACCCAAATTCTTTCCTAGCATACAAGTTGTAATGTTGACCTCTTGGATAGAAGTTACTGCTATGAGCAAATCAGCCTTGGTAATATTGGCTTCTTTCAGGATGCGAGGGGATGCAGAGGAACCTTTAACTGTGCCCACATCAAGGTGTTGGGACACATATTCTAGAACGCTCGCATCAGAATCAATAATTACAATGTCTTGTTCTTCTGCGGCTAATAGTTTGGCAAGGTGAAAACCCATCTCGCCAGCTCCGGCTATTACTATTCTCATCTATTTCTTCAGATCAGCGCAAAGATATCGTAAGTTCTAAACGGTAATCCAAATTATCGATCAACATTCTTAAAGTATGCTTTAGCAGCCCGCATCACACGAGGAGCAAGAACTATGGACGATACCATTGTGGGTATAGACATTAAACCGTACGCGACAAAAACTAAATTCACCACATCTGTAAGGGAGGCTACAGAGCCGACCAAAACCAGAAAAATATACCAGTAATGAAAATATTTTCCATACTTAGCTCCAATCAAATAAGAGAGACATTTTTGTCCGTAATAGGCTAGTCCAAAAATGGTTGTAATGGCAAAAATCATAACACATGTCATTAAAATATACGGACCGACCCCAGACAGTGAATGATCAAATGCACTCGCAGTGAGCAAAATGCCATCTGACTCACCACTGTTCCATACACCGGTTACGATAATACATAAACCTGTCATCGTACATACAATGATGGTATCAATAGCTGGTTCCATCATCGCTACCAGTCCTTCCCTAATCGGTTCTTTCGTCTTGGCGGCACCATGCATCATGGGAGCCATACCTATTCCGGCCTCATTGGAAAAAGCAGCTCTTTTTGAACCCTCAATGATAATCGCTCCAACTGCACCTCCAAGAACTGCATCTGCTGAAAAGGCATCCTTAATAATGAATAAAAAAGCATTAAGCACCTGATCATAATTTAAAAGCATTATGATGATTACGCTCAGCACATACACCAGGACCATAGATGGAACCAACTTTGAGGCCACGTTACCAATTCTCTTGATTCCACCAATAATCACTAGCGTTACCAAGGTCGCGATCACAATACCAACTGATAGGTTGAGAAGGAAAGAGTCATTCGCTCCATTCGGGATCAATACCACGTTTTTGAAAACGGCCACCATCTGATTGGTTTGAAATACAGGTGTGGCTCCAAAAAACCCAGCGATACAGAAGAAAATCGCTAAGCCATGCCACTTTTTACTGAGTCCTTCACGAATCACATACATTGGACCACCTTGGAGGTCTCCATTAGAATCTTTTCCGCGATACAGGACAGCCAACGTACATGTAAAAAACTTGGTGGCCATTCCAACAAAAGCACTCATCCACATCCAGAAAATAGCACCGGGACCCCCAGCAGCAATTGCAAGTGCGACGCCACTTATATTACCCATACCAATTGTTGCAGCCAGTGCACCTGATAACGCTTCAAAGTGATTAATATCTCCTGGATCGTCCGGATCATCATATTTTCCTCTTAAAACGTCTATTGCATGTCTTAAATAACGAAAAGGTATGAATCGAGAATAGACAAGGAAGAAAAAGCCACCGCCGAGCAATAAAACCAACAAAGGTGGACCCCAAATAAAGTTGACTGCTTCAGATAAAAACGAACTAATTGAACTCATATAGGCTCGTGAAGGTAGTATGTATATTTGACTCAAGATCTTGAGACATTTTAATTTTTGAGCGATGAAGTTGCACTACAGAACACTAGGAGAAGGAGCCCCACTAATAGTCATGCATGGTGTGTTTGGCTCATCAGATAACTGGCAAACCTTGGGGAAGGAATTCGCTAAGCATTTCAAAGTATACTTAGTTGACCTAAGGAATCATGGAAAATCTCCTCATAGTGATGAATTTGATTACTATGTTATGGCCAATGATATTTTCAAACTAATGAAAGATGAACAGATCGATCGTGCCTATATCCTGGGTCACTCTATGGGTGGCAAAGTAGCGATGAACCTTGCGACAAAACACCCTGAAAAAATCATAAAACTCGTTATCGTTGATATTGCGCCTAAAGATTATCCACCGCATCATCAGCAGATATTTGCCGGTTTTAGGTCTATTGATCTGAAAAAACTAAAAAGCAGAAAGGAGGCTGATGACCAAATGGCCACCGTCATTTCCAACTTAGGTGTGCGACAGTTTATTCTTAAGAACCTTGACCGTGATGAGCATGGAAACTTTGGATGGAAACTTAACCTTGATGCCATAGAAAAAGCTGCCGAAATGGTTGGAAATGGACTAGATGCCGGATCTCATTTTGATGGTGAAACGTTATTCATTGCCGGAGGCAACTCAGATTACATCTTGGAAGAAGATCATGCGCTAATTCATAATATTTTCCCAAAAGCACATGTTCAGACAATTGATGGGGCCGGCCATTGGGTTCATGCAGAGAAACCAAATGAACTAAAAATAGCTGTTGAAGCCTTTCTCAATTAAACTATGAGCCAAGGCAAGCTTTTCCTGATTCCATCGTACCTGTCGGCACAAAATGATCAAGATTTCATTGCACCTATGGTGATGGATGTGATCAAGAATTGTTCGTATTTTTTCGTGGAAAATGTAAGAACAGCACGCAGATACATTGGCAGTCTTAAAATAGGACTTGCCATTGAGGAGTTGAATTTTATTCAATTAGATAAAAAAAGTACATGGGACGATCTTTATCCTTTGTTTGAGCCAATCAGGGATGGAAAGGATATTGGTGTAATCTCCGAGGCTGGAATCCCTTGTCTGGCCGACCCAGGAAACCTAGCCGTTACATTTGCTCACCAAACAGGTGTTCAAGTAATTCCCCTGCCCGGTGCCTCTTCGATTCAGATGGCGTTAATTGCCTCTGGTTTTAATGGGCAACAATTCACCTTTCATGGTTACTTGCCCATAGACAAGCAAGAAAGGAAACAAAAAATCAAAGAGTTGGAAAAACGTTCAGGTACTGGATATACTCAACTGTTTATGGAGACACCCTATCGTAATCATCAACTGCTGAAGGATATCTTTCAGGTATGCAGACCTGATACTCTTTTAAGCATCTCGTCAGATATTTCTGGTCAGCATGAGAAAATTTTAACATTACCAATCAATAAATGGAAAAAGACCGACCTGCAAATCCATAAAATTCCATCGATATTTAGTTTTGGTCAGTTTCCTTAACTCTCAGTTTAAACATATCTTCTAAATTTGCCGCCTCTTAATAAAATTAAAAGTTACTTATGTCGTATTTATTCACATCCGAATCTGTAAGTGAGGGACACCCTGATAAGATTTCAGACCAAATTTCAGATGCCATTATTGACCATTTCCTTGCCTTCGACCCACAGTCGAAAGTTGCTTGTGAAACATTGGTTACGACAGGTCAAGTGGTGTTAGCTGGGGAAGTAAAGTCAAAAACCTATCTAGATGTACAACAACTGGCCAGAGATGTGATCGCTAAAATTGGTTACAATGATTCTGCATACATGTTTGAGGCCAATTCGTGTGGTGTTTTATCTGCTATCCATGAACAATCTCCTGATATCAACCAGGGGGTAGATAGAGCGGATCCAAAGCTACAGGGTGCAGGTGATCAAGGAATGATGTTTGGTTATGCCACTGATGAAACAGAAAATTTCATGCCTCTGGCCCTTGACCTAAGTCATAAGATTCTCATTGAATTAGCCAATCTTAGACGTGAAAAGAAAGAAATTAATTACTTGAGGCCTGATGCAAAAGCCCAGGTAACCATTGAATACTCTGATGAGAACCAGCCTGTTCGGATTGACGCAATTGTGGTTTCCACTCAACATGATGACTTTGATGAAGAATTCGCCATGTTAGCCAAAATAAAAAGGGACATCATTGAGATTCTAATACCAAGAGTAAAGTCAAGTCTACCGGCGCATATACAAGCGCTGTTCAACGATCAAATAAAATATCACATCAATCCGACGGGCAAGTTTGTGATAGGTGGTCCTCATGGAGATGCTGGACTTACCGGCAGAAAAATTATTGTGGATACGTATGGTGGCAAAGGAGCTCATGGTGGTGGTGCCTTCTCAGGAAAGGATCCCTCCAAAGTTGATAGGTCCGCAGCTTATGCGACAAGACACATAGCTAAAAACCTAGTAGCTGCCGGGTTATGCAAAGAAGTGCTTGTCCAGGTATCCTATGCAATTGGAGTGGTGGAGCCCATGGGTATTTATGTTAACACCTACGGTACCGCTCAAGTGAATATGAACGATGGAGAAATAGCTCAAAAGGTGGAAGAGCTTTTTGATATGACTCCTTATGGAATAGAAACGAGACTTAAGCTAAGAAATCCAATTTATTCCGAGTCTGCTGCTTATGGTCACATGGGAAGAAAGAATGAGGTGGTTTCTAAATCATTCAAAAACGGTGAAGGAGAAACGAAGACCTTGGA
This sequence comes from uncultured Roseivirgaceae bacterium, assembly GCA_964459925.1. GTDB lineage: Bacteria > Bacteroidota > Bacteroidia > Cytophagales > Cyclobacteriaceae > Ekhidna. The sequence continues at coordinate 107,127 of CAYWOQ010000003.1, forward strand.
AGTCGAACTCTTTACCTGGGAAAAGCTTGATTATGTAAACCAGGTGAAAGAAGCATTTAACCTGTGAACGTAAACATTAGAACCCACTTCCTAAGCGAACAGGCCGGTTTTTTGATATGCCGTTGATAAAAACTGAGTGATAATTGCTTACAATCACCACTCAATCACTTCTTTATCCCGCAAAAACTTCCCATTCGGGATGGCAGAATGAGTTGCCAGCCAAACGGCTGTCTCAGCACCTTTCTCTAAGGATCGGTGAGCTCCCTCACCTCCCATGTCAGTTTTCACCCAACCCGGACACATGGAGTTAATTTTTATCTGATCTCGCAACTCGGCATGGAACATTTGAGTCATGGCATTCATTCCGACTTTGCTCAATCGATACCCTGGAAACTGTCCACCCATGTCGTTCATTGCGCCGAGTCCGCTGGACATATTGATCACCCGTGGATCTGTGGATTTTTTCAAAAGTGGCAATAATTGAACGGTCATTTGCCAGGCACCTAACAGATTCGTTTCCAGAGTTTTTCGGATGATTTCAAAGTTGGGATCATGTGCTGGCTTGTCTTTATCCTGGAAAATACCGGCATTATTTACGAGTACGTCCAGGGAATCATATTTTTTGCTGAATTCAGAGATAAAAGTTGAGATACTTTGATCATCTGCCACATCCAAATGCATGAAAGTAGTTCCAATTTCATCTGCCACCTCCTTACCTCTAGTCACATCTCTTGCTGTTAAAATCACTTCATGGCCTAGCGTCGCCAGCTCTTTACTTATCTGTCTACCTAAGCCACGGTTTCCTCCGGTTACAATAATTCGACTCATTATTTTAATAGTTTAAATGCATGAACCCACTTGTTATCCTTAAATCCTGGTATGCACCATAGCATACATAGAGGCTCTATGGCCCTGGCTGCCTCTACATTCCCCATATCTTCGGTCTCCCACCCGAAGGTATCTAAGATCGCTGAGACTTCTTCCTTGGCAGGGATATCATTTCCGCATATAAACATACTTGGTTTTTGTCCTCCTTCTAGCTGTGGGTTTACCATTAAATGTGCACCTACACTACTAAATGCCTTTACAAAATTTGTATCTGTAAAGCTATCCTGTAAATCCTCCATCAAGGATCTGTTAAGATCAGTAAAAAAATGTAATACCCCATTTACAGGAGGGTTATTTTCATCGATTGGATTGCAGGCATCTATTACTATTTTGTGGTTGATGAATGCCCCAAGGTCCGTAAGGAGCTGCTTTGCAACGTATCCCTTTACTGCTAAAACAAGAATTTCGCCAAAATCAGCCGCCTCAGTAAATGTCCCCACGGTTCCATTTGCTCCGGAGCTTTGATTCCACTCCTCCAGCTTTTCAGGATGGCCCGTTCCGATTTTAACCTTATATCCATGTTTGATAAACCCGTCGGCAAGTGTTTTACCTACCATTCCTGATCCAAGTATTCCAATTCTTTTCATGACCGTTAGATTAGTGTTTTATTTGCGAAAATTGCTATTATGCAGATTGTAGAAGTACAAGATAAAAAAACAGCAAAAGAATTTTTACTGTTCCCGATTAAGCTTTATAAAAACGAGCCCAGTTGGATTCGGCCGCTAGATAAAGATATTAATGGTGTATTTGACCCTGAAGTCAATAAGTATTTCCGTCATGGAAGATGCGCTCGTTGGATCCTGAAGAATGATCAAGGGGAAATTATCGGTAGAATAGCCGCATTTGTCAACGAACGTACGGCAGAGAAAAACAATGATCAACCAACCGGAGGAATTGGTTTTTTTGAATGCATAAACGACCAGTATGCAGCAAATCAGCTATTCGATACAGGAAAAAATTGGCTCATGGACCAAGGAATGGAAGCGATGGATGGTCCGATCAATTTTGGGGATCGTGATAATTGGTGGGGACTTTTAGTAGATGGGTTTGAGCGACCACCTAACTACCAGTGTAATTACAATTTTCCTTATTACATCAAGCTTTTTGAAAACTACGGTTTCAAAATGTATTTCAAGCAGTTTACGTTTGGCCGTCCTGTCATGGATCCGTTGAGTGACCGGTTATATGAAAAAGCACAACATGCCAATCAAGATGCCGATTATAGTTTTCGATATATTGAAAAAAGCAAGCTGAAGAAATACGCAGAGGACTTCCGAACAGTCTACAATGACGCCTGGGCAAGTCATCCAGGAGTAGCAAAAATGACCTCAGTTCAAGCGAATGCGATCATCAAGAAGATGCAACCCATTATGGACGAAAAAATCATGTGGTTTGGCTATCATAAGGAACGACCCGTTGGGTTTTACATTAACATTCCGGAACTCAATCAGGTCTTTAAACATGTAAATGGAAAGCTGAATATCCTTGGAAAACTCAAGTTTCTCTATCACAAGTTAAGAAAGACCAACAAAAAAATGATCGGGTTAGTCTTTGGCATTTCTCCTGATTATCAGGGAAAAGGGGTGGATGGAGCGCTAATAATGGCCGTACGTGATGTCGTTCAAGAAACCTACACCAGATATGAAGAACTGGAAATGAACTGGATAGGTGATTTTAATCCTAAAATGATAAAAGTGGTGGAGCAGGTAGGAGGAAATGTTGTTAAAACGCATCATACCTATCGTTACTTATTTGATAGAACAAAAACGTTTAAGCGTATGCCGATTAAGAATTAGTTTTTCTTTTGCTTTATAAATTGTTTATCCGTCACGCAGATCTTTTTCTTGATTTCATAGGATACTTTTCTTCACTGTTTTCGATCTCCACGGCTTTCGTTAGGTCAAGTTCCTTTTCTACAGATATTCGATGTTCAAGTTGTTTATTTCTGCTTTTGAAACTCAAAAGAAGCATATGAACCTAAGGTCTTCAGGACACGGTGGTGCTTCAGGACGTTACGCATCTCTTTCAGAATCGGCTCTAAAATATGCGCTTATTCTTGATCTCGTAAAATAATCCGCCTTTATTGTGATTATGATAAATATTTGAAGACCGCTCCAAAAATGCCTGATCATTTTTGAGAAAACACAACTGATGGCTGAAATTTATGAAGAAAAATGATCTAGGAAAGATCATTTCTTAAAATATTTGATACCGCCTGGATGCTAGCTGCTACGGAACTCACTTTCTAATTCGTGGTGCTAGCATTTTTTATTAAAATAAAAAAGCAGTTACCAAAATGAGTAACTGCTTAACATTGGGGTGGAAGATCGGTCTCGAACCGACGACCTCCTGAACCACAATCAGGCGCTCTAACCAACTGAGCTACAACCACCATGTACCTTTTTTGAAAAGGATTGCAAAGTTAATGTGATCTTAGAAATCTAACAATCTTTATTTTCTTTCAAATGATAGTCTTTGTCCTAACACAGAATCATCAAGGGTTCCACGATCGTATGCTAAGTGACCTGAAACAAATGTTTTCTCAATAGAAGATTTGAACGTATGATGATCAAAAGGAGACCATCCGCATTTTGCCAGAATATTCTCTTTCGAAACGATCCATGGTTTATCCAGATCTACCATCACCAAATCTGCAAAATATCCCTCACGTATGTATCCCCTATTTTCTACTTGGAAGCAATCCGCTACTGCATGGCTCATTTTCTCAGCTATTCGTTCCAATGAAATCTTCCCTTGGTGATAGAAATCAAGCATCGCTACAAGGGTATGTTGTATCAAAGGTCCCCCAGAGGGTGCTTTCATGTAAGGGTTTTGTTTTTCTTCGAGTGTATGAGGTGCATGATCTGTGGCAATCACATCGATCCTATCATCCAGCAAAGCTTTCCAGATATTTTCCCGGTCTTCAGAAGTTTTTACTGCTGGATTCCACTTGATAAACGCTCCTTTTTCATCATAGTCCTTCTCACTAAACCATAAATGATGAATACATGCTTCAGATGTGATTCGCTTATTCTTTAAAGGAATTTTATTGGTAAAAAGATTCGTTTCCTTTCCTGTAGAAATATGCAGAATATGAAGTCGAGTATTATTTCTTTCTGCCAATTCAACGGCTTTTGATGAAGACAAATAACATGCCTCCTCACTTCGGATCAATGGATGATATTTAAACGGAATATCATCCCCGTATTTCGAAACAAACTCTTCTGTGTTTTTTCGAATGGTTGCTTCATCTTCACAGTGGGTTGCAATTAGTATAGGTGCATTTCTAAAAATGTTCTCAAGCGTATCCTGATCATCGACCAACATATTCCCAGTAGAAGAGCCCATAAATATTTTTATTCCACAAACACTTTTTGGATCTGTTTTTAACACTTCCTCAAGGTTATCATTGGTAGATCCCATGTAGAATGAATAATTGGCTAGTGCATTTTCTGCACCGATCTGGTATTTCTTAGCTAATAGGTCCTGTGTGACTGTCTGAGGATTAACGTTTGGCATCTCCATAAATGAGGTAACACCTCCTGCCACGGCAGCCCTGGATTCTGTAAAAATATTTCCTTTATGTGTTAGTCCCGGTTCTCTAAAATGAACCTGATCATCAATAACACCAGGAAACAAATACTTTCCAGAACCATCAATCTCAAGATGATTCGCATCTGCTGAAAGGCTGGGTCCTATTTTTTCTATGTGATGATCCTTTATCAGGAGGTCTGAAACAAATGTTTTGCCTTCATTGACAATATGAGCTTCTTTAATGAGGAACATGGTAAATGGATTTTTTCTGAAATGTAAAGCTAAAATTCAATCCAATAGATTTCATGGTGCCGTAAAGAAAACCTATTATTGCAATGGAAGATAGATGAATAATCTTTCTATCCATAGCTGGTTGAAAAGATCTTGTGGGGCAAAGGCCCCACAATGATCAATTTTTAATCGGTTTCCACCTCCATCCCATCTACCACAATTCTCTTGTCCCTGTTCGCGATTTGCCATGCGGTATGAAATACGAGTCTGGCTCTTTTCTCCATGACCTCAAATTCAATTTTATCTACCGTGTCCGTTGGTTTATGATAATCTTCATGAGTCCCATTAAAGTAGAAAATAATCGGAATATTATTTTTTGCGAAATTGTAATGATCTGATCTGTAGTAGAATCTATTTGGATCATTTTCGTCATTGTATGTATAATCCAACGCTATATTGGTATACGTGTTATTCATGTTTTCTGATAATTCATGAAGGTCCTGTGATAGTTTATCTGATCCGATAAGATAGACGTAATCTGGGTTTTCTTTATGAGCATCATCAACCCTTCCTACCATATCGATATTGAGGTTTGCTACAGTATTCTCTAAAGGAAAAACTGGATCAGTATCAGTATAATACCTCGAGCCTAACAGTCCTTTTTCTTCCCCACTCACGGTCATGAACAGCACACTTCTTTTGGGTCCATCACCTTTTTTAGCGGCTTCTGAAAAGGCTTCAGCTACCTCTAGTACAGAAACGGTTCCAGACCCATCATCGTCTGCACCATTATGAATCTCACCATTAATGATTCCGACATGATCGTAGTGAGCTGTAACAACAAGTATTTCATCTGGTTTTTCTGTTCCCTTTAAAAACCCTAGCACGTTTTCAGTTTCAACAGGTTTGTGTAAATAATCCGCATTGAAAATGACAATCGATTCATCACCTGCCTTAATGTCTTCAAATGACTTATCAAATAACCAGGACAACATGTCCTCCTCGACCATTACCATTTTGTTGACTAGCCGTGTGTTTTCTCCAAGAGCTAAGCTTGGTCTTTTCATGTAATTCCCTATTCGAGACGCAAAAGAACCGTATTCATTGTCATCTTTTACCACGACAATGAAGCCCGCTGCTCCTGCCTCTAATGCTTTTTCTATTCGTTCTTGAACATCACCAAATTTATCAGTGATATAGGTTACATAAGCATTGTTGTAAGATTCTGCGTTTGAATCATCTTCTTCTGCTATGACGATTTTAATATATTCTTCACCTATTGTTTCAGACCTTGAATAATAGACAAAGTCTTCAAAGCCTTCTTTTTTATCATCTCCCTTTCTAAAATACACATTTCCTATTTGAGATTCTCGTAGATCGAATGTTTGAAAATATGAACCTTCGACCGGAGCTTCAAAGCCCAAGGATTCAAAATGTTTAGCAATGTATTTAGCTGCCATTTTCTGGCCTTTTTTTCCCGTCTCTCTTCCTTCATATTCGTCTGAAGCAAGAACTGAAAGGTGTTCTTTAAGGTCTGTAGCAGTAATTGTTTTTGCATACTTTTTGGCAGTTTTGTCCTGGGCGATTACGCTAATTGCTACCATCAACCCTATCACATACGTTATTTTTTTCATATTAGGTAAGTATTTTAAAATCAGTGTCAAAACTAAGAAAAATTGCATCTGACCAAACTAAATATTTATACAGACGGTTACCGGGTCAAATGCTTTTTGTAATCAAAGGTCTGAAGTAAATTTGCGGCCTTTAAACCACACCCCCTTTTATGAAAATAAACCTGAACAATCGAGTAGCTTTTGAAGAGAGACATAACGGACCATCTGCGGAGCAAGAAAAAGAAATGCTCGAAGCTATTGGGCTTGATTCCATTGAATCATTGATAGATGAGGCTATCCCACTAGCCATTCAAAAACCAAATGCGCTAAAACTCCCATCTACACTAAATGAGTTTGAATATCTAGGTAGAATAAAAAAGATTGCGGAGAAGAATAAAGTATTTAAATCATTTATCGGTCAAGGGTACTACAACTGCGTAGTGCCTACAGTCATTCAACGAAATATCTTAGAAAACCCCGGATGGTACACAGCTTACACACCTTACCAGGCTGAAATTGCCCAAGGTCGATTGGAAGCACTCATTAACTTCCAAACCATGGTAATTGATCTTACAGGAATGGAAATTGCCAATGCTTCTCTCCTAGACGAGGGTACTGCTGCCGCTGAGGCAATGACGATGTTATTTGGGTTAAGAAAAAAAGAAAAAAAAGCCGCTAATAAGTTTTTAGTTGATAACGAAGTTTTCCCTCAAACACTGGAAGTACTTAAAACACGTGCAATGCCCTTTGGTATTGAGCTGGAATCAGTTGACTTGGCAAAGGTAGATGTAACTTCAGCAGATGTTTTCGGTATCTTCTTCCAATATCCTAATAACTCTGGTTCTATTAAAGACTGGTCACCAGTTGTTGCTGCTGCGAAAGAATACAACGTATTTACAGCCTGTGCCGCCGATTTAATGGCTTTAACCCTGCTTACACCCCCAGGTGAATGGGGTACAGATGTTGTTGTTGGAACCACTCAGCGTTTTGGAGTCCCCATGGGATATGGAGGCCCACATGCTGCGTATTTTGCAACACGAGAAGCATATAAAAGAGCGATACCCGGGAGAATCATTGGTGCTTCAAAAGATAAGCACGGAAACGATGCATTTAGAATGGCTCTACAAACCAGAGAACAACATATCAAGCGTGAAAGAGCTACCTCTAATATCTGTACCGCTCAAGTTTTACTGGCCGTAATGGCCGGTATGTATGGTGTCTATCATGGACCACAAGGCTTAAAACAGATAGCATCTAGAATCCACGGCTTAGCTAAAGAAACAGCTAATACGCTTGAGAATTTTGGTTTCATCAATCAAAACACACTGTTTTTTGATACATTAAGAGTACCAGTTTCGAAAACACAACTGTCAGCAATAAAAGCACTTAGTGAAGAAGCTGAGATCAACTTTAGATATTTTGAAGACGGAGTTGGTATCTCATTTGATGAGTCTCATACAATAGACGATGCTAACGATATTGTAAAAATCTTTGCGCGGATAGGAAATGAGTTTGAAATAACTATTTCTTCAGAAAGCGAAATTGATTTTCCTTCTGAATTACAAAGGAATAGTGATTTCATGTCTCATCCTGTTTTCACTAGCTATCAGTCCGAACATGAATTACTCCGGTATATGAAAAGACTGGAGAACAAAGATCTTTCATTGGTTCACTCGATGATTTCCTTAGGATCATGTACGATGAAACTCAACGCGACTACTGAGATGATCCCGGTAACATGGCCGGAGTTTGGAAACATTCATCCATTTGCACCAAAAGACCAGGCAGAGGGATATGGAATTCTTATCAATGAATTACATGATTGGTTGGTTGATATTACTGGTTTTCACTCCTTATCATTCCAGCCGAACTCTGGTGCACAGGGAGAATATGCAGGTTTAATGGTCATAAAATCTTATCTGGAGGGAACTGGACAACCTAATAGAAGAGTTGCACTAATACCATCCTCTGCTCACGGTACCAACCCCGCAAGTGCTATCATGGCTGGTATGCGTGTTGTCATCGTAAAATGTGACGAGAAAGGAAATATTGATATTGAGGATCTGCAGGAAAAGGCAGAAGCACACAAAGAGGAATTAGCTGTACTAATGATAACATATCCTTCTACCCATGGTGTATTTGAGGAAAATGTTATTGATATCTGTAATCTGATCCATGAATATGGTGGGCAGGTTTACATGGATGGAGCCAACATGAATGCACAAGTCGGGCTAACCTCCCCAGGAATCATTGGTGCTGATGTATGCCACCTAAACCTACATAAGACATTTTGTATCCCGCATGGTGGTGGTGGACCCGGAATGGGTCCAATAGGTGTTGCAGAACACTTAGCTCCTTATCTCCCAGGACATATTACCGAACATAATAATAACCACTCCATTTCAGCAGCTCCATACGGAAGTGCATGTATTCTTCCCATTTCACATGCATATATCGCGATGATGGGAGCGGAAGGACTTAAAAAAGCAACCTCTCTTGCGATATTAAATGCCAACTACATTGCCTACCGATTGAAAGATCATTATACGATCTTATATACCAATAAAAAAGGTAGAAATGCGCATGAATTAATCATTGATTGTAGAGACTTTAAGAAAGTAGGTATCGAAGTAGAGGATATTGCCAAAAGACTAATTGATTATGGCTTTCATGCACCGACGGTTTCGTTCCCTGTACCGGGTACCATGATGATTGAACCAACGGAGAGCGAGGAAAAGGTCGAGTTAGATCGCTTTTGCCATGCCATGATCGCCATACGAAGAGAAGTTCAAGAGGTTATGGATGGAATTTATAGCAAAGAGGATAATCCACTCAAAAACGCTCCTCACTCCTATAAGGTGGTGGTAGAAGATGAATGGAACTATCCATACTCAAGAGAAAAAGCAGCCTTCCCTGAGTCATACGTGAAAGAAAATAAATTCTGGCCGTCTGTAAGCAGAGTAGATAATGCCTATGGAGACAGGAACCTCGTCTGTAGCTGTTTACCAGTTGAAGCCTACGAAATGGAAGAGTTAGAGGCGGAGAGTTAGTTACAAAATTGCAACTCAAAGGATCCTTGGACTTTGTTTCCATCGTCGAGTTCTGCTTGCAAATACCCTATTGCGAAAGAGTTATTTATATCAAAAATATTCATAAAGCCATTAGTTGCAATAACGGTTTTTGATGGTGTAATTTCAAATGCAACCTGCACTTGATTAGGTTCAATTACTTGCGGAAAAATGGTGTAATCGCGAATAGCTGGTGTGAAAATGGCTTTTACATGCGTTAACCCAGGGCTTGGTAAGGAACAAGGATCGCTCAAATTTTCATTCACCGATAAAAACTTAGCCTGATATTGTCCATTTGCTGAAAGAAGAAAAGCATTTGCAGATCCATAAGTCCACGCTTCTCCACCAATTGTTCCCTGTAGCTGTTGTTCAGGTAGGTCAAGGTCATCTCCACAATTCGTAATGAGTAGAATGGAACAAAACATTATGAGAATGAATAACTTATTCATAAAATTTTCATATTACTTAAAATATAGATTCTTCATACCGTTATAAAGCATTGAAAATCAATCATTTTTTTTGTTATTATCAATAAGCGATTGAAGTTTGGTTTCAAGATCTGCAAGTCGATTTTCCAGTTCTTGTGGTTGACTGAATTTATTGGTTATGGTGAATAAAGGAACCCATACTTCTAAGATATCCTCCGTAGATATTTTTAAACGCTCATAGGAAGTATTGTTACTTTCGAATAGAAAAATTTCTTTTTCCGCCTTTTTGAATCTTCTCTCGGTAATTCCGTGAGCATGAACGATCACATAGACCTGGTCAACTGTTAGGTTCATTCTTGTTGAATCTAGAAATTCACAAACAAGGATGTCATTGTTTCGTATTCCACCATTACCGAACTCCATCGCACTTCCCACTACCTGAAATGCTCTTGATTTATTTGTTTTAATATCTGGCAAACGAAGTATTGGCAACCTGTTGATAAAATCTTTATTACCCAGGTGGACAACATATTCTGCGTGCCTTTCGCTAGAAACATAGGGTGTAGCATGAAGCAGTTCATCCTTATTGATTGACTTAGACTTCTCCATTTCCTGATTATCAACGATTTTAAACTTCAATAATTCATTGATAGTAATCTCTCTCAATAAAAGCGCATCAATAGAAATACCAAAATGCCTGGCTATTTGTATGACCGTTTCAATCTTTGGTTCAGCCCTGCCTTCTTCATAAGACCCAATGCTTGGTCGGGCCACATCAAAAAGTTTGGCAAAATCATTTTGGCTCATTTTTTTGACCATCCGGATTTTTCGAATATTTTTCCCTATTTGAGACATTTTTTAATCTTTAAAGCAACCTTTTTTGAAAAGCCTCCGTAAATATCATCAATTTAATTGCTAATTTTATTGTCTTATGCTAATTTTATTGTCTTATTATTTTGTTAACATGTTCAACCAATTACCAAACTCACTAAGTAATTTCTATCTTAGTAAAAACCTTAATCGAATATGAGTTATTTTGAAACAGTACGAGAATATTTGTCTGAGTTAGAGCTTGCTATTGTCCATGAAGATGCCGAAAGTGAGGTCTTTGTGGTAGAGAATGAGGATTCCGGAATTAAAAGCCTTGTAATTGCCTGTGCCGATCCTATCCTGATCATGGAACAGTATCTTTTTGAATTGAAAAATTCATCGGAAGAGATTCTTTCTTCATTACTCAAGAAGAACCGTGATATTATTTCTGGCGCATTTGTGCTGGATGAACCAGGAGAGAAAGTGATCTTTAGGGATACACTCGCACTTGAAAATCTTGACCTTAACGAGTTGGAAGGGTCTATCAATTCATTAGAGTTACTCTTAAGCGAATACTCGAGTGAAATAATCAAATTTTCTAAAAATTAAACTTCATAAAAATGGGAATATTTAAAAGACTATTTAAAGTGGGAGAGGCCGAAGCGCATGCTGCGATTGATAAGCTGGAAAACCCAATCAAATTAACTGAACAAGGAATAAGAGATCTCAAAAAAGATCTTGACAAAAGTTTACAATCCTTGGCAGAAGTTAAAGCCATGGCTATTCGATCTAAAAACGAAATGATCAATAACAAAAACCAGGCTGATAACTACGAGCAAAAAGCCATGCAATTGCTTAAAAAAGCAGAGGCTGGTGAAATTGAAGCGTCAGAGGCGGATCGGTTAGCAACAGAAGCTTTGAATAAAAAGGAACAAGCAATGCAGCAAAGTGGACGAGCTAAAGAAGAAAAAGAACGATTTGATGTAAGTATTGCTCAGTTGGAGCAAAACGTAAGACACTTACGGTCGAATATAAGTAAATGGGAAAACGAATTGAAGACCCTCAAAGCAAGAGATAAAGTCAATTATGCAACTAAAAACTTAAATAAGCAGTTGGCTAACATAGACTCCTCGAGTACTGTTTCCATGCTGGAAAAGATGAAGGATAAAGTAGAACAAGATGAGGCATTGGCACAATCTTATGGAGATATTGCCAATGAATCCAGAAGTGTTGATGATGAGATCGACAAGGTTTTATCTACACCATCATCAAACAGTGATGCATTAGCCGCACTAAAGGCTAAAATGGGCCAGAAATAAAGACTACATAATGAAGGGTTATCTCTCCATTGAGATAACCTTTTCTTTTACTTAAACTAACACTTCCTCTACATGGGACTATTCGACGCTTTCAAGAAAAAAGATAAGGAACCTTCTTATGACCCTTCAAATATTACGATCAAGGACCTTGATGAGGGGTTTGTATTTGATTATGACCTCAAAACATGGAAAGTCGTAGAAGCGTATGAATATGATTGGGGTAGCAACTATTTCTCAAAGGAATTTAAAATCAGTGATGGGAGTGAAGTCTTATTTTTAGAAGTTGAGGAAGATGATGAACTCGAAGTTTCAATTCATAGAAAAGTAAAAGTTCCTGCCATTGATCCAGATCTTCCTGATAGGATGGTTAACAAGGGAAAACCACCCAAAAAATTAGAATATAAAGGGGTAACTTACTACAGAGACGAAGAAAGTCCTGGATACTTCAGGAATATGGCAGATGATGCAGAAAAAGATGACTCCTGGTCAGAATTGATTTCATGGAGTTTTTATGATGAAAATGAGGAAAAAATCCTTACCATTGAGCAATGGGGCGAACGACAATTTGAAGCCTCCCATGGAGAGTACATTGAAGCGTATGAGGTTTCTAATATTTTACCAAAACTTCAAGAATAAAATGACTAAAAACATTATCGGATTATCACTGATTGTATTATTCTCCGGTTGCGGTGGGGGTGGATACGAGAAAAACCCTGTTGATATATTGATCAGGGATATGTCAGGTTCGAAATCTTTTTCTATTATTCTATATGATATGGACGTAAAGGGAAACTTCTCAAAAGAATATTTCCATCAATATCGAATCATAGAAACGGTTGATTCAAATCCTAATGACGACCTCCCAGGAGAAACAGATGAAGTAACTACCGAATGGCTACAAGTACCAAAAAGTCATTTTGAAAAAAATGTAGACAATATGGGAATGGAAATTGCCGCGAAGAGTGATGATGGAACTGTCACCAAAGTTGCGTCTCCTCCTGGCTACTCCAATTATGTGGGTAACTCACAATATGGCCAATGGAGAACTCATCATGATGGTTATTCCTTTTGGGAGTTTTATGGACAATATGCTTTTATGCGATCCATGTTCAATTTAGCTACTTTCCCTGCAAGGAGATCATATTATGATGATTATCGTGGGGGGTATTATGGGAGTAGACCCTATTATGGACCAAGAACATCGGGTGTTCCAACTTATGGAACGAATAGCCGATATAGTTCACAACATAAGAGCAATACTAGTTGGAGCAAAAATCCGCGAAAGAATTCTTTTACCCAACGAGTAAATAACTCAGTAAAAAGAAGCAACTCAAGGTATTCTTCTTCACGGTCCATGCGATCAAGAAGTGGGGGAAGAGGCAAATAATTCATTGAACTAACACTAACTTATCATCCATGGAATTTGTAGATGCATTACTTTCCACATTAACCTACCTGATTAGCTCCTTTGTGCTTTTCGCCTTGGGGATTTTAGCTTATCGTATTTTTCATAGAAAGGTTGAAATTCAAAACGAGCTTGTAGAGCGAGATAACCTTGCTTTTTCATTCGCTTATATTGGATACTTCGTTGGTCTGTTATTTGTAGTCGGAGGAGCCTTACTTGGAGAAAGTAAAGGCATTTGGGTAGATGTTGTTAATATTTTTATCTATGGAATATTGGGGATAGTTCTACTTAACCTGGCCATTAAGATCAATGATATCATCATTCTGAATCGATTTAAAATCTATGATGAAATTATAACAGAAAAGAACTCAGGAACTGGAATCATTGAAGGTGCGAACGCTGCGGCTACAGGACTCATTCTAATGGGTTCCATCTATGGAGAAGGTGGGGGAATATTGACGGCAATTGTCTTTTGGGTTGTAGGTCAGCTACTGTTGATCATTACTAGTCGTATTTACAATCTGATTACCCCATATGATATCCATGAGCACATAGAAAAGAATAATGTAGCCGTAGGAATAGGTTTTGCTGGGGCGTTTATCGCCATTGGAAACCTTATTCGTCAAGGGTTAATGGTTGATTTTGAAAGTTGGTGGATTACCGCAGAAAATGTTGGGTTTGATGTAGTCCTTGGGTTCTTATTCCTTCCACTGGCTAGGCTGGTTACCGATAAACTTATTCTGCCAGGTCAAAACCTGACGGATGAAATTGTCAATCAAGAGAAACCTAATATTGGCGCGGCAGTAGTTGAGGCTTTTGCCTATATCGGCGGCTCCGTACTGATTAGTTGGAGTGTTTAGTAGCGCATGCTAAAGTCAAATGTCCTTAAGATTGCTTTGTTTGCAACTGGTCTAGCTGGTATTGTAGCTGAGTATGTTTTGTCAACGCTAGCAACTTACTTTCTAGGCAATGCAGTAATACAATGGACACTAATTGTCTCAATTATGCTCTTTTCAATGGGTTTAGGCAGCCGAATTAGCAAAGTATTTAAAGACGACTTGTTAAAGAAATTTATTTTGATAGAGTTTACCCTTTCGTTCTTTTCTGCCTTTTCAGCACTCATTGTGTATATGACAGCCGCTTATACCGCTTATACCGGCATTATCATCTATCTATTATGTATCATAATTGGCCTACTTATTGGGATGGAGATTCCGCTTGTCATCCGCTTAAACAGCAATTATCAGATATTAAAGGTCAATGTTTCCTCGGTACTTGAGCAAGACTATTACGGAAGTTTGGCAGGTGGGATATTTTTTGCTTTTGTAGGACTGCCTATTCTTGGATTGACTTATACACCTTTTATACTTGGATCTATTAACTTCCTGGTTGCGGTAGGGCTCATTGCCATCTTATGGAAAGAAGTATCGACAAAAATGAAACGGCAACTTTCAATAGCAAGTAGCTCTATTGGTGCGATTCTCCTTGTAGGCTTTTTTATTGCTCAACCACTTATTCTTTTTGGGGAGCAACGTAGATATCAGGATAAAATCATTTATTCGGAACAAACCCAGTACCAAAAGATTGTTCTTACGCAATGGAAAAATGATTATTGGTTATACATCAATAACAATCAGCAATTGAGCACTATTGATGAAGAAATGTACCATGAACCTCTGGTGCATCCAATAATGAATTTACATCCAAATCCGACTGAAGTCCTGGTACTAGGAGGAGGAGATGGGTGTGCAGTACGTGAATTACTGAAGTACCCTGACATTCAGAAAATAACATTAGTAGACCTTGACCCTGCAATGACGGAGCTTGGGAAGAATCATCCAGTTCTTAGCTCACTGAACAAGGCTTCCTTAACGAATGATAAAGTAGAAGTACAAAATGAAGATGGTTTCATATTCATTGAAAACACCAAATCATTTTATGATGTAATCATAGTAGATCTCCCTGACCCGAATACAATTGATCTCAATCAGCTATATACCAAAGAGTTTTACAGTCTCATCCATCGAAAGCTTCGTCCGCAAGGACTACTTATTACTCAAGCCGGAAGTCCGTATTTCGCAACAAAAGCCTTTCTATGCATTGACAAGACCATGGCCGCTGCAGGTTTTAACACCCAAAAAATTCATAATCAAATTATTACGCTAGGAGAATGGGGATGGGTCATAGGCTCAAAAATCGATTCAATTAACTTGAAAGAGCAACTTCAGTCGCTGCAATTCGATAACATAGAAACACGATGGGTTAACCAAGAAGCGATGTTTCTTATGACCTCTTTCGGAAAGAACATCTATGGAAATGAAATGGTAGATATTGAGATTAACAGCATTCACAATCCAGTTCTCTATCGCTATTATTTGAAAGGAAATTGGGACTTATATTGAAAAAAAGATGGAAGAATTAAAACAGGATAAATCACTGATTCATCGATACGCCACCTACTTAAGAGTTACAGAACCAGAAGAGCTTAAGTATATGGGCCATGAACTTTTATCTAAGTGTAATTACGAAGTACTCAATTTCGTGGAACATCACTTCCAACCTGTTGGTTATACCTGCATTTGGTTACTGGGAGAAAGTCACTTGGCAATCCATACTTTTCCTGAAAAAGAAACGAGTTATTTGGAGCTAAGTAGTTGCAATAAAGAAAAGAATGAAAAGTTTAAAGTGTTGTTAGAAACTAGGCTTTCTGTTTAGTAAACCCTCCCTTCACTCACGCCAAATTCGTCTGAAAGCTTTTGTTTCTTAATTCCATTGGCCATAACAAGTAAAAAATCCCCCTCATCAATAATAATTTCGTCTCCTGGATTCTTGTGTAAAATAATCGAATCGTTTTCTTTCTTGGTAACACCCATTAGTATGGCATCATGCTGGTCTTTCATTTCATGAAAAGCTTCTTTTCCATTTTTACCTAGAAAAGGGTTTGTAACTAATACTTCATACTCCTGAATATCGTAATCCGTATCTTGCTTAGCGCTAGCCAAAAGGTCAATATTCAGATCGGCAACATCTGGTTCAAAAATGTAACTAGCAACCAGCTTTGAAGCAATTTCATTTCTAGCTATTAGGTGGGTAACGCCAGCAGCCCTAAATGTCTCTTTCAGTTTTGAGTTTTGGAGAGAAACTACAATTTCTTGCTGTGGACATTTGTTTTTAATATTCAAGATCATCATCAATGCTTCTGCATCATCAAGCATGGTCACAAAAATCACTGACGATTTCTGGGCATTTAGTTTTTCTAATGCGTCCGTGTTCTGAAAATCTGAAAAGAGCACAAAAAGGTTGTCCTTTCCATATTGGTCATAGATTAGATCAACATCATCTTTCTTATCTGTTAGAATAGCTAATTGCTTCTCCGTGTGGATAATTTCATCAGCAACCATCCTGCTAAATTCATTCCAACCGATAAAGACAATATGGTTTTCATACTTTGTACCACGGAATCCTAATTTCTTTTCTTCTAACATGGTATAAATTTTATTTGAGATCAAGGTGAACAAAAATCCTAAAATGCCTAGACTGGCGAATACATAAACATAGCCTATTAACCTCCCGCCTGTTGATAATGGATACATGTCTCCATATCCGACCGTGGTTAGAGTTACAATCATGTACCAAAATGCATCAGAGTATGTGGAAATACTAGAGTCTTCCACTTGACTTTCTAAGTGAAGTAATAAGACGTTGAGAATAGCAACTATGGCTACTCCCACAAAAACATATAGATAATTTCTTCGATTATCAGACATTACCGTACGAACATACTTATAAATAGAAAATCAAGGCACCGACACCACTGAAAATGATCATAGAAGAAATAACATACATAACATTTAAAACGATAAGCTTAAAAAACGTCACCATCCATTTTTGCTCATAAACTTTCCTCAATGCAATAAATAGATAGGTTTGGAGTAAAAATATCGTGAGCATTAGGGACCATTGGCTCAGGAAAACACTAGAGGGAAAGATGTAATCGATTAGAATTACCATAACCGTGAGCACAACAAAAGTGAAGGCGTGAAAATGGATACTAAATATGAAATGCATAAGATAAAACCGTCCCGGTTTCCGGAAAAGAAGAAACAAGAACAATGCAAACAAAGGCAATAACAAAAAGAACAACCGCGGAAACCAGACACTAAAAAAGGTATCTAAGAACTCTTCTTCTTCAGACTTTTCCAAAGTCAATGTGTTATCTACCGAACCCAGAATCAAGAAGAAGATAATACTAATGAAAATAAACATTCGTAGCGGAGGTATGTATCTTACCCTCCTCCCAGCTAAAAATTCATTCGTGAGAAAACCTGGGTTAAATAATAAAGGATTAAAACTCCTGATGATAAGTGAATCGAATGTAAAATAATCTCCTAAAAAATCAAGAATAAACTCTTTGAAGGTGACAACCTTCTCTTTACTTTCTTGTCCACATCTAGGGCAGAATTGATAATCATCTAATAATTTCGTCTCACAATTTTTACAAATCCTTTCCAAAAACTTTGCTTTACATTATCATTGATGTACGTGGTATTCAAACCGTTGCTTTGGGTCGTAAATTAATCACATACTTTGTTCTTCTACTAATAGCACATTTTGCTAGTCACGCCCAGAGCATCGTTATTGATACATCCTCAACAAGTAAATATTTAATTAAAAAGCCTGATTCCACAATAGAGAATGATTTAGCTAATGGAAATAATTCTCAAGAAGATCTTTCATTCAGTGATCGTGCCATGTCGATCGGAAAAGGCATCTTAAACCGTTTAAAGGCTCGACTGAACCTTGACGAGGCAGCAGAAAGCTTAAAAGAAAAAAAAGAAAGGTTTATTGGGTCTGATGCAGAAAAGCCTCAAGAGGAAGATGGTTCCTAGCTTCTATCGATAGGAAGTGAAACAATGAATATTGTTCCTTTCCCAGGGTTTGATATTACATCGATCTGACCACCGTGCTCTTCAATAATAGAGTAGGTAATGAATAACCCCAGACCTGTTCCTTCTCCTGGTGGCTTAGTAGTAAAGAAAGGGTCACTGATTCTGGATAAATTTTCTTCGGGTATGCCCATCCCATCATCTTCAATGGTTACCTCAATGGAATTACCAGTCTTGGAAGTGATTATATTTATGATTCCCCTTTTTTCGATGGCCTGAGCAGCGTTGGCTAAAATATTCAGCATGGCCTGGTGTAGCCTACCCTCATTTCCTTTAACTACACCATTATCTACAAATGTTGTCAATACCTGAGCTTTATTTTTGATCTTATTATGTAAAATCAACAAACAATTCTCAATAATCTCTTTCAGATTACAGTCTTCGTCCATGCTAGGTGTCTTACGGCTGAAGTGACTAAGACTCTTAACAATTTTGGTTGCTCTATTTACCCCTTCATTAACTATTTTAAAGAGAGGTTCCAGCTCTTCGCGTTTTTCAGGAGATTCATCCGCTATCCGGACTCCCAACGCATCTACTCCATTCTTTATAAAGTTAAGTGGATTATTAATTTCATGTGCAATTCCCATGGCCATCACACCAAGTGACGCCATCTTCTCAGAGGTCACCAAAAGCTTTTGCGTACGTTGGAGCTCTTCATTAAATGCAAGTAGTTCTTTATGCGCTTTTTGATTTTTTCTTAACAGAATAAAGAGTATTATGATAAGAGGCACAGCTATCAGTAATACAAAAGCATAGATGCGATTTTCATACTTTCGGCGTTCTAGTTCAGATGCCTGACTATTTTCTAGTGAACCATTATCTCTTAATTGATCGTCCTGAAAATCAACAACATCACTTGTACTAATCATGTTGAATGATACTGCGGTTAAACTACTACCTGTCAATTGACAATAGGTCGATGCATTAATACTAACCGTTAAAAAGACAATTACAAGTATTCTCATTTTGAGTTTGCGCTTTCAATGCTCTTGTAAATTAAAAGGTAAGTATTTAATATTTGTTTAGTAGATTTTTACTTTTCAATTCGTTCGAAAGCTCCAATATCCGGATTAATATCTCTGAAAGCTCCCAAAAGATCTATATCAATACCAAGTGCTATTCCTTTATCCTTAGCAAAAGCCAAAGTATCTAAAGAATAATCAAGCAGAAATGGATCCCTAAATCCGGGAAAATTAAACTTTTGGGAAGTAAAATTATTTTCGAGTTCTTGAGAAGACCTGATGATGTTTCCATTTAATACCAGTAAAACAGATGACCCTCCTCCGTTGTTAATTAATAGTTCTTCATCACCTGATCCCCATATAATTGAGTTAGCAACTGTTACAACCAAATCATCCGTAAGAATTTCATCGTCGGATAGCAAAATATTGTCTGAAAACTGAACAGAGGGCTCCTCCCTTACAAAGAGACTTGGCTCATTTGAAAAGGTGCAATGCTGATAAGCATAATTTCCACCGGCAAAATTTCCAACTAAATATATACCACAGTTATAAATCAATGTATTTGTTACTTCAATATCTGAGGTGAATGCTAAAATGCCAGCAACACTCATATTGTAAATGATGGTATTTTCAATAATTAGATCCGCATCATCGTCGCTATCTGGTGTACCCACTCTCAGCCCAAATTGCCCGTTGAAAATGTCCGTATAGACAATCCTGTTATTTGTGCTTCCTTCCAGAAAATAGATGCCATTCCATTGTCCAGGAACGTCATTATAGATTCCATCAAAACGTGCATTTCGAAACTCTATATGTTCAGCTGAATCCCCGATGGCCGTAAGTGTCCCTTGAATAAAAAGGGCAGCATTATTCTCAAAATAAACTTTGGTTCCTTTTTCTATAATTAATTCACAATCACTAGCTAATAAAAGAGAGTCTGATATTATGTAAGGACGATCATTGGTCCATATTTCGTCGCATATAGTATTTTTCGTTTTCTTGATTCCATCCTGGCCATAGGCAACAAGTTTTATATTTTCAGAATTGGTGTTCCAATCAAAAACAATCGAATCCTTTACAAGGTAAGGTTCATCTTCGTTTCTAGGCGTCACATTTATCTCTACCAGAACCAATAAACTATCTCCTCCAAGCAGAACCTCATTGAAAACTGAGGAAATTTCTCTACCATTTATAATCACACGGTAGTCTGATGCATTACCATTACCCAAAGAAATGCTCGAAAATTGAATGGCAGATTTATTAGGGTTAATAACTGAAAGCCTTCTGGTACTACTTCTCCTAGATGAAAGGAGTGTGTCGAAGGCTACTGTATCTGTACTAAATATTAGGTTGAGGCTAGGGTCCGATGAGATATTTTCCTCGTCTATGGAACAACCAAACCAAATAGTAATCGCAAATAGTAGAAATAGGAGTTTGCGCATTCTTGTTAACAACGAACTAGGCCTCAGCTTCTTTCATTCTTTCAGCATTCTCAGCAATTCGTAGTTGTTCTACAAACTCAGTGATGTCTCCGTTCATAACATTAGGAAGATTAAAAACTGATAATCCAATGCGATGATCCGTTACTCTACCTTGAGGATAGTTATACGTACGAATCTTATCCGATCGATCACCTGAACCAACCATGCTTTTTCTTTGACTAATAATTTCTGCATTATGCTTTTGAAGCTCAATCTCATATAGTCTTGAACGAAGCACTTTAAGTGCTTTATCATAATTGGCATGCTGTGATCTTCCGTCCTGACATTCTACTACAAGCCCGGAAGGAGCATGCGTTAAGCGCACAGCAGATTCTGTTTTATTTATGTGCTGACCACCTGCTCCCGATGCTCGAAAAGTATCTTTTCTAATGTCTCCCATGTTTAGTTCAACATCAACCTCCTCTGCCTCAGGCAATACTGCTACAGTTGCCGCAGATGTGTGGACTCTTCCTTGAGATTCGGTGGCAGGTACACGTTGTACACGGTGCACACCAGATTCAAACTTAAGCTTGCCATAGACATCTTCTCCCTCAATAGATGCAACAATTTCTTTGTAACCACCAGCAGTGCCTTCGTTAAAGTTCATCACAGAGAAAGTCCATTTTTCATTTTCAGCAAAGGCTTTATACATTCTAAAAAGATCTCCCGCAAAAATGGATGCCTCATCTCCCCCGGTTCCAGCCCTTATTTCTAAAATGATGTTTTTACTGTCAGTAGGGTCCTTTGGAATTAGTAACACCTTTAGTTCCTCTTCCAAGGAAGATATTTTAGGTTCTAATTCATCGATTTCAGCTTTCGCCATTTCTCGAAAATCCGGATCCTTTTCATTAGCTAGCATTTCTTTGGCGTTTTTAAGATTGCTTTTCGCTTCAGAATACTCTTTATACTTAGAGACAATTTTTTCAAGGTCTTTATACTCTTTATTCAACTGACTGAATTTCTTCATCTCTGACACAATATCAGGTTGAACAATGAGCTGACCCACCTCCTCAAATCGATGCTTAATCTCTTCTAATTTCTCAATCATTAAAAATGGAATTAATGTGCAAACTTAAAACCTAATCCATTTTAATTGCTATTTAGTACAATGACTTAAGTTCTTGATATCTAAAGCAATCCACTGTGTGATCCATTACCAAACCAATAGCTTGCATGTGAGCATAGATAGTAGTAGAACCAACAAACTTGAATCCTCTCTTCTTAAGATCCGTTGAAAGTTCATCGGACTCTTTTGTTGTTACTGGAACTTGATTCATTTGTTCCCAATGATTAATAATTGGTTTATCATCCACAAATGACCAGATGTACTTATCGAAGGTTGTAAACTCTTCTTGCACCTCAATGAATCTCTTTGCATTATTTATGGTTGCTTCTATCTTTTTTCGATTTCGTATGATGGCAGGATCGCTAACAAGCTTCTGAACCATTAAATCATCATACCCTGATACTTTCTTCACATCAAATCCGGCAAAAGCTTTACGATATCCATCTCTCTTTTTTAGAATAGTAGCCCAACTTAATCCTGCCTGAGCACTTTCCAATACAAGAAATTCAAAATGTTTCTTATCATCATGGACAGGTACTCCCCACTCCTCATCGTGATATCTTACATATTCTTCAAAAGAATTTGCGCACCATTGACACCTAATTTTCATGAAATCAAAGTAATAATTAATTTAATATTAGAAATATTGCAATGAGTACCTTCACCAAAGAGACGTTTTTCAACGAATATGACGTTTTAGTTTAAGATGTATAAAATTACATCTTCACTTATTCAATCTATGAAATATATTCTTAGCTCGCTCTTACTTCTTTCTTTTCTGGTGGCCATTAGTCAGGTTCCACTTTATGAGTATCAGGATATCAAAAAAAGTCTAAAAGTCCCTGCTACCATCAATAGTGAACGAAGTGTAGTCATTATCCATGTCCCAAATAAAGCTGGAGAAATACCGCTTGTTGGAGAATGGGAACAACTATCTATCAAAGCCCACAAGGCATTCTCAACAATGGGCATTGATCCGGTAATGTATATCAATCACTATGATTTAGTTGTTAATGAAAATTCAAGAATTGCTTATTCGAACTTATTTAACAGGCGTTACATAAAGCATATCATTTTTCTGACACAAAAAGAATCATCCTTTCAGTGTTTAATTGCGCAATACAATGGAAGCCCGTCCTTCATAGAAAATAATGCTGAACTCTTTTTCTTAGAAAAACCAAGTTTGAGTAACGTCCTGCTACAAACAGGTAGAGAAATAAAAAGAGCAGATTATGAAGCAAAGAATTTCTTAATCCCATCAAAACCTTCATTTGTTTCAGGTATTTCAATTGTTGAGAAATCTCTCCTTAAAAACTATCCAGGAATACTAAGAAGAAGCACACTCTCGGTAGAACGTTTTGTAAAAATGGATTTACCTCCTTCCGCAAGCCCGGAGGTAGTGGATAAAATAATGAAGTACAATTCAGAAATAGAACAAATGAACAGTCGTCTTGATACAATCATGAAAGACTATCCTTACAAATATGAATTTATTGATCCAATGAACGATGAAGATTTGCTTCGCCAGAGACGACAGTTTGTACTTCGATCGATTAGTGGTCAGGCCAAAACATTAAGGGAAATGCTAGACTACAAAGTCACACCAGAAGAAACTGATTTTATTTCAGTGATTCCTATTCTGCCGGATCAGACACGTGCAAAACCACTTCCAAAAGAGGCCTTAGTTCATAAGTTTTATATCAAACAAAACATTTCGAAAAATATACATGTAGGAGAATGGGATGCAGATATTCTCTGGGAGGATGCACTTAAAAACATGATCGGTAATTTGATACAAGAACACAAAATAGATAAGTGATGAATCGGTTGAATTTCTTTCAAAACAGACCGAAAGCGACAAAAATTGATACAAATGACTACTTAACAAGGATTCATGAAGAAAAACAGCCACCAAGTATCAACTACTTGCAAAAGCTTCATCGATCACACTTAATTCATATACCATTTGAAAACTTAGACATTCATTATCAGAAAAAGATTCTGCTTGACTATGATAAGATCTTTGAGAAAGTTGTCAAAAAAAATAGAGGAGGATATTGTTATGAACTAAATGGTTTGTTCTATCACCTGCTATATCATTTAGGATTTGATTGCTACTTGATCTCAGCAAAGGTTAAAAATGAAGATTCTGAGAAGTTTGGTAGAGCATTTGATCACATGGCCATCGTTGTTCACCTGGAACAAGCAAACTGGTTAGTAGATGTTGGATTCGGCAAATCGATTATTTTTCCAAAAAAAATAGAAGAAGGCGTAGTGCAAATGGACCACATAGACTATTGGCGTTTTAGTAAAGATCCAGATGGTAACTTCCTATTGCAAAACTCAGAAGATGCATCCTATTTCAAGACTAAGTATCTTTTTTCGCTTGAAGAGCGACAGATCATTCAGTTTATGGAGATGAATGAATACCATCAAACGGCATCAGAATCTCCATTTACCCAAAGGCGATTAATCACAAAACTCACTACGACAGGAAGGATAACGCTTACAGATAATAAATTAAAAATATTGTCTTTGGGGAAATTTGAGGAAAATGACCTATCAAATGTTGATGAGTTTTACGCTAAGCTCGAACAACATTTTGGAATTACGTTCAAACAACTTGTTGAGAGAAACTAATCCTGTTCTACTAATTAGTGCTGATACTTTTTGATCGCTCTTTTTAGTGAGGAAACATCTGAAGTGATTGCCGGATCACTGTAAATCCTGGAACTTAATTCCGATATAACATTTCTTTTAAAGCCTAGCTTTTCAGCAAGCTCCTCACAGAACTTTATTTCAGATAAATACACCTGGCTGTCAATTTTCATCAACTGAACAATGTGATATAAATACTCAAACTTGTCGTCCTCAGTCATGGTACTGACGGGAGGCAAAGGTTCAGGGTTTTCTACCATATTATCTATTTCCTTCTCCGATATGCCATTTGCTTTCCCTATCATATAGATCATGGATTTCTCTTCTCCGGCAAAATCATCATCAATATTCGCCAGTTGAACCAGCACACTCAACTTAGACTTAATACTCATATAGGTTAGTAGGTTATTTTTAAATTATATTTTTAAATATTTATTAGCCGCCTTCATCAAAGAATCCCTGTCTGCTTTAATTGAAGGGTCGCTGTAAACTCTAGCAGATAGTTTTTTCACGACTTTTTTGTCATAGCCCAACTTTTCTGCTACTTCTTCACAGTACTTAATTTCTGTAAGATACACATCTCCATCAATTTTCATTAATTGAATGATATCATAGAGAAAATCAAAGCGCTCTTCTATCATGAGACCTTGATAGTTAATCTCTGAATTTTCTTTTTCATTTACCGTCTCCGTCACCAGTTCATCAATTTCTGTTTCAGGAATTCTGTTAGCTTTCCCGATCGTGTAGATGTAAGATCTTTCTGGCTCATCAAAATCTCTGTCAATCATGGAAAGCTGAATTAATGCTTTCAGGTGGTTTTTAAAATTGGCATCCATTGCTGATTGTATTTATTGAAGATCTAATTTAAGAATTTAAGATGAATTATTTTTCAAATACCGATAGAGAACATTGCTTATTACTTAGTATTTATCGTAAATACACATTCAAAGGTGTTTCAATGAACATAGCTTCCAGCATTTATATCGAAAGTTGCACCTGTTGCATGGTCAACCATCCCGCTCGCAATAAAAGTAACTAGTGGTGCAATATCTTTTGGTTCAGTCAGACGATCTAGAGCTAAGTCGTCCGTTGCGTGCCCTTCCCCATATTTATTCATGAACTCTCTGGACATATCTGTTCTCACAAATCCTGGTGCTACAACAAAAGCTTTAATCCCTTTTTTTCCGTATGATCTTGCAATGGTTCTTGTCAATGAGACTAAGCCGGCTTTAGCTGCTGCATAAGAAATATATTCGGCTTCTTCCCCTCTAAAAGCAGCTCTTGAAGCAATATTGATTATTCTGCCGGCAGCCTTCCTACTCAAAAAATGTTGAACTGCTTTTTTACTGATAATTGCTGCAGAACTTAAGTTTATTTGCATCGTCTCATTCCAAACATTCATCCATTCATCGTCGCTGGATTCTACGTCGGAAGATAACGCAATACCTGCATTGTTAACGATAATCTCCACACTGCCCATTTCAAGAACAACTCTATCAAACAGTTTGGCTGCCTCGTCAGGCAGGGAGAAATCCGCTTGAAATGATTTAGAATCATTACCTAAAATATGAGCTAAATTTTCAGCTTCTCTTACGTTGTTGTTGTAATGAATAGCTATCGTAGCACCTGCTTCAGCCAATTTGGTTGCCAGTGCCTTTCCAATCCCTCTGCTAGCTCCAGTAACTAGAATATTTAAGCCGGATAAGTTGATGTACATATATTTGCTCTGCTTTAAACCTAAAAATGAGGTTTTTAGATGAACTTTGTTTTACTAAAAGATGAAATTAGTTGATTCGCTAATGGTTATTTTTGTTAATTTAGGTGGAACCAGCTATAGTCACCACTTATTTTACAAAATCAGCATACCAAAGAAACATAGATGGGCATTATAATCCCTTTACTTTTAATCACATTTTGTTGCGTTATTATATGGAGAGCAGGTGACGGTTTTATGGCGGCATCAGAATACATCGGAAGAAATCTTTCTGAAGGTGTTAGAGGAGCTACCATCAATGCAATTGCGAGTTCAATGCCTGAGGTATTTACATCGCTCTTTTTTTTATTCATCTTGCAAGATGCCGAAGGGTTTTCTGGTGGTATTGGAACAACCGCAGGTAGCGCTATTTTCAATGGGATGGTCATCCCCGCAGTAGCGGTTTTGGCTGTTATTGGAATGAAAATGACTAAACGTGTCCATGTTTCCAGAAAAGTTTTATTGAGGGATGGAATTGCGCTTATCATCGCAGAGCTTATTTTCTTGATTCTTATCAGTGGATCAACACTTTATTGGTACCATGGTGTGTTACTAATGTTAGTTTATGTTGTATACATTGTTTTCATGTTTACAACCATGAAAAAATCTGATGTAGAAGAGATTGAAGGTGGAAGCGAATCTGACGAAAGCATTTTTGAGGTGAATGAAGAGCCACAAGGCCCATTTTTTAAAGGGCTTATCACTTTCGACTTAGAAAGGGTTTTCATCGGAAACAATAGAATAAGCAACATACGCGCCTGGTCGTTATTGATCTTCTCAACAGTGGCAATTGCACTGGTTTGTTATTTTTTAGTATTAGCGTGTGAATGGATTGGAGCAGATACATATTCGGTAGCTGGGTTAGGAGAATTTAATGGTTTAGGGATTCCTGTCATGTTTGTGGCTTTAATACTCGCTTCAGCTGCATCTAGTTTTCCTGATACAATCATCTCAATCAAAGATGCAAAAAATGGAAAGTACGATGACGCGATTTCAAACGCCTTAGGTAGTAATATCTTCGATATATGTTTTGCACTAGGTTTCCCGCTATTCATATTTACAATTATTCATGGTCCGCTACATATGCCTCCTGAAATAGTGGATCTAAGTAGTGAGTTACGTTTTCTTCTTTGGCTATTGACGGTCTTGGCTGTCATCATTTTTACAAGTGGAGACTATTTTGGTAAAAGAAAGTCTATTCTACTACTAAGTATTTACGTGCTATTTGTATTGTACATTGTTGGTAGAGGGTCTCAAAATGAAATTG
This sequence comes from uncultured Roseivirgaceae bacterium, assembly GCA_964459925.1. Lineage (GTDB taxonomy): Bacteria > Bacteroidota > Bacteroidia > Cytophagales > Cyclobacteriaceae > Ekhidna. Next base: position 134,556 of record CAYWOQ010000003.1, read on the forward strand.
CACAATCCATTGCCGACTTCCTTTTGAGCATCGTGAAATTCTTTAGAATCGGTTAAGATCACATTTTCAGATAGATTTCCTCATCTTTTATAAGAATGGGAATAACTCGCAATGATTTGCATGATTTCTCAACTACTTCTCCTGTAGCAAGATCAAAACGATATGCGTGTAGAGGACACACCATTTGATTTAAGTAGTTTACAATTCCATGGTGCAAGGAAGCGCCCTGATGTGGACACTCATTTTGAAAAGCAAATAATTCTTCTTCTATTCTTATAACACATATATTTTTCCCGTTGGCTTTTACCAAACGTGGCTTTTTATTTGGGAGCAAAGATTTTGCCTCGTCAAATGATTCGAATAATTTAACTTCCATTCGTTCCTGTTTATGAAAAGTCAAAGAGAAAAGTTTCAATTACAAAGAAAGTATGTATACCTAAACTGCGCCTACATGTCTCCGCTTTCTAAAAGAGTAGAGAATGCTGGAATAAAGGGACTGAAAAGAAAGAGGAAACCCTTTCATATTACGCCAGATGATTTCTTCAGGGATACAGAAACCGTAAGGTTATTGTTTTCAAAACTTATTAACAACCCAGAACCCAAAAGAGTAACCATCATTCCTTCCGTTTCATATGGAATAGCAAATGTTGTAAATAATATACCATCTAAATCTGGCAAAATATTGTTAGTAGATGAGCAGTTTCCCAGCAATGTATATCCTTGGATGGATCTGGAAAATAAAGGACTTAATGTAGAAATTATTAGAGCGCCTCAATCTCTAAAAAAGGGTAAAAAATGGAATGAAGAGATATTAAATGCAATTGATAATCAAACGCGTGTTCTGGCGATCGGTCATGTCCATTGGGTGGATGGTACACTTTTCGACCTCAAGTCTATAAGAAAACGATTGGATGAAGTTGGGGGGTATCTTGTAATTGACGGTACCCAGTCAGTTGGGGCTTTACCATTTGATCTTGCAGAAATTAAACCTGATGCACTTATATGTGCAGCATACAAGTGGTTAATGGGTCCATATTCAATTGGTTTCGCCTATTACGGTCAAGTTTTTGACAATGGTAATCCGATAGAGCATAATTGGATGAACCGTAAAAACAGTGAAAACTTTTCAGGCCTAGTTTCATACGAAAAAGAGTATCAAGATCTAGCGTTAAGATATGAAGTGGGGGAACATAGTAATTTTATTTTAATCCCTATGTTGAAGGAAGCCCTCAAACAGGTTTTAAAATGGGATCCGCACAAGATTCAGAACTATTGTAAAGAATTGATGATGCATCCACTACAAACCATACAACAGTTAGGATATACGATTGAAGATGAGGCTTTTAGGGCTGCTCACCTATTTGGGATCAAGACTCCAAAGGATGTAAGTATTGAACAGATTAAAAACTCATTCGATAAACACAAGGTAAGCGTTAGTTTTCGAGGAAATTCCATTCGAGTTTCACCACATGTTTATAACGACGAAATGGATGTAAGAAAATTGGTGAAAGCTTTGAAAGAGCCTATCTTAGCACACTAATTAATTGATGATGGAACTTACAAATCCTGCAGTTACACAAGGCGTAAACATTTTTGTTAACATCGTGATCTTCTTAGTTGCTTTCGCAAATGCGTTAGCATTTGTCAATTCAAGGAAAGAAAAGCAGAAGAAGCCTTAAATCATACATGATCTCTTTCGTGCTTACTAACCCGCTTATTTGGTAGTACCCAAATACACGCGATAGCTGAAACAAAAAGCACGATGATGAAGATTAACATTCCCATTGGTAATTCCTTTTTATGCCGTCACAAATATAGAGCGCATATATTCTTGGTTGGGCATAGAATGATCATCTTTTTAATTTTCTGAGAATTAAAACCTACTTGGGAAAGTTCGATAGTTGGTATACCTCACTGTCCTTAGCTATATTAGACATTGATCAGGTATGGGTGAACAAAAAGCGAAACTTAACATCCTTGTTGTGGATGATCATACTCTTTTCAGAAAGGGTATGATGATGCTCCTTCAATCGTTTGATGAAGTGGGTGCAGTGGATGATGCAGAGAATGGGAAAGAGGCCTTAAAACAATTAGATGAAGGTTCTTTTGATCTTGTGCTGCTAGATTTAGAAATGCCTGTTCTTGACGGTAGGGAAACCGCCAAAAAAATTGTCTCAAAATTCCCCGAGGTAAGCATTGTAATGATTTCCATGCATGATTCATTACAATTAATCTCTGATCTCATCGAAATTGGTGTTCACAGCTATCTTCTAAAAAATGCAGATCCCGAAGAGGTGCGAAAAGCCATTAATTTTGTGCTTAATAATGAGTTTTATTACAACCAGCTCGTATCTAAAGCCCTTCATAAAAGTGTTCAGAAAAACAGTAGAGAAAAGCCAGGAAATATTAATCCAGGTGATGTAAGTCCACGAGAAGTAGAGGTCTTAGAACTGATTTGTCAAGAGCTTACAATGAAGGAAATTGGGGAAAAATTATTTCTTAGCGAACAAACGGTCCACACACACAGAAAAAATCTAATGAAGAAAACACAAGCACGAAATGCTGTTGGACTAGTAAAGTATGCCTTACAGAATGGAATTGCCAGAATATAACTCATACCCAATTTCTGGTAATTTACTACCCTAAATTGGGTATTTCGTTCAGCTTGCATACTCTTTTACTACCTGATAATCAGAAGTTTATTCAACAAAAACACCTTAAACAGTAAATCGACACGAATTTGCAATTAGATCCTTTTCTAACTTCGTACTGTCATTAGTAATTAATGATAAGCTCTTAGGTTGATGGTTAATCTAAAGAAAAATGCTGGGGAGTTCAGGGTTTTCGCTTAATCCCATGGTTTGCCAACTATCTCACTCAAATGTGGACTCCTTAGTATTTTTTTGATTATCCTGATTATTAGTAAAATCCTCTTCACCACCAATACCGATTAGGGGACCTTATTTTGAGGTCCCTTTATTTTTTGTACAAATCAATCCCAGCTTTATAGTATTTATCACCTTCATTCCAGAAGGGAGCTTTTTCTGCATTTCCAATTAAGCGACATGCATAAACATATGATTTGAAAAATTTTTCCAAATAATTATAATCTAGTGTTTCCGGCTCATCGGTGACTTGATGATAATATTTAGTTATTTCATCATCGAATGCAGTAAACCCAAGACTAAAAGTCGGTGCTGGTATTCCTTTTGATGCAAACCTTACATTGTCAGAGCGATCAAATAACCCCTGCTCCGGTGCTGGGTCTTCGATCGCTTTTAACCCAAATGCCTCACATGCCGCTCTAATCATTTCTTCTGCAGATGTTCTTGTAAGACCAATGATTGTTGCTAGCGAAGTATCATTATAACCGCCATTATCTGAGTTGAAGCAATAAACAATTTGCTCCAAGGGGATTGGAGAATTATTTACAAAATATTGACTACCCAATAGGCCTTTCTCCTCTCCTGTAAACAAAACAAACAATGAGGATCTTTTGGTAGGGTTGGAGGCAATGTTTTGCGCTGCTGTTAATACGGTAACTGTACCGACTGCATTATCCCGGGATCCATTATATATGGAATCTGCCTCATCGTTAGCAACTCCTACTCCAACGTGATCATAATGAGCAGAATAAACGATAAACTCATTCTGTAATTCTGGATCTGTTCCTTCTACCATCCCCACAATGTTTTGAGTAAAGAATTTTTCTGGCTTATAGTTTTCAGCAATAACTGATGCTGGGTTCTTTTTTTTCAGAAAGTCCGTGTCATCAGCCGTACGATTCAGCCATGCATGTGAAATTGTTTCACCATCAGCTTCATCCAGCACAGTTTGTTCTCTTCCCAGATATCTTACTAGGAGATTCCATGGTATCTGAGGGGAGTTGTACAACTCAATTAAAGCCAAGCCTCCCAACTCTTGTACTTTTTTTCTTTTTTCCGAAGAAAAGCCAAACCATTCTTGTGGGTTTTGGCTAGTTCCATCTCCACATAAAGCGAAAACAATTTTTCCTTCTACATTTTTTTGCTTCAGATCGTTAGGCATTCCATACTCAGCATAATAAAAAGGCTGATCAACTATTGAGGATCCAATTTCAAGCATTACAAAATCCTCATTCAACTTCAGTTCCGTTGATCCTACTTTAATAGTACCTTCTGTTGGTGGTGCAACTTTTTTCATTGGAACTGACTGATAGAATGAGTCCATTTCTTCCACTACGCTGACTCCATATTCCACAAAGCGACTTTCAATATACTTTGCCGCTATCTTTAATTCTGGTGAGCCGGTATCTCTCCCTTTAAGTTCATCTGAGGCAAGAAATCCGATATGACTTTTGATAATTGCTTGGTTGACCGATTTATCGGCTAAATTTTTATCTATTTGAGCATAGATAAAATGAGAAAGTAATGTAAGAATGATGCTGAAATTGCGCATTGAAATTTTTTTGGAAGTAAGATAGCTGAAATCGAGTAGGAAGGTAGGGATTATTTCCCTACCTGTCCTCTCACACCACCC
>CAYWOQ010000004.1:0-33183 GCA_964459925.1 uncultured Roseivirgaceae bacterium
GCATTTCATTTCAATCACAAATTCACAAGAAAACTAACTAGCACAACGGGTTATCTTACATTTAAAGTGTGACGAAGTACAGGATTTATTGGCTATGTCAGTTATTTGGCTGGGGTATTTATGGGCTACTGCAGATAGTCGCTTATACTGCTGTTAATGGCTTAGATCAAGATCAGATCATCGGTGTTCTCTTTCAGGTCGCATTTTATATTCTTACGACCCATGCGCTTCGATCTGTTTTTATTCATTTAGGATGGCTTAACCTTAGGCTTACCATACTCATCCCAAGGCTGCTAAGTCTGAATTTATTGTTAAGCCTACTTAACTATGGCTATTTGCTGGGAATCCAATATTTCACAAGTGGAATTTCAAATGCAGATCTACAATTGATCACCATCCTATTGAATACATTGATTTACTGGGCCGTTTATTTTCTTTGGACCATTTTTTATTTTGCTTTTCACTATGTAGACAGATACAATAAATCCTTAAAAGCTGAAACAGTAGCGATTGAGGCAGAATTGAGCAACCTTAAATCCCAGTTAAATCCTCATTTTATTTTTAACGCTTTAAACAGTATCAGAGCTTTAGTCGATGAAGACCCAACCAAGTCTAAAGAGTCCATTACACAACTATCTCATATTTTAAGAAACTCTCTTCTTACTGACAGAAAAAAGCTCATTTTATTTTCAGAAGAGTTAAAAACGGTAAAGGATTACCTGGCATTAGAATCAATAAGGTATGAGGAAAGATTGACAACAAAATATACTATAGATAAACATTCAGATAAGTTTATGATACCTCCATTAATGCTGCAAACGTTGGTTGAAAATGGAATCAAACACGGTATATCTAATTTGAAGAAGGGAGGAGAAATCCATATCTCTACACACGTTAGTGACAAACATCTCTTGCTAAAAATTCGTAATACAGGACAATTAGCAGTAAGCCATAATAACAGAGGATTTGGAATTGAGAATACAAAAAAGCGATTAAACCTTATTTTCGGAGATTCTGCTAGTTTTGATATCATTAATGAAACAAGCACTACAGTACTATGTACCCTGAAAATCCCGGGTTATGAAGGCATAAAATTTACTAGTCCTAACTAAATAGTATGAAGGCAATAATTATTGATGATGAGCGTCTCGCAAGAAAGGAACTTACCTCCTTACTAGAGAATCATCCCGAAATTGAAGTGTTGGATGAAGCAGTAAATGCTGATGAGGCCATAGAAAAAATAGATAGCCATAATCCGGATGTCATATTTTTAGATATTCAAATGCCAGGAAAAACCGGTTTTGAACTATTAGAAAGTTTGGAGCGGGTTCCACAAGTAATTTTTACGACAGCTTACGACGAGTTTGCACTAAAGGCTTTCGACTTCAATGCATTAGATTATTTATTGAAACCCATTCAACCAGATAGATTAGCTGAAAGCATTAATAAAATCAAGGCAAAAATTCCAAAGAAAGGAAGCAAAGATCGAAAGTTAGGAGCGGGTGATCAGGTATTTGTAAAAGATGGAGATAAGTGCTGGTTTGTGAAACTAGAAGAAGTACGACTTTTTGAGTCAGATGGAAACTATATCAAAGTATACTTTGATAAGTTCAAGCCAATGATTCATAAATCGCTAAATGCCTTGGATGAGCGTCTGGATGACCGAAGTTTTTTCAGAGCTAGCAGAAAGCATATTATTAATCTTGGTTGGGTAGAGTCTATCGACACCTGGTTTAATGGCGGGTTATTGGTACAATTAAAAGGGGGAGAAAAAATCGAAGTATCGAGAAGGCAGTCCGCCAGGTTCAGAGAAATGATGAGTCTCTAACCTTTAACTTTGTCTAGAAATTCTTTTTCAACTTTCCAATCTTTCGAAAGGGTAAGGATGGCAGTTGTTTCCATTTCTGTGACATATCCTTTTTTGAAATTTTCTTCCCAGGATTCTAGCAAGTATTTCAGCCTATCTTCTGAATTCATTTTTGTAAAAACTTTCTTCAGGAATTCACGTGATCGTTCAAAAGCTGACATGTAATCTTCTGCGATGAAATCGTTAGCCCATTCCATTTCTTTTAATGCATTCATTTTCTTAGCTGCAGCTACCAGCATGGACCTTTCGTCATTGTCAAGACCGTGATAATGGAAAATCAATGATTTCAGTAGAATGATTGCTTTTTTAGTAAATGAATCCATTATCTCAAAAGTAGAATTTATTCTTGAAAAAAAAGTCTTAGTGCCATTTCATCGGCTACTAGAAAACCATATGACGTCAAATGCATGGAGTTTTCATTTAATTCAATTAGACCCTGGTGGTCGTATTGATTTAGGATATCTGAATATATGTCAAGGAAATCAATTCCAAAAGTACCTCTGATCTCTTCAAAAGAGATGCCCTCCTTCTTTCTCAGCCCTGTTAGAATGAATTCGTTCATTCGCTGGATCTTCGAAAGGTTCTCAATTTCAAAATATGATTCGCCATTTTGTATTGCTTTTAAATATTTTGAATTATTCCGGATATTCAATTGACGAGAAAGTCCGTCAAAGGAGTGTGCTCCAGGACCAACTCCCAAATAGCTACGACCAGACCAATAAGCTAAATTGTGCTGTGAATAGTAACCGGGTTTTGCAAAGTTTGATACTTCATAGTGATCCATTCCCATGCTGTTTAAAAATGATATTGCATGTAAATATTGATCGGCTGCAGCTTCCTCAGGCATTTCGATTAATTGATTGTTTTTCTTCCTATTTCCAAAAACAGTACGATCTTCAATGGTTAGTCCGTATAGTGAAATGTGTTCAGTGTCTAACTCGACGGCTTTTGTTAGTTCATCTTTCCAGAGTGAATGACCATTTCCTGGCAGTGCATAGATAAGGTCTAAAGAAATGTTGCTAAAGCCGGCTTTTCGGGCATTCTTAATTGAGCTGATAGCTTGTTTAGAATCATGAATGCGATTCATCCATTTAAGTTCCTTATCATGAAATGTTTGTACACCTATGCTTAACCTGTTAATCCCTAGTTTTCTTAATTCATCTAGTTTATTTGGTGTGAGGTCTTCAGGATTGGCTTCAAGAGTAATTTCGGGATCGGATGTGAGCTTGAATTTTTTCTTAATGGTTTGGATGAATTTGGCGATTTGGTTTTTTGTTAAAACTGAGGGTGTTCCCCCACCAAAGTATATCGTCGATACCTCATCGGTTAAATAATTTGATCTATAAGATAGTTCGTGAACTATAGCTTCGACCATAGCCTCTTGATTTTTCAAATTAGTACTAAAATGAAAATCACAATAGAAACACGCCTGCCTACAAAATGGGATATGAATATAAATTCCTGCCATTAAGATTTAATTAGCTTTACAATTTCCACAAAAATGAACTGTTTATTGCAGGTTATTCAACCTATAAGTAAGGCTTTTGTCTCTTTTTTGCATAAGACATTATTGTTCTTTTTCCTTCAGATTCCTGTAATTGTATCAGCTCAAATAAACTCAAGTTTTTATGTAAAAGATGAATTAATTGAAAAGAGATTATTCACGGATACATTAGCCTTCATCAACTTTATTAATGCCAGGCAGCTTGAATGGATCAATCAGGGATATTTTTTTTCAAGCCTAGATTCAATTGTGAGCAAAGAAAATGGAATCCATACATTTCTCTACAAAGGAACTAAGGTAGAATCAGCTTTTTCTGGCTTAAAAAAGCGAAATATTCTTAAGCAGTTAAATAGGAAACTTGAACAATTGAACAATAGCGGTTATCCATTTGCTACCATTTCACTCGATTCTTTAGCCTTGCAAAATGATGTAGTATCTGGAAATTTAAAAACGAGTCAAGGGCCAGAAATAAGATATGACTCAGCATTTTTCGCTAAAAAACCCAAAACGAAGCTCAAATACATCTATCATCTACTAGAAATCAAACCAAAAGAGCTTTTCGACGAATCAAACTATGCTCAGTTAACGAGGAAAATTAGTCGGTCACCATTTTTATCTCTTACTCAACCAACAGATATTTCATTTAGTAAGAATGGTGCAAAAATTTACTTAGACATTAAGGAGAATAGTACCAATACTTTTGAAGGAGTTGCAGGTCTACAGCAAAATACAAATGGTGAAACCTCGTTAGTTGGAAGCCTTGATTTATCTATTCAAAATCTTTTTCGTTCAGGTCATCAATTTTATTTTAATTGGGAAAGTTTTGCAGAGTCCTCACAAGAGCTAAACCTAACCTACAATCATGCTTTTTTATTCGAGTCCAGCATTTCACCTTCTTTTAAGTTTAGCTTATTAAAACAGGATACAACTTTTCTGACCAGGTCTACAGGGATTGGTTTTTCAACTTTTATCTTCCCAAGGATATCATTATTGGTCGAATACGAGGGAACTAATGGAACGTTACTTACTTCAAGCATACAAGAAGTGGAGGGAAGAAGGTTAGCTGATTATCAAAGAAATCACTATCGCCTGGCATTCACAAAAGGGTTTTTGAATGCACTAAGTAGATTTGAGGAGGGTATGACTTGGAAAGTTGGTGTAGGTGGAGGTACCAAGAGAATAACGGAGAATATTCAACTACCCGCTAGCTACTATGATACGATAGATTTAAACACAAATTTTGTAGAAGTTGATGCGCGAACAGCCTATCAGATAAAAGTTGGAAAGAGACAAACGTTCTTTCACGAAATTCACGCATCTGGGCTAGCAAATAATGAAGTACTGACAAATGAGTTGTATCGAATAGGAGGCCTCAATTCTTTGAGGGGCTTCAACGAAAAAAGTTTTTTTGCTCAATATTACCTGCTAAGCCGATTAGAGGTAAGATCTTTCTTTGAAAACAGCAGTTTCATCTACTTGTTTTACGATCAACTTCATTATGGTCGTCAAAGGTATAATGAGTCACCTTTTGGAATTGGTTTTGGATTTGCTTTAGAATCATCAGCAGGTCAATTTAGATTTGCAATTGCTGGAGGTAAATCTGATAATCAGAAAATTTCATTTTCAGAGTTAAGAATTCATTTTGGTTATACAAGTCGATTCTAATTGAATAATTTATTTTTTGCTTTTTTATTGATTTTTGGGGCCGTTTTTGGTTACAGTCAGAAGGATACTGTTGTTGTTCATGACTACAAGAAAGTCATGATAAGTGTAGAAAATGAAGAAACAATACTCCCCATTGCCACTTTATCTAACACAAATAGTGCAGGCCTTTTCTTTGAAAAAAGTAAATCAGGTACTGTTCGTGTATGTAATGATCATCCATTGACAATCTGGGTGAACGGAAGACTTCTTAAGAAAATTCCTGGAGGTTGTGAGTTTATAAAAATTGAAGACTTTTATCGGGATCTTGGTTCGGATACCATTTTTGTATCGCTACATTCTGATCATAACCTTGCCAGTCTCACTTTTGAAGAAGTCGTTTTCACTGATTTGATTCTAGTCAACGATGACCCTAAGGTTGTACGTTCAGTTAGAGATGTATTCAATGAATTTACATTTACGGCCCTAATCATGATTGCTTTGTTATTCGGGTTTGTGTCAGTAAGACATACTACTAGAATATCGCAAATAGTCAATAAAGCCTTTAGTTTAAAGCAAAACACCTATGAAATGGTTAATACCCAATTTGTGAGTGATGTGAATGCAAGCTTAGTTATTTTGCTTTCACTGATATTAGCATTTATTAGCATATATGGAGCCCATGAAACGTCTTTAAATGGCTTTATCAAGCCCACATCCTATTTAGGTTTTTTATCGCTTTGGTTAAAAACCGCTTTTTATATAACAGCTTTCATCTTCGTTAAGTGGGTTTTCATTTATTTAATTTCAAGGCTATTTCGGTTTCGAAGAATTAATGATTTACAGCTTTTTGATTTTGTGAATTTCTGTTTGATTTTCAGTATAATAATCCTGTTTTTAGTCTTTCTTGATGTGGTATTTAAGGGTACCGATACACGGATCCCATCCTATTTTCCTGTTGTATTAGTTTCAATAATATTTGTGTTCATATTATGGTTTGCCTTGAAATTTGTTAATGATTCACCACATAAAAAACTTCTCATTATTACCTACCTTTGCGCAACTGAAATCATACCTGCCATACTATTGATTGGCTGGTTCTATAAATAATTATAAAATTATACTAGTATATGAGTGCGACTGAGGAATTGCTTTCAAAGAATAAGGAGCGAATGAAAGAAGTTAAAAGTATTTTAGTATCTCAACCCGAACCTTCCGATCATAATTCACCATACCATGCATTAGCGGAAAAGTACAACCTTAAAATTGATTTTAGAAAATTCATTGAAATTGATCCGGTAGATATTAAGGAGTTTAGAAAGCAAAAGGTCAATATACTTGATCATACGGCAGTAATATTTACAAGTAGGAATGCAATCGACCATTTTTTCAGGTTAGCTCAAGAAAGCAAAATTGAAATTCCTACGGATATGAAATATTTCTGTATTTCAGAGACTACCTCAAACTACTTACAGAAATATATAGTCATCAGAAAGAGAAAGATCTTTACAGGTGAAAGAACAGCCCAGGATCTATTAGCAGTTATCAAAAAACATAAATCAGAAAAATTCATATTTCCTTGCTCCAATATTCGAACAGATCACATTCCTGATTTTCTTAATGAAAATGGTTTTACATGGTCTGAGGCAACAATCTATAATACCGTAGCTTCTGATTTATCAGACCTGGATAATGTAACATACGACATTATTGCATTCTTTAGTCCATCGGGTATTGAATCTTTATTTACGAATTTTCCAGATTTTAAACAAAACCAAACAAGAATTGCTGCATTTGGACCAACCACTGCAAAAGCGGTAACAGATTCAGGTTTAATTCTTGATATAAAGGCCCCATTGCCAAATGCCCCTTCTATGACTGGTGCATTGGAGGTATATATAAAAGAAGCGAATAACCTATCCTAGTCGTAGGGGTATATACTTTCTTAGCGTTATAATTACACTATGAAAAGGAGTTTACGAAACTTATTATTCGTATTGTTAATTCTGGCATCGAATGTCGGGATTTCACAGAACGACTTTTTTTTCAATCACTACTCCTTTAATCCTGTTTATTTTAATCCCGCTTGGGCAGGGGTTGAAGACCAAGCATTTGCGGCTGCTCATCATAGAACACAATGGGCGGGTTACGATGCTACACTGGATCCTGGGGGTGCCCCAACGACACAGTTACTTTCTATAGTAGTGCCTATTCAGGGAAAACTCTCAGGTTTAGGTTTGTCTATAGTCAACGATCAGACGGGACCTTTAAATTCGGTACAAGCTAGAATGGCAATCGCTACTTCGTTTTCGTTCAGAAAAGGCGAGATTTCCTTTGGTATTATGCCAGCAATAAATGCATTTTCCCTCAATACCAATTACAGGTTCGCTCAAGATGGAGATAGAGTGATAGAAAGTCTAATAGCGAATGGCTTTAATGAGATGCTTTTTAATTTTCACTCAGGAATCGTTTTTCAATCCACAAAAGATTATTGGATCGGATTATCGGTAGAGAATATATTAGAGCCTGAGTATTCTGTGTCACCGGAGACAGGAAATAATCTTGCAAGGAGTTTTAACTTCTTTGCAGGTAAGAGTTTAGGAATTTCAAGAGATTTAGTGCTGGACGTTAACACATTATTGCGTTCCGATCTAAATGCTTATTCTCTTGATTTGACTGCAATTCTTGAATATCAGGAAAAAATGTGGGGAGGATTAGCATTTAGAAGAGCAGAATCGTTAAGTCTACTTATAGGTTACTCTTTTTTGCAGGATAATAAATTGAAAGCAGGCTATTCATTTGATTATATAATTCAGGAAAGAGACGCTAAGCAACCTACTTCACATGAAGTGTTCATAAGGTTTAATCTTCCGGATTTGGTCTTTGGCGGTAGGAAGGCTGTTAAAACTCCTCGTTTTGCGTTTTAACGATTCAATGAATTAACTCATCAAAGAATTGATAGTGAAACTTGCCCGTTACATCCATCTCATTATATATTTAGGTCGAATAACGTACAATAATTCTTGGTAAAGTTTGTTTATTTTACATACTTGCATGTTCAATATAGGTGTTATGAATAAAATGCGTGTTTTAACAATTTCAAATTGTGCTATTGTTTGCTGTGCCATAATCTTGTCAGGATGTGGTCTTTTCGGCGGAAATAGAGGAGATCAAGGAGAATTAATTGGTGCTCCTGATAGGTATGGATGGGAAATGACTCGTCCGTTCGGAATGGTATCTGTGCCCTCCGGAACTTTTCACATGGGTCAGGCGGACGAAGACGTTGCTGCCACCCAAATAAATTTTAACAAACAAGTGACTATCGGGGCATTCTTTATGGATGATACAGAAATCACCAATAATGAATACCGACAGTTTACACAGAATATTCAAGAGAGTTCTGAATTGGACCTTCCGACTGGATATTCTATTGCTGATTTAATACCGGATACGACTGTATGGACCCGAGATTATACTCATCATATGGGCGATCCACTAGTTGTTTATTATTGGTCTCATCCTGCTTTCGACAATTATCCGGTTGTTGGTGTAGACTGGAATGCGGCAAAATATTTCTGCGAGTGGAGAACAAGTTATCTTAACAGGTGGAGAACTGATAATCAATTACCTGTGATGCCTAATTTCAGACTACCATCAGAGGCTGAATGGGAATATGCTTCCAGAGGCGGTAGAGATATGGCTAAGTATCCATGGGGTAACCCTTATATACGGAATGCTAAAGGTTGTCTTTTAGCCAATTTCAAACCAGGACGTGGTAACTACTTTGACGATGGGTATGCCTATACCGCTGAGGTAGGTACTTATTTCGCAAATGAATATGGTTTATATGATATGGCCGGAAACGTTGCAGAATGGTGTGAAGATGCTTACAACCCATCTGCTATGCCACTTACGTGGGACTTAAACCCTACTTATTTTGATGATAATGTTCCTTTCAAGGTTATTCGTGGAGGTTCATGGAAAGATATTGCTTATTACCTAGAAACTGGGACCAGAACATATGAGCACCAAGATACTGCTAGGGCATCTATAGGTTTTAGATGTGCGATGACTTATCTTGGAAGATCATCTGGATACGAATTTTAAATAAAAACTAAAGAATAAATTTACTAACCTAAATAATACTATAATGAGTAAAAAAGGCGGATTTTCTGAGTTGCTCTATTCTACCATAATGCCGAAAGTTTATGGTATAGGTGCGGCTGTAGTTATTGTTGGAGCGATGTTTAAGATCTTGCATTTGGAAGGTGCTGGTATAATGCTCGGTGTTGGTCTTACAACAGAGGCTGTTATTTTCTTTTTGAGTGCTTTTGAACCAAAACATGCTGAACCAGATTGGGCTAAAGTTTACCCTGAACTTGCTGATGATTACGATGGTCCTGCTGCTAGGCCAAGAGCTGCAGTTCCAGCTTCAAATCAAGGAGTTTCTGCAAAAATGGATAAAATGCTAGCTGACGCTAAAGTAGGTCCCGAGTTGATTAAAAGTTTGGGTGATGGTATGAGAAACATGGCAGATTCTGCGAAGAAAATGTCAAATCTGAGTGACGCTGCTGTAGCAACAAATGATTATGCAAACAACGTCAAGACAGCTTCGAAATCACTGTCTGAGATGAATAAATCTTATGCTTCTACGATGCAAGCCATGTCAGGTATGGCCGAAGCAACCAAGGACACTAAAGAATATCATTCTCAAGTACAAAATGTGACAAAGAGCTTGGGTGCATTAAATGCAGTATATGAAATGGAGCTTAAAGACGCCCAAAGTCATACCAAGGCACTGAATAAGTTTTACTCTAATATCAGTGGAGCACTAGAAAGTATGGCTGAAGCAGGTAAGGAAACTACCGCATTCCAGGCGGAGCTTAACAAACTTACTTCGAACATTTCTGCGCTGAACAAAGTATACGGTAATATGCTTACCGCAATGAGAGGTAGCAACCAATAGTTTAACCAAAAAAAATTAATTATGGCTGGAGGAAAAGAAACACCGCGGCAGAAAATGATCGGCATGATGTATTTGGTGCTTACGGCTTTGCTAGCACTAAATGTAAGCTCTACTGTACTAGATAAATTCGCCTTTATTAATCAGAGTTTAGAGCGCGCAAATGCTGAAACCTCAGAAAGAAATGCCAGAACGATTGAGGGTATGAAATCTGCTGCGAAAGATAAAGGTAATAGACCAGATGACCTGAAAGTAGTTGCTGATGCTGAAGAGTTGAGAGCAAAAACTCAAGAAGTATTGGCCGAAATGGAGCAATATAAGGAGACTTTCGTCGAAATAACCGGAGGCTATATGGATGGACATAAAGGGAATAGAATGTTCATCAATGGGAAGACTGATTATGATAGGGTTGGAAACTACATGATGCCAAAAGAAGAGGGGGGTGAAGGTAAAGGAGCTGATATGAAAGCTCTTTTAAATGGTTATGCAGAAGAGTTAAGAGCTTTACTTAAGAAAAATGGTGCCACTGATGATCAGTTAAGTACATTTGATAAGATTGCTAAAGATGCAAACGAAGACGAATATTACAAACAAGATCCAAACCAAAAAGGTAAGAAATGGTCCCAACTTTCATTTCAAGATTCTCCTACACATGCTGGTTTGGCAACAGTCAGTGAGTTTCAAGCTAATGTTTTAGCATACGAGACCTCTGGACTTGATTTTCTGGTAAAACGTGTGGGTCTAAAAGATTTTGTATTTGAAGACATTCGTCCGGTGATAATGCCTGAATCTAAATATGTCGCTGCTGGCACAAAATATAAAGCAGACATGTTCATTGCGGCATCTCCTTCCAAGAACTTGATGGATAAGGTAACCATGACTTACAATGGTGAAGAAGCTCCTGTAACAAATGGAACGGGTAAAGTGGAATTTACTGCCACACCTGGAGCATATGATAAAGAAGGTAATGCGCGGAAAACAATTGTAGCAACGATCACCTTACCCCAAGGTGGTGGAAATGACACAACTTTTGTAGATACTATTGAATATTTTGTAGTTAAACCTGTGATTCAGATTCAATCACAATCAGTTAATGCACTTTATTACAATTGTGGAAATGCATTAGATGTTCAGGTTCCTGCGCTAGGTAATCAATATAACCCTTCATTCACCGCAAAAGGAGGCGATGCAATTAAAGGTTCTCAAAGAGGTCAGGTTACATTAGTTCCTAAATCTAGAAAACTTACCATGACAGTTTCAAGTGGAGGCAACGTTGTTGGATCCAGAGAATTTGGTGTAAGAGCAATCCCTGCTCCAACCATTAAGGTGTTTACTTCTCAGGGAGAAATAAACTATAAAGAAGGTATTGATGCAAATACACCTGAGATTTACTTAAGAGCTTTTGCGGATGAAAGTTTTGCAGAATTTTTGCCTAACGATGCCAAATTTAGAATAGCAGAGGCTGAAGTTACATTAGTAAGTGGAGGACTTGGTAGAGGCTCGAAAAGAACAGGGGAAACAGTCAGTCTTAGAGGGATGAATGCTAGAAAAGGAAGTACACTCGCCATCGAGATTAAAAGTGTTCAAAGACAAAACTTCAGAAAACAAGTAGAAGAGTTTAAGAATTTCCAACGTTTTATCAACGTTACATTGAAATAAATTTCAATTTTGAAAAAGGTGTTATGAAAAAATTAGGTTATGTATTGATTTTTTGTTTAGTAACTAATATTGGTTTTAGTCAAGAGGAACTTGCCCCACTTGTCAAACCTGAAGTTGATGAAACGCAAGTCATGTTTGAAAAGAGCATTTGGAGAAGGATGGATATGGAAGAAAAGCAGAATAAACCGTTTTTCTCTAAAAATGGCGAGATATCTAAATTACTTATTCAAGCAGTAGACGAGGGCTTACTTACTCCCTATAGATCGGATTCATGCATAAATTTTATGCCGGATATTATTTTCTTATCCAATATTTCAGTAGAAAGAGATGATAATCCGTTTGTTGGTGGTGGCTTTAATTCAGGTGGTTTCGATTCGTTCGATGATACAGCAGGAGATCAAGGTGAGTCGGATTCATCCGATCAGCCAAAGCTAGAAGCTATCCCAGAGAATTTGTTCACGGTACTCTATTTGAGAGAAGATTTGATATTTGATAGAAATCGATCACGAATGTATAACTACATCAGATCTATTACTATAGCTCTACCTAGAGATGCTGGTAGTTTATATAATCCACAAGGTTTTGAGAAACCTGTTGCTCACTTCAAATATGATGACGTGGTTGAGCTTTTTAGAGGACCGTATGCGGATAGAGCTATCTATTATAATAGTCAAAATCCTGGTAAACATATGAATATGAGTGATGCTTTTGAATTAAGGCTTTTTAGAGCCCCAATAATAAAGGTATCAAATCCAGATGACTTGGATATTAGACAGATATATCAAGAAGAACTTGCAAGCAATCCATTAAAGCCAATCGTAATACAACAACAATATGAATACGACCTGATGGAGTATGAATCAGAATTGTGGGAGTATTAATAATATTTATTAGAGTTACCTAATCGCTAGTAAAATGAAGGTTAAGAGTTTTATTTATTCGTTTTTATTCATAGTCTTTTTAGGCGCCTCTGCACAAGAGATTGGTGAGTTAGTTGATCCAAGAGATGGACAGAAATATGATATTGTGACTATTGATATTGAGTTAGAGGGTGGCGTTTTTATCAAGAGAACATGGATGGCAGAGAATCTTAATTACGAGGTTCCCGATTCGTTCTGTTATAAGGATGAACCTGCTTACTGTGAAGCTTATGGAAGGCTATATACCTTTAAGGCAGCTGTCGAAGCCTGTCCAGAAGGGTGGCACGTTCCAACAATAGGCGAATGGACTCTTTTATTTCAAACATTTGGAGGCATAAGAGGTGCTGGAGATGCACTTCAAAAAGGAGGAGAAAGTAACCTTAATCTAGTTTTGGGTGGTTTTGGAGATCCGGGAAGTGTCTTTAAAAATATTGGAATCAGCGGCAATTATTGGGACTCAGAAAAAAAATCTGAAAATACATCAGGTATTGTCTCTGTCCAAAAAGGTTCTAAGGAAATTTATCATAGTGTGATAGGTGATTGGCATAGAAACAGTTGCAGGTGTGTCAAAGACAACTAATTCACGAAATAGAAAGTATTGGCGAAAGGGAATTTAAAGATTCCCTTTTTTTATTTCTTCGAGAATAATCTTTGTTTTGGAATGACCAATATGATTGATTAAGTCTTTCTCATTCGACTCTTTGATTCTCGCAATACTTCCAAATTCGTTAAGTAGTTTAGTTTTTGTGGCTTGACCAATTCCTTTGACTTGATCCAAAGAGGAATGAATTGACTTCTTACTTCGTTTATTTCTATGGAAGGTGATAGCAAACCTATGGGCTTCATCTCGAACTTGTTGAAGTAGTTTAAGAGATGTTGATTTTTTGCTGATATGAAGTGGTAACTGATCTTCTGGAAAGTAGATCTCTTCAAGTTTTTTGGCAATACCAATCACAGGAATATCTCCATAAAGATTTAGCTCTCTCAATGCATCACATGCCGCATTCAGTTGTCCTTTACCCCCATCGATAACAATAAGATTAGGAAATGCAAGATTTTCGTTTTTTAAGTGTCTGTATCTTCTGCTAACAACTTCTTTCATTGAAGCAAAATCATCAGGTCCTTGCACAGTCTTAATATTAAATTTTCTGTAGTTCGATTTTGACGGTTTCCCATTTTTAAAACAGACCATCGATGCAACAGGATTAGACCCTTGAATATTTGAATTATCGAAACACTCAATGTGGGTTGGTAAATCCTGAAGTTTCAAATCTTTCCTTAAAGATTCGAGTACCCCTGAATTTGGCTGAATGCTGTTTTTTGAATATTGCTCCTTTTTAAAAAACATAGCATTCTTCTTGGAAAGATCAACTAGCTTTTTTTTATCACCAATTTTTGGAACGATAACCTCAATACCTTCCCAAGGCTCAAAAGAAAGATTAGATAAGATGGTAGGGTTGTTGCTTCTATATTTCTTCCTTAAATCAAAGATGGAAAACTTATAAATCTCACTATTATCTTCTTCTATTTTCTTTCGGACTTCAATCGTTTCTGAGTTTACAATAGCCCCATTTTCTACCTTCATGTAATTTATGAATAGCTTCTTATCATCATCACTGACCATTGAAAAAACATCAGTCTGGGTAATTTTTTGATTGACGATCAATGATCTAATCTGAAACTTTTCAAGAAGATCTAGTTTTTCTTTATAAGACTGAGCGAGTTCAAACTTAAGTTCTTCTGACGCGATGTTCATCTTTTCTTTGTAGGATCTACTGACAACACTAATTCTGCCTTTTAGGATCTCCTTGGCAATCTGGATGTCCAAAAGGTAGTCTGCCTCTGATTGAAAGCCTTCACACGGACCAAGGCAGTTTCCAAGATGAAATTCCAGGCATACTTTATATTTCTTTTGTGATATATTATTTTCGGTTAGACTAAGCTTACAAGTGCGGATTGTGTATAATTTTCTAATGAGATCTAATACACTATTCATTGCTTTCACACTTGTGTATGGACCAAAGTATTCACCTATTGTGATGTCAATTCTACGAGTAGAATAAATTCTAGGAAATCGTTCATTGGTGATACATATACTTGGAAAGCTTTTATCGTCTTTAAGAAGTATATTATATCTGGGCTGATGTTCTTTGATAAGATTATTTTCTAATAAAAGCGCATCAAATTCAGACGAAACAATAACAAACTCGATTTTGATGATTTCTTTAACTAGTTTGTAGGTTTTTCGGCTGTCAAGGTTACTTTTTGTAAAGTAACTTGATACTCTTTTTTTCAAGTTTTTGGCTTTACCAACATAAATGATGGTGTCACTACTGTCTAAAAACTTGTAAATACCCGGTTTCTCGGGAAGTTTGAGATACTCATCTCTTAAAAACCTTTGAAACTTCATTACATAAAATCGTCTTCATCAACCACGTCGTATTCTACGGTATCTGAAGGGTTTGTGGATTGCTCGTAAATGTCACAGTCTATGACGGTTCTTAGAGGGGATGTTGGTTTTTCAAAAATTCCTTTTTCGTACCCTAAGGATTTATCCTCATAGACTTTCATCATGAAGTTTTCCCATATAGGAAGAGCAGTTCTTCCTCCCTGACCAAGGTACCATTGCCTAAAGCGTATACTTCGATCATCACCGCCAACCCATGCTCCAGCAACTAAATCTTTTGTGACACCCATGAACCAACCATCAGATGCGTTTTGAGTAGTTCCGGTTTTAGCACCAAGCTCATTATCTACTTTAAGAGAATACTCTAAACCTCTTGCTGTGCCAATTTCAACCGTACCCTTTAACATATGCAACATGAGATAGGCTGTTTCTTCATTGATCGCTTCTTTTTCATCAGGAACGAATTGCTGAATGACATTTCCATTTTTGTCCTCGATTTTAGCGATATAAAACGGTTTAATGTACGTTCCTTTATTAACAAACGTTGAATAGGCCCCAACCATATCATAGATTGAAACATCTCCTCCAGCGCCTAAACATAATGCAGGAACTGCTTCTAGCCTACTTTCTATGCCTAATCTCTTAGCATAATCAACTACAGTTTGAGGTCCAATTTTATTCATGATCCATGCAGTAATGCTGTTCACAGACTTAGCCATAGCTTCTCTAAATGTGAAAATTTCACCAGTAAATTTCCCATTAGAGTTTTGTGGTACCCATGTGGGTGGATCTTGTCCAGGAAGAGGAAAGGAGACAGGTGCATCAACTGCTGTCTGGCATGGAGACCACCCATTGTCAAGGGCCGCAGTATAAACAATAGGTTTAAACGTAGATCCAGGTTGTCTTTTTCCCCTTTGCACATGATCGTACTTAAAGTATTTATGGTCGATACCACCAACCCAGGCTTTTATATAACCCGATTGAGGATCCATAGCCATAAAACCTGCTTGAAGAAAACGTTTATAGTATCTGAGTGAGTCGTAGGTGCTAAATACCGTATCTATTTCACCGTCCCATGAAAACACTTTCATTGGTTTTTTAAGATTCAAATAGTATTCCAAGGAATCACTCGCAGCACCAAACCTTAATTCCAATGACTTATACGAATCTGTTCTTTTAATCGCATTATCAATAAAGTCTGGTAGCTCTTTATTGTCCTCATCTATCCAAGGGTTTGCATTGCTCCAGTGAGCATCAAAAATCTGCTGGAGTGTATCCATGTGTTCCTTGACTGCTATTTCTGCATACTCTTGGATTCTGCTATCAATCGTAGTATAAATCTTTAATCCATCATCAAATAGGTCATAACCATTTTCTAAGGCCCAGTTAACGAGGTAATTTTTTGCTTCTGTTCTAAAATACGTTGCCAGTCCTTCATTTTGACTCTCTACTAAGTAATTAAGTTCAAGTTCTTTATTCTTTAGTGAATCGAATTTTGATCTGCTTATCAAACCATATTTATGGACATTGTAGAGAACTTCAGTTCTTTTTCTGCTTGCACGTTCAGGATTATAAACAGGATTATATGCTGTAGGCTTATTAATGGATCCTACAAGACTAGCAGCTTCTTGATAGTCTAACTGAGAAGGTAACTTATTGAAAAAAGTACTAGAAGCAACTTTAATTCCGTAAGAATTACTACCATATTCAATGGTATTCAAGTACATCGCTAGTATTTCTTCTTTGGTGTATGACTTTTCTAACTGAATGGCAATAATCCACTCTTTTACTTTGGTAATAATTTGACCAATAGAAGGGTATTTATAAAGAGTTCCTCTTGCGGCACTATTTGTTTTATAGAGATTTTCAGCCAGTTGCATTGTAATTGTACTACCACCTCCCTGGAATGAAAAGGTGAGCTTACCAATAACTGCTCTAAGCATTCCTCTTAAATCGATACCGGAGTGATCTTTAAATCGGACATCTTCTGTTACAAGAAGTGTATTGACTAGCTCTGGGGAGAGCTCATCATAGCTAACCGGAGTTCTATTTTTTCTGAAATACTTTCCTAAGGAGACACCATCAGCACTTATTAATTCGGAAGATAGTTCAGGGTCAGGCCTTTCTAATGCCTGCAAACTTGGGAGTCCTCCAAACCAACCAAACGCATCAGACTTTACCAATAAAAATATGGAAAGAATAACAACTACTGTAGCTAAAAAACCAATCCAAAAAAATCTAACAAAAAAATTAACCAGCTTCAATGTCATTAATAATGCTTCTCAAAGAAATTTAAATAAGACGATATATCTTTTGTTTTATAAAAAATATCAAAGTTGTCTTCAGTTATTACAAAGATGTCAAACTTTTCACCTTTGAACTGTTCATTTAGTTGAACCTCATTTTTGAATTTGCCATAAAAACTACCTGCTGTACCTTTTCCTGGAAATGAATCGATAAAGATCATTGATTTGCTTTCACTCAATACCAGGTTTCCTGTTTTTAAACTAACAAGGTTCTTCTGTTTAATGTAGTCGTCCACTACGGTAGGAAGTTCTGATGTTAGAGATCCTTTTGCATTATATACGATCACAAAGAAATGCTTCTGGTTAAAATATTCAATATAGCGAGCCCTTCCACTATTATATCTTTCTTGTTGAAAATTTTCTGAAGCTTCTGCAAGACTAGTTGCATAATCCAGGATATCACTTTCCTGATATTTCTTGATGAACTCATTTAGCTCGTACTGATATTTTCTTTCCTCTTCTGATTGTCCTATGGCCAAAACTCTAAGAAGGGCCAAATTATCGCTAAATTCATTGTCAGGATGAATGGCTAATGCACTATCCGATGAGTAAACAATCTCTTGATAAGTTCCTTCTTCGTAAAGTTTATATAGCCTTTTATATAATTTTTTAAGTTGAGAAGTAGCAGCGAAATTCTCTTCTCGATAGTTCGGATTGTCAACAAGTTTAGCGTAAATGGTTTCTGGATACTTGGTTTTCAATGTTTCTCCGTAATAATTGGACTTATCAGGGTTATTAGGTTTGTGTAGAAGATATAATTGATAGAGCACTTCAGGCTCATAGATGGTATCTGGAAATCGTCTAAGAAGCGTTTCAAATGATTCAATAGCGTTATTATCTTCTTCAAGTCGAAGATTGTAAGTGTTACCGAGCTTATAAAGTGCAACTTCAATTTCTCCAAGTAATGTTTGTTTCTCTTCTTCAGTTTTTGGAATAGGTTGTAATAAGGTTAAGGCTTCTTCTTCTACTGTGATTTCAACCTCTTCACCGGATGCTTCTGAAATATTTTCAGTGAGGATATTTTCTTCATCAACAATTGTAGAACTCTTGTTTTTCCTTCGCCAATTATCTTCCAGAGGCCTGTCACCCCATTTTTTAATAAAGTCATTACTCCCCCTGGACAATTGACTCGGATTATTAAAATACCAAACAGAGCCTACCTGTGTAGTTGCTATCAAGTTGTCTCCATTTTGATCGGAAACATTCCTGGCTCGATTAATAGCAGCTTGTTTTTCCTTTTCCCTTTTCTTTTTCTTTTTCTCTCTATCCTTTTCAACTACAGAAGATGCCAAAACAAGTAAGGAATCCTGAGATAGAGTTGATAAATGTAGGAGACTATCATTTTTGTGAATTGTCACAACTTGCTCCACAAAGTCAACCAATATTTCCTGTCGATTTTTTATTTCTAGGTAATTGTCCTCATCCTTAGGCAGTGTATTTACTGTACTGTCATAGTAGCTTTTTGCCAAGACGAAGTTTTTGATGGAGTCATAGTATATTTCTCCAAGACTAAGATACGAAT
Organism: uncultured Roseivirgaceae bacterium; assembly: GCA_964459925.1. Taxonomy (GTDB): domain Bacteria; phylum Bacteroidota; class Bacteroidia; order Cytophagales; family Cyclobacteriaceae; genus Ekhidna. Next base: position 18,790 of record CAYWOQ010000004.1, read on the forward strand.
ACCCCTTTTGTCGATTGTTGTTTGTGCTTGATCTTATCGAGCGTTTGTAGTTGTCTATGGCTTCTGTAAGGTTACCGTTTTTAAGTTCAAACCCTGCTAATTCGTAAAATATCTTATCCCGATACTCTTTATTTTTAGGGTCTTGAAGAAGGTTTTTGAAGTACTTGCGGATCTTTTTTAGATCATTCTCCTCGGCAAGTTCAGTAACTTGAGCCATATAAAGTTTGGAATAAAACTCTAACTCATAATTGGGATTATTCTTAAGGACTCTTTTGTAATACCTAAATGCCTCACTTTCAAAATCGAGCTCGTGATATAGCTGACCAATAATAAAGTTAATCCTTGCCTTATCTGATAGGTTATGAAGTTCTTCCGCTTTTACAAGGTTTCGAACCATTTTATCTTGATCACCTTTCTTTTGATACAAATAGGCACTATTAAGGTATAATCGTCTTTGATTGTCTTTATTTAGTTTCTCTTTCGCCAAATAATCTGTTACGGCAATGGCATTGTTGTACTCTTCAAATTCTGTGAAGCTTTTTATTAGCTCAGTTAGTGCATAATGTCTTGAATTATCGTTTTTACTATGGGTATTTACGTATTTGAAAGTTTCTATTGCATCAGGAAACTCTCTTGCATAGAACCTTGCCTTTCCTACTAAAATATAGCTATCGTCTTCCCATTTTGATCCAGGATGTCGCTGGATAGCTATGGAGGCTTTTTGAATACAATCCTCAAGTTCCGATTTTAAAGAAGCAGATTTTGTTGAATCGAATTGAGAAAAGATTGGTAGAACCTTGTTGTAATTCCAATCCTGGCGTTCAAAAATTGATTGCTCAATTTCTTTAATTCTCTCTTTTGCGATAAAATAAGCATTATAGTGTGCCGTAAGATCATGGTACGATCCACTCAAGGGATTGTTTTTGTAAGGAGAGCAACCTAACAAGAGTAAGAACGTGAGTCCTATCAGCCTTTTGGTATTACAAAATATCAGGGAATATGAAATTTTACTTTTCAAAGTAACGTAAAGATAAAACATGGGTTGATTGCATACCTTTGACATTTTTTAAAAACAAGACATGGCTGCAAGAAAGACATTTAGTAATTGGCTAACGAACAAATACCTCCTCATTATAAGAAATGAGGAAAATTTTGCAGAGAAAGTTACTTTTAGCTTTAATTATGCACGCGTTCTACTCGTACTAGCTGGTCTAGGCCTACTTCTTTTATTACTTGCCATCTATCTTGTAACAGTGGGTCTGGAACAATGGCTTGATCCAAGACATGCTCAAATGGTTGCTAATCGTCAGGTTGTCGAATTGTCTATGAAACTTGATTCATTAGAGCAGGAAGTAAAAAATAAGGATATCTATATCGAAAACGTTAGAAGACTAGTTGCAGGTGAGAAGATTGAGCAAGTAGCGGAGGGAAATGTTGAATCCGAACTTCAACCAGCGGATTTATCTGAAACCCTTCAGCCTATTGATTCTCAGTTTCGAGCGTCCTTCGAAGGCTCCGAACTAGCTGAAATAACTGCACTTCCAATCACTGTCTCGTCTTCCGTTTATGAATTGAGAGAGCTTTATTTATTTAAACCAATAGAGGGAGTTGGCATAGTCTCTGATGGTTTTAATCCAAAAAAGGATCACTATGGTATAGATATAGTCGCAAAAGAAAACGAACCGGTTAGATCGGTAGCTGATGGTGTAGTAATTATGTCATCATGGACTTTGGATGGCGGTTACATCATAGCAATTCAGCATAGTGGGAACCTAATCTCTGTTTATAAGCATAATTCGGAATTATTTAAAAACGTTGGTAATTTTGTGGTTTCGGGTGAAGTAATAGCTACTATAGGTAACACTGGAGAACTCACCTCGGGGCCTCATTTACATCTGGAGCTCTGGCATAATGGAACTCCAGTTAATCCGCAGGAGTATATTGCACTTTAATAACAAGCTATGTTGAATAAGAATCAAAAGGAAGTAGACGAGTTAAGTAACTCTAGTAACATTATTGGTAAAGGAACTATCGTTAACGGTAGTATTGAGACATTCGGTAACATCCGAGTAGAAGGAAAAGTCATCGGGGATATTAAAACTAAGTCCAAGGCAGCTTTTGGTAATTCTTCTAAAGTAGAAGGAAGTGTTCTTGCTCAAAATGCTGAAGTTGCTGGACACATTGCAGGAACTATTGAGGTCACCGAATTGCTTGTGCTGAAAACAACCGCGACCATAGATGGCGATATTATTACCAAAAAGCTTTTGGTTGAATCAGGAGCTACTTTTAATGGTAAGTGTAAAATGGGCGTTAAAAGCAAAGAGATAAAGATTGGAAAGCCCGAAGAAACCCAACCTCAAGCACTCAAAGCCTGATAATAGCAAAAACGGAAAATCATTCATGCGATTTTATGCCATCGCTTTTGAAGTGGTGGTTGCAAACGTATTACTAATTGTCGGGGGTTATTACTTGGATAATTTTTTGTCCTTGTCACCATTATTTATCATAAGTGGCACTTTTCTTTCCATGGGATTCACCATTTGGATATTAGTAAAATATAGCAAATGAAGAAATGGATTTTGCTGGGTCTTATTACTATCGCTTTAGTCGGGATAAATCAAATTGACCTGTTCAAAGCCAATTTACATGCTGCTTATTTGGTCATTGTATTATTCTTTGCGATACAGACCTTCGTATTGCTTAGGATAGATATTCTTATCCCTGATGAATGGAAGATTCAATCCTCTTTAATTAAGATAATTATCCGGTTTTTATCATCTGCCGTTTTTATTCTTATCATTATTTATCAATACGAGGATCGGTTTAATTTGGTCATCCAATTTATCCTAATCTATTTGGTTTATATGATCTTTGAAATAGTAGTGTCATTGACTAACTTGCGGCGAAATTGAAGAGAGAATAACAATCTGATGGAAATAAGCTTCGGTTTAAAGAATTCTAACGTCTTGAAAATCAGTCTTTTTTTGGTATTAATATCCATTATTTCACCTTTCATGAGTGTCGCAGGTGGAGGTGACAAAAAGGAAGGCGAAGAAGAATCTTTTAATCCAGGTGAGATGATCAATCATCACATTGCGGATGCCCACTCTTGGGAGATCTATCACGGTCTTACCATTCATTTACCGGTAATCGTTTATTCGGAAGAAAATGGATTAGATATTTTTTCCTCTTCAAATTTTTATGATGATTATCATGAAGTAAAACCTTACAACGGATATATACTTGATCACGAACATATTACATTAGCTGATGGAGGACATGTACTTGACGTCTCTATTACCAAGAATGTCCTTTTCATGCTTATTGATGCATTCCTGCTGGTCCTTGTATTTGGTGCTGTAGCAAGAGGCTATAAAAAGAATGCAGGAAAATCTCCTAAAGGAATTCAGTCTTTCTTCGAACCCATGATTATTTTCATTAGAGACGATATTGCAAAGGCGAATATTGGTGAAAAGAAATATGAAAGGTTTATGCCTTTTCTTTTGACCATCTTCTTCTTTATCTGGTTTGGAAATCTTTTAGGATTGTTTCCTGGTGCCGCTAATATGACGGGAAATATCGCCGTAACGATGGTTCTTGCGGTAATTACTTTATTCGTTACCCTTTTTTCAGGAAGAAAAACCTACTGGTTACATATTGTTGATCCGCTTGGTAAGTCTATGCCGTGGGCAGGCAAATTACTGTTGTATCTTATTCTATGGCCTGTTGAGATTATCAGTATTTTCACAAAGCCGTTCTCCTTGATGGTTCGACTTTTTGCGAATATTACAGCAGGCCATATCCTGATATTGAGTATTCTCAGCCTGGCATTCATATTTAAGAGCATCGGTATTGGTGTAGTTGGAGCGGCGTTTGCCACGGTTATGATGTTGTTGGAGTTATTTGTTGCTATTCTTCAGGCTTACGTTTTCACGTTGTTAGCAGCCTTGTACTTTGGACAGGCTGTTGAAGAAGCACATCATTAAAATGTATTTTTTTAACTATAAATAAATAAATGTTATGGGAGCAATTGGAGCAGGTTTGGCAGTGCTTGGAGCAGGTCTTGGTATCGGATTAATCGGTAAAGGAGCTACTGAAAGTATTGCACGACAGCCTGAGGCTGCTGGTAAAGTTCAAACCGCAATGATTATTGCAGCTGCACTTATTGAAGGTGCGGCTCTTTTCGGAGTTGTGGTTGGCTTGTTGGCCTCTCAAGGAAGTTAATTCCAAGAAAAATCTGGCTATGACCACATTAGGTGGCATGGCCAGTTTTATTGATTTAGAAAATTAAAATAAAAAATAAAGTGTCACTAGTTACCCCGGAGATTGGCTTGATCATATGGCAATTGATCATATTTATTGTCATTCTTATCATTCTTAGAGCATTTGTTTGGATACCAATTCTGAGCGCATTAAAAACACGAGAGTTTCAAATCGAAGACTCACTAAGAGCTGCTGAAAATGCGAAAACAGAAATGGAGCAGATAAAAGCAGATAATGAATACTTAATTCAAGAGGCAAGAATTGAAAGAGATGCAATGTTAAAAGAGGCCAGAGCTGAGGCAACCAAAATCATTGATAAGGCTAAAGGAGAAACCTCTGAAGTATCCGAAAAAATGCTGAAAGAAGCTAGAGATACTATTGAGGTAGAAAAGAAAGCAGCCTTAAGCGAAATAAGAGCACTTGTTTCGTCCCTTTCTCTAGAAATAGCAGAGAAAGTGCTTCGAGAAAATCTATCGGATGATAAATCACAAAAAGCACTGGTAGAAAAATTTATCAAAGACGTTAAGATTAACTGATAATGTCTTCAGGAAGAATAGCAGTAAGATACGCGATCCCATTACTTGAACTAGCAGAGGAAAAAAATATACTAGAACAAGTCAAGAATGATATGGAGTCTTTCTCGGCCTTATGTAAGGAAAATAGGGATTTCTCATTAATGCTAAAAAGTCCAATCATTCCTCACTTAAAAAAAGCTGAGATCCTAAAAAAAATATTCAAAGGTAAATACAACGATTTGACGTTACAGGCCTTTGAACTAATCACAAGAAAAAACAGAGAATCGGTCCTTGAAGCCATCTCCAATGAATTCCTCGAACTTTACAATGAGAAGAAAGGAATTTCAAACGTTTCGGTTACTACCGCTTTTGTACTAGATGCCAAATTGAAAAAATCATTTGAAAGTTTAGCAAAAGAAGTCACTGGAAATACCCCTCACCTATCAGAAATCGTAGACCCGCAGATTATTGGTGGATATGTCATGAAGTTTGACGATAAGCAGATTGACGATAGTGTAAAAGGGCAATTAAAAGAATTAAAACTTAAGTTTTCGAATAAATAACGTTCAGCTGAAAAGCTAAAAGAAAAATACTATGGCACAAGTAAGACCTGATGAGGTTTCAGCAATTTTAAGAGAACAGCTTTCCAACTTTAAAACGGAAAGTGAACTAGAAGAGGTAGGAACCACACTACAAGTAGGGGATGGAGTAGTAAGAATTTATGGTTTATCCAATGCACAGGCAGGTGAGCTTTTAGAGTTTGAAAACGGTCTAAATGCGCTCGTTCTGAACCTTGAAGAAGATAATGTTGGAGCGGTACTACTGGGAGATTCTAGTGAAGTAAAGGAAGGTGATACTGTTAAAAGAACCGGTAGAATCGCATCTATCAATGTAGGAGATGGAATGTGTGGAAGGGTAGTTGATACTTTGGGAAATCCTATAGATGGTAAAGGCCCTATAGAAGGTGAAACCTTTGAAATGCCATTGGAAAGAAAAGCACCGGGAGTAATTTACAGAGAACCGGTAAGTGAACCTTTGCAGACAGGTATTGTATCGATTGATTCAATGATTCCTATCGGAAGAGGTCAGAGAGAGTTGGTTATTGGTGATCGTCAGACAGGTAAAACTGCAGTAGTAATTGACGCGATTATCAATCAAAAAGAATTCTATGATAAGGGTGAACCAGTTTTCTGTATATACGTTGCCATAGGTCAGAAGGCTTCTACTGTTGCGGGAATTGTCGCCCAATTGGAAAAAGCTGGAGCAATGGCTTACACAGTGATCGTAAATGCATCCGCTTCTGATCCAGCACCGATGCAGTTTTACGCTCCATTTACTGGAGCCGCTATCGGAGAATACTTTAGAGATACTGGCAGACCAGCTCTAGTTGTGTATGATGATTTGTCAAAACAAGCGGTTTCATATAGAGAGGTATCGCTACTGTTGAGAAGACCTCCAGGACGTGAGGCATACCCTGGTGATGTTTTCTACCTTCACTCAAGACTTTTGGAAAGAGCTGCGAAGATCATTAACGACGATTCTATTGCAAAGCAAATGAATGACCTACCCCCATCGCTTGAAGGAAAAGTCAAAGGTGGAGGTTCTCTGACGGCACTCCCTATTATTGAAACCCAGGCTGGGGACGTTTCTGCATATATCCCAACAAATGTTATTTCGATCACGGATGGTCAGATTTTCCTGGAGACTAACCTGTTTAACTCTGGAATTAGACCTGCGATTAACGTAGGTATTTCAGTATCACGAGTGGGAGGTTCTGCACAGATTAAGTCAATGAAAAAAGTATCAGGTACGCTGAAACTTGATCAAGCTCAATTCCGTGAGCTTGAAGCGTTCGCAAAATTTGGATCGGACCTGGATGCAGCAACGCAAAGAACTATTGATAGAGGTAGAAAGAATCAGGAGATCTTGAAGCAACCTCAGTTTTCCCCTATGCCTGTTGAAGAGCAAGTGGCTATTATCTATGCTTCTACTAAAGGATTTCTTGATACTGTACCTGTTGATAAGGCGAAAGAGTTTAAAGAAGCCTTCTTAGAGTCTATGAGATTATCAGGCAAATCAGCATTAGCTGATTTTAAATCAGGTAAACTGTCGGAAGATGCAATAGCTAAAACTGAGGAAATTGCAAAAGACACCGCAAAAGGATTTTCGAAGTAAAATTGAGGAAATAGGAAATGGCCAATCTTAAAGAGGTAAAAGGAAGAATTCAGTCTATTAAGTCTACTCAGCAAATAACAAAAGCTATGAAAATGGTGGCTGCTGCTAAGCTACGTAAGGCTCAGGATCGAATTATCCAGATGCGGCCATATTCTCAAAAGCTATCTGAAATCATTCAAAACGTTTCTTCCAGTAGTCAAACAGAGGAGATAGAAAACCCATACGCAGAAGAGAGATCAATAGAAAGTGTATTGTTGGTAGTGGTTACCTCCGATAGAGGACTTTGTGGAGCCTTCAATAGTAGTATATTCAAGTACACGAAGTATCTTATTGCAGATAAGTACAGTTCTCAGGAGTCTTCTGGAAATTTGCATATATTACCGATCGGCAAGAAATCACTGGAATACTTTACCAAAAGAAAGTATAATGTAATTGGAAAATACTCTCGTTTAATTGAAAAACTAAATTTTGATGATGCCCGTGATGCTGCTGAAACGATAATGAATCAGTTTGTCAACGGAGAGTTCGATCAGGTCGAAATCATATATAATGAATTCAAAAATGTAGCGACTCAGATTGTTCAAAATGAACAGTTTCTTCCAATCAAAGACATTAAAACAGATGAGTTAGATGACATTAATGCTGATTATATCTATGAGCCGTCTCAGGAATTCATCTTCAGTGAGTTACTTCCAAAATCCCTGAAAATCCAGTTTTATAAAACATTGCTTGAGTCCAATGCTTCTGAGCATGGTGCACGAATGACAGCAATGGATAAGGCGACAGAAAACGCGGATGAGCTTCTTAAAGAACTTAGATTAACATACAACAGGACACGGCAGGCTGCTATAACCAAAGAAATTTTGGAGATTGTCGGTGGCGCTGAAGCCCTAGCACAAGGGTAATGTTCTGGGCTTTTTATCGAAAAGCACAGTATTTATCATTAGACATTGTATTGGGAGCAGTAATTCTGCTCCGTTTTTTTTCTAACGAACTTGCTGTTAGTCCGTCTATTCTAATATATTTTCTTTTAGGAGCGAGTGTTTGGTTAATCTACACAGCCGACCACCTAAGAGATGCGAAAAGCGGAAAGTTATCGACCAGAGGCAGGTACCAATTTCATTTAAATAACGAATGGATTTTAAAAGTTGTTGGATTAGTCGTTTTAACTGCTTCGATAATAGCTCTTTTCTATATTGATATGAGTATCTTTTTGGCGGGACTAGTTCTTATAGGTTTTGCTGGTCTTTATTTATTAGTTCAGGATGCATTAGCTAAAAATGGATTGAAAGAATTTTATGTGGCATTGGTTTATTCTTCAGGAATTCTGCTACCTCCTTTCGTTTTAGCAAGCCTAATAAGGTGGGATATATTGTTTCTTTTAATCCTACTTACATTTTCAAATCTGATACTATTTAGTTGGTATGAAAAGAAAGAAGATGAAGCAGATGGTTTTAGCTCAATTGCAACATCTGTAAGCAAAGCTAACTTACAGCGAATAATCTATAGTACCTTAAGTTTTGGTCTTGCACTGGCATTCCTTTTGGACTATTCAAGAGTCAATGTATTTTTTTTCATTGGTTTTACAATATACGTTATGCTTTCAGTAAGCTTGAACTGGGCAAATCAAAATCAACGATACCGCATTATAGGGGATGGTGTTTTTTTACTCCCAATTCTCTTTGAATGGGTGTAAACCAATTCGATATTGTAGCCCCAGTTTACAATTTGATTGGGAGATTGGTCTTTAGAGACCTGCTAATTGAAAGTCAAACGTTTTTTCTTGATCAAATTAACAGAGATGATCAAATACTGATCATAGGTGGTGGGACCGGCAAATTGCTCGATATTTTGTCAAAGTGTGAAAAAATTGATTATCTGGAAAAATCTAAAAAGATGATTGAGATAGCTGGGAAAAGAAACTCAGCCAACAACACTGTTTTTATTCATGAAGATTTTCTCAAGTTTGAATCAACCCTTAATTACAGGGTAGTGATTTGTCCTTTTGTTTTGGATTGTTTTGATGAGCATAATCTTAGGCTAGTGTTAACCAAGACTAAGGATCTATTGGTGGAGAATGGGGTGCTAATTGTTACAGATTTTGATCATAATGAGACCAATGCAACTTTGAGCAGAATGATGCATCTTTTCTTTAGAATATTTGCTCAACTTGAATCTCAAAATTTGAAACCTATTCATGATTCTATTCTAGAGGCCGGATTTACTGTGCTTAATGAAAAATTATTTCATCAAAATATGATCTTTTCTCGTGTATATAGAAACCTTTGAAAAAATGTTATGTCTCTATGCATGACGTGAGTACTACACACATCATCCACAAACACCTAATTGTGCAAAGTCAACAAGGTAACCAAGCTGCAATGTCATCATTGTATAGTTTGTATGCCAAGGCCATGTACAACATATGCAGACGGATGATGGGTGATGAAGAAGAAGCGAAGGATTTACTGCAAGAATCGTTTGTTGATGCTTTTCAGAAATTGCCTTCCTTACGTGAGGTGAATACGTTTAGTTCTTGGATTAAACGAATAGTCATAAATAATTGTATCAACGCTATTCGTAAGAAAAAGCTAGATGTAGATCGGTTACAGGAAAATGCAGATTTTGTAGAAGAGGAGGAGGAAGATTTTGAGTACACGAAATTTCAAGCCTCTCAAATCATGTCTGCAATTGATTTGCTTCCGGAGGGTTGCAGAACGGTTTTGAATTTATACCTCTTTGAAGGATATGATCATAAAGAGGTTGGTGAGATACTTGGGGTAACAGAATCCGCGTCTAAGGCACAGTATTGTAAAGCAAAGGCGAAGATCAGAAAGATTTTAGCAGAAGAAAGGAATCAGCATGTTGGATAATTTGAAAGGCCATATTGATAATCAAAGAGAGGATTTTGAAATCTATCCTTTTGATAGTGATGAGGGCTGGAATGAAGTTTCAAAGCGCATCATACCAACAAAAAAATGGTCGGTATGGAAAATTGCCAGTGCGGTTGCTTGTTTTCTTTTGGTGGCTTTAGGTGTTATCTATCAGGGGCAACCAATCACCAAACAAAGTGAGCTGGCGGATTTAGAGTCTTACTATCAAATGGAGATCAATCAGAAGGTTAGCCTAATAAAGTCGCATTTAAAAGATCCGTCAGTTCTTGAAGATCTTAATTCAATGGATCAGGCGTTTGCTGAATTAAAGAATGATCTGAAAGACAATGTAGATAATGAGGAGGTTTTGTTGGCAATGATGGAGAATTATCAGCTGAAGTTGAAGATTTTGGAAGAGATTTTGCTTGAATTAGAAATAGATAATAATGCGAGCATTTTGTAACATATTACTAACCTTTTTAGCCTGCTATTCACTACTGGGACAGGTAAGGCAGGAGCGAGATCTTAATCGCACCTTTTTATCTTCAGAGAACGGAAAGGTTGAAATAATCAATAAATACGGAGAAGTAATCGTAAGAACCTGGGAATCTGATTCGGTAAGGTTTGATGTGTTAATCCGAGCCGAAGGAAAGAATAGTGATGTTGTGAACAAATCAATGAATCGCGTGGATGTTAGGTTTAGAAAGGTAGGTGGTGTGATTTCTGCAGTTACTGAAGTAAGTAAAGGAAGGGGTGTTTTCAGTGGAGTTTTGAGTGAAGTGGAAGGAGTAATGGGGAATAATAAGCTCAAAATCAATTATGAAATTTGGATTCCCGAAGGTGTTCTGTTAAGTGTAGAAAACAAATTTGGTGATGTTTATCTCACGGACCTTGATGCAAAGGTAGATCTAGACGTTTCACACGGAGATATCAAAGCAGGAAACTTTAGTGAATCCCTCAACCTCAAACATAGTTTTGGAAAAGCGTCCTTTGGTAAGGTAAATGATGCCATTTTAACTCTGAGAGGATCAGAAATTGATTTTGAGGAAGCATTTTCGTTGAATTTAGAAAGTGGCAGCTCAGAAATCCGTGTGGATAAGGCAGGTAAAATTCAATTTAATTCCCGTAACGATAAGATCAGGTTATTAGATGTGAAAGAAGTGCTTTGTGAAGGGGCATTTACTGATCTTACGATAGACAGACTGAGAGGATCATCGAGACTTGATTTTAGCTATGGAGATATTTATCTCAGCAGAATCGATAAGGACTTTAAGAATATAGATATTACGGGGAAATCCACAGACATTAATCTTATTCTTGACCAGGCCTCTTATATCAAAACATTCATTAAAGGGCCAGAGGATAGGATGATTTTACCAAACAGTATGTTGGTAATGCAGAAAGAGCAGTTTGAGGATGGTAAGGTTTCTTTATCCGGTGATGTTGGAAATACCAACATCAATCACAGCCAGCTAATCATCGATGCAGATGGGGGAGAACTAATTGTATCAATAAAAGAAACATCTTTATTTACCGAAAAAGATTGAATCGCCTATCCATAGAATGAAATACATTTTATTCACCCTAATCACTATTGCATCACTTTCATTGAATGCACAGCAACTCTATGAGAAGTCTGGAGGGATCAGGTTGGGTCATACTTCCGGTCTTACGTATAAAAAATTCTTTAATGAAGGAGAAGCAGTTGAATTATTGCTGAGTGGCCGAAACGATGGAATGCAGTTTACTATTCTCTATCATTTTCATGAACCTATGGAATTTTCGTTCAATGATAGGTTCTATCTACATTATGGTATCGGTGGACATTTAGGATATGAAAAATTTGACGACTTGGCCAAGGTATTATCAAATGCAGAAGGGGATGAATTTGTATTTGAGGAGCTTAGCTTTTTTGTGATGGGGGTAGATGCGGGATTAGGGATTGAATATCGATGGCTGGAGGTTCCGATCACGCTAGGTTTTGATTTAAAACCTTATTTTAACTTCATTGGGATGAGGTATACACGAACGAAATTCTGGGATGCCGCTATTTCATTCAAATACGTATTTTGATGGGTAAAAATATCCATATTGCGGTATGTATTATCCTGGTTTCTGGTAGTAGCCTTTTTGGTCAGAAATATGCAGATACCTATAGTCCAGATGACGATAAAGTGAAATCTCTTTTAGGGAAAGGAAATGATCTCAATGGATTTGGAGCAATGGATTTAAAGGTTGGAGATTTTATTGGCGAACGTGCACTATTGGTCGGAGCTTATGGAGGGTTTATTATTAATCGTAGGTATTTATTTGGTCTGGCGGGATACGGTCTTGTTACGAATGTCGAGTTTGATGGAACGGTACCCGGCCAAGCAGAAGAGAAAAAACTAAACCTGCACGGTGGATACGGAGGTGTACTGATTGGTGTGACAATCGCTCCGAGAGAACTTATTCATCTAAGTGTTCCAATTGTATTAGGAGCTGGGTCATGGGAAGTGGTGGACAAAGATTTTTTTGTTAACAATCCAGCTGATTCAGAATTTACTGTTGAGAATTCCGTCTTTTTTGTCGTGGAGCCAGGTTTGGAGCTTGAGTTTAATATCACTAAATATTTCCGAATAGGCGCTGGGGCAACTTATAGATATATTGCTGGAACCGAACTTGATAATGTAGCCGATGATGATACAGCCGGAATAAATGCTATGCTCAGTTTTCGGTTCGGTAGGTTCTAAAACCTCTTTTTTGCGATAATTAGTAAGGGTTTATTATGGTTATCCCTAAAACCAATTAAAAAGTTTTCACCTCCATCTTTCAGTTTATATTTCTTCTTTAGTTCTGTTGCGTTGCAGGTATAATTGCGTGTTATTACATTTATTTTATTATCAATTGCATACTCTTCTAGTTCTTTTTTTCCATTTGTACTTAGGATCTCAAATATTTTTCCAGGGAATTCATTGATCACTCTATCGGATGTGTATAGATGGGTGTTCGGAGCAATCTTAGCTAGCGCGTACGATACGGCTATAGACTTAAATGCTCCGGCTTTTAAAATAGAAGTATTTGGTTCATAAATAAACCTGGAGAAATTGCTAAAATGCAATTGACTTGCTTTTTCTTCTGCCTGACTAAACGAAAAAGAGGGTTGATCTGAACCTAAATTCATAGTATGAATTTCTGTTTCTCCCTCAAAGTCAAAATCAATTAGTAAGAGCACCTCCTTACAGTCATTTTTTACGGAGACTACATGAACTTCCTTGATATTACCAATTTCTCTAAGGGTACCTTTTATGTCTATTAAAGGAGAAAGTTTAATAAGTACCTTAATGGCCTTTTTTCTTAATTCAGGAACTAACTCTAAAATATTTGGAGAGCTCTCTTCAAGTTTAAACACTTTACTTTTTGCAGCATCTCTTCTGGCAGGATCAATGAAGATGGTTGCTTTTCCCTTGAATTCACCTACAAATTTTTTGGCTTCCTCATTGACAACAGTAATAGATTTTTTTAGTACTTGTTGATTATGAGTGAATAGCCTGCAAAGTGCTTCGCTTTGTTCAACATATATGGTTTTGTTAAAATTCTCACTTAATGAGATACAATCAATTCCAATACCACCTGTAAGATCAATCAGTTTATCTCCCTCAATGAGATTTCTTTTATACTCAGCTGTTATTTTAGACGAAGCTTGTTCTACTGAAAGAGGTGGAGGAAAAATGAGCTTATAATTATCTGCCCATTCATCCAGTTTGCCTTTGGCTTTTCTTCGAGCAATGATTTGGTCTGCTATGAGCCTAATGTTCTCCTGAAACGTTTTTGGGGGATTCAATACCAACTGATTGGTATCAGTATTTACGTTTTCTTGTATGAAATCGACTACTTCTTTCGTACTTAAAAAGTCGATAGCAATCATACCGGTTCAATAGACAAGGCTGTGTTCAGCCATGTATTCAGCAATCTGAATGGTGTTTGTCGCAGCTCCTTTTCGTAGGTTATCAGATACAATCCATAAGTTAAGAGAATTAGGTTGTGTCTCATCTCTTCTGATTCTTCCCACAAAAACTTCATCTTTATCATGGGAGTGTAATGGCATTGGATACTTGTTGGCTTTTACATCATCCACGACGACAACACCAGGTGCATTGGTCAATATTTCATTTACTTGTGCTAGCGTGTATTCTTTTTCAAACTCTACATTCACAGCTTCTGAATGGCCTCCTATCGTAGGGATACGAACGCAAGTAGCAGTAACCTGAATATTATCATCTCCCAGAATCTTTTTGGTTTCATTAACCATTTTCATTTCCTCTTTTGTATATCCATTTTCCTGGAAAACATCAATATGAGGAAGTGCATTCATGTCTATCTGGTGTGGATATACTTTTTGAATGTCTTTTCCTTCTCGCTCACCATACAGTTGGTCTACGGCTCCTTTACCTGATCCTGTCACCGATTGGTAGGTTGACACTACTATCCGCTTGATTCTAAAGGCATCGTGAAGGGGTTTCAACGCAACAACCATTTGAATGGTAGAACAGTTGGGGTTGGCAATGATCCGATCGTCTATTCGGAGC
>CAYWOQ010000004.1:33193-130965 GCA_964459925.1 uncultured Roseivirgaceae bacterium
GAACCACTAATTTTTTCTTAGGATCCATTCGCCATGCAGAAGAATTGTCAATGACTATAGTGCCAGCTTCAGCGAATTTTGGAGCATACTCCAGCGAAACGGATCCTCCCGCAGAGAAAAGTGCTATATCAGGCTTTGCAGCAATCGCATCTTCCATCGAAATAATCAGATATTCTTCCCCTTTGAAATTGATTTTCTTTCCGATAGATCTTTCGGAAGCGACAGGCAATAATTCAGATATACGGAAATTTCGCTCCTCAAGGATTTCCAACATTTTCTGGCCTACCAGACCACTAGCACCGATAACTGCAACCTTCATGTTTACTTAATAGGAATGATTTACGTTCTAAAACACAAAACTAGTACTTTTAGCTTCTGTCAATTGTCGTTCATGAGGGTAATTACGTTTGTTTTAGCATTATTCACTTCATTTTACTGTTGTGCCCAATTCACTGATGATTTCTCTGACAATGATTTTAATAACAATCCTGTATGGGATGGGGATATAACAGAATATACGATAGATGAGGCTGGCCGTTTAAGGCTGAATGATCTTGTTCCATCTTCCAATAATGAATCTTATTTGAGTTTACCTTCAATCGCTATTGATGACGCAACTTGGGAATTCACCGTTGGATTTGATGGACTCCAATCTGGTGGTCTCTCAAGTTCCAATAGAATGCTTATTTACCTTGCAGGTGATCGAGCGAATCTTGAAGATGATCCCAATGGGTATTATGTAATAATTGGAAATTCGGAAGATGAAATAAGTTTATTTTCAACATTATCTGGCAAAATAATAGATGGACCAGATAAGACCATTGAAGCAAGTGATACCACTCTTATTGTCAAGGTAACAAGAGATGATCAGGGAAACTGGGAATTACTTGCACAGCCAGAAAATGAGACAGCTTTCATAAGCTTAGGAGTAACAAATAATCTTGATTTCATTACTTCTGCCTTTTTTGGTTTTATATGTGATTATACTACCACACGTGCAACTAATTTCTTCTTTGATGATTTTAAGGTAACCGGCACAGGCTTTGTAGATGATGAACCACCCTTCATCTCATCATTAAATGTAATAGCTGATGATTCACTTGTTGTTACATTTTCTGAATCGGTTGAAGAGGTTACAAGTGAAACTGTTTCCAATTATTCGGTCAACAATGGCGTGGGGGTTCCAGTTTCAGCATCATTGCTTGAAGATGATTTTTCGGTAGCATTAAAATTTGCCTCGTCCTTCACAGATCAGTTGGAAAATACGCTTACAGTTAATGGAGTAGAAGATCTTTTTGGAAATTTTATCAATAATGGGACAATTGCCTTTACTTATTTTGCTCCGTTTATTCCAAAATTTAGGGACATTGTCATCAACGAGATCATGCCTGATCCACCGTCCAGTACGAATGGCCATGTGCCTACAGTAGAATATATCGAGCTGTTCAATAGATCAGATGACGCAATAAATATTGAGGGTTGGGTTTTAAGCGGTGTGACATCTTCTGGTCAATCGTTTCCTGAATTCATTCTTGAATCACAAGCCTTTGTAGTTCTAACGAATGATGGAAACACTAATGAATTTGGAGAGCTAGATGTTATTTCCTGGGGAGGAACAAGTTCCTCGGCACTAACCAATGGAGGTGAAACAATTGTTCTTAAAGACCAAAATGGAGCAATCGTAGATTCTCTATCGTATAGTGAATCTACAGATGGAATTTCTATTGAACAAATTAACCCTACTCTGTCTTTTTTCTTATCGTCCAATTATGCCAATAGTATAGATCCAGATGGAGGAACACCTGGTCAACAAAATTCAATATTCGATGATACACCTGATACGACTCCCCCATCTATTACCTCAATAAGTGTTGTTTCAGCCAATGAAATTGATGTGTTATTTGATGAGGCATTAGATGAAAACTCTGCTGAATTAAACGAGAATTATGCTATTGACGGAGACATAGAAACCCTTTCAGCTACGTTAGATAAGGATAATCAATCTTTTGTTCATCTTACTATTAGTACCCTTCCATCTGGAGTAACAAAAACCCTGACTGTTAATAATGTCGAGGATTTGTTTGGAAACCCGGCTAATGATGCCTCTGCTAACTTTCGTTACATTGAAACAGAAGATCCGGAAGAGCTGGAGGTAGTTATTAATGAATATTTACCTGATCCGACACCTGTGATTGGATTACCTGATGCAGAGTATGTAGAACTATATAATCGATCTGAGAAATTCTTTAATCTGGAAAATTGGACATTGGACGGGTCTAATATGCCCTTATTTATTTTAGCACCTTATTCTTATGCTATCATCATTGATGATAACAACATCTCTGATTTTTCAGACTTTAATGGAGTTATTGCTATTCCAGCTTTAGGACTTAATAACAGCAGTCCAGATACCATTCTTCTTAAAGATAATAATGGAAATGTAGTCCATTCAATTGCCTATCAGGGTTCTGCAGGGGGTATCTCAGTAGAATTAATCAATCCGAATGGTCCTGATTACTCAGAAAGAAATTATGGTTTGAGCACCCATCTTAGTGGGGGTACTCCAGGCCAGGAAAATTCAATTTTTGATGATACTCCTGATACCACTCCACCGGCAATAATTTCACTGGATGCAATTAATTCTACTGAATTGGAAATTGAATTTGACGAACCACTGGAAATTTCCAGTGCACAATTGATAAGCAATTATTCAATTGAAGGAGATGTCTCCGTTTTATCAGCAAGCTTAATTAATCCTGTGACCGTCAGTTTATCCGTTAGTCAGTTGCCTTCAGCACAAGTAAGCGTTCTTTCGATTCGCAATGTTGAAGACCTTTCCGGGAACAGGGTCAATGAACTGATTCTTGAGTTTGAGTATATAGCGACTGAGCCAGCAGAAACTGGAGATATTTTAATTAATGAATTTTTGGCGTCTCCAATAGAAGAAAGTGATTTACCAAATGCTGAATTTATTGAACTGTATAATAGGTCAAATAAGTTCATCAGTTTAGAAAATTGGGTTCTTAGTGATAGAAGTAATGATTCAAGAGTATTTGACCCATTCATTATAAGACCTGATAGTTTTTTGATTCTAACTGCAGATGGAAATAAATCACTATTTGAACCTTTTGGGAATGTTCTGCAGATATCTGGGTTTCCTTCTTTAAACAATAGTGGCGATGATATCATCATACAAGATAGTTTGGGTCAAATCATTTCTTTCGTTTCTTATAATTCTTCTCTAGAGGGAATAAGCAGTGAATTAATAAATCCAAATGATCCATGCCTCTCGTTTAACAGTTTTAGTAGTTCTGTAAACCCAATTGGTGGTACACCTGGACAATTGAATTCTGTGTTTGACAATACACCAGATACTACTCCTCCTTTTGTCGCATCTTTTGGGTTTG
Source organism: uncultured Roseivirgaceae bacterium (assembly GCA_964459925.1). GTDB lineage: Bacteria > Bacteroidota > Bacteroidia > Cytophagales > Cyclobacteriaceae > Ekhidna. The sequence continues at coordinate 36,601 of CAYWOQ010000004.1, forward strand.
AAAATTCACTAATCATCAATTTTTCAGAAGTAATGGATGATTTGACATTAATGGACAAGTTGAACTATAATTCAATGGATCTTTCGATTGATCAAATCATTGTGAAAGGGAGTTTCCCAACTTCCGTTGAAGTAACTTTTTTTGAGAAAATCATCTTAGGAGAGCAGTATGAGCTGATCATCAATGGGCTAGCGGACTGCTCAGGAAACATATTAGTTGATACAACTTTAATATTTGGTTTTGGAAGATCACCTACATTTAATGAACTCATTATTACGGAAATACTTTTTGACGAAGAGCCAGCCGTTGGGTTACCAGAAAGAGAGTATCTGGAAATTTATAATGCGACTGAAGATGTAATTACAACAGCCGGCCTACAATTGACCGATGCAACTAATACCATCAATTTTCCAACGGTTAATCTTAACCCAAATGAGTATTATGTGTTGAGTAGTAGTTCAGGTGCAATTGAATTTGAAACAAATGCAATTGGTATCAGCGGATTTCCTTCTTTGAATAATTCTGGAGAGCATTTGGTCATTTCATTAAACAAAGAATTGATAGCTTCACTTGCCTATGATCCAGACTGGCACGAAGAAGAAAAATCCAAGGGAGGTTATTCTTTGGAGCTTGCCGACATCACAAATCCTTGTTTAGAAAATTCAAACAACTGGAGAAGCTCAAATGATCCAAGTGGAGGTACTCCAGGAAAACCCAATTCTGTCTCTGATATAATACCAGATAACTTTGGTCCTGAGATAATCAATGTGACAGCAATTTCTGCAGATAGTGTTAGAATCGAGTTTAATGAAAAAATCCATCTATCATCAGCTTTAACTGGAACCATTGAATTTCAGCCAATAGTAGATATTTTCGGACTTGTCTTTGATATCCAAGCTCCCAATGAACTTATTGTCCTTCTTAAGCAAAATTTAGCATCAAATCTTCCCATAAACTTATCGATCTCGAGTGTTTTTGATTGCTCTGGTAATGAAGTTTCTTCCGGTGAGTTTGTTTTTGCTCTTCCATTGCCCTCAACATCGGATGAGATCAAACTCAGTGAAGTCCTTTTTAATCCTAGATCAAATGGTGTGGATTTTGTAGAAATATTTAATGATTCAGAAAATTATTTGAGTTTAAAGAATTGGAAGCTGGCCAGAATTACTGATGAAGGAGTTTCTGATCAGAAATCCATCGCTTTAGAGGAATTTGTAATTGAACCTCAAGAATATATCGTGTTTACTTCAAATACGGATCTTTTGCTTTCCAATTATCCGAAGAGTCAGGTCAGTCAATTTATTGAGCTCCCTTCTTTGCCTACTTATTCCAATGATACGGGAAATGTGGTGTTATTAAATGCAATGGGAACAGTAATTGAGCATTTCTTCTACGATGAAGATTATCATTATGACCTTTTAGAGAGTGTTGATGGTGTTTCTTTGGAAAGAATATCCTTTGACTCGCCTGCAAATGAACCCAATAATTGGAGGTCAGCTGCAAGTACCGAAGGATTTGCTACTCCTGGATATTTTAATTCTCAGGCATTCCCAATTACTTCTGCTCTTAGGGAAATAGAAATAACCCCAAAAGTCTTTATTCCTGGTAATTCAGGTACAGGAAGGGATTTTACAACAATCAACTATCAAATGGAAAACCCTGGTCAGTTTGCCAACGTGAATATTTATGACCAGAACGGAAGATTAGTTAGACATTTGGTTCAGGGAGAGTTACTAGCTACCTCAGGTTTTCTTAGATGGGACGGTGAAACGAATGATGGATCTATGGCGAGGCTTGGCTATTATGTGATACTTTTTGAAGTTTACGATGCTTCAGGAAACACCGAAACGATCAAAGAGACCGTAGCTATTGGCAGAGACTTTTAAAGTGGCAAGCCATGAATCATTTAACATTCTCCTCTCCTTGGCGTATTTTCGCTACAATTTTCTGACGTTGGTCTCTTTAATTATACTACTATGAGCGAAAAGACAAGATATTCCGATGAGGAGCTTAAAGAATTTGAAGATCTGATTCTTGAAAAGCTTAACAAAGCGAAAGAAGAACTTCACAGCTTAAGATCCTCTTTAACAAGAGAAGCAGAGGATACCGGAGATAATTTCTCCTCTGTGAAAACGCTAGAAGATGGAGCTGACACCGCAGAAAAAGAACAATTAAGCCAGTTAGCCGGTCGTCAACAGAAATTCATAAACAACCTGGAAAATGCCTTGGTCAGAATTAAAAATGGGACCTATGGTATATGTGTAGATACGGGCAAATTAATCTCAAAAGAAAGGCTTAGGGCTGTACCTCATACTACACAAAGCATTGATGCGAAACTGAACCGATCCTAATTGGATTACTTAACCAATCATATAGAGGCACTTGTCTTCTGCTCCCCAAAGCCAATTACTGAAGACGAGATTCAGGATTGCCTAAAGGAAATGTTTGATGCGGATGTCCCCTCTGAAGATATTTCGAAGGGCCTAAAACATATTCAGGAGAAATTCAAAACAGATGAATTTTCAATGGAACTACTCAAGTCTGGAGGAGGTTATCAGTTTCTGACAAAGCCAGCCTATCAGGCAAGTATTGGAATTCTTCTAAAGCAACAGTCCAAAAAAAGACTGTCCAATTCAGCACTTGAAACATTATCGATCATTGCCTATAAACAACCAATAACCAAAAGTGAGGCAGAACAAATCAGAGGAGTGAATTGTGACTATGCCATTCAGAAATTATTGGAGAAAGAGTTAGTAGAAATTAAGGGTAAATCTGAGGGAGTAGGGCGGCCCATATTGTATGGAACAAGTCAGCGTTTCATGGATTATTTTGGTATCAATGATTTAAAAGAGCTACCTACTCCAAAAGACTTTAGTACGGAAGAGAATTCTATTGGTGAAGAGAAGGAATGAAGCGGCCCAATAAGAAAGAAACACAAAAACCTTCTGAGATTCGTCTGAACCGATATATCGCAAATGCCGGGATATGTTCACGAAGAGACGCAGACCATTTAATTGCAGAGGGCAAAATCAAAGTGAATGGAAAGGTGCTTACTGAAATGGGCTACAAGGTCAAAAAAACAGACCGAGTAGAGTACAAAGGAAAGCAACTAAAGTCCGAAACGCATCAATATGTGCTCCTCAATAAGCCAAAGGGTTTTGTGACCACAACAAAGGATCCACACGCCAAACGGACAGTAATGGAATTGGTTGAAAAAGCATGCAATGAGCGAATTTATCCTGTAGGTAGGCTTGATAAAGAAACAACAGGGCTACTTCTTTTTACCAATGATGGGGAAACCGCGAAGAAACTTACCCATCCATCTCATAAGGTGCGAAAGATTTACCAGGTTGAATTAGATAAACCCATTACAAAAGAGCATTTTGATCAGATCGTTGAGGGAGTGATGCTCGAAGATGGACTAGCCTCAGTGAATGAGATAGCAATACTTGGTGAGGATTATAAAAATATTGGTATCGAAATTCATATTGGACGAAACCGAATTGTACGTCGTATTTTTGAACATTTAGGATATCATGTGAAAAAACTTGATCGGGTCATGTTTGGAAACCTGACAAAAAAGAATCTTCCCCGAGGGAAGTTCAGAAACCTTAATCCTAAGGAGGTGATGTCGCTGAAAGGTATTAAATAGCTCCTCTAGATTATACGTGAATAAAAGCTGTTATTCATCATTCTTTTCCTAGAATATCCGTCTAGTTCGACGGATTTGGTTAACTTCTTTTTTTTAACCTAATGTAATTATGAAAAGGAAACCGTTTCTTTTCGGAATAGCATTTGTATGTCTGATTCTCCATCTTGGGGCACAAGAAACGTTAACACCAAACGATGTGGCTGATGAGAGATCTGGTGCATATGCCTTTTCGAATGCAACAATTATTGTTGATTATCAAACCAAACTAGAAAATGCTACACTCTTAATTAAAGAAGGAAAAGTGGAGCAAGTCGGAACCTCACTGACCGTACCGGATGGATATGTGGAAGTGGATTTAAATGGAAAATTCATTTATCCGTCATTTATTGATCTTCATTCAAACTATGGTATTACCATCCCAAAGGCTTCCGGTGGGTCACCATGGAATGGAGCTGAGCAAATGTTACCAAAAACAGATGGAGCATTTAGTACCAACGATGCGATTAAAGCGCATTATTCAGCAGGTATGGATTTTAAGTACGATAAAAAGGCTGCTGAGTCTTTACAAAAGATGGGCTTTGGTGCTGTATTAACCTTCCGCCCCGATGGTATCGCTAGAGGAACAGGAGCTTTTGTGACTCTTAGTAGTAACGATAATGAAGCCGTGTTAATGGAAGTGGCGTCCGCCCATTATTCCTTTGATAAAGGCACCTCCAGACAACATTATCCTTCTTCTTTAATGGGATACATTTCGCTACTAAGACAAACATATTTGGATGCAGCATGGTATGGCCAATTTAATCCCAGACCCTTTAAAGATCAGTCATTGGAAGCGTGGATTGATTCACAAAGCTTACCACAACTATTTGATGCTAATGGAGACTGGATGGATGTTTTGAGAGCTGACAAAGTTGGAGATGAATTTAACGTACAATACACCATCAAATCGGATGGAACCTCATATCGTAGGATTAATGAGATCAAGAATTCAGGTGCGTCACTTATCGTTCCTCTAAATTTTCCTGCTGCTTATGATGTGGAAGATCCATTGGATGCCCAAAGAGTTTCCTTGCAGGACATGAAACATTGGGAGTTAGCACCAACCAATCCGGGAGTACTCGAAAAGGCAGGAATACTATTTGCCATAACTTCTAAGGGATCTAAGAAGGATTTCATAAAAAATGTAAGGAAAGCTATTGAGCATGGCTTATCAGAGGAGGGGGCTTTAAAAGCATTAACGTACAACCCAGCTAAGATGATCCGAGCGAATAGTCTGGTGGGTAGTCTGAAGAAGGGAATGTTAGCGAACTTCTTTATTTCATCAGGACCCATTTTTGATGAGAAGTCGAAGATTCACGAAAACTGGGTGCAGGGAACGCCTAACCGATTCGCGCCTTTAGCATCACCAGATAATGCAGCAAACTATCAATTAGCCTATAATGATAAAGCGTTTGATGTGAAAGTTAGTGGTGAGCCGGGTGCTCAAAAGGCAGAACTTATTGTAAACGACTCAACTAAACTCAAGATGAGTGGGAAGTTTGGGTTCGATCTAACGTCTTTTTCATTCAAGGAGGCGAAAGAAGATGAAGGGGATCACAGATTCTTTGGCTGGATATCCGATAGCGGTTGGAATGGAAAGGGACAATTAGCGGATGGTTCGTGGGTGGATTGGACATTGACAAAAACCAGTGAACTTGAGAAAGAGGAAGATGAGGATAAAGAGAATAAGGAAGAACAACGACCTGAATTAGGTGAGCTCATTTATCCATTTACTGAATTTGGAAATACAACAATTCCAACTCAAGAAACGATCTTGATCAAGAATGCAACTGTTTGGACCAATGAGTCAGAGGGTATTTTACAGGAGACTGATGTGCTGCTTCGGGATGGTAAAATAGCTCAAATTGGACAAGGACTAAGTGCCAATGGAGCCAGGGAAATTGATGCATCAGGAATGCATCTGACTAGCGGTATCATTGATGAACACTCTCATATTGGTGCACAGGGCGGTTTAAATGATGTGGCAACGAACTCATCAATGGTGAGAGTTGGCGATGTATTAAATTCTGAAAGTTTATCTCTGTATCGTACCTTATCTGGAGGGGTTACGGCAGTTCAGGTACTGCATGGTTCTGCCAATCCTGTTGGTGGTCAGTCAGGTCTCATCAATCTGAGATGGGGCGTTGCTCCAGAGAAACTAAAAATTAAGGGGGCAGATGAATTTATAAAATTTGCCCTCGGGGAAAATGTAAAAAGGTCCAGAAATCAACGATCTGTTCGATTCCCTCAGACTCGAATGGGTGTAGAGCAGGTGTATGTGGATGGTTTTACCAATGCACTGAATTATCAAAAGGAATGGAATGCATATAACAGCTTGTCTTCTAAAGCCAGAGCATCTAAACCAAAGCCAAGGAGAGATTTAGTGGATGAAACCATGTTGGAAATAATCAACAAAGAGCGTTGGGTTACCTGCCACTCTTATGTTCAGTCAGAGATCAATATGTTGATCAATGTAGCTGATCAGTTCAACTTCAACATCAATACCTTCACCCACATTTTGGAGGGTTATAAGGTTGCGGATAAAATGAAAGCGCATGGTGCAGGAGGATCTACTTTCTCAGACTGGTGGAATTACAAGTGGGAGGTTAGATATGCCATTCCATATAATGCGGCTATTATGGACAGAGAGGGCGTTGTTACTGCAATTAACTCTGATGATGGCAATAGTGGAAGGAGGCTGAATCAAGAGGCTGCTAAATCTGTCAAATACGGTGGTATGTCAGAGGAAGATGCCTGGAAGATGGTTACATTGAATCCAGCCAAATTACTTCATCTAGATGACCGGATGGGAAGCATCAAGGTAGGCAAAGATGCAGATGTAGTCTTGTGGACGGATCATCCATTATCTGTGTATGCAATTGCTGATAAAACGATTGTGGATGGTACCGTTTATTTTGATCGTGAGAAAGATATGGAGGCTCGCCAATATGTTTCATCTGAACGTGCAAGACTGATTCAGAAAATGAAAGGAGTGAAAAAGAACGGTGGAAAAACCCAGAAAAGAAGCTCATTCATTGAACTAGAATTTCATTGTGATGATGTATTAGCAGCTGAAGCCTTACACAAACTAACCGAAGTAGAATAATGAAGAAGTTAATATTTATATATCTATTTTTAGCGGCTACCTGTGTTTCCTATAGCCAGGTACCTATTCCTGTTAAAGAGCAGGAGAAACCAATTTTACTTAAAGGCGCGACAGCCCACGTTGGTGATGGAAGCGTGATTGAAGATGCGTTGATTGGGTTCGATAACGGAAAACTTACGATGGTAACAGCAGATGCTAACGTGGATGCATCAGGCTATGAAGTCATTGATGTTTCAGGAAAGCACATTTACCCTGGTTTTATTCTTCCTAATTCTGTTCTTGGTCTTCAGGAAGTAGGCGCTATTCGAGCCATGTCTGATTTCAGTGAAAGAGGATCTCTAAATCCTAATGTTCGATCAGTCATTTCTTACAATACGGATTCTGAATATATCCCAACATTCAGGTATAATGGCGTATTGTTAGCTGAGACCACTCCGAGAGGAGGTATGGTTTCGGGGACTTCTTCAGTGATGGAATTAGAAGGATGGAATTGGGAGGATGCAGTTCATACCATGGATATAGGTATTCACATGAATTGGCCCAATCGATTGAAGTGGGAATACGATGAGGGTGCAGGTAGCTGGGAACAAAAACCAGATAAGGGGTACGTAAATAATGTAGCGGCGCTTAAGGCACATTTTCTGGAAGCAGCCGCTTACAGTAAAGCCAAAGGGAGTGCCACTAATATCAAGATGGAAGCAATGGGTGGTTTGTTTGATGACACTAAGATTTTGTTCATACACTCTAATAATGCCAAGAGTATTATCGAATCCATTCGAATGGCACAAAGCCTGAATATTGAACGAATTGTATTGGTGTCCGGAGAGCAATCATTGATCGTAGCTGGATTTCTAAAAGAGCATAATGTTGGGGTTATAGTGCATTCCACTCATCAGATGCCATCTTATACACATTCGGGTGTCAACGATCCATATGAACTACCTGGGAAACTTTTTGCGGAAGATCTGAAAGTAGGTATGTATATGACCGGTATGTTAGGCTTTGGAAGAAACCTTCCGTTTGCAGCAGGTACTGCTGTGGCTCATGGGTTAGACTATGAAAAAGCTATCCAGATGATCACATTAAATAATGCAGAGTTATTGGGTGTAGGTGATAAGGTAGGATCACTTACGGTAGGCAAGGATGCGACGCTTTTCGTTTCTGAAGGAGATGCACTGGACATGCGAACAAATAACTTATCGCATGCTTTTATCGGTGGAAAACAAATTGTTCTTGATAATAAGCAGCAAGAACTTTATCAACGTTATTCTGATAAATACGGTCATTCAGTTGATTGATTGAGATTCATAAAAGAAAATAAAAGCCTCTCAGATTTCTGAGGGGCTTTTTCTATTAAGGTCATGTGAACAATCGAAACAGCATAAGAAAATATCATAGATATCATTACCAATTTTGATACATCTAATGGAATGATCTATAGCAAGATTTCCTAAGACTTGGTTCTCTTTGCGCTCGATTTCTTATGAATCATCTATGAACGAAAGAAGAACCACGAATATCCTACTTCTTATTATTGTAATACCTCTTGTTTTCAACTTACTCAAAACGCTTTCTTTTATTTTCATTCCCCTTTTTTCAGCAATGTTCATCGCATTGCTCTTTTTGCCACTGATGTGGTGGTTGAAAAAGAAGGGTGTCCCTAAAATCCTGAGTATCATCATTGTTGTTATGATCATTGCGGTTTTTTTCAAGTTGAGTGGTGAACTCATCCAGCTTTCTAGCCGAGAGATTCTTGCCACCGATAATGCTTTTTTTGATAGCGCTAAGGATAAGCTAACCTCACTTGTGATTTCGATTGAAGCCTTCTTCGGTGTATCCTTCTTGCAAGGAGAGGATGTGTTAGGGTCCTTCATTCGAAAGGAAACAGTAATCAAAAACTTTGCACCAACACCAGAATTTATTTCAACTACCGTTTCTAAAACCTTGACAACTGTATTTTTTGTTGTGTTGCTTCTTGCTGGCTCTATTGATATGCAAAAACTGCTCAATAGTACGATCCTAAAACAACACTATTCATCAGTGAAAACTTTTATGAAAGTAGAGAAGGACCTGATTAAATTCATTAAAGTGAAGTTCATCATCAGTTTCCTGACTGGCTTAAGTATCGGTATAGCTTGCTGGGCTTTTGGTGTGAGTTTTCTCATCTTTTGGGGATTGTTTGCCTTTGCGATCAACTTCCTTCAAATGATTGGTTCGGTGATTACGGTTGTCTTGCTTGCTGTATTTGCAGTTGTAGAGATAGAAGCGCTTTCGATGCTATTTCTATTCACCTTAACCATAGCTGGTATTCAGGCCCTTTTTGGAGGGGTTTTAGAGCCTATATTTATGGGTAAATCCTTTTCTATTAATGTGATCACTATACTGATTATGCTGATGTTATGGGGCTTTATTTGGGGCATTCCAGGCCTCATCATGTCTATACCCATTACTGTATTTCTAAAAATATTGGCTGAACAATTTCATAGCACCCGAATCATTGGGGAACTGATGTCAGGCAAGGCTGGGCAATTAGATAGCAAATAAAAACTTCTTAATAATACTCTGGTAGTTTCTTTTTATCCAGAGCCCAATTTCTCAATTTAGCGTCCGTAATTAAGAACACTATGTCCACAAATAATAAGCAACCAAAAGTGGCCTATTTCTGTATGGAATATGCCCTTGAAACGAACTTCAAACAATATGCAGGTGGTCTGGGTATCCTGGCAGGAGATTACCTGAAAGGAGCAAAAGATCACGATTTTCCAGTAATAGGGATTGGGTTGCTTTGGAAACAAGGCTACACCGATCAAGTACTGGATGAGGATGGCAAGCCATACGATACATATCACAACTATTCATATGATTTTCTTGAGGATACAGGGGTAGAAGTAGAAGTTCTCATCAGGAAGCGGAAGGTAAAAGCTAAAGTGTGGAAGTGCACTGAGTTCGGAAATGCAGACTTGTATATGTTGGATACCAATATCGAAGGGAATAACGACGCATGGATTACCGGACAGCTATATGGATGGTTTGAAGAAGAACGGGTCGCTCAGGAGATGATCCTTGGGATCGGAGGAGTAAGAGCACTTAGGGAGTTAGGGATTGAGATTGATGTCTATCACTTTAATGAAGGACATGCACTTTTTGCTGGTTTTGAGCTCATGCGTGAAAAAATGGAAGCGGGAAAAACGCATGAGGAGGCTATGGAGTTGACGAAAAACGAAATTGCCTTTACCACACATACACCAGTTGTTCAAGGAAATGAATCACACCCTATTGACCGATTGATGTATATGGGGGCGGATAACAAAGTATTTACTCGATCTCAGTTAAGAGCCTTGGGTGGTAGTCCGTTCAATATGACAGTAGGGGCATTGCGGCTGTCCAAGAAGGCCAATGCTGTTGCACAGCTTCATAATGAAACCGCAAACAAGATGTGGGAGAAGGTAGAGGGTCGTGCAGAAATCATCGGAATCACCAATGGTATCCATATACCTACCTGGGTAGACGAACATATGATCAAAGTAGCAGAAGAGGGAGGAGACCTGTGGGCGGCACATATGGAGAATAAACAGAGACTTTTTGCTTATGTGGAAGAGCACAACGGCGTAACCTTAAATCCGGATGTTCTAACTATTGGTTTTTCCAGACGTGCGGTAGCCTACAAGCGAAGTGATTTGATCTTCACAAAGCGTAGAGTCATTGCTCCGTTATTGAAAAAAGGAAAACTACAGGTCATCTTCTCTGGTCGAGCCCATCCATTGGATGATGCTGGCAAAGCGACCATTGAGGTTATTGTTGAATTATCAAAAGAGTATCCTAATTCAGTGGTTTTCCTTCAGAATTATAGCATGGAAGTAGGGGCATTATTAACCGGAGGTTCAGATGTTTGGTTAAACAACCCTCGAAGGCCAAAAGAAGCAAGTGGTACTTCCGGCATGAAGGCTGCGATGAATGGATCACTTAACCTAAGTATTCTTGATGGTTGGTGGCCAGAGGCATGTGATCATGGAGTCAATGGTTGGCAGTTTGGGGATGGTTTTGAGAGCAAGGGTGTGAAAAAGCAGGATAAACATGATGTCAATGCACTTTATGAAGTACTGCTCAATGAGGTGATACCTACCTACTATGACAACCGGGAAAAATGGATCGAAATGATGAAGGCAAGTATCTTAAGTACAAAAGATCAGTTTTCAGTTAAGCGTATGCTGGAGGAATACTATGATCTGTTGTACACAGCATAGAGGTTTATGATAGGGGTTGACGTCTATGAGTAAGGTTGGAGTATTAACAAATGTAAGCGGTATACTCAGAGAACGAATCCTGGAGGAGTCCCAAATAGAACTTATAAAAGCGGGTACAGAAATACTTCGTGAAGGACAATTTGTAAAGGTTATACCTATTGTAATTTCAGGACTGTTGAAGGTGTTTTCCAGGCATGAAGACAAGGAGCTTTTGCTTTATTATATCAGGCCGAATGAAAGCTGTATCATGTCTTTTTCATCAAGCTTGCATAATGACCCGAGTAAAGTGTTTGCGATGACTGAGGAGGACTCGGAAATATTATTGATTTCTGTAGAAAAGCTAAGAAAATGGCGAAACGAATTTCCTGAAATCAACAATATTTTTTTTCAGCAGTATAACCTTCGTTATGCTGAGTTGCTTGAAACGATTCGACATGTAATATTTGATAAGCTGGATAAACGTTTACTGTTATACTTGGAAGAACGTGTTCGGCTTACAAACAACAATCCATTGAAAATATCTCATAGACAAATAGCTGCTGAGCTTGGAACCTCAAGAGAGGTTGTTTCACGTATTATCAAGAAGTTAGAATCAGAAGGATTAATTCAACAATCTAATGCTGGAATTAAACTTTTATAGGTGGTGACAAATGTCACTGCTTTTTCTTTTGCACAGCTCTAGCTTAGCAACATGTTAAGGAACAAATTTCTAAAGCTTATAGCTGTTTGTGTTACTTGCATAGCTTTAATCGTCGGAATTGTTCTTCTTGTTGAATTTTTAAATTCTTAAAATATGAAAAAAAATATGGGATCAGCGGATAGAATCATTAGGTTTTTGGTCGCCGCAGTTGTAGCATTTTTATTTTTTAATGGAACCATTACAGGTACCTTAGGTTTGGTCCTGATTGTTTTAGCGGGTGTCTTTCTTTTGACAAGTCTAGTGAGCTTCTGCCCTCTTTATACCATCTTTGGTTTCAGAACGTGTCCTGCACAAAAGAGAAGAAAAAGTCCTAAGAATTCTTAGGGCTTTTTTTCAAATATTTTGATTGCTGGATTATAACCTATCCTGTAAGTCTATTTTGGCCTCTACAAACATACCGGGGATTAATCCGTCAATCTCCTCTTCTATGTGGCCATGAACCATGACAGTTCTCTTGTTTGAATCGATTGATTTACCCACCAGGTAAATTTTACCTTCATATACCTGTGAGCCGGTCTCTGGAATTTTGAATAACAAACCTTGACCTTCTTTGACCAGTAAAACATCTTTTTCAAACACCTCAAGTTCCAGATGTATATGATCCAGGTTAACTACTTCCATTGCAACCGTTTTTGCATCTGTAAAAGCACTTTTTGTAATGTTAACTGAAGTAATATCACCACTAATTGGTGACCTGACTGAAATGTTTGAAAACAGGTTTCCTTTTTCTATCTCTATGATCGATAACCCCATAAGTTTTATGAGTTCCTTTAAGGACTGGTACTTTGCAAGCATCACTTTGTAGTCCGATTCGGCCTTTTTATAAAGCTTTGTGGAGGTAATATTCTCAGCAGTGAGCTGTTTTTGCCGTAAATAATCTGTATTTAGGTAATCAAGTTGCTCTTTGGATTCCAAATATTCTTGCTGAACCTTCAAGTATTCTGGGTTTTCGAGAGTAAAAAGCTGCTCACCTTTCTTAACTGATTGGCCTGGTAGTACGTTGATGTTCTTCACAAAACCCCCAAAGTAGGGACTTATCGATGCCCGGTTTTCAGGTGGAACATCTATAAATCCGGTCACAGCAATGGTATGTTCTTCCTCCTTTTCCACTTTAGTTAAAAGTGTCTCTGAGGCCTCATTTGCAGTGGCTATAGGCTGGCTTGTCGATTCCTCCATGGTCTTTTTAGTGCATCCAAATAGGAAAAATGTCACTAGAATGGTACTATAGATATATGATTGTTTTTTCATTGTTTACAATAGTTCAGTTCAATAAATAATTTAGGGACAATACAGTTTCATTGTAAAGCCTCAGATTTTGTAGGTAATTGACTTGAATTTGCACGGCCTTTTCCATGGTCTGTAGGTATTGATAAAATTGAATTTCTCCACTTTCAAATGAACGATTAGCAGCATTTGTCAATGAAATAGATAATTGCTTTCCAGTCTGATCATAGTTATCCAAAGCTTGTTGATACTTCCGTAATTCTAACTGGTATTGCTCTAAGCTTGCTGATAACTGTTGATCATAATCCTTACGTTGTAATTCGATTCGTTTCTCATCAATCTTATTTGCTTTTACCCTTGATTTCTGTGCTCCGAAAAAGAGTGGTACGCCTAACCCCACCTGGAACCCATGGTACGTTTGTGCATTCATTGCATTGTTTGTCCCCTGAAAGTATTCTAATTGTATATCCGGTAGCCAATGACTTTTTTGTGTATTTGAACCTTGGGTGATAACCTCTTGCTGTTGCATGAGGTAGTTTACCATTGGATTTCGCGCATCAGGCTCTTTCAAGACAACCCGATCGAAGGGACTGATCACCAGCTGAAATGGTTCATCTGTCTGTACCCATCGCTGAAGTTCTGCATATGAAATCGCCAGGTCTTGCTCTACCTGACTTAGCTGAAGGCGAATTTCATTTTGTTTGCTTTCTGCTGTCATTTTTTCCAATATATTGGATTCACCCAGTTCGAACCTACGCCTTGCAGCATCGGAAAATCTGGAATAAATGCTGTCAAGATAGTTGTAATTTCTCTTGAGATTATTGAGATACTGGATTCGATAAAAAGACCTAGATACTTGTTCCTCCAGCAACCATTCTTCTACCTCATATTGCCGGTCTTCTAGTTCTAGCTTAGCTTGTTGAAATTTTCTTTCGCTGGCATATGCAGTAGGAAAACGAAAATTCTGTTGTAAGCCCCATATCTTTAAGGGGCTGTCGTTGGGTGCAATGTTGTTTTCATCATAACTGTAATAGATGTTCGTATTATCGATATCGAATGAAGTTCCCATTAATGCCTGCTGACGCTCTACCATGGCTTTCTGGCTCTTTAAAGCGGAATTATGCTCTTTAGCTTCATGAATTATCTGCTCAAGTGTCAATTGTCTCCTCTGAGAATAGGAGGTTGTGGTTGAAAGAAATAATATTCCCATAGCGACTATTTTACCATTGGGTTTAAAGCTGAATTTTCTTTCGGCTAGTAAATAGTAAAGGACCGGAAGCACGATTAGTGTTAGAACGGTTGCGGTAATTAGTCCGCCAATTACTACCGTTGCCAAGGGTCGTTGCACTTCGGCACCTGCTGAGGTAGATATGGCCATAGGTAGAAATCCCATCGCTGCAGCTGAGGCGGTTAGCAACACAGGCCTAAGCCTAGAAATGGTTCCTTCTACGATCAATGATTTTAGGTTTGCGTATCCATTCATCTTCAGTTCCTTGTAATGTTCAATGAGCACAATACCATTAAGTACAGCTATTCCAAACAAGGCAATAAATCCAACACCAGCGGATATACTGAAAGGCATTTCTCGGATCCATAAGAAAAGAACACCTCCAACGGCAGCTAAGGGAATTGCAGTGTAAATCATCAATGCTTCCTTAATGGATTTAAAGGCAAAGTGGAGCATAATAAATATGAGAATTAAAGAAATAGGTACGTCATATGTAAGTCTTTCGGTTGCACTTTGAAGGTTTTCGAATTGACCTCCATAGCTGACCGAGTATCCGACTGGTATCTGTATTTGAGTATTTATCAAGGATTTTACATCATCTACCACAGATTCAAGGTCACGATTCCTTACATTAACACTTACAACTATCCTTCTTCTGGTATCATCTCTTGAAATCTTAGCTGGGCCGGTTGTATAAGAGATCTGTGCCAATTCCTTTAATGGAACCTGAACGCCTGATGGAGTAGTAACAAATGAGTTCTGAATGTTTTGAATATCTTTTCTGTGTTCTTGATCAAAGCGGACAACCAGGTCAAATCGCTTTTCTCCCTCAAAAACACTACCCGCAACTTTGCCAGCAAAACCCATGCTGATCACATCATTCACTTCGGCGATGTTTAAACCGTACCTTGCAATTTTTGCTCGGTCATATTTCACTTGCATTTGAGGTAGTCCTTCCACTTTTTCGACTGTGATGTCTGCGGCTCCTTCCACATTTTGTATCAACTCGGCGACTTCATCTGCCTTATCTGCTAATACCCTCAAATCTTCTCCAAAGATCTTGATTGCAAGGTCGGCTCGCACCCCGGTGATCAGTTCATTGAATCGCATTTCTATGGGTTGTGTAAACTCATAATCAACGCCCGGAATTCGCTTTTGCAATTGTTCTTTGATCAGGTTAGCCAATTCGTCCTTATTATTAGCAGACTCCCATACATTCTTAGGATACAATGTTATTATCACATCTGTCTCTTCCATTGACATGGGGTCTGTTGGCACCTCGGCAGCACCAATTCGGGTTACCACTTGCTTGACTTCTGGAAATGTCCTTATCACTTGTTCGATCTGCGTAGTGGTTTCTACCGTTTTGCTAAGTGATGTTCCAGTTTCCAGTACAGGTTGTATGACAAAATCTCCTTCATCCAATGTTGGTACGAACTCTCCACCTAAAGTTGAAAAAAGGATAATCGCTCCAAGCAGCAGTGTTAATGCAGAACTAATAACAATTCTGGTATGGTTCAATGCCCAAGAAATCGTTGGCCTGTAGCGATCTTGTAGCCAGGAAATCAATTTTGTGCTGATGTTTTTCTTTGAATGTTTAGTAGGTTTTAAAATGAGACTAGATATCACAGGAACATAAGTAAAACAGAAGATCATGGCTCCAATCAAAGCGAAGCAAAATGTCAGGGCCATCGGGCGGAACATTTTGCCTTCAACATTGATGAGCGAAAGAATTGGAATAAATACAATGATGATAATTAGCTGTCCAAAAACAGCCGAATGCATCATTTTGTGAGTACTATTGAACGTTATTTGATCAATAAGTGATTTACGTTCCTGAATTGGGACGCCTGCCAGTTGAGCTTTCTCAGCTGTAATTTTGAAAGCAATATATTCCACAATGATCACTGCACCGTCAATGATGATCCCAAAGTCGATGGCACCTAAGCTCATCAGGTTAGCATCTACACCAAAGAGGTACATAAGTGAAATGGCAAAAAGAAGGCAGAGAGGGATTACGGAAGCCACCACCAGGCCAGTTCGGAAGTTGCCAAGAAGCAATACGACCACAAAAACGACGATTAAGCAACCAAGAATTAGGTTCTCAGCAATGGTCGATGTGGTTTTCTCAATTAATTCACTTCGTTCAAGGAAAGCATTGATGGAGATGCCTGGAGGAAGGGTAGGCTGAATCTCGACCACACGTTCTTTTACCGCTTCAATTACTGCTTTGGAGTTCGCATTCTTAAGCATCATGACCTGCCCCAGAACCTTTTCTCCCTGACCATTTCCTGTGATTGCCCCAAACCGGGTGGCATGTCCGAAGCCCACCTCGCCGACATCTTTTATAAAAATGGGTAAACCTTCTCGGTTTTCGATTACGATATCTTTAATATCCTCAATAGTTCCAGTCAAACCTTCACCACGAATAAAAAAGGCTTGATCTCCTTTTTCAATGTAGCCGCCACCTGCGACACTATTATTCTTTTCTAAAGCATCGAAGACCTGCGATACGGATAACTGCATGGATCGCAGTTTCCCCGGATTGATTGCCACTTCATATTGTTTTAGAAACCCTCCCCAAGTGTTGACTTCTACAACCCCAGGAATACCTAACATCTGCCTTCTGACAATCCAGTCCTGAATGGTTCGGAGCTCCATCGGGGAATATTGTTCCTTGTATTTAGGGTCCACCTCCAGCACATACTGATAGATTTCTCCCAAGCCAGTAGAGATTGGCCCCATTTCGGGTGATCCGAAACCTGAAGGTATATTTTCAGTGACTGTTTGCAGCTTCTCTGCAATTAATTGTCTTGGCAAGTAAGTACCCATTCTATCTTCAAAAACAATAGTGACTACTGACAACCCAAATTTTGAGATTGACCTAATCTCTTTAACTCCTGGCAAGTTTGCCATCTCCAGCTCAACTGGGTAGGTAATGAATTGCTCTACATCTTGAGTGGATAGATCTCGCGAGGTAGTGATGACCTGAACTTGATTATTGGTAACATCTGGAACTGCACCAATGGGAATATTTACCAGTGCATAAAGTCCAAAGGCCACAATAGAGCTTGTAAATAAGAGTATGATCAGCTTGTTCTTCAAGCTGAATTGAATAGTTCGATCGAGCATATATATTAAGATTTAGAGGTGTGGATACCTTGAGCAAAGGGTAGACTAGCTCATTAAAGGTGGCCCTCTAAAGGATAGGATATGTATCTCTTCAGTAAACGAAAAAGAGACATCTTCTAGAGTATGTGGGGTAGATTGTACTAGGTAGTAAGTTGGCGTTAATAGTTCTTGATCAAATGTATCAGACGGAATGAAGAAATAACAAGTAGTTCTGAAGTTTTCTAAATGTTCTTCTCCAAGGTCGTTGTGAAATACCAGCTGAAGCAAGTCAAATAAGTCATCTGCTTGCTGATGTTGCTGAATGCGTTCTACTTGATTGATTTCCGCATGATGCTCATGAGGAATAAATGTGTGGAGTAGAAGTAAACTTCCAGCCACAAGAAGTGATATGTTTTTCAGAAACTTCACAAGTGAAAGGTAAAAAATAATGTATGAACCACTTACATCACGCCTTTATTTGGAATCAAACCAAATAAATTATGCGCTAATCTTACATAATAAATGGTTGGATTAGCATTGATTTTTATCATTAGACAGGGTATGTTGATCTTCTTTTTTTGCCTTAATTTCAATGATCGATGAGAGGAAAGCATCTATTATTAGTATTGCCGCTTATTATCCTGTTCATTCCACGACAGTTTATTCCATTAGAGGGATTGACAGTTGTCGAACATCGAATAATTGCCTTATTCTTTTTTGCTGCGCTTTTCTGGATTTTGGAACCCATTCCAGTTTATGCTACTTCTCTCCTCATCATCCTCTTTGAGCTGATTCTTGTTTCAGATAAAGGTTTTGTCCTTTTTGTAGATGATTCTACTAATAAGCTCGGCAAGCTCTTGCCTCATTCGGATATCTTAAAAACCTTTGCTTCACCCATTATCATTCTGTTTCTAGGTGGATTTTTTTTAGCCATGGCTGCCACGAAATTCAGGTTGGATCAAAATCTGGCGAGAGTTTTATTGAAACCTTTTGGTAAAAATCCAAAATTTGTTATGATGGGACTGATGGTCATTACGGCTGTCTTCTCCATGTTTATGAGCAATACGGCAACTACCGCCATGATGCTTTCTATTTTAGCACCTGTACTTACTGTTTTTGATGCCAATGATTCTGGAAAGATCGCCTTTTCACTTTCTATTCCTTTGGCTGCTAACATTGGTGGAATAGGGACACCCATTGGTACTCCACCTAACGCAGTTGCACTAAAGTACCTTACGGGCTCAAACTATATCAGCTTTGGAGAATGGATGTTCTTTGCCTTTCCTTATGTGCTGATCATGCTATTTCTGGCATGGATCATTTTATTGAGTTTATATCCACCTAAGATCTCATCTATTGAACTCACGATGAAGGGAAAGTTTCTTAAGAATAGAAAGGCCTATTTGGTTTATGCTGTATTTGCTGTAACCATTTTGTTATGGCTTACGGATTTTCTACATGGAATGAACGCCTATGTGGTGGCAATGATTCCTGTTGCTGTTTTTTCAGCAACAGGAATCATTAACAAAAATGACCTGAAGAATATCAGCTGGGACGTATTGTGGTTAGTCTCGGGTGGTATTGCTTTGGGTCTGGCTCTTGATGAAAGCGGGTTGGCTGCCAGACTTATTGATGCAATTCCATTTGGTGCCTGGTCACCATTTGTGATTGTATTAGCGATTACGCTTGTTGCAGCAGTCATGGCAAATTTCATGTCAAATACCGCAACAGCTAACTTGCTGCTTCCTTTAGTCGCCGTTCTAGGCACTACAGTACCTTCACTTGCAGATTTTGGTGGAACTCAAATGATTGTACTTGCAGCTACTTTGGCCTGTTCAATGGGTCTTGCGCTACCGATCAGTACACCACCGAATGCACTTGCTTTTGGTACGGGCTTTTTTCAAACGCGAGATATGGTGAAATCAGGACTGAGTGCAGCCATTATTGGTTTGATTTTATTGTATGCATTGCTGACAATCTTGAATTTTACTGGATTTTTTGAATGACCAATAGCCTACACGATAACATCATAAAAAAGTACTTTTCTGATGAGAAAAAGGAAGTACGCCTAAGGGCAGGGGAAATCTTGCTTCAACAATATGAGTTAAACAATCGGCTTTATTACATTGAGAAGGGCAAGCTTATTGGATACTTACCGGATAAACTCCACGAACCAATATTTGAAGCGGAAGAAAAGGGATTCATTGGTGTTTACAGTTTCTTTTCAACCGATCGTATGAGCTATTCACATGTTGTTGCAGAGAAAGAAAGTGTAGTTAAATACTATGATCAGGATCCATTTACCTTACCGGAACCGGATGCGCGGGAGTTTTTAAGTTTTCTTTTTGGTATCGTGGTAAATGAACTCAAACATCGTCAAACCTTTGCAGGGCAAATGGCGAAGGACAGACAGGAGACCTTACAAAAGCTCATTCAAAGTGAAAAAATGGTAACGTTAGGACAAATGGCTGCAGGATTAGCACATGAACTAAATAATACCATTGCCTCACTTTCTAGCAACCTTGGTCAAGTAAAGGATACAATTGGAGCATTTCTTCAAAAGAATGAGTCAAAGGACATCCAAGGCTATTTCCAGAATGGACTCACCAAGGGTCAGCAAGTATCGAGTGCTGATGCCAGAGCCTTAAGAGAGAGCTACTCTAAACTTGATCATGTAAGTAAGGCTACAGCCAAGAAATTATGTCGCGCTGGAGTGCATGCCCAAGAAATTAAGGAATTGGGTAAGGATCATGACCATTTAGATAAAATCGCAGATTTATGGGAGCTTGGGTATTTATTGCATGATATGCAAGCTGCCTCTACGCAAGCAGCCCATGTGATTCAAAGTATTAAGTCAGTTGGTGTAGCAAACCAGAGTTGGTCCAAAGAGGTAGATATCAATAATACAGTCAAAGATGCCTTGGCCATCTTGCGAAGCTTGACCAAGCATATTGAAGTGGTTAGTGAACTTGATGAGCAACTTCCACTCACGGAAGCTTGTCCGGGCGAGCTTGTCCAGGTCTGGATTAACTTGATCAAAAATGCGATAGAAAGCCTACTTGCTAATAAAACAGAATATCCTAAAGTCTCGGTAAAAACTGGGGTGACTCGAAATCGCATTCGAGTAAGGATTACTGATAATGGACCGGGTATTCCCACCGATCTGTACGAAAAGGTTTTTCAACCTAATTTCACTACGAAAGTTGGTGGACTTTCTTTTGGACTTGGATTAGGGCTGACAATAGTCAAGCGAATCATTAATGAGCATAATGGATCGATTGATTTAACAAGTTGTCCGGGTCATACATCGTTTATCATAGGCATACCAATTGTTTCATAACTCAACAGAACGTATAAATGGAAAAAATATATATCATATGTGTTGATGATCAGCAGGAAGTCCTAAACGCACTAGAACAAGATCTTGCATTCTTTGACAAAAAGTTCAATGTGGAGGTTTGTGATACTGCGAAAGAAGCCCTCGATCTAATGGATGATATTGATAGCAATGGTGACTTTGTAGCAGTTGTGATCTCTGATCAGGTGATGCCTGAAATGACAGGTGTAGATTTACTCAAGGAAGTGGAAAACGATGATCGATTCAGGTATACACGGAAGATGTTATTGACAGGCCAGGCGACTCATCAAGACACGATTGAAGCGATTAATTTAGGTGGTATTGATCAATACTTAGCTAAACCGTGGACCAGGGAAGTACTGCACGAAATAGTGAAAAAGTTACTTACACATTATTTATTCAAGAAGGGTATAGACTACACAGCATATCATGATAACTTGGATCAGGAGCTGATCTTCCAATACCTGAGGAATGAAACTATGTGAGTATCATATCAGCGGTTCTCCATTAAGGTCTGTTGTCAAAATCTCACTCATGTAATTCAAAAAGGGCCTCATTTTGGCAAAACCTTCGATGGCCACATGGCTGAAATTTTTTGATTGAACCTCAGTATCAGCGAAAGATTTTTTTAAAATGAATTGTTTGTACTTTAAGAGATCAATTGCAGGATCTTCTTTACTGAAACCTCTTGGAGCGCTTTTGACTTGATCACCTGCCAGTCCTCCAAAGTAATCGATAACCTCTTTGGTGGATAGAATTTCTCTTAAAGGTTCCGAATCCTGTTGAATTTGTTTTCTGATATGTAATAAGTCGGACGAGGAGGGACCAAAAAACCCACCAACAATAACCGAAGCTCCACGCTCAACCCTTAAGTAATATCCACCTCTTAGTTTTTCAGTTGCTCGCTTAAAGCTTGCACTTCGGTGAATATTGTAAGGGGTCTTATTTTCAGAAAATCGTACATCTCGGTAAATACGGAATACCTTGGTAGATGATTTATCAATATGATCCATCTGACTTAAACCTTCTTCTATCTCATAGACCAACTTTTTGAATTCTACCTCTGAAGATTTGTATTCCTGCTTATGATCTTTGAACCACTCGCGATTGTTGTTGGCTTCTAATGCACTAAGAAACTGGAAAACGTTATTCACTTAGAGAAGTTAAGCCATCAAAAATTTATCAACTGCTTCAGCTGCTTTTCGACCCTCAGCTATTGCCCATACTACTAAAGATTGCCCTCTCCGCATATCACCTGCAGCGAATACTTTGTCAGAACTGGATTTGAAGTTCCGGGTAGCGACATTACCACGCTGATCCAGTTCAAGTCGGAGTTGGTCAAGTAGTCCTTCTTTCTGAGGGTAGAGAAATCCTGCAGCTATTAATGCCAATTGAGCAGGTATGATCCGTTCCGAATTTGGCCTCTCTTTAAGTTTCCCGTTTTCAAAAGAAACATCTACAACCTTTAATCCGGATAGTTTCCCCTTTTCACCTACGAACTCTTTTGTCATCAATGCCCATTTTCTATCACAACCTTCCTCATGAGAAGTAGAGGTTCGTAGGATCATTGGCCACTCTGGCCAGGGGTTCGTTTCTGCACGATCCAGTGGGGGCTTATCCATAATTTCTATTTGAGTAATGGATTTAGCTTTTTGTCGGTTACTTGTTCCCACACAGTCAGAACCTGTATCTCCTCCACCAATGACTACCACATCTTTATCGGTAGCCAGCACTCGATTTTCTGTTGTTAAATTTCCTGCAACATCTCTGTTTTGCTGTGTTAAGAAGTCCATGGCAAAATGGATTCCCTCTAGGTCTCTACCAGGTATTGGGAGGTCTCTCGGAACAGTGCTCCCACCACACAAAACAATAGCGTCAAATTGCCTATCGAGAACTTCTGAGCTGATATCCTGTCCAACATTTACACTGGTTTTAAAATCTATGCCTTCTTTCTTCAATAAGTCTACTCGTCTATCAACTACCTCCTTACTGAGCTTAAAATCAGGAATGCCGTATCGCAAAAGCCCACCAATCTTGGTATCGCGCTCAAATACGGTAACTGTATGACCCGCTTGGTTGAGTTGATCTGCAGCTGCCAGCCCTGCTGGACCTGAACCTACAACAGCCACCTTTCTTCCGGTAGATTTTTCAGGTTTATTTGCTTTTTCAAGACCCAGGTCAAATGCTTTTTCAGCAATCGATTTTTCGATGTGCTCAATAGCCACCGGTGGTTGATTAATTCCTAGTACGCAAGAGCCTTCACAAGGAGCAGGGCAGATACGGCCTGTAAATTCTGGGAAGTTGTTTGTAGATTTTAGAATGCTCCAAGCTTCTTCCCACTCGCCCCTATACACGGCATCATTAAAATCTGGTATTTTGTTTCCAAGTGGACATCCCGAATGGCAAAATGGAACTCCACAATCCATGCATCGAGCTGCCTGTTTGGAAGTCTTCTCCTCAGGAAAAGCCAGCTCAAACTCTTCATAGTTTGCTATTCTATTTTTAGGGTCTTCCTTTGTTGGAAGCTCCCTGGTATATTCTAAAAATCCTGTTGGTTTACCCATGAGTTACTGAATTAATAAATAGGTGTCATTGGAATTTTGGACTTAGCCTCATCAAGGATCGTCTTGTATTTTACTGGAATCACTTTCACCATGTAGTTTATGTGGCGTTCCCAATCCAATAAAATTTCCTGTGCAAGGCTACTAGATGTATGTCTTAGATGATTGACAATCAATTTCCTGATCTTTTGGATATCCTCCTGATCAAGTGAATCAAATACAACCATCTCCATATTGCAATTATCACGAAGGCCTCCTGAAAGGTCGAGCACATAGGCAATTCCACCGCTCATTCCAGCAGCAAAGTTTTTTCCTGTATCTCCTAGGATGAGTACAGATCCACCTGTCATATATTCACATCCATGATCACCAACGCCCTCTACAACAGCAATCGCACCTGAATTTCGAACAGCAAATCGCTCACCGGCTATCCCATTGATGTAGCACTCTCCACTAGTGGCCCCATAAAGTGCCACATTACCTATGATTGTATTCTCTCGTGCATGAAAGCGAACATTACGTTGTGTGTGAATAATGACTCTTCCTCCGGACAGCCCTTTTCCGACATAGTCATTGGCGTCTCCTTCCAGTGTAAATTTTATTCCCTTTGCCAAAAAGGCACCAAAACTTTGACCTGCAGATCCCTTGAATTTTGTTTTAATCAAGTTTTCTGGAAGACCCTCTGCACCATACTTTTTTGAGACAATGCTGGAGAGGATTGCACCAGTGGATCGATCGGTATTGTAAATTGGATAATCATATGCTGCCACAGATCCATTTTTTATTTCCTCTTCAAGATCGTTCCAGATTCTATAGTCCAAAGCCTCAACCAGGAGTTCTTTTTGCTTGCGTGAGTTATATCGTGTATCGTTCGTATCCTCAAAAGAAATAACCTTCGATAAGTCCAATCCCCTGGCATCTATCTTAGTGGATTGTTTAAGAAGGTGACTTTGACCCACCATTTCATTAATGGTTTTGAAACCCAATTGGGCCATTATTTCTCGCAACTCTTCCGCCATGAAGCGGAACAGATTAATGACATGCTCTGGATCACCTGTGAATAGTTCTCTTAGTTCTTCTCTTTGGGTGGCAATTCCTACAGGACAGGTGTTTAGGTGACACTTACGCATCATAATACAACCTTCAGCAATCAAAGCAGCTGTAGAAACACCCCACTCCTCGGCACCTAGCAAAGTAGCAATGGCTATGTCTCTGCCTGTCATCATTTTGCCATCTGACTGAAGAACTACGCGACTCCTCAACCGATTTTTTACTAATGTTTGTTGTGCTTCAGCAAGTCCCATTTCCCAGGGTAATCCTGCGTGACGTATCGAGCTTAGAGGTGAAGCGCCTGTTCCACCATCTGCACCTGAAATCAGGATAGCATCTGCAAAACCCTTTGCTACTCCAGCGGCGATGGTGCCAACTCCCGCTTGAGAAACCAGTTTCACATTAATGCGTGCTTCTGGATTGGCATTCTTTAAGTCGAAGATAAGTTGTGCCAAATCCTCAATGGAATAGATATCGTGATGAGGTGGTGGGGATATCAGATCCACTCCAGGGGTTGACATACGCACTTTAGCAATCCATTTGTCTACCTTGTGGCCTGGTAATTGACCACCTTCTCCCGGTTTAGCGCCTTGTGCGATTTTGATTTGAATCTCATCTGCATTGTTGAGGTAGTGTGAAGTAACACCAAATCTTCCGGAGGCGACTTGCTTGATTCTGGATCTTTCAGAATCTCCATTTTCTTTTATTTCATACCGAATGGCATCTTCACCTCCTTCACCACTATTACTTTTCCCTCCAATTCGATTCATCGCAATAGCTAAGGTGCTATGTGCTTCGTGAGAGATCGAACCAAATGACATAGCACCAGTAGCAAATCGTTTTAAAATTTTCTCTGCCGGTTCTACCAAATCTATGGAAATCGAATTTCCCTTTTTGAATTCCAGCAGGTGACGAAGATAGAATGGTGATTCCGGGTTGTTTATTCGTTCAGTATATTCCTTGAAAAGCTGATAATCGTTAAGCTTTGTAGCCTTTTGTAGTAAGTGAACCGATTCTGGATCAATGAGATGTTTTTCTCCGTCTCTTCTCCATGCGTAAACTCCACCGTGTGATATGGTTGAATTTTTTTGAAAGGCTTTTGCATGGTTTTTCCGTATGTTTTCTTCGAAGTGAGTAAACGAATTACCATTTATCCTGGAGATTGTTCCTTTAAAACACTTGTTAACCACTTTTGAGTCTAAGCCAATGATCTCGAAAATTTGAGCAGCCTGATACGATTGCAAGGTAGAAATGCCCATTTTAGACATGATTTTTAGTAGACCTTTTCCAATAGCTTGAGCGTAGTTATCAGAAAGCTGGTCAAAATCAAGGTTTTCTTTTTCTGCGTATGCTTTCATCTGGCTAAAAGCCAGATATGGCATGACTGCACTGGCTCCATAGCCAATCAATGTGGCAAAGTGATGAACTTCTACTGCGTCTGCTGTGTGGACAACAAAGCTTGTTCTCGACCTTAGTTTTTTATCGATCAAATGATGATGAATCGCTCCAGTAGCAAGAAGAGAAGGTATTGGTAACCTTTCTTCACTCATGTTTTGATCGGATATGATCAAAATTTTAATGTCTGCCTTAGCTGCTTTAACCGCTTCACCACATAATTTATTAAGACCTGCTTCAAGGGTTTCATTTTTTGAAAATGTGCAATCGATGATCTGATGGTCGAATCCCTGATTTGCTAGCTCCAAGACCTTTTGATAGGTCGGGGGTCTAAGAATAGGTCTAGTGATATGAACTTGATGACAATGGGATTGCTCCTCTGTAAGAATATTTGTTCCTTCTCCTAATCTGGTAAAGAGTGACATGACCAACCTTTCCCTGATTGGATCAATTGGAGGATTACTTACTTGCGCAAAAAACTGTTTGAAGTAGTGTGAAGGATGTTGGGGAAATTCACTTAACGCTGAGAGAGGTATTTCGAGTCCCATGCTACCAATAGGCTCTTTACCTTCGGTACTCATGGGTATTAAAATCTTATCTATCGCCTCTCTTGACCAACCATTTGCTAACTGATCTTGCTTGATTTCCGTTTCTGACAAATATTCTGGATCACTAAAGGGTCCCGGAAGAAACCTTAATTTAATTCTGTGCTTATTGACCCAGTCCTTATATGGCTTAGACTTAGCAACTTCTTCTTTTAATTCATGATCAAATTTTATTATTCCATTTTCAAGGTCAGCCAGGATCATTTTACCAGGCTGAAGTCTGCCTTTCTCCTTGATGACCTTCTGGTCTACAGGCAAAGCACCAGTTTCACTGGCAACAATAAGTCTATCATCGTATGTAATTGTATACCTGCATGGCCTTAAACCATTCCTATCCAGCGTAGCACCGATGACCTCTCCATCAGTGAAACACAGGGCTGCTGGTCCATCCCATGGCTCCATGATGGAGGCATTGTATTTATAAAATGCTTTAGTCTTGTCATCCATGCTTCGATTGTATTGCCAGGTTTCAGGTACTAGCATCATCAAAGCGTGCGGCAGAGATCTTCCTCCCATAACCAGTAATTCAACTAATTCATCAAAATTTGCTGAATCAGAAAACTTGGGGTCACATACCGGAAGAAGTTTTTTTATCTCATCTCTCGTGAAAAGGGAAGATGCTAATAAAGCTTCCTTACTTTTCATTTTGTTCACATTTCCTCGAATCGTATTGATTTCACCATTATGGGCTACATAGCGAAAGGGTTGTGCAAGACTCCATTTTGGAAAGGTATTAGTAGAGAATCGTGAATGAATGATTGAAAATGCAGATTTGTATTGGTCACTCTGCAAGTCAAGATAATAGGCTCTAAGCTGATCAGTTCTCAATTGTCCCTTGTACACAACCTTGTAACAAGAGAGAGATGCAATATAGAACTCGTCGAATTTTACTGTGAGCTGATGAGAAGCATACTTATTCAATACGTATAATTTTCGCTCTAAATCCTTTTCAGCAAGATCCCCCTGCTTAAGAAACACTTGCATTACGGTAGGTTCGCTTTCTCTTGCTGTAGGCCCTACATGTAAGCTTTCTACAGGAACTTCTCTTTGAGCAAAAATTTCAAATTCCAGGTCTTTGGCTAGTTCAATGAAATCATTAAGACATTCCTCCCATTGTGGTTTTGGTAAGAATAGCATAGCTAGTCCGTAGGATCTAGGTGTAAGTAAGGCTTTGTGTTCTGCTAATTCCTGGTCAAAAAGATCATAAGGTATTTCAGTCATGATACCAGCCCCATCTCCTGTTTCTGGTTCTGCACCCACTCCTCCTCTATGCTCCATGTTTTCGAGCATCCTGATCGCATCAGACACGGCCCGATGATTTCTTTTTCCGTTCGTATTCGCTATAAATCCAATCCCACAAGCATCATGCTCTAGTGAGCTATCATACATACCCATACTAGTATTTTGTCTTGGTTAATCTCACAAAATACTAATAAAATAAGGTAAAAAGCGTAATTAAATATTGGTAATGTGATTCAAATCAAATTATTTCAAAATTTCTTCATTTATAGATAAAGTTTGGAATTTTATTCCATTTAAAGGGTGGATTTTTGCTAATCTATTAATCCGACTTTATACAAGCTTTGAGGATATAGTCGATAATTGATTCGTTAGACATAATTTTATAATGACCCAATCCTTTGACATGGACGAAAGATGCCTGGGGCCAACATTCTTCAAGTTCTACACCTTTTTGAAAAGGCACTATCGTATCATCTTCACAATACAATAAGTGTGTTTTAACTCCTTTTATATCTTGGAGTTTAATACGTAAATCAAAATAGTCTACTGGTTGATTATATATTTCTTTTACCATGTTACACATTGAAGTATAAACAGCATGATTGCAACTCACATCGTGTACTAAATCCTTGAAAAAATACCGAACATATGGTGGTGCTGCCATCAGAAAGAAGCTATGGGGTTGGAATTTTGAACCAAGCTCACTTAACGCAATTCCTGAGGCAAGCCCACCTATTGAATAACCGACTACTACATCATAGGGCCCATTTTTGGCAATGTAACTTTTAAGGATATCCCGATATTCAGGTAATGCTGTTTGTGTGCCTTCAGATTTACCATGGGCTCTCAAATCCAATCCTTCTACGGCGTAACCATTTTCTCTAAAAGCAATGATCATTTTACGAAAATCTGCAGTTTTAGACCTCCAACCATGACATAGCAATACTTTGGGTCCAGTTTTGCCCCATCGATACGTTTTAATAATGTCTCCCTGGTAAGATGTTTGAGAGGTCTCTGCTTCAGCCAGTATTTCCAGTTGACTTTGAGTGAATTGAGTCTTACCCGGCATGGTAAAATAATGCCATATGATTTCTGCTGATTTTCTGGGAGATGCATATTGCAGTAGGCTCAATCCTTTCTTAATCATTTCAATTTTCCAATTGGATTTTGGTGGTCGTTCCATTGGACGACTCATATCCTGGCCTTCAACTTCAATTAATGTTTTCATAATAACATATACCGATCGGTATTTTATAGATTAAATTTTTTTAAATTTTTATTAATTCTATTTGACGTTTTACAAATTTCTTTATGAAGCTAAAAGAACGAAGATCGCCCTCTACCCTTGATAAAGAAATACCTCCTTCAAGTATGGCAAAGAAGAAATTAGCAAATTCCTCCGCATCAACTTCTTTTTTAATCTGACCTTCTAAAATTCCTCTATTGACAATTTTGGTAATTGAATTTTTCATCAGATCAATGGATCTTATTACCCTTGACCTTAGGAATGGTAGACTGTCATCTGCTTCTATCGAAGAATTCAAAACAGGACATCCGCCTGCTATGGGTGGTTTTCTTATGTAGTCTTCATAATAGTTAATGATCGACATCAATTTTGCCGGTGCAGATTTCTCAGCTTTAATTCGCTTGGCCATTTTTTCTGTGACTATCTGGACACCCTTTTCGAAAGCGGCTGTAGCTACTTCATCTTTATTCTTAAAATTCCCATAAATGGCTCCTTTAGTAATTCCAGTAGCATTAGTTATATCTGAAATGGATGCAGCATTATACCCTTTCGTGTTAAAAATGGGTAGTGCTTTATCGATAATAAGCTGTCTTGTAGATTCAGAATTTCTTGGCATTTTACAAATATACCGATCGGTATATTAAATAACAAATGAAGGAATGGGTATGATAAAAAATAGTATGCATGCATACTATTTTAGTGAATTGATTATATCTTCGAGGAGTCGAAAGTTGGTTGAAGTTAAGAGTTTGAGTTGGTGGAATTGTTAAATTGAAAGGAGTGAAATAAAAAAAGCCACTCGCAAGAAGTGGCTTATAAAAAGTGGTGCTGAGTGGATTCGAACCACCGACTCACGGATTTTCAGTCCGATGCTCTACCAACTGAGCTACAGCACCAATTTTTGGGTTGGCAAAAGTAGATAAATAAGTCGAAAGGCAAAATATTAATTAAAGAACCGAGCAAGATTTTTAAGAATGCAATACATACCTCAGATTATTTTCATTTTAATACTTGGCTTTTTTGGTTTTCTGATAGCTAAAAGAGTCAAGCGGATTGCTAGTAATATAAAGTTAGGTAAGGAGGCTCACCTTGATCAAGACAATGGAGCTCAACGGCTGAAAAATATGGTGCTCATTGCCTTTGGTCAAAAAAAGATGTTCAAACGGATTATTCCCGCCCTTTTGCACTTGTTGATATACGTGGGTTTTGTATTGATCAACATCGAGGTACTGGAAATAATTATTGATGGACTTTTTGGAACACATCGAATTTTTGCACCCTTCCTCGAAGGATTTTATACTTCAGCAATCAATTTCTTTGAATTCCTGGCAGTAGGTGTTTTGTTCTCTTGTCTCGTGTTTTTGATCCGAAGAAATATTTTAAAGATCAATCGCTTCAAAAAAATTGAAATGGTTGGCTGGCCAGCTCTAGATGCTAATTTGATTCTCATTATTGAAATCGTGCTAATGGTAGCGATACTTGGAATGAATGGAGCGGATCAAATTTTACAGACCAGAGGAGCGGATCATTACACTGAAACAGGTACATTCTTTTTTAGTTTTGCTATGTTTGGTTGGTTAGACAAATTACCCACCTCAACACTTATTTTAATTGAACGAGGGGCCTGGTGGTTTCATATTGTTGGAATCTTTGCCTTTGCACTGTATGTCACCTATTCTAAGCATTTGCACATTTTCATGGCATTTCCCAATACCTATTACGGACGTTTAGCTCCTAAAGGAAAAATGGATAATATGGATGAAATCACCAATGAAGTAAAATTGATGTTGGGGATGCCTGTTGAGGGCGATAATACACCACCACCCGAAGGAATGAAGTTTGGTGCGAAGGATGTGAACGATTTATCATGGAAGAATTTAATGGATGCCTATGCTTGTACGGAATGTGGAAGATGTACGTCAGAATGTCCGGCAAATCTTACCGGCAAGAAACTTTCACCACGTAAAATAATGATGGATACCAGGGATCGATTAGAGGAGGTTGGTAAAAACGGATTGGATGATGGTAAGAGTTTGTTGGGTGATTACATCACTAAGGAAGAGATTAATGCATGTACCAATTGCAATGCGTGTGTAGAGGCTTGTCCGGTTACTATTAATCCTTTAGATATCATTCTTCAGACCAGAAGATATGTAGCAATGGAAGAATCAGGAGCCCCAGCTTCTTGGAATGCTATGTTCCAAAATGTGGAGACTAATTTTGCGCCATGGAAATTTGGTGCACAAGATCGGTTTAATTGGGCAAGTGAAATGAAAGAAAGCAAATAAAATGAGTGATATACAAATACCAACCGCAGCAGATTTAGTTGCTAAAGGAGAAAAACCAGAAGTTCTTTTTTGGGTAGGGTGTGCAGGTTCATACGATGATCGCTACAAAAATGTGACAAAGGCATTTGTTAAGATTCTAAATAAAGTAGGTGTGAAATTTGCGGTTTTAGGGCCTGAAGAAACATGTACTGGTGATCCAGCGCGTCGAGCTGGGAATGAATTTTTATTTCAAATGCAAGCAATGGCAAACATTCAAACTTTGAATGGATATGAAATTGAGAAAATTGTAACGGCATGTCCTCACTGTTTTAACACGATTAAAAATGAGTATCCTGAGCTGGGTGGAAATTATGAAGTGGTTCATCACTCTCAATTTTTGCAGCAACTGATCAATGAAGGCAAGGTCGAATTAAAAGGAGGTGGAGAGTTTAAGGGAAGAAAAATTACTTATCATGACTCTTGTTTCCTCGGAAGAGCCAATAATGTTTATTCTGCGCCACGAGCAGTTCTTGAGGCTTTAGATGCAGAGCTTGTCGAGATGAAGCGATGCAAGACCAGAGGGCTTTGCTGTGGGGCAGGGGGTGCTCAAATGTTTAAAGACGCTGAGCCTGGTAATAAGGAAGTAAACATCGAAAGAACAGAGGAAGCACTTGAAACAAAAGCAGATACTATAGCAGTAGCTTGTCCTTTCTGCATGACAATGATGTCTGATGGAATAAAAAATAAGGAGAAAGAAGCTTCAGTGAAAGTTCAGGACTTAGCGGAACTCATCGCAGAATCAGAAGGTTTACAGTGATATGTTAGCTAAGTTCGAAGAAATGCCAGATCATTCCAGGATATGGATTTATCAGGCAAGTAGGTCTTTGACTGATCAAGAGGTTTCTTTTGTAAAGGACTACACAGAGCGGTTTTTATCACAGTGGCAAGCTCATGGACAAGATCTGAAAGCTGCTTACAAAATCGAGTACGATCAGTTTTTGATTATTACAGTAGATGAATCTTTCAGTCTCCCTAGCGGATGTAGCATCGATTCTTCTGTTCATCTAATTAAAGCCTTAGAAAAGGAGCTTGGAATATCATTTATGACATCTGGTCAGGTAGCCTTTCTTATGGAAGACTCAATTAACTTATTCCCTTTTAACAGCCTGAAAGAACAAGTATCACATGCAGTGATAAATCCCGAAACAAAGGTTTTTGATAATACTGTAAAAAATCTTGCAGAATTTAACGAGCAATGGTTAGTCCCAAGTGACAAAACCTGGGTGGCGAGATATTTTAAATAAGGCTTTTTAGATTGATTCTTGTTTTTAATTATTAACTAATTTCATCATTGATTTGAAGGATGATTATTTTCTAATAACGAAAACCAAGTAATCAATCTACGATCTTTCACGTTTTAAAGCATATGCGAGCTTATATATCATTTTTGTTAAGTATTTTCATTTTGGCCTCATGTTCTGTTGAGAAGAGTATGACTAATGCTGAATTTGATGCGGTAATCAACAAACTGGGCGGTACCCCTTCTAAGAATTCGGTTGAGGAAAACATCATGGTAGGTGATGCCTTCAGGCAATCAAATCGGATCGTGGATGCACTTCCATATTATCAAGAGGTACTAAAGGTTGGAACATCGGAAGAGGTGATTAATGTGTATGTAGCTCAAGGCCTTAAGGTAGAGCAAAGGTATGATGAAGCTCAGAAGGTATTGAACACGTATTTACCAAAGGCAAGAAGTGAAAAAGCGAAAAAATTGGCTGAAAAGGAACTGGACAACCTTAGAAAAATTGATGAGCTAAAAGAGAACAAAAGCTATTATCGAGTAAAAAACTTAAGTGAAATAAATACAGCTAATGCAGAGTACTCACCAGTCTACAGTAATCAATATTTGTATTTCACCACAAATAGAGACGGTGGTAAAATCTACAGAACGACAGGGACACCATTTACGGATATTTATCGTGTAGCTACGCGTGGGGCCAATGTTGACCTCTCCACGCTAAAAGCATTAGATCCAGCGATTAATCACTTGGACACCAATGAAGGATCTGTTGCAATATCCCCTGACGGTACTTCTATGATTTTTGCCAAAGGCAATGATGGTAAAGCCAAGGGGTATAGTGAAGTGAACCTTTTCTTTACTCGTTTCCGAAATGGAAGATGGTCTGAACCAGTACCACTTTCCATTAATGTAGCAGATGCCTGGGATTCTGCTCCCGCGTTTAGTCCAGATGGTACTTCACTCTATTTTTCATCTACAAGACCTGATGGATTCGGAGGTGCCGATTTATATGTTGCTAAGGTTAACCGAAGAGGTCGATGGGTGGATGTTAGAAATCTTGGTCCAGAAATAAATACTGTTGGTGATGAAGTCTTTCCATTTGTCAGTGAAGACGGTAGTCTTTATTTCGCGTCGGATGGGCATCCAGGATTTGGTAAGCTGGACTTATTTCAAGCGTTCAGAGAGGGTGGAAAAATCAAGGTAAAAAATCTTGGAGAGCCGATGAATTCATCTGCTGATGATTTTAGCCTTTTTCAATTCAACTTAACAAGAGGGTTCTTTTCCTCTAACCGAAAAGGTGGTAAGGGTGATGATGATATCTATACGTTCATCAATGATGAT
This sequence comes from uncultured Roseivirgaceae bacterium, assembly GCA_964459925.1. Taxonomy (GTDB): domain Bacteria; phylum Bacteroidota; class Bacteroidia; order Cytophagales; family Cyclobacteriaceae; genus Ekhidna. The sequence goes on from CAYWOQ010000004.1 coordinate 70,267, forward strand.
CCTGATTTGAAAGTGGTTAATTATTTTCTTACTGGGGTTACAGTAACAACCGATGATGCAGGAGAAGAAATTATTTTGCCAAATACAAAAGTTCGATTGACCGCAGACAATGGAGACATATTGGATGAATCATTTACTGGTGGAGATGGGCGGTTTAATTTCAGGGTGTACCCGGAAGAGCATTATGATTTGATCAGTGAAAAGACAGACTATTTCACTGTAAGAAAAGATTTCAGCACGATTGGCAAGTCGGTTGATAAAACCACCCTTACGGAAGAAGTCACCAATATCACCTTTGAGACAAAAATCATGATGGATCCTATTGTCTTAGAGCGAGCGATCGTTTTGAATAACATTTACTATGATCTGGATAAGGCTAATATCAGGAGTGATGCAGCAATAGTATTAGATAGCTTAGTACAGATAATGAATGATAACCCAGAAATCTTTATCGAGCTGGGTTCGCATACGGATGCGAGAGCAGACGACGATTACAACCTGAATCTTTCTTGGAGAAGAGCAAGATCAGCGGTAAGCTACATTATCAATGCAGGGGTCAAAAGTGAACGAATTACTGCTAAAGGATATGGAGAAACTCAGTTACTTATCAAGAATGCTCAAACGGAAGAGCAACATCAAAAGAACAGAAGGACAGAATTTAAGGTACTTAGATACAATCCTAAAGAAGGAAATGATGAGTTACCCCCTGACCAACAAGTGGATGAATACGATCGATTCTTTCAGGATACTGAGGAGGGGAATGGATAAAACCTTTTCTTTGTAAAGAAAAACCCCATGAACGATCGCTATGCCCAGCGAGGCGTATCTTCTGACAAAGAAGAGGTACACTCAGCCATAAAAACCATTGATAAAGGGATTTTCCCCAAAGCGTTTTGTAAAATCGTTCCCGATATTGCCAATGACCCGTCGTATTGCACCATCATGCATGCAGATGGTGCCGGCACCAAGTCCTCATTAGCATACATCTACTGGAAGGAAACAGGAGATTTGAGTGTTTGGAGAGGAATTGCCCAGGATGCGATCGTAATGAATGTAGATGACCTGCTATGCGTCGGATGTACATCAGATATTCTACTTTCTTCTACAATCGGACGAAATAAAAATCTGATACCAGGAGAGGTTATATCAGCAATCATCAACGGAACTGAAGAAGTTCTGCAGATGCTACGAGACTATGGTGTAGGCATTCAATCTACTGGTGGTGAAACAGCAGATGTAGGCGATTTAGTTAAGACCATAATTGTAGATAGTACAGTTACAGCCAGAATGAATCGAAATATGGTCATTGACAATGCGAATATTCAAGCCGGAGATTTGATTATTGGTTTATCATCCTATGGGCAAGCATCTTATGAGCAAGAGTATAATGGAGGAATGGGGAGCAATGGACTTACTTCGGCTCGACATGATGTTTTTTCGAAAGAATACGCTGCTAAATACCCTGAAAGCTTTGATCAGAAAGTAGTCAATGATTTAGTATATAGCGGTTCAAAAACACTGACCGATCCTATTGAGAATACCCCATTGAATGCAGGAAAACTGGTTTTATCACCAACAAGAACCTATGCTCCAATCATTCAATCGATCTTAAGGGAAATGAGATCAGAAATCCACGGAATGATACATTGTACTGGGGGTGCCCAGACAAAGATTTTGCATTTTATTGATAACCTTAGAGTCATTAAGGACAACTTCTTACCCATTCCTCCATTGTTTAAGATGATTCAATCAGAAAGCGGAACTGACTGGAAGGAAATGTATAAGGTCTTCAATATGGGTCATCGGATGGAGTTATATTCCTCCGAAGAATCAGCGGATGACATTATTGAGATTTCAAGGTCACTTAATGTAGATGCACAGGTAATTGGTCGTGTGGAGGCTTCAGATCGAAAGGAATTAATTATTCAATCTGAACATGGTGTCTTCGAATATTGAATTGTCCTGTTCGTAACATAGCAATTCACTCCGACAACTTTCTTTTATCATTTTTCGCTAAAGTCATTATGCGAAAAATATTGATTCTGTTCTTTTTTCGTCTGGTGCTTGGGCTATCTGCTCAAAACAAACCCATTGTGATTGTGGAGCTATTTACTTCCGAAGGATGTTCTAGTTGTCCCCCTGCAGATCGTTTACTTTCTTCTATTGTTGAAGCAACCAATTAGCTAGTAGATTTGATCGGTCTATCCTTTCATGTTGATTATTGGAATTATATTGGTTGGAAAGATCCATACTCACAGAGGAAATTTTCAGATAGGCAAAGAACCTACGCGCAAAAATTCTTCAATAGCAGTATTTATACTCCACAAATGATTGTCAATGGTAAACACCAATTTGTTGGTTCCAGTAGAAGTGAATGGCAGAAGGCGTTAGAGAAAGAGTCTAATACAACTACTGTTTCTCTTGAGGTAAACTCAATCGAGCTTTCAAATAATTCGGTTTCATTGACGGTAAATGTTCCAAAGTCTTCGGCTGTAAATGTGGCAATTGTTGAAGAAGACTTAAATCAAGAGGTGAACAAAGGCGAGAATAGAGGAAGATTGCTATCAAATGATAATGTAGTTAGATCGTTCCAATCCAAGACTTTTGAGGGTGAAGAACGTTTCAAGTTGTCTTTTCCGAGTGAAGTTGACGTTTCCAAATCTAGTGTAATCGTATATGCTCAGAGTGTTAGGAATTGGCATGTAATTGGAGCTGAAAAAATTGATCTGAATGCTTATCAATAATTATTGATCTGAATAAATTGTTTCCATGCAGCAATACTATATCCCACTAGGTGATGAGAGAGTTGAGCTTCAGAGGTTAAAGGAATCTCATATTCAAGAAATGCGATTACTTAGTTCAGATGCAGATATTTGGACTTGGTATATCGAAGATCTTTCAAATCCAGATGATCTGGAAGCTTGGATGATGAATCGTTTGAGAGAGTCCGAATTAGGTTCAAAAATGTCCTATGCGGTTTTTGAGAAGTCATCAGGAAGAGTAGTCGGATCATCAAGTTATGGACATATCGATTGGGCTGAGAAAACGATTGAAATAGGGTGGACGTGGTTAGGAAAAGAATTCATTGGCTCAGGAATAAATAAACACATGAAATACTTAATGCTTTATCATGCATTTAGTACAATGGAAATTGAAAGGCTTGAATTTAGAACTGATGAAGAGAATACTCGTTCAAGAAGAGCAATGGAGAAAATTGGAGCTAAGCATGATGGAACTTTAAGAAACCACAGGGCGGTAGAAGAAGGAATACGTTAGTATATAGTATTCTTAAATCTGAATGGCCAACTATTCGTGAAACCATATTCAAAGAATTTTAATGGAGGCACTTTTAATTATACTAGCAATCTTACTCATTGCAGGAGGTATTGTTTTCTCGATATTACCTCCGCTACCTGGTCCATTATTGACATATGCATCATTAATTGCAACTCATTATGTTGCACCAGAAACTAATTTTAGCACACTTTCTTTTTTGATCTGGGGTGTAGTTGGTGTTGTCATACTCGTACTTGACTATATTTTACCTGCGGCTGCTACGAGAAAATTTGGAGGAACAAAAGCGGGCATGATTGGTGGATTACTAGGAACGATTATTGGTGTATTGTTTCTTGGTCCTTATGGTGTCATTATTGGTCCATTAGTTGGGGCGATAGTTGGTGATTTGTACGGTGGTAACAGAATTAAATCTGCCTTTAAGTCAGGTTTTGGATCATTTCTTGGGTTCCTAGCGGCAACCTCACTTAAATTACTTTATTCAATCATTTTAGGTGGTGTAATCGCATGGAAAGTGGGTGGCTTTACAATTTCATTAATTGCAAACCAATTCTAAATCAGGACAATACTCAAAAGGCCTAGAATAATAATCGTATCGATTGACTTCTTAATCTCTTTGAAATCCTTCATTCTGTCTGCGATAATCAAACGATAAAAGACCCAAAGGATGACAACGCTAATTCCGATGAAAAAATACTTAACCACCCAATTGGAAATGGACAATAAATAAAAAGTCATCATTGAAACTCCTGCGATCCCTGCAAGCAAGATCACGACTTTTGCACCTCTAATTCCCCAAACAATAGGTACAGATTGTACCCCAAAAGTTGTTTCACCTTTTACACTAATGATGTCTTTGATGCTCTCACGAATGAAAATGGTGACACCACCAAATAAGGAATATGCTACAATCAACAAACTAAACTTTCTAAAATAGACCATCACGATTAGCAATGAAAGTGAGGTCAGGAATGAGATAGTTAGTGTTCCAATAAGCAATTGACGTTTTAATATACCACTGTAGGTCCATAATGCTCCGGAGGAAAAGATGTGAATGATACCAATGAATGGATCAAGTAAAAATCCGATGCCTATACCACCAAGACTGAGTAGAGCATGGAAAATAAGCGCGAACCTTCTACGAAGGTCTGTTCCCACCACCACAGTCTGAGGCCGATTGATCATATCGATTTTTTGATCGAAATAGTCGTTTATGATGTACCCACCTGCACCAATCATTGCAGTACTCAAAAGAAATAATCCATATTTGATTTTAATTAATTCCTCAATAGGGATTTGAAGAAGGAAGTAGGCAATAATAAATTGAGTAGCAACGATAATTAGAAGATTGGGTATACGACTTGCAATCAAAAAACTAGCGGTATCTCTTATGGAAAGTTTCACTGTCTTGTCTGTATACTTCTAGAAATCAATTGATATAAATCCTTTATTGCGTCATCCTCTATGAGTCCTTCATGTTTAGCCAATGTAGATACATCATTACGAATCGCAGGACCTGTCTGTGCATTAGAAGGATTTATTTCCATTGCTTTTTCGAGTGTTTCCTCCACCAATGAACGGATATCTTTGAAAGAAAGGTTGATTTCTTGCAATATATCTTCAGCAATGTGAAACATATGATTGCTGAAATTGCAGGCAAAAACGGCGGCAAGATGCAGTTTAGATCGATCGATAGAGTTTAGAATTCTAACACGTTCGCTAATGCTTTTTGCTAATTCACTGATTATTTTTTCAGTTTCCTCGGTGCCTTCAACAAATAGCTGAATATTTTCAAAATCGATATTTTTATGCTTTGAGAATGTCTGAAGTGGATAGAGCACTCCTCTTTTTTCGTGTTTTTCCAGGTCGGTAAGTGGTCTTGAACCCGAAGTATGAATTAATATGGCCTCAGAGGATTCAATTGAATCTGAGACTTGTTTTACATGATCATCTGGAACTGTCAGGAAAATAAAATCAGAGCCTTCAGGTTGGAGAGATGAGAACTCATTAATATGCTTCTCTTTTGGATTTCTTGAAAAAACGGAGATATTATGATGTTTAGATAAAGCCTTAGCTAAATGAAATCCAACGTTACCGTTACCAATAATAGCTATTTTACTCATGAAGAGTAAAAGTAGAAACTTTACAAGGCCTCAACACCTTTATCTCGCATTTTCATGAATTCAAGATATCTTCTGCGGATTGCAACAATGAATCCGATCACAAGCAGAAAAGTGCCAATCCATAGGAGGTTTATCCATGGTTTTTTAACAGCTTCCATTATGATCCAGTCTTTTTGTGTAGTCTGATAGGCTAGTACGACTGCATTTTCTTGTGGAAGTATATTTTGAATGGAGATTTTAAAAGCTAGATCTTTTACATCATCGTCTATTCTACCGACAAACTCTCTGTTTCGGATAACGAAGATAGGCTCAGCTTGATAGTCAGCATATTCACCTTGAACGGAAATAACTGCTTTTACACCTACGTCATTGATATCAAGTGGCTCTCCAGAAATGGATTCTATAGGCACCATCTTTTCAAGCGTAGCAACATAATCATTGATAAAGAATTGATCTCCGATCGCTACTTTGATTTCCTTAGGGTCACTCCAATCAGGTTCTTGATCAGGGTCAGGAAACGTACGAACATGTGTATACATATCAGCAGAGACATCTCTTTTTATGTCAGGCGAGTAGACAATCATGTCCATGGCGTCGTTTATTTGTACTCTTGGAAACAAGGTAAAAGCTAAACCTGCTTCATTATGGTATTCAACCTCGAAGTAGCTGTTTTCAGGGTTAATAAGTGTGAGCGTATCAAATGAGTCTCCAATTGACCTGGCTACTTTTAGCGGGTTTGGGGTAAGAATCAACTTGTTTTGATCAATAAATCCTTCTTCTTTCGTCTTTTTTCTAATTCCTCTATAGATCATGGAATACTCTCCCATTTGGCGAGGTTCATTGATAAAAAGCAACAAGTTGTCTCGATTCACCTCTTCTGGGAATTCGCTACTCCAAACCATTGAAGTGTAGTTTTTAGATAGAATTGTTGAGTAACCGGAGGAAAAGAGTATTCCGACAAGCATCATCGCAACGCCAATGTGTGTAATAGACCCACCTGAGAGTTGAATGTTTGCTTTCGCAACCCCCAGAAATATTTTGAAGTTTGCTACAATTGAGTATAGACATGCAATTAAAAGTATTGCATAATATGGGTCGGTAACTTTTCCAATAGTAATAATTAGTGCTGAAATGATTAACGATACAACGAATGGTACCGCTAGTTCTGCTTTCAATTTTGCTTTATCTATTTTCTTCCACCAGAAGAATTGTCCTGTTCCGGAGAAGATTGCCAAAAATATGGATAGAATAAGTTGTGGTAAGGAATAGGCTGAATACGTATCTGTAGCAGGCGCCATATTCAATTCGAAACCAAGACCTTCTGCAATTCGATTGTACACAGGAATGGAGGTACCGGCGAGCACCTGAAAAGCCATGAGGCACAAAACAGCAGCACCCATGAAAATCCAAAATTCACGAGAATAGGAAGAGATTTCTTCTTTGCTCGTCGGTAGTTCTTTCCACCTTTTGATAATGAGTAGTACAGATAAAAGAAGAAAAGCCAATAAATAAATCAATAGTTGGCCCGAAAGACCTAAGTCAGTAAAAGAGTGAACGGACGCGTTACCTAAAATTCCACTTCTTGTCAGGAATGTTGCATAAAGAACCAGAATGAAAGTCGCTACCACTAAAATCAATGATAGCTTTAGTGCTGATCCACTCTTTTTATAGGCAATCATCACATGGATAGCCGCAACAAGTACCAACCAAGGAATATAAATCGCATTCTCAACAGGATCCCAATTCCAGTACCCACCAAAGTTTAAGGTTTCGTAGGCCCAGTATGCTCCCATTAATATTCCAACGCCCAAGATCATAGCAGAAAATTGTGCCCACGGAAGTGCTGGTCGAATCCATTCCTTGTTTTTCCCTATCATTAATCCACCAAGACAATAAGCGAATGGAATAACGGTTGTGGCAAATCCTAGAAACAATGTAGGAGGATGAATCACCATCCAGTAGTTCTGTAATAAGGGATTCAATCCATTTCCATCTTCTGGAATAAAGTCAGGGTTAGTCTTAAATATTGGTGCATCAATCACTTCTCTTAGCAGCATGAATGGTGAACTTCCAATTTTGAAGTCGAATACAACAACACCAAGGATCATCGATGCCAGGAACACCTGTGTTAATGACATAACGAACATCACAGGTGCTTTCCAAAATTTATTGATATTGATTAATACGATCCCTAGAATGGCATTCCAAAACATCCAGAGAAGAAAGGAGCCTTCCTGACCCTCCCAAAAACATGAGATTTGGTAGTAAACGGGTAAAATTTTCGAACTATGGCTATATACGTAATGATATTCGAAATAGTGATTCGTTATGAGATAAAAAAGCACACCTATGATTCCTAAGACCGAAAACGAATGGACGTAAAATAATTTAGTACCAAAAGAGGTCCATGAACTTTCTTGATTTCTTCCTTGAAAGAAAGAATAGGCTGCAAAAAGGCTTGTTATAAAGGCAATAAGAACGAAAACATGTCCAAGTTGTCCTTCAAAATAGTGTATCATAAAACGCTAGCTTGTAAACTCCGGATCCTCTTGATATTTAGAAGGACATTTCAACAAAATTTTCTCCGCGACAAAGTTTTCTCCATTGTATGCTCCAACGATCACAACTTGTTCAGATCGTTTAAAATCAGTTGGGATTGGATTTGCATAAAGCACTTCCTGGAGAAAACCGTTTTCATCTATCATTTTAAATTTAAATGACAGCCTGTCTGGACTTTCTACAATACCTTGTATTTCACCAGTTTGCGTTTTGGGTAATTCTCCCACCACGTGTATGCTATTTCGATAACCTTTTTCAGAAAGTTCTTTCGCTTCTTCAAAAGTGACGTATGAACTAGCATCACCGGTCATTGAAATTACGATAACTATCGAAATGGCTATAACAATGATTGATAGAATATATTTACTTTTCATTTTGCTTAACTTCTTTTTCTAAACGTCTTGTTCGTCGATCCAGTTTGAATAAAAGAAAGAAAAATCCAGTAAGAATTAATACAATTACTGCCACTACTACATAAATCTTTCCTTCTCCTCTAAAATCATCGGCCATTTCAACCTGCGCATTTGCACAAACTGAACTAACGAGTAGAGCTATGTATGTTAATATTTTATTCATCATCAATTTTTTGTTTGATCAATGAGAGACGAATGGCAATTGAACCAAGCCAATACCCTAATAGGGTCCAACCAATCACTGCTATGTAAAAAACTTTACGGAGATTGCTATCTAAATCGTATGAGTTAAACCCTGGATTGCCACCATTCCCGGGATGAAGACTATCTGAGAGTCTTGGCAGGATGAACAGCATAGGGATCATCAGAAAAAAAGCAAAAATGTTATAAACAGCTGAAATTCTGTTTTTTTGTTCATCATCCTGGATTGATCCACGGAGAACAAAATAAGCTAGGTATATAAGCATTGAAACCACAGAAGCATTTTGCTTTGGATCATTACTCCATGGTTCACCCCATGTATAATTAGCCCATAGCATACCTGATAGCAGTCCTAATGCCCCAAATAGTATTCCGATGTTAGCTAGTTGAGAGCTATACGTATCAAATAAGTTATTAGAGGTCTTTAGGTATTTAATGGCATAGACTAGTGAACCCGTAAATAGTAGGATCATTCCAAACCACATGGGAACATGAAAATGGATGGCGCGGATCGTTTCATTGAGAATTGGCAACCTTGGTACCGGAAGCAATAAACCAGCCACAACCGTGTAGATGAGCATCAATACACATAACCATTTCCACCATGCCGTTTTCAATAAATATCCCATCAAGACCTCCAGGTAAAAGGAAACAATACAAATGAGAGCGCAATGATAATCACATCCACTGAGAGAAGGGAAAGAACATTACCTTGTATTTGCATCCAAATGAATCCTTTAAGAATTTGATTGGCATTATTTATTGCCAAGATGATAACAGGAGTTATAATTGGAAACCCTAATACTACCATTAAAATGGACCTATTAGATGCTTTCATGGATATTGCTGAGACCATTGTAAATGCCGAACTCAATCCTAAGCACCCAAGAATAAGATTAACTGTGTAAAGGCTTAGGTTGAAGTCAGGAATGCCTAATAAAATGCCGTAGAAAAGTAGAGATGTGATGGCAATCAGGATTAGATAAATAAATGAATAAACCAGTTTTCCAAGAAGAATCTCCGAGGGTTTACATAGAAAATAGTAATAGTGTGATCTCCTATCTTCTTGTGTAAAACTTTTTGTAATAGCACTAATCGAGGTAAATAATAATATGAGCCAGAAAAGTGCATTCCATACTTCTGTTGAAATGTATCCTCCAAAAGCAGTGTAAGCAGCGAAAATTGTACATGATAAAAACAATAGTATTCCTGTGTAGGGACTTTGCTGTCTCCAATCAATTCTAAAATCTTTCTTTACTAGGTGAATAAATTTCATAGATTGGCAAAATTAGATTTGATTTAAAATCTCCCGCTTGTGTTCAAATCCGAAAACCCTTAGCATTGCAAAAAAAATATTTTAGTCTTTGCACAAAGTTCACCCAATTTTAGTCACTGGAGCCGCTGGATTCATTGGATTTCATCTTTCTAAAAGACTTTTGAAAGAAGGGTTTATTGTTATAGGTGTCGATTCTTTGAATGATTATTACGATGTAAACCTAAAACACAGCCGACTGGCGATACTAAAAGAAAACGCTAACTTCATTTTTTTCCATCAAAAACTGGAAGAGTATGATGAATTGGCAGAGATTTTCAAGAAGCATAGTCCAAAAATAGTTATTAATCTGGCTGCACAGGCAGGAGTAAGATATTCATTAACAAACCCACATGCCTATATCAATGCAAACATTACTGGGTTCTTAAATATTCTGGAAGCCTCAAGACATAATGAGGTTGAGCATTTACTTTACGCATCTTCCAGTTCGGTTTACGGAGCGAATACCTCCATGCCATTCAGCGTCGGCGATACTGTAGATCATCCCCTTTCCCTCTATGCTGCGACTAAAAAATCAAACGAATTGATGGCGCATACCTATTCATCAAGTTTTGGTCTTCCAGTAACCGGTTTACGTTTTTTTACGGTCTATGGACCTTGGGGCAGACCTGATATGGCTCTTTTTCTTTTTACAGACGCCATTTTGAAAGATCAGCCTATTAATGTATTCAATAACGGTAAAATGAGAAGGGATTTTACCTATGTCGATGATATTGTTGAAGGGATTTTTCGTCTAATGTCAGTACCTCCTCAAAAAAATGACAACTGGGACTCCGCTAATCCAGATCCTGCTTCAAGCTACGCACCTTACCAGCTTTATAATATTGGCAATAATTCTCCAGTAGAGTTGATGGATTACATTGGAGCCGTAGAAGAAAAACTTATGAAAACTGCAAAGAAGAATTTTATGCCTTTGCAAATAGGAGACGTACCGGAGACCTATGCAGATGTTTCTGCTTTAGAGCAAAAAGTGGGATATAAGCCTTCAACTCCGGTAAGAGAAGGTGTCGCAAAATTCATCGATTGGTACAAAGAATATTATAAAGTCAATTAATAAACTGAATGAAAAAAATACTGATAACAGGTGGCGCAGGATTTATAGGATCTCATGTTGTTCGAAAATTTTTGTCTACTCGAAAATATACGGTTATTAATTTAGATAAGCTTACTTATGCTGGTAATCTTAAAAATCTGGCAGATGTTGAGCATGATGACAACTATATTTTCGAAAAAGGAGATATATGTGATTATGATTTTGTGAAGAACCTTTTCAAGAAGTATCAATTTGACGGTGTAATTCACCTTGCTGCTGAGTCGCATGTTGATCGTTCAATCTCCAATCCGATGGCATTTATTGAGGCGAATGTGATAGGAACGGTAACCCTATTAAACGTGACTAAAGAAATGTGGGAAGAAACCGATACCAAAAGGTTTTATCATGTCTCTACGGATGAAGTATATGGATCACTTGGAGAGGAAGGATTTTTTACTGAGTCGACTCCATATGATCCACAATCACCTTATTCCGCTTCAAAGGCATCTTCTGATCATTTCGTGAGAGCCTATGGTAATACGTATGGGTTGCCATTTGTGATCTCAAATTGTTCCAATAACTACGGTCCTAACCATTTTCCAGAAAAGTTGATTCCATTAATGATCCACAATATACGTAACCAAAAACCACTTCCCGTTTATGGAAAAGGAGACAATATAAGAGACTGGTTATTTGTTGAGGATCATGCAAGAGCAATTCACCTCATCTACGAAGAAGGTAAGAATGGAGATACCTACAACATTGGTGGATTCAACGAATGGAAGAACATTGATTTAGTTCATCTTCTCTGTGATCTCATGGACAAGAAAATGGGTAATGAAAAGGGTACTTCTAGACAGTTGATCACTTTTGTAAAAGATAGGGCAGGCCATGATCATAGATATGCCATAGATGCAACCAAACTTCAAAAAGAGCTTGGGTGGGAGCCTTCTCTCCAATTTGAAGAAGGACTTCAAAAAACCATCGACTGGTATTTTGCTAATGAAAAATGGTTAAAAGATGTGACTTCTGGCGATTATCTCAAATATTATGATGAACACTACACAAATCGATAACCAATGAAAGGAATTATACTAGCCGGTGGATCCGGTACTAGGCTTCATCCACTTACTTATGCAATAAGTAAACAGATTCTTCCTGTATACGATAAGCCAATGATTTATTATCCTCTATCTACTTTGATGTTATCGGGGATCAAAGAAATTTTAATCATCAGTACCCCAAGGGATATGCCACTGTTTCAAAGTTTATTAGGAGATGGTTCATCTTTAGGCTGTAGTTTTTCATATGCAGTTCAGGAACAACCTAATGGATTAGCGGAGGCATTTATTATCGGGGAAGATTTTGTTGGAAAAGATAGTGTGGCATTAATACTTGGGGATAATATTTTTTATGCTTCTGGACTTTCTAGAAAACTTCAATCATGTAGCAATCCGGATGGTGGAGTAGTATTTGCCTACCACGTTCTTGATCCGGAGAGATATGGAGTTGTTGAATTTGATGAGAAGAATAAAGCGATCTCCATCGAAGAGAAGCCCCAGCATCCCAAATCAAATTATGCCGTTCCAGGCCTTTATTATTATGATAATGAAGTTATTGAAATCGCAAAAAACATTAAGCCAAGTCCTAGAGGAGAATTAGAGATAACAGATGTAAATAACGAATACCTCAAAAGGGAAAAGCTTAGTGTGCACGTATTTGACCGAGGAACTGCCTGGCTAGATACGGGAACTTTTACTTCTTTAATGCAGGCTGGAAATTTTGTTCAGGTGATAGAGGATAGACAAGGCTTAAAAATAGGTGCAATTGAAGAGGTTGCCTACAAGATGAACTTTATTGATGCAGATCAACTCGAGAAGTTAGCTCAGCCACTTAAGAAAAGTGGATACGGTGAATATTTACTAAATATTTTGAATTAACATGAAAGGGACAGAAACAAAACTGAAAGGTTGTTGGATATTAGAGCCAGATGTATTTGAGGACGAAAGAGGTTTTTTTTATGAAGGGTTTAATGCTGAAAAATTCAGAACAATTGTAGGAATTGATTTTATTCCTAAACAACTTAATCAGTCTAGATCAGCCAAAGGAGTTTTACGAGGATTACACTTTCAATTGGAACCTAAAGCTCAAGCAAAGCTTGTGAGTTGTACAGAAGGAGAGCTAATCGATGTTGCGGTGGACCTTAGAGCAGATTCCCCTACCTTTAAAGATCACGTAGTAGTGAGACTTTCTGATGAAAATAAAAAGCAGTTATTTATACCTAAAGGTTTTGCACATGGATTTTTGGTGTTGACTGAATATGCCAGACTAATGTATCAGGTTGATGAATTATACTCACCAGAACATGACTCTGGTATCGCTTATAATGATCCTGAGCTGAATATTTCATGGGTATTACCTGAGACAGAAATTATTTTATCAAACAAAGACCAATCATTAAAAACTATAACTGAAACCGCTTTAAATTTTTAAAATGAAAAAGAAAAAAGTCCTAATAACTGGGGGTGCTGGCTTCCTGGGCTCACATTTGTGTGAGCGTTTTCTGCAGGAAGATTTCCAGGTTGTCGCTATGGATAACTTATTGACAGGAGACATTGCTAACATTGAACACCTGATTGGGCTACCGGAGTTCGAGTTCCATCACCACGATGTATCAAAATACGTCCATGTTTCCGGTGAGCTTGAATATATTATGCATTTTGCATCTCCAGCAAGCCCTATTGATTACCTTAAAATGCCAATACAAACAATGAAGGTAGGGTCATTAGGGACACTAAACTGTCTTGGCTTAGCGAAAGACAAGGGTGCTCGAATGCTCATTGCATCTACATCAGAAGTTTACGGAGATCCACTGGTTCATCCTCAGAAGGAAGACTATTGGGGGAATGTAAACCCAGTAGGACCAAGAGGAGTCTATGATGAAGCGAAGCGATTCCAGGAAGCATTAACTATGGCATATCATACGTTCCACGGTATGGAAACAAGAATTGTCCGCATATTCAACACTTTCGGTCCAAGAATGAGGTTGGATGATGGCAGAGTATTGCCAACATTTATTTCTCAGGCACTAAGAGGAGAAGATCTAACAGCCTTTGGAGATGGGAGTCAAACAAGATCTTTTACCTATGTTGATGATTTAATTGAAGGTATTTACAGACTTCTTCTTAGCGATTATCCACATCCGGTGAACATCGGCAATCCACAGGAAATCACTATCAAGGAATTTGGAGAGGAAATCATCAAAATCACAGGCTCAAAATCGAAAATAATTTATCAAGATCTTCCCAAAGATGATCCGAAACAAAGAAAACCTGATATTTCCCTCGCAAAAGAAATATTAGGCTGGGAACCAAAATATACCAGGTCTGAAGGGTTGAAGCCTACCCTTGAATATTTTCAGAAAAAAGTGCTTGGGTAGATTCATCTATTTTTGCGCTCCAAATGCTTGATGTATGGAGTATCATGTAGGAGTCATAGGTCTTGGATATGTTGGACTACCACTCGCGGTAGAAAGTGGAAAGCATTATCCGACCATTGGTTTTGATATTAACAAAGAGAGAATTGCGGAATTAGAAATGGCGATTGATCGAACTCTTGAGGTAGAACCTGAAGAGTTGAAATCGTCCTCTCATCTTAGTTACTCATCTAATCCAGAAGACTTAAAGAGGTGTAATTTTTACATTATCACAGTCCCAACGCCTATAGATCAATATAAAAACCCTGACCTCACACCTTTGAGAAAAGCTTCAGAAATGGTAGGTCAATTACTGAATAAGGGTGATATGGTTGTATATGAGTCGACAGTCTTTCCTGGATGTACAGAGGAGGAGTGTGTTCCCATACTGGAGAAACAAAGCGGGTTGAAGTTTAATCAGGAATTTCATTGTGGATACTCTCCTGAGCGGATCAACCCCGGAGACAAAGAACATCGAGTAACAAGCATCCTTAAGGTAACAAGTGGTAGTACTGAAGAAACAGCAGAAAAGGTTGATCAATACTATAAAAGTTTTATTTCTGCGGGTACTCACAAGGCATCATCGATTAAAGTTGCAGAGGCTGCTAAGGTTATTGAAAATGCTCAACGGGATATAAATATTGCCTTTGTTAATGAGCTCTCGCTCATTTTTGAACGATTAGAAATTGACACTCTGGAAGTTCTCAAAGCTGCCGGTACAAAGTGGAATTTTTTACCCTTTAAACCTGGGCTTGTTGGAGGTCATTGCATAGGAGTGGATCCATTTTATTTGACCCAAAAAGCTGAATCTGTTGGATATCACCCACAAGTAATATTGGCTGGTCGCAAGATCAATGATAACATGGGTCAATTTGTCGCTAACAAAGTGATTAAACTGTTAGGTCAAAAAAGTCAGCTGACTCAAGATGCCCGTATTCTAATCATGGGTTTTACATTCAAAGAAAACTGCCCCGATACTCGTAATACCCGTGTAATTGACATCTACAATGAGCTGCGGCAATATGGACTTACTGCATATGTTCATGATCCTCAGGCGGATTCAGATCAGGTGGAGAAAGAGTACGGTCTAAAGTTAACCACCAACTTTTCAAATGATTATGATGTGATCATTCTTGCTGTTAGTCATAGCGAATTTCTGGATATGAATTGGGAGGAAATCAGGAGTAAAACCTCTGTTATTTATGACGTGAAAGGCATTCTACCAAAAGAATTAATTGATGGCAGACTATAAGGAGCATATCATTCCGCATTCTCATGCCATAAAAAAGAGCGACCGAATTAATAAATATGGTCATCAACCTAAGGTACTTTGGTTTGTGGGTCTATCTGGCTCTGGGAAGTCTTCACTTGCCAGCGCACTCGAAACCTATTTGTTTAGTAAAGGAATAAAAACCTATATTCTAGATGGAGATAATATCCGAAGTGGTTTGAATAATGACCTGGATTTCTCAGATACAGGTAGAAAAGAAAATATCAGGAGAATTTCTGAGGTCTCAAAACTGTTTGTAGATGCCGGCACTGTTGTATTGACAGCTTTTATTTCTCCTTTTAGGGAGGATAGAGAATCAGCAAAGAAGGTAATCGGTGCTGATGATTTTATTGAAATTCATGTAGATTGCCCTTTGGATGTTTGTGAAAAAAGAGATGTGAAAGGATTATATAAAAAAGCAAAAGAAGGTAAAATAAAAAATTTCACTGGCATAGATTCACCTTTTGAAATTCCACAGAACCCAGAGATCAGGATAGATACTGCAAATAACTCACTTGAAGTCTGTTTGGAACAATTAATTAAAGATATAGAACCTAGGCTAAGCAAATAATGAACTACAACCTTACACATTTAAAGGAACTCGAGGCGGAAGCTATTTACATTCTACGTGAAGTAGCTGCTCAGTTTCAAAACCCAGCCATACTTTTTTCGGGAGGAAAGGATTCAATTTGTGTCACGCATTTAGCTAGAAAAGCTTTCTATCCTGCGAAATTCCCATTTCCACTAGTTCATATTGATACGGGTCATAATTTCCCGGAGACCATTGAATTCAGGGATAACCTGGTGGAGGAATTAGGTGCACGCTTAATAGTCGGGTCAGTTCAGAAATCGATCGACGAGGGAAGAGCTGCAGAAGAGACAGGCAAAAATGCAAGCAGAAATGCAATCCAAACCGTAACACTTCTTGATTCGATAGAGGAAAACAGGTTTGATGCTTGTATTGGAGGTGCCAGAAGGGATGAGGAAAAAGCTCGGGCTAAAGAACGATTTTTCTCACATCGAGATGAATTTGGTCAGTGGGATCCTAAAAACCAGCGACCAGAGCTTTGGAATATTTTTAATGGCAAGCACCAATTTGGTGAGCATTTCCGCGTCTTTCCCCTAAGTAATTGGACGGAAATGGATGTGTGGCAATACATTCTTCATGAAAATATTGCGATTCCTTCACTGTATTTTGCTCACCAAAGAGATGTGATTTCGAGAAATAATACATGGCTTCCAGTCTCTGATTTCATTCAAATTGATGAAACAGAAGAAATTGTCAATAAACAATTGAGATTTCGAACACTTGGAGACATTACGATAACCGGTGGGATTGAATCCGATGCAGATACATTGGTAAAAATCGTAGAAGAGGTAGCAGCTGCAAGACAAACTGAAAGAGGTAATAGGGCTGATGATAAACGATCGGAGACGGCAATGGAAGACAGAAAAAAAGAAGGGTATTTTTAGGTATTGGCAGTTAGGTTTTAGGTATTAGCTAGAATGAGGAAATTTAAAGAACTGGAGGTTTGGCAGATAGGTCGTGAGATTTCAATTGAAGCGTATAGTCTTACGAAACGTATACCTAAGGAAGAATTGTACGGGTTAACATCTCAAATTAGGAGGTCATCTATTTCAATTTCTTCCAATATTGCTGAAGGTTGTAGTCGCTCTTCAAACAAGGAATTAATACGATTTTTAGAAATATCCATTGGATCTGCTTTTGAGCTGGAAACACAATTAATTATTTCTACGGATATCGGATTCTTTCAAGAGGATGAGATTGAAGATTTGATAGGTAAGATCAATAGTCTCCAAATGAAATTAAACGCTTTTATTAAATCAATTAAGAAATTTTAAAAATGGGAGATACTAAAACCCAAGACCCAAGACCCAATTCCTACCTAGATATGGAACTTCTACGCTTTACGACAGCCGGAAGTGTAGACGATGGAAAAAGCACATTAATTGGTCGTTTACTTTACGATTCAAAGTCCATTTTTGAGGATCAGCTAGATCAGGTAAAACAGACCAGTGAACGACGAGGAGCAACTGAAGTGGATCTGGCCTTATTAACAGATGGCTTGAAGGATGAACGTGAGCAAGGAATTACCATTGATGTTGCTTATCGATACTTTGCTACACCCAAAAGAAAGTTTATCATAGCAGATACTCCTGGTCATATTCAATATACCAGAAACATGGTAACGGGCGCCTCAACTGCAAATGCTGCATTGATCTTAATTGACGCTAGAAATGGTGTTGTGGAGCAAACCTGTCGGCACTCGATAATCGGCTCTTTACTTCAGATACCTCACATTATCGTATGTATCAATAAAATGGATTTGGTAGACTTTAGTGAGGAGCGGTACGAGGAGATCAAAAAAGATTTTGAAGATTTTGCTTCTAAGCTGGATGTGACCGATGTTCGCTTCATTCCAATCAGTGCATTGAAAGGTGATAATGTGGTAAATAGAAGTTCTGAAATGCCATGGTATGAAGGATCCACATTACTCTATACGCTGGAGAATATTCATATAGGGAGTGACCATAATCACATTGACTGCAGATTTCCGGTTCAGACGGTCATTCGTCCACAAACCGATGAATTTCATGATTATAGAGGTTACGCTGGAAGGATTTCAGGAGGGGTATTCAAACCAGGAGATGATATCACCGTACTACCATCAGGGTTTACTTCCAAAATAAAGTCCATAGATACATTTGATGGGCCGGTAAATGAGGCATTTGCCCCTATGTCTGTTACGATAACGTTGGAAGATGATATTGACATTAGCAGAGGTGATATGATTGTACGAGCCAATAATCAACCTGAGCCCCAGCAAGATATTGAAGTTATGCTTTGTTGGTTAAACAATAAAGGACCCATCCCACGGACAAAGTATACGGTCCGACACACCACGGCAGATGCTAAAGCAATGATTAAAGACATCCGATACAAATTGGATATCAATACACTTCATCGAAATGAAGAGGATAAAAGTGTTACTGCCAATGATATTTGCAGAGCTACATTAAGAACCACCAAGCCTCTACTCGTTGACTCTTACCGAAAAAACAGAATAACCGGAAGTTTAATTCTGGTTGATGAGGGAACGAATGAAACGGTAGCAGCAGGAATGATCATATGATGGATTTTGTAAAACTATGCAATGTTGCTAAGGAGGCAGCGATAGCTGCTGGAGAAGAGATTTTAAGAATCTATAATTCCGGAGATTTTTCCATTGAAGCGAAAGCAGATGATTCTCCTCTAACACTTGCAGATAAAGCTGCACATAATACGATTGTCTCCTATCTTGAACAAACTGAACTCCCAATTCTAAGTGAAGAAGGTCGTGATATTTCATTTGATGAGCGAAAGAACTGGGAATACTTTTGGATGGTGGATCCTCTGGATGGAACCAAAGAGTTCATAAAAAAGAATGGTGAGTTCACCGTCAACATAGCTTTAATTCATAAGAAAGAGCCCATCCTTGGTGTTGTTTATCCTCCGGTTTTGAATGAATTGTATTGGGCCACTAAGGGTAATGGAGCCTTTCTAAAACTAAACGACGAATTAATTAGACTTAAGACATCACAGAAGATTTTAGCAGAACCAAAACTCAAAGTGGTCGCTTCCCGATCGCATATGAGTGAGGAGACAAAAATTTACACTAACAAGTTGGACAATCCTGAAATTATATCAAAAGGTAGCTCCTTAAAGTTTCTTTTGGTGGCATCAGGAAAAGCTGACGTGTATCCACGTTTTGGACCTACCATGGAATGGGATACTGCAGCAGCACATATAGTGGTGACTGAAGCTGGCGGTTCGGTGGTGTTGACAGACGAAAAAACCGAACTCTTTTATAATAAAAAGAACTTGTTAAATCCATACTTTATAGTTTTGCCGTTTCAATTATAAATCTGAAATATGAAGAGGTTTATCTCTGGAGCGGGTTTTCTCTTGCTTTTTGTTTTTTCTTTCCTCATTTATGGCCAAGATATCGGGGATCTTTCAAAAGTTAATGTTGACGATCTTTCTGACAGTCAGATTGAGTCATACATTGAAAAGGCACAAAGTTCGGGGCTTAGTATGGGACAACTAGAGCTTCTGGCGAGGCAAAGAGGAATGTCGTCTGCTCAGATTAATAAATTACGACAGAGAATTTTAAGCGTTCAAAGCAGAGGAGGGGAAGATACCGGGATTGATCAAAATGAAAGTCGATTAAGAGATAATTATGGTGCTGAAGATCGGGTATCCTTTTTTGATGACCTGGTCCAGTCGGATTCGCTGAAGTCTGGGAGACTTCCCATTTTTGGGTCGAAAATATTTGAATCGGCTCTTACTTTCGAACCTTATACAAACATCGCAACTCCAGAAAGCTATGTACTCGGCCCTGGAGATGAGGTGATCATAGACATTTATGGGGCCTCAGAAATAACGTATCAGCAGGTGATTTCTCCTGATGGAAAAATTCTAATCAGTGGGATAGGCCCCATAAGCCTGGGAGGGACCTCAGTGAAAACCGCAAGAGGACGGGTATTCAATAAACTATCCAATATTTACTCCGGCCTAAAGGATTCCAGTCCGAATACATTCATGGATTTATCGGTGGGTAGTATTCGCACGATCAAGGTGAATGTTGTTGGAAATGTTAAACGGCCGGGGACCTATGCATTGTCCTCTTTCTCATCTGCATTTGATGCACTCTACCAGGCAGGAGGGCCAAATGAAGATGGTTCGATGAGACAAATCGATGTGATGAGATCAGGAGAGAAAATCGCATCGCTGGACGTATATAAGTACTTTTTTGAAGGAGATGTCACTGGTAACCCGCAGTTACAAGATGGTGATGCCTTAGTAGTTAGATCTTACAAAAATCGGGTGGTTTTTGCTGGGGAGGTAAAGCAATCCGCAATTTATGAATTCCATGATAACGAAACATATACTCAACTGCTTGAGGTTTCTGGTGGCACGAAAGCAACGGGTTTTGCTGAACTGATTACCTTGTACAGATCAAAAGGTACGGCAAAAACGCTGAAAACTTTTGAGAGTGGTCAGTACGATCAGGTGGTGCTGGCAGATGGAGATTCTATATTCATCGCTCCGATATCTGACAATTATGTCAATCGAGTCAAAATCGAAGGTGCTGTTGAGCAACCAGGTTTTTATGAGCTGCAAGAAAACATGAAGCTTTCCGAGTTGGTAGAGATGGCTGTGCTGAGTCGAGATGCATATCTGCAGCGCGGAAATATCATTCGTTTGGAGAATGATTTAAGCCTTACCAACCAATCGTTTGATATTCAATCCGTTATTGGTGGAGACAGTGATTTCATCTTGAGAAATGAGGACCTGGTTAAAATTCCCTCTATTTTGGATATTGAGGAAAGGAAGACGATTACTATCCTTGGAGAGATTAGAAATGAAGGCGAATACCCTTACGTTGAAGGCATTACTGTGGAGGATCTAATCACGATATCAGGGGGGCTGAGAGCAAGTGCAAATACTTCAAAAGTGGAAGTGGCCAGGCGCGTAAGCAAAGATTCCCGAGACTTCAAAACGGCAGTTATTTTTGATTTTAATATTAATCCCAATTTAAGTCTGAACGATTCTGCCTCCAACTTCAAACTAGAGCCATTTGATTTAGTAACCATCAAGGCCTCTGCTCTTTTCAGAACCCAAAAAACCGTGAAGATTGAAGGTGAGGTGTTGAGGCCTGGCTTTTATGCACTACAGACTGAAGAGGATAGAATTACGGATCTGATTGCCAGGGCTGGTGGACTAACAACTTATGCCTATCCAGAAGGTGCTTCCTTGATCCGTGACCTTAACCCAAATGAAGGAAAAGATAGAGAAGAGCGTTTGTTGGAGACCACCAGTACAGACGAAGGTGATTTTTACAGGAGACAGCAGTTAGAAAGTTTGATTAAGCGGGACTCGCTACAGGAAATCAACTCAAGGCTAGTGCGTAAAGAAAGTGTGGGTATTCAGTTGGAAAAAGCCATGGAGAGTCCTAATTCCAAATACAATCTCATTGTTCAGGATGGGGATGTAATCAGTATTCCCAAGCAACTGCAGACCGTAAGAATTAGAGGTGAAGTACTTTATCCTACTAGAGTTAATTATGATAGAGCGGCAAGGTTTAAAGACTACATATCGCTTGCAGGAGGATTCAGTGATGATGCCCGAATTAAAAAATCATACATCGTTTATGCAAATGGTCGCGCGAAAAGAACGAAGAAATTCCTGTTTTTCAAGTCCTTTCCCAAGGTCGAACCAGGTGCAGATATTTTTATTCCTGAACGACCAGAGCGCAGGCCGCTTTCTGCTGGCGAAGTATTGGGTATTACCTCTGGGCTGGCTTCCTTGAGTCTGGTGATTGTTCAGATAATCAACATCACAAACTAAGAATACCTTTTGACTTATCTTCACATTTTCGATTCCATGATATGAAGGACAATCCAGAAGTTCAATCAGATGACAATGCGGACGCAAAATTGACTATCGAGGGAGAAATAGATATTCTTCAGCTTATTAAAGAGATCTGGTCAAGGAAGATAACCGTGATAAAGGTTGTCATTCCTTTTATCATTCTGGGTTTCATCATAGCTCTGACGAGTCCCGAGGAATATAATGCTTCTTCCGTGCTAATTGCAGAAAGTGCCAGTGGCGGACAAGGCCTGGGTGGATCACTTGGCGGGCTAGCATCCCTGGCAGGGGTAAACCTGAACTCCATTGGCGGAGACTCCAAAGGTATCAATCCCGCACTCTATCAAAGCGTCTCTCAGAGTACCCCGTTTTTACTGGAGTTGATGAACCAGGAGTATTATTTTGAAGAGGTGGGAAAGACCATAAAGGTAAGTGAGTACTATGAAGACTTCTACAAGAAGAGTCTATTTAGCAAAGCGCTATCATTGCCCGGCACAGTCTTAGGTCTTTTCAAAAGTCAGGAAAGCCAAGCAATTGGAAGCACGATGAATGATGCGTATCGGCTCACCAAAGAGGATGCAAAAAGAATTGATAATCTCAAAGGCCGAGTAGTTGTAGACATGGACTGGGACTTAGATGTAGTGAAAGTGAAGGTTGAAATGCAGGATCCGGTAGTGGCAGCAGAAATGGTCCGTTTCACGCAGAACTACATCACAGATTACGTGACTGAGTATGCCATTTTAAAAAGTCAGCAACAATTAAAATCCATTGAAAAGGAGTACCAAGAACGAAAGGAAGAGTTCGAACGAGCGCAGTATCGCTTAGCCTCATTTAGAGATAAAAATAAAAATGTAACATCCGCGAGGGCGAAATCTGAGGAAGAGCGACTCGTATCAGTGTATACGCTTGCATTCAATATTTACAATCAACTGGCCCAGCAACGAGAGGCGATCAAGCTGCAAATTCAAGAGGAGACGCCTGTGTTTACGGTGTTGGAGCCTGTCAGGGTTCCTGTGGAAAAGTCCGAGCCAAAAAGACTATTTATCTTAATTGGCTTTACCATTTTTGGAGGGTTTGTCGGTATTGGTATTGTGATCTTAAAAATATTCTTATGGAAAAAATAAAATTCGCAATAATTGGTTGTGGTAGAATTGGAAGACGACATGTCGATCATATTCAAAACGTAGGTCAGTTAGTCGATGTGTGTGACATTGATGCCAGTAAGCTTGAAGAAATTAAAACTAACCACTCAGTCAAAACCTACGAGGATGCAGACGAACTTTTGAAAAATACTGAGGCGGATGTTGTGAGTATTTGCTCGCCCAATGGGCTACATTTTCAACATACCATAGCTGCATTAAAAGCCGGAAAACATGTGCTTTGCGAAAAACCTATGGCATTAACTGTTGATGACTGTGGGAAGATGATCAGTGAGTCGCTAAAGGCCAATAAGCGTCTATTTATTGTCAAGCAAAATCGTTTTAATCCTCCCGTCGATGCAGTCAAAAAGGCAATTGATGAGGGTAAATTAGGAAGAGTACTGAGCGTCCAGCTAAACTGTTTCTGGAATCGTAATGAGCGGTACTACGAAAACTCCTGGAAAGGAACTAAGAAACTGGATGGAGGCTCCTTGTTTACGCAGTTCAGCCATTTTATTGATTTGCTCTATTGGATCATTGGAGATGTGAAAAGTGTTAAAGGCTTCAATGGAAATTACCTTCATGAGGGTATCGTTGAGTTTGAAGATCATGGGGTGGCAGTGGTCGAGTTTTATAATGGTGCTTTAGGTACGATCAATTATACAACGAATAGTTATGGAGGAAATATGGAGGGATCACTCACCATATTTGGTGAAAAAGGCACAGTAAAGGTAGGAGGACAATACCTCAATGAATTGGAGTACCAGCGCATTGAAGGATACGAAATTTCCGGACTGCCTCCGGGTAATCCTCCCAATAGCTATGGTCAGTATCAAGGATCCATGTCAAACCACGGAGAGGTCTATCAAAATGTGGTGAGTGTACTGACAGGCGATGGACTGATAGCAACAAATGGCTTTGAGGGTCTAAAAACAGTAGAGATAATTGACAAAATATATTCAGCCTCTCAGTGGAAAGATCTTGTTCACTGAAAATTGTTAATGAGTTAAAACATGAAAGTTCCTTTTGTAGATTTATATGCTCAGTATGAGGGCATAAAGAGTGACATAGATGCAGCAATAAAAGACGTAATAACAGAGACTGCTTTCATCGGAGGCAAGTATGTAAAAGTCTTTGAGAAGAATTATGCTGAACTATATGGTGTAAAACACTGCATTGGGGTAGCAAATGGAACAGATGCGATTTACGTCGCTCTTAAAATGCTTGGAATCGGTGAGGGAGATGAGGTAATTACAGTGGCAAATAGCTGGATCAGTACTTCAGAAACGATTGGTCAGACGGGAGCGACTCCAGTATTTGTAGATATTGAGCCAGACTATTATACTATCGATGTAAATAGGATTGAGGAAAAAATTACAGATCGGACAAGGGCCATCATTCCTGTCCACTTGTATGGTCATCCAGCTGATATGGATCCTATCAAAGCACTGTGCAGAAAGTACAATTTAAAACTGATTGAAGATTGTGCACAGGCTCATTTTGCTGAGTATAAAGGGAAAAGAGTGGGTCTCTTTGGAGATGTTGCCACTTTCAGCTTTTATCCAGGTAAAAATTTGGGTGCGTACGGGGATGCTGGTTGCATTGTTACAAATAATGATGATTTAGCAGAAAGATGTCGCATGTATGCCAACCATGGAGCATTGGTAAAGCATCAGCATCAAATAGAAGGAATTAATAGTAGGCTTGACGGCCTGCAAGCAGCGATATTAAATGCTAAACTGCCTCACATTCTTAAGTGGACCCAAGCCAGGAGAAAGGTAGCAGAACAATACAATGAACTCTTAAAAGGTGTTAATGGAATTACTTTGCCTCAAGAGGCAGACTATGCAAGGCATGTATATCACCTCTATGTTATCAGGTCTAAGAAACGAGATGAACTGCAGCAATTTCTAAAAGAAAACGGCGTTGGAACTGCTATCCATTATCCCACCCCGCTCCCATTGTTGCAGGCTTACGATCATTTAGGATATGAATCCAGTGATATTCCTATTGCAGCACAGTATGCTGACGAGATATTATCAATACCGATGTTTCCTGAACTTGATAATAAAATGATGCAGGAAGTGAAATCTACTTTAGAAAGGTTTTGAATGTAACTCAGACTTGCGATCTAAAGTAAAAAAATACGTAGTTGAGACCCTTAAGTCAGACTTTTCCAAAAATGTTCTAAAATTGGTAAGTGGGACATCAGTGGCCCAGTTGATTCCATTGCTAGCCGCGCCAATATTATCCAGAATCTATACACCTGAAGATTTTGGACTTCTTGCACTTTATTTGACCATGGCCCAAATTCTAGGGGCTATTGCAAATGGTAGATATGAGCTTGCAATTATTTTACCTGAGAAAAAAAGCGATGCTGTTAAGCTTGTTTTATTGTCAATTTTAATTGCACTTGGGCTATCAATCATCACTTTGTATGGTGTTATTTTCTGGGGACAGGAAATAGCGAAAGAATTAGGAGATGAAAAGCTAATGTCCTGGCTTTATTTCTTGCCCTTTAGTGTCCTAATGATAGGCATATTCAATGCTTTGTCTTATTATAACCTTCGTAATAAGAACTTTGGAGTTATTGCGAAATCAAATATTTACAAAGCTACAGGGGGAACTGGACTTCAAGTGGTGCTAGGTCTTTCAACACTGATTCGATCAGGAGGTCTTATCATAGGGCAGGTTTGCTCCCACTTTTTTGGAAATATTAGGCTTGCAAGAAATTTTCTAGTAAATAAGAAGGTGATAAAGCAGACTACCTGGTCTGATATTAAAGGTCTTGCTATAAGATATCAGGATTTCCCAAAATTTTCTTCTTGGGGAATTTTTATCAACACAATTTCACAGAACATATCCAACGTTTTTGTAGCTCGATTTTTTACAATGGCAGATGTTGGGTTTTATTCTCATGCATACAGATACCTGGGACTGCCGCTAAACCTAATTGGTAACTCAATAGGTCAGGTATATATGCAACGATTATCTGAATGTAAAGATGACCCTAGACAAGCTCATCTCATTTTCACAGGAACTTTAAAGAAATTAACAGCGATTGGACTCGTCATTTTTATTCCAGCTTTTTTTTTAATTGAATACGCTTATCTAATAGTTTTTGGCGATGAATGGATTTTGGCGGGTAAGTATGCTCAACTCATGCTCCCCTTATTCTTTACTCGCCTAATTTCAAATCCGTTAAGTTACACATTGACGGTTTTCGAAAAACAGAAAAAATCTCTTGCCATTCAATTATCGATGTTGATTGGATTGATTGTTTGTCTTATTATTCATTATGTATTCAAATTAAGTATAGAATCTTTTATCATTTTGATAAGTAGTTTTATGTCAGCTTTATATTTGTTTTTTATTGTAGTGTATTCAAATACAATCAAGAATGTATCGTAATCTTTCTCTATGCATTAAACTAATAGGCTTCAAAAGGTTGCTGCATTACTTTTTTTTTCAAAAAATCTTACGAGTAAACGGGGGGGTACCCTGGCCTGTACATTGGACATCATTGGTGACTGAATGGGATAAAATTCAGGTCAAATCCCACCCTCCATTTCCTGGCTTTATGCCCGGTCAATATATTCAAGGAAAAAACGGTATCATCTTTGGTGAAAACATAATTGTGGGTCCGGGAACTAAGATCGTATCTGCAAGTCATAATCTTGATGATTTTAAGAAACACGATAAGGTTGGACCAATTAAAATTGGAGACAATTCATGGATAGCCGCTAATGTAACCATTCTTCCCGGGGTGGAATTGGGGGAACATACTGTAGTTGCTGCTGGAGCAGTAGTGAATAAGAGTTTCACAGAAGGAAACATTGTTTTGGGTGGGGTCCCTGCAAAGGTTATCAAAAAACTTAATCCCTATTCAGGATGAAAGTTTTCTTTAGTGGTGATCTTTTTGCTGGTGGAGATCTAATTGATTATCAACCTGATCCCATTAAGCTTCCTGAATTTTTATCAGCAGATTTACGGGTTCTGAATTTAGAAAGCCCTATTTCAGAAAAGGGAACGGTTCCAAACAAGCCAATACTCTATTCTCCTAATGCAGGTATCGATGTACTGAAGAAAATCAATGCAAACATTGTTGGACTTGCTAACAACCATATCCATGATCGTGGCAACACTGGCATTAGTGAAACAATTTCAAGATTAGAATCCAATGGAATCAAATACTTTGGTGCGGGCCATACTTTGGAGGGCGCATCAAAACCAGTTGAGTTAACCGATGGGATTTATATTTTAGGCTATTGTCAGTACGATAGCCCAACATTGAACTTTGTGCAAAAAGCAGAGCGGAATAGTCCGGGTGTTAATCCACTAAATTACGATAAAGTAATATCTGATATTGATTCTTTGCCTGACTCATCAAAAGTCATTCTATACTTCCATTGGGGGAGGGAACACGTATGGTTGACCCAGTTCAAGAATATTGAATTGGCCAAGAAGCTATTTGAACACCCCAAGGTTTTGCATATCATCGGGATGCACCCGCACAGAGTTCAGGGGGTTTTATCAAGAAATAATAAGAAGTGTTATTTTTCACTTGGGAATTTTCTATTTCCTAACTTTTATGTCAAGCCAGAGCATGAATTGTACTACCCCTCCATCCAAGATAAAGTGAACGTTAAATTCACAACATACCAATATCATCCAGTCAAGATTAATACCTACAAAAAATGGAAACTCGTTAATCGTATTTCAATCGCTTTGATGTTTGATAGTAAAGATTTGACTTTGAAACCCATAGTAGCCTATCAAAAAGGGAGTATTCCAGAAATAATACCACTAAGCAAAATAATGACTAAAGGTGTTTTGCTATGGGTAAAATTGATTAGCCAGACCTATCGTTTACCAAAATCCATCTATGTGCCACTTGAAAAAGTACATGCACGAGTGACGTTTAAGCTATGGAATTTGAAAATTAAAATGTCGATGGTCAGACAGCTAGGCTTGAAGGGGGTTTTGAAAAAACTGACACAAAAACCTAATCTTCAATGAAGACTATTGCATTGGTAATTGGAGGTTATGTGAATGGCTACTCGATGATTCAGGAACTCCATGCAATGGGAGTCAGCGATATAGGACTGCTTCACTACAAGAAGTGTCAACCTGCAAAGCATAGCAATATGCTGCATTTGAAAGTAGAGATAGAAAAAGATGAAAGGAGTTTACTGTCTGCTATCGAGGCAATTCATATCGTTTATGATAAGATCGTCATTTATCCGAGTGACGAATATCAAATAGCGCAACTGGTTGGGCTCTATGAGAAGATTTCGGAATACTGCTTCTTGCCATTCAATCCAAAAAATATCCTGGCTTCTTTCGATAAAGAATATCAATATAGAATATGTGAAAGAATTGGAGTCCCGGTTCCTCAGACGATCACCTTAAAAAAAGACACAGAAACCAAAGAACTAAGTGGTCTCCTTTTCCCGATCGTAATTAAACCTAAAAAACGTTATGACATTAAAGGGTTATTCAGAATAAGACGGCTGGAGTCACAACAAGCATTAGAAAGACTTTTTACTACAGAACTGACGGATTTATTAGATCAAGGGTGTGAGTTTTTAGTTTCTGAAATGATTCCGGGAGATACAAACACCGGGTTAATTTATGCCTACACTTGTTATAGGAGTCCTTCATCTAAAATGATTCTTAATGAATGGATTGGGCGGAAAGAATCACAATGGCCTGATAATTATGGAGTCTTCTCTACCGCAAGTTCTCAATTAAATCCTACTATATTGGACTTAGGGAGGAGGCTAACATCTGAATTGGACGCATACGGTATCATCGAGCCAGAATTTAAGTATGATGAGAGAGATGGTCAGTTCAAATTGATGGAGGTGAACTTTCGTTCGATGATGTGGCATAGAGTAGGACACTTATCAGGCGTAAGACTACAATACACACAATGGAAAGATGCACTTGGTAAGGAGTATTCCAAAGATCTTCAAGGTACTGACGAAGTTTGGTATTCCTATCTAGTGCATGAAATCTTCAACCTTATTGCTCGACCTGGATATGCTAAATATTTTAAAAGAAATATCTTTAGGAAAAATGTACACTTGGCCCTTTGGAATGCGAAGGATCCAATGCCGTTTCTGATAGATTGTTTGAAGCTTTTTAAGTTCATTCCTAAGGCAGTTTTAGAAAGATTAAGAAATGCCAAAAACACTGCGAAATAGAATTTTAATATCTATAAAAAAGAGACTACTTAGGAGAAAGGGAGTCTTAATCCATAACAATACAGTGTTCAGTAATGTCTCTTTTCTTGGAGAGGCTGAGATTGAACCTTATTGCAGATTGACCGGAACGCCTTTGATCACAGTCGGAAACAATTTTTACTTAAATGCAGGTTGTCATCTATTAGGAGAGATCGTTTTTGGAAATGATGTAATGATCGGTCCAAAAACTGTTATATGGGGTAGAGATCATGGGGTAAAGAAGGATGAGTTGATGCGAAATCAACAACATCAGTATGGTAAAATAAGCATTGGTGATGATGTTTGGATAGGAGCAAATTGCACAATCTTAAAAGGTATATCAATTGGTAACGGAGTTGTAATAGGTGCTGGCTCTGTTGTAGTAAAGGATATACCTGAAAATGCTATTTGTGTAGGTAACCCAGCAAGGGTAGTGAAATATCGATCATAATGGCTACTCAGAAAGGAAGAGACTATATTCAGCGTCTATTGCTAGAAGATTATTTAGGCATTGATATTAAAGAATTTACCATTAGCCATAATAAAAATGCGACCGTAATCCTTAGGAAACAAAAGAAGCTTCATCTATCAGACTTTTTCTTTTCACTGAAAAAAAGTAGCTACTTAAATACATCATCCCTTCCAAATCAACCACTTCAAAAACTTAGTCTTTCTAAGAATGACGTGTTTAGTTCGCTCGATAGTCTTTCTTATCCAATAATTTACGGAACCTCAGACATAAAAATTGGAGACAAAGAAATTAGGTTAGGTCTGGACATCTTCGGTTCGTGTTTCTTCATGCTCACCCGTTATGAGGAACTGGTAAAAGAGGATCGAGATCAGCATGGCCGTTTTCCTGCAAGTGCTTCCCTGGCGTATCAGGAAGGCTTTCTGGAAAGACCAATCGTAGACGAGTATGTAGAGGTTCTTTGGTGTTGTATGCAATACTTATGGCCAGACCTGAAGCGCAAGGAGCGGACATTCAAGAGGGATGTAAGCTGTGATGTGGATTGGCCGTACTCCACCACCTTTCGATCTATGCAGGGAATAGCAAAACGGAGTATTGGTAACCTGGTAAAGCGGAAGTCTATTTCCCAGTTTAGAAATGATTTAAGTAGATACCTGAAGGTTCAATCTCAGGGGATCCGATACGATGAGTTTTATCAGTTCCCGTTCATCATGGACGAACTGGAACATCGAAATTCGAGGGGTACTTTTTATTTCATTGCGGATAATCCTGCTGGGTTAGTAGATGGAATTTACCGACTAGATGAACCGGAAATTCAGGAACTAATAGCTGAAATAGTAGAAAGAGGGCATAAAATCGGTTTGCACCCCAGCTACACAACTTATCAAAATGTCGATCAACTTGCTTTGGAAAAAAGCAAGTTGGAGGAGCAACTGAGCATACTGGGAGTGGGCGAGGAGGTCACCATGACCCGTCAACACTTCTTAAGGTTTGATGCCTCCCAAACCTTCAGGCTCCTGGATGAGAGCGGCTTCCAATACGACTCTTCAATGGGGTATCCTGACCACATCGGGTTCCGGGCCGGGACATGCCAACCCTATCGAATGTTTGATCTGGTAGCTGAGCAGCCGATCGATCTTATTCAGGTTCCTTTATTGGTGATGGAGGTTTCGATGTTATCTTCAGGTTATATGGGCCTAAGTCATGATGAGGCACTAAGCAGGGTCGCCCACATAGTGGAGCATTGCAAAAGGCACCAGGGCATCTTTACATTTCTCTGGCACAACAATCAGTTCAATATGGAAGAGGATTTCACCCTTTATTCCAGCATTCTTGATTTGTAGCGCTGATTCAGTTCAGACCTGGAAAAAGGACTAAAATCTTCTCATCGTCACTGCAAGGGCAAAGCCCTTGTAAAGCTTCGCAATGACGGAAATATTAAAAGCAACGTCACTGCGAGGAGGCACGACGAAGCAGTCTTAGTATTCTGAATACTCTCACGATTCAAAAGATCGCTTCTCCGCCAACTGGCGGATCACAATGACGGTTTTTAACAGTTCCTTTATTGAAACTCAGCTTAGTTTAAATCATTCCTTTCCTAAAGAACCACTATGATTTTTTAGTCTGGCCCGAAAGTTATCACCATCTTTGCAAAAAAGGCACTGAAGCATATTGCTTAAGCACTGAACCAAAGGCAAGTTTAGGAATACATGAAGATTTTATACCTGGCAGAGTTCAATCCTGAGATCGAAAAGGGGGTATACAAGAAAATACGGGGGCAATGCGAGGCATGGATTCATCTGGGGCATACGGTAACGCTCTCTGTGATGGTATCGCATGGAAAAATTAACAATAAGGCCAGCTATCCATCTTATATGAAATTCTACGGAGATGGATGTCTATTCAGTATGTTCCCCAAACTTTTTCTTTTCACCTTCATCCGAAAATCCTTCAACCTATGGCGTCTTAGACTTGGTACTGACTTTAGCAACGTAGATGTGATCTACTTCAGGCAAACGCCCTGGTATCCGGGTCTGGGCAAGTTCCTCTCAATGGCACCCTCAGTTGCTGAGATCAATACTGATTACGACAATGAATTGAAGCATGCCATGAGCATCAAAAGGAAATTTTACCTTTATACGAAGCGTATGGTAATACCTAATCTGAATGGACTAATTGCCGTGACAGACGAATTGAAAGGCCTCTATTCAAGCTACCATATCCCATCTGAGACGGTCTCCAATGGATACGACTATACAGGGATAGCAACCCAGGGAGCGACGAACAATGGAACACCTAATTTAATTTTTGTTTCCTCAGAACTTCCCTGGCATGGTACGACGAAGGTTTTTGAACTGGCCGCTATTCTGACCCAATACCACTTTCATGTAGTGGGACCTATATCAACAGGAGTAGAAGAAAAGTATTTAAACCTCGAAAACCTGACGCTACATGGTGTTCTCGATTTTAGTAGTCTGGGCGAATTGTATAAAAAGATGCATATAGGCATTGGGTCATTAAGCTTGTATTTGTACAATCTGACAGAAGCCTGCCCACTTAAAACACGGGAATACCTGGCGCATGGACTTCCGGTGATCATTGGGTACAAGGATACGGATTTTTCTGAGCAGGATGATTTTATCCTGCATATTGGCAACTATGAAAAGAATGTGATGGACCACATTAATGATATTGCGAAATTTGTGGAAAAGTGGAGGACGAAAAGGCCGGATGCCGCAATCATACGCTCCAGGATTGACTATAAAATGAAAGAGCAAAAGCGATTGGAATTTTTAGAACGAATAGCACAAGGTAGAGAATGACCTCATCCACTTACGAAGAGCGATATAGAAAACAATATTTTGTTGCATTTATAATTATCACCCTGGTAGTGTGGTCTCCATTTAAAGCAGTTGCGAATATTGGGGTTTATATATTTATTGGTTTGACACTTTTCCTGTTTAAGGGATCAAAATTTGTTGTGAATATCACTTTAGCCAAAAGATTGCTTGCTTTTGTGATTGGTTACATAGCGGTTCTTTCTGTCTATTGGCTCATTTATCCTTACGAGTTTCTTTTCCTAAACGCATTTTTCTCTTTGATCACTTATTCATTATTGATTCTTATAATCTGTGTGCCAAGCAAAGGACTCGGTGATCCATGGTTGATTAAACGGATGGGAATGTTCTTGTTTCCCGTTGTGATTATACAGAGTATTATTGGCCTTTTTCAGGCAGTAATGGCTTTTTTTAAAACCCGCTCCTTTGACGGAATGAATGGAGATGTGGTTGAGGGGACTTTACATTTACCGCTTGAGAGTAGTATGACCTTTAGTAACCCATTATATGCGTTCAATCTAATAGTCATGCTGGTTTTTGTTATCTACCTTGGGAAGTGTTTCAACAAGAAAGGTTGGTTGTTTTTCGTGCCTGTCGCAGCTATTGCAGTTCTTTTAGCGTCTGTCATGCATCTTACGCTTCTTGTCATATTTGCGTGGATAACGAATTTGATCATAAACAGTAAAATACAATTGAAACTAAATGTAAGAATTGCATTTAGATTTCTTGTTATTTTTTCAAGTATGACCTTAGCGATTATTTCATTGCAAGGTGAAAATATAACCTTGATAAAAAACTATTACGAGCAGGCGGTGCTATTACGGCCTGCTAAAGTTGTTACCCTGGAAAACTTTTTTATTAACATGCCAAAGGAATCGCTAACTCCTCTCATTATAGGAACAGGACCAGGTCAATTTTCTTCAAAAGCTAGCATGTTACTCTCAAGTACCTATATTGAAGGCGGCTTTTTTGGTTCTTTTCCGGCACGTGAAATTGCGTTGCAGAACTATATTATTCCATTTGATAATGCTCCAAAGGTTGGTCAATCTGCCATATTTAAGCCTTTTTTCTCAACATTCAGTATTGTCACGGAATTTGGTTTGATTGGATTATCTATTTTATTTATTCTTTTTCGAAAATTTATTGGGAGATTAAAAAAACTTAGAGAAAACAATAAAACCTTAGGAAACGCAATGATCATTTTAAGCTACTTTATGTTCTTTTGCGGATTTGTTGAGTTTTACTGGGAAACTCCACAAGCCACAATTCTATTAATAATCATAGTAAAGCCTCTTTATGCATACCTGAATGAACAACATGAAAAAAGTATTGCTCCTTCACTCTAGCGATGACCTGTATGGAGCCAGTAAGATTTTCCTTGATGTGACAAGAATCCTAATCAAGAACGGATTTGAGGTTTCGGTATTCATTTCTGGCGGTGGTCCGTTATATGATCAGATGATTTCTGAGGGGATAAATGTGCAAAACCTTAGAATGGGAGCGCTGAGACGTCAATATTTGAATCCACTAGGATTAATAAACCGAGCGTTTTATTTAACCAAGGCTATCGTTAGGCTTTCTAAAATAATCAAAAAGGAAAAATTTGATTACGTTTTTTCCAATACTACCAGCATCATAAACGGAGCAGTTCTAAAAATGCTCTTTGGAAAGAAAATAAGTCACTATTGGCATATTCATGAGATTATTGATAATAGTAAAATATTCAATGGACTTTTATCAAGTTTAATGTCTTACATGGATAAAGGAATTTGCGTTTCAAACGCAGTATTAAATCATTGGCAATCAATCAGCCCCAAAAACGCAAAAAAGTTTCTTCGAATTTATAATGGATACGTACCCAAGCCAGGTCAAAGTATCCGAGAAAGTTTGGGCCTTAGTACCGAAACCATGGTAGTGACAATGATTGGAAGAATCAACAAGATGAAAGGGCCTGAATTTTTTGTAGAGATTGCTAAGAAGTATTTACAAGAAAATGAGAACACAATCTTCTTAATAGCCGGTGATTGTTATCCTGGGTATGAGTATTTAGTCGATGAGCTTATTGAAAGGATCGGTACCTACAAGGATAGCATTATATATCTGGGATTTAGGGAAGATGTGAATGATATTATGGCTTCTTCTGATGTATTTGTTTTGCCATCCGTCCTTCCTGATCCTCTTCCTACGGTCATCTTAGAAGCAATGTCCAGGAAACTACCTATTGTTACCACTACCACAGGAGGAGCCGGTGAAATGGTGTTTGATGGGGATAACGGATTTCACATTGATGTTTGGGATATAGAATCTGCTTGTAGCTATATCAAAATCTTAGCCGATGATGAATCGAGAAGGAGAGCGATGGGAGAAAGAAGTTTTCAAATTCTACAAGCTGAGTTTGTAATGCCAAGATTCGAGAAGGAAATTCTGACTTTATTTGAATAAGCCCAAAAGCTGGGCAACAGATGACTTCCCAAAGATGATGCTCTCAAGTCCAGACATATATATGTAAATGAAGGAGAATTCAATGAGAGTACTGCTTTTGCAACACAATGATGATCTTTATGGGTCAAGTAAGATTTTGCTGGATGTCATTAGATCGTTGAAGAAGAGGGGAATAGAGGTGATTGTGGCAGTGCCGGGAACAGACGGCCCACTTTCAAGTCTGCTTTCTTCTGGGGGCATAGAAATAAACCCAATCCGGCTAGGCACGCTTAGAAGAAAGTACCTGAACATTCTCGGAATGTTGAATAGAGCATTCGTCCTTACAAAAGCATCTATTCATCTATATCGACTAATCAAAAGAAGGAACATAAATCTTGTGTATACCAATACCACCAGCGTTCTCAACGGTGCAATCCTAAAAATACTTTTGAGAAGTAGAATTAAGCACTATTGGCACATTCATGAGATCATTCAAAATAGCAAGTTGTTTAACGGGTTGCTCTCCAGGCTTATGAAGTATATGGATGTAGGGGTGTGTGTTTCAGATGCCGTGAGAAATCATTGGCAATCCCTTTGTCCAAAGCAGGCCGATAGTTTTAAAAGAATCTATAATGGTTTTGTGACTGGTACTGGTGAAGACATCCGAGCTGAACTTGGAATTGATTTTGAGGCGGTAGTGATCACAATGGTAGGAAGGATAAGTGAGACAAAAGGTCCTGACTTTTTTGTTGAGATTGCCAAAAAGTCACTGGAAGGGAATGAAAACCTTATCTTTTTGATCGTCGGTGATTGCTATCCTGGCAATGAATACATGGTTGAAAATCTTAATGAGAGAATTGGTGACCGGACAGATGAAATAAGACTACTAGGATTTAGATCAGATGTGAATAATATCCTTAAATCATCGGATATACTCATCCTTCCATCCGTGGCTCCTGATTCTTTACCAACGGTAATATTGGAAGCAATGTCTTTTAAACTACCAGTCATTACGACAACTACTGGTGGAGCAGGAGAGATGGTGTATCATGAAGAAAATGGATATCACGTAG
This sequence comes from uncultured Roseivirgaceae bacterium, assembly GCA_964459925.1. Lineage (GTDB taxonomy): Bacteria > Bacteroidota > Bacteroidia > Cytophagales > Cyclobacteriaceae > Ekhidna. The sequence goes on from CAYWOQ010000004.1 coordinate 106,567, forward strand.
ATGTTTGGGATGTAGCTACTGCCAGCGATTATGTAAAATTACTAGCAAAAGATCCGAAAAGAAGGAAAGAAATGGGAAATAGAGGTTATGAACTTCTTATTTCAAAATTTGGAATCGAACGATTTGAAAAAGAGCTCCTTACCTTGATTGAAGGCAAGGAGCTTTAATTGAATTTCTGCTATTGAATTCCCGTAAAAACGCCTGTGACATAAGTATCCACGGTTGACTGTGAGCTTACCTGAGTATAGATAAGTTTATTATTTGCAATACTCAGTGAATAAACTCCTGTAGTAAATGACTCGGACGAGATTCTGGTTATACTTCCCCCAGAACCTAAAGCATAGGTACTGCAGAACGTACCAATGGAATTAAATACATAAAGCATAAGTGTCCCACAGGTTGTTGCTAGAAACGGGTCAATTAAATCTAGCGTGTCACCTTGATTCATGTCCAATTTTGATTTGGTGATTTTTTGAAATAATGAAAAGGTTTTAGCTGTTAAGAGACCATTAGCAGGAAGTTTACCAAAAGCTTCGCTGTTCATTTCCAACTCTCCATTTTGAATGAGCTTTCCATTAATTGTCTGGCTATCTTCTATGATTGGAACAGCTCCCTCGATCTTACTTGTAGAGAAGTTTCTAAAGCTAGTTCCTTCATAGCCTTTCCATATTAAGGCTCTAAAATTACAGCCTAAATCTTGATAGCCATTAGGGTTAGGTGTGCCGGTGGGATTGCTTGGATCCGCTTGGGAATATATGGCATAAAAGTTATCCAGTATTAATCGGTTGTTCATGGTCTTTTCATATCGAATTCCCGTTTTGGTGATCCCTGAAGGGACTGGTCCTGGTCCGAAGTTAAGTTCGTTGAATGATGTGTAAAGTGCGTTCGTGCGATACAGATCAATCATAATAGAATTATTTAATGGATTAGCAAAATTGTTGCTCTCAATCCTTGTAGCATGATTGTTATCTTCGAATAGAGAGCCACTTACGGCTATTCCGCATTTGAATACTTCAAAATGGTTATAACGCATATTGACATTGCTAAATCGCCCTGTGCCAGCGTTCTTACTATCAACAATAAAATTGTATGTTACAGAGTCCCAAACTACTCCTGTTATATCAGCTTCATCCCTATAATAATGGTCCACTTGATCAGCGCTTGGCATGTCTTGAATCCCTTGCCAATATTCATTTTCTCCAATATCAATACATGTACTTATGCTTTGCGCAAAATCATTGCCTGTTATTTTTATGGTATCAACAATCTCACAAGAAATTCCGATCTCTACTTTGGCGAAAACATTATCTCTGACTACCACTTGTGTAGTTGCTTTATTCTCTAGAAATGGACCATTGAGCTGCAGTAATCCCATTATTCTGAGGGAGCAGAAGCCATCGAAATTGAAGAAATTGTTTCCTGCGATGACACTGAAGTCATGATCTAACATGTTAATGGCAATCCCTTTGGCACGTATTGCAGGATCATCGTCAAAAACATTTCTAAAATCGCAATTTTCAATTTTAGCCATGCTGGAGCCGTACTTCCGAGGGTATATTTGGACATTCTGAGGTCTAAAATATTCATTGCTTTGAAAGCGACATTATGGAATTCCACTCTGGGAAATCTTGCTGATTCTGGAAATTGGAATAAGTATTTCTTACTTGCAGGAGTATTCTCATCTCCCTCACCTTCAAATAAAACATTTGCGGCAGCAAACTGTCCATCGCCTGTAATGATAATAGAAGCCGGAAGGTCTAGCGGTAAAAGGCTTTGATCCTTCATTTGTTACGTCCCTTTGGGGAAGTACAAAGTTTGGCCGGATGCATCTGCCAGGGCATCTTTGATCCCTTGGGTATTGTCCCCGTTTACAGGAGGATAGTCCGTGGTGTTGAATGTAATTACTGCCATGATAATTTTTGTTTAGTGGATTAATAATAATTTGAATGGTGTCTAATAACGGTGTAACAGTATCTGCCAGTATATTAAGTTTTGTTAACACATGCATTTTATCTGCCTGATGTGATTGGCTATCCCAATAAAATGAAAAGTTTATTGGAGGAGGGTTGGCATCAAACCACAAATACTAACTTTAACCTGAGTTCGGTTTAACTAATAATCAAAACCGTCTTTGCGAGGCTGAGGGAGGGTTTTGTGTAGTCAGCCGAAGCAATCACATTTATTTGAGGAGACAGCCACACCCTTTCATCCCACACTACCTCCCAAAAGGGTTCGCAGAGACGTTGTGATGGTTTTTTGCCGGTTCTTATCCCGAACTCAAGTTAACTTTAACCATTATTCTACCTTATCTATCAATTAATCCAAACTAGAATATGAAAATAGCCATCCTCGGCACCCGTGGCATACCTAACCACTACGGAGGGTTTGAGCAGTTTGCCGAGTACCTTTCGGTCGGGCTTAGGGAAAGTGGCCATGAGGTCTATGTCTACAACTCCAGCACCCATCCCTACCAGGAGCGTACATGGAATGGTGTCCACATCCTACACTGCTTCGATCCTGAGGATAAGATCGGCACGGCTGGGCAGTTCGTTTATGACCTGGGTTGTATCCTCGATTCACGAAAAAGAAAATTTGATGCCATACTTCAGCTGGGCTATACCAGCAGCTCGGTGTGGCATTGGCTCCTTCCTAAGAAGCAGAGTTTGATATTCACCAACATGGACGGGCTGGAATGGAAGCGTTCGAAGTATTCCGGTGCGGTCAAAAAGTTCTTATCATATGCCGAAAGATGGGCGGTTCGTTCCAGTCATTACCTCATTGCAGACTCTATCGGCATTCAATCCTATTTGAAAGAAAAGTACGGGGTTTCGTCCACTTACATCGCCTATGGAGCCAATGTAGTGGGTGAGTTCTCAGCAGATTTAATCAGTCAGTACGATTTGGTTGCATACGGCTATGACATGCTCATAGCCAGGCTGGAGCCAGAAAACAATATCGAGATGGTACTGGAAGGCTACACGAAATCCGATCGAAAGCGTGAGTTCATCGTCATCGGCAATCACCAAACCAGGTATGGAGCTTACTTAAAAGAAAAGTTCAATGACCGTAAGGTCAGGTTCTTAGGCCCTATTTATGACATTAAGGTGCTTGACTCGCTAAGAAAGCACTCCAACCTTTATTTTCATGGGCATTCGGTGGGAGGCACCAATCCATCGCTGCTGGAAGCCATGGCATCAGAAGCACTGATTTGCTATCATGCAAACGAGTTTAATTCGGCCATTGTAGGCTCGGGTGGATTTCCGTTTTCAGGAGCTGAGGAAGTCACTCAGTTGGTTAACGGTGTTGCCAAAAGCGACTTTCGTTCCCACCTGGAAGCCAATAAAAGTAAAATAGCCAAGGATTTCAGCTGGGACAAAATCATCGAAGAATACGAGGTGCTCATCAGAACCACCGCCGAAAGAGGCAAGAATTAGGTCGTTATCGTCGCAAAGTGTGGTAATTTTACACGATTAATGCTGTCGGTTGAAAAATTAACAATCGCAAACAGGAAGATACGTTGAGACAACACCACAGATATTCTCGTTACTTTCCAGTCGTTTTTTTAGCCGCTGACCTGATTTTTTTTAATGCTAGTTTGGCGGTATCGCATTGGTACTCCTTTGGGACGGTTACGTTTTCTAAGGACTATCAGGTTCTCCAACTATTCCTGAACCTGATCTGGGTCGGGATATTCTTTAGTTCAAATCTCCAGGAAATCAACCGCGACACCAGATTGCTGGACCATCTGAATAAGGTGCTCACGGCGTTGGTCATTAATTTGTCCATTGTTTTTGCCCTTTGGTTTGTGCTCCAGCCGGTAGAGTACTCCAGGGCTTATCTTTTTCACACCTATTTATTTTTCACGGGGAGCATTCTTCTTTGGCGTACGGTCTGGCACTACTTTATCCGGTACTATCGCGCCAGGGGGTTTAATTACCGAAATGTCCTGATCATTGGAGAGGATGATCTCTCCCAGTCGTTGATCCAATTCATCAAAGAAAACCCCTACTTAGGTTATCGGGTAGTGGGTATTTTAAGCTCTGATCAATTGGAAGACCTGGACGAAAAATCCAATGAGCTTGAGGTAGACATGCTGTATTGCTGTCTCCCCAACTTGAATGACGACCAGATCAGGGAGGTCATCAACTATGCGGAGAACAACCTCCTCAAAGTCAATTTATTCTCCCACTTCAGTAAGCTGATGACCTATAACCTTTTGATCCAGCAACTAGGCAATATCCCGGTCATCAGCGTGAATACCAGCCCTCTGGAGCATTTGGTGAACAGGTTTATCAAGCGCACATTTGATATCATCTTCTCTCTATTTGTTTTCATTACTATTTTGAGTTGGTTGATTCCCTTTGTTGCTTTACTCATCAAACTAGAATCTAAGGGCCCAATATTTTTCAAGCAGCAACGACACGGGAGGGATAATAAACTCTTTCTGATCTATAAGTTTAGGTCCATGTACGAGCACAATGATGAAGGGGTAAAACAAGCAAAGAAAGGAGACCCACGCGTGACCAGGATAGGTGCAGTCTTAAGAAAAACATCCATAGATGAGCTACCTCAGTTTATCAATGTTTTGTCTGGAGACATGTCAGTTGTAGGCCCGCGTCCTCAAGCTGTTGAACATAATATTGAGTACCAGCCCAAGATTGATAAATTTTGGCAAAGACATGCAGTGAAGCCTGGAATTACCGGCTTGGCCCAAGCAAAAGGCTTTAGGGGAGAAACTGCGGATCTGAGCGATATGAGTGGTAGGGTAAAGTTGGATCGCTTCTATATAAAAAACTGGTCCTTGGTGCTCGATTTAAAGATTATCCTGCAAACAGTGGCTGAGGTCCTGAGAGGTGATCGAAATGCCTATTAGTTTTGTAGAAGGAAATAGCGCCTTAACCAAACCCCCATCAGACATTGAAAATAGCGATACTAGGATCTAGAGGATACCCCTACGTTTACAGCGGGTATGAAACGTTTGTTCGTGAACTTTGTGAGCGATTGGTGAGTGAATATCAGGTAGAGGTAACAGTCTACTGTCACAGGAATCTTTTTGATGAAAAACCAAAGGAGGTGAAGGGTATCAGGCTCATCTACATTCCTACAGTGCGAAGTAAGGTGCTTAGCCAACTTATCCATTCTTTTCAGTCATTTCTACATGCTTCCATCTCGAATTTTGATATCGTCTTCGCTGTAAACTCTGCGAATGGTCCATTTGGTTGGATTCCAAGAATTTTTGGGAAGAAAACCTGTATCAATGTAGATGGTTTGGAGTGGTTAAGGCCAAAATGGAAAGGGCTAGGGGCTAAGTATTTTTATTGGTCATCCAAACTTTCAACGAAGACTTTCAACGCTATTGTCAACGACTCTGATGCGATGAGAGATTTCTACTTGAAGGAGTTTGACAAGGATTCAACAGTCATCGCCTATGGTGCAAACGTTCGTTATTCAGAAAATGCTTCGCTCATCCATCAGTTTAACTTAGACAAGGAGGATTATTACCTCATTGTAGGTCGTTTGATTCCTGACAACAATGCGGATTTAATCGTACGAGAGTTTGTGAAGTCTGATTCCAAAAAGAAGCTGGTAATTGTGGGCGATGTACCCTACCGGGATACTTATGCGGAGCAGATTAAAAAGGTGAAAGATAAGCGGGTAATATTCACAGGATATGTAACGGATCAAGACCTATTGGCTGAGCTATACCACAACTGTTTTTGCTATTTGCATGGGCATGAATTCGGGGGAACGAATCCAACTATGCTGAAAGCACTTGCATATGGATGCGCAATTCTTGCGCTCGATACGCCCTTTACTCGTGAGATGCTTGATGGCGAAAAACATGGGCTTTATTTCTCTAAAGAGGAAAATGATCTAACCACCCTTTTGAAGGAGATTGATGGTAACCTTAATCGGATAAATTCATTGAGAGAGCATGCTAGGGATCGTATAAAGGAAAATTATACCTGGGATAAAATCGCTAAGCAGTATTTTGATTTTTTTCAACACTTAGTTTGATTGCTTACCTGCTGCTTCCCTGACTTATGCATTGTTAGTCTCTTTTTTGTGAAGAGCCATTGCTGTTTTAGCTTCGCGTCATCTTTTTAGCAAAGACTACCAATTATGAATAAATTAAAAGAATGGGCTTTTGGTGTTTCAACTGATGGACACACACTTGGAAACCAATTCAGGCAAAAGAGAATGATGTTCTTTAAAGAACAACTTGAGAAGTTACCAAAGCCGGTACGTATTTTGGACGTTGGCGGGAATGAAGATTTTTGGGTAAATGCGAAACTTCATAATAATCAAGACATTCAAATTAAAATCTTGAATCTAGAACTAGAGGAGACTAATTACCCAAACTTAGAAGCAATAAAAGGAGATGCAACAGATTTATCTGAGTACAAAGATGGTGAATTCGATATTGCATTTTCAAACTCTGTGATAGAACACTTATACTCAAAGGAGAACCAGGTAAAAATGGCAAATGAAATTACGAGGGTTGGAAAGTTCCATTATGTTCAAACACCAAACAAGTATTTCATCATAGAACCACACTATTTACTACCTTTCTTTCAATTCTTGCCCAAGAAGTTTCGGTTCTTTGTTTTGACTCGAACGAAACTTAGCCGTTCTCAAAGATGGTCAAGTTCTTATGCAAGACAATATTTAGATGAAATTGTCCTTCTATCAAGGAGAGATATGAAAAGACTGTTCCCCAAGAGTTCTATATGGGTAGAAAAGTTTTTTGGAATGAGCAAGTCATTTGTAGTACATAATTTTAATTAGATAATAGTGTGATTGATGCCAAATTATTTGGCAATTACATTAAATTCAAGTAATTATTATTTTTTATCGTGTGACAGCCTCCCATCGGTACCTAAAGTTCAATCCGGCTTTTTTTTTACTAATTGATTTAATTTCCTTAAATCTTGGTGTTCTTATTGCGAGTAAATATCGTTTTGATCTATTTCTCCCTCCAACAGAATACCTTCTTGCACAGCTGATTTTAAATATTGTTTGGATAATTATTTTTTTCGTTTCGAGACTCCATGAAACTAATCTTGACTCTAGATTAATTGACCATCTTAACAAAGTTTTAACGGGCTTAGTAATCAAGCTATCTATCGTTTTTGCATTATGGTTTGTGCTACAACCTGTTGATCAGAATGATCAGGTCTACCTTCAGTATTCACGTAAATTTCTATTTGTAACAATATTAGTTTTCAGTTTACTAATTGTGCTTTGGAGAGTTGGTCTACATTACTTCATTAGCTACTACCGGCTTAAAGGATATAACATTAAGAGAGTGGTAATTATTGGAAAAGGAGAACTATCTGATTCCTTAAGTAAGTACTTTGTGAATGAGCCTAATAGAGGGTATAGATTAATTGGCATTTACAGCGTAGATAATAAGGCTATTTTTAATGTAAGGAAACTTGAGGAATATTTGATTCACAGTGAAATTGATTACGTTTTTTGTTGCCTACCATATGTTTCAGATGATCAAGCGAAAGATATAATCAATGTAGCAGAGAATAATCTTATCAAGGTTAATTTAATTTCTCAGTTCAGTAAGCTGGGTTCTTACAATCTTTCAATTGAGCAATTTGATAATATACCAGTTATCAAGGTTAATACGATACCTCTAGAAAGTATAACCAATAGATTTATAAAACGTATGTTTGACATTGTTTTTTCATCATTCTTTATCGTATTTGTTCTTTCTTGGATGATTCCTATCGTAGGTATTTTGATACGAGTAGAATCAAAAGGTCCCATTTTTTTTAGGCAGGCCAGACATGGAAGAGGTAATCAAAATTTTATGTGTCTGAAATTTCGAACAATGGTTTACAACAAGAAAGCAGAATTCAAACAAGCTACCAAGAATGATCATAGAGTAACTAAAGTTGGGTCTATTTTAAGAAGAATGTCAATAGACGAAATACCCCAATTTATTAATGTATTTATTGGTGATATGTCGGTAGTCGGTCCCAGACCTCATCCTATAAAGCTTAATGAAGAGTATCAACCGAAGATTGATCGATTCTGGCAAAGGCATGCAGTAAGACCTGGAATTACCGGATTAGCACAAGCAAAAGGATTTAGAGGGGAAACGGTAGAATTTCAAGATATGAGTGGTAGGGTAAAGCTTGACCGATTTTACGTTAAAAATTGGTCATTATTGCTAGATTTTAAGATAGTAATTTTAACCACGATTGCGATCCTGAAAGGGCATCGGAATGCTTACTAAACCTAGTTTTAAGTTCACCTAAAATTTCCCCTGCTTTACCGAATTAATAAAATTATTTTTTTCTTTCTTACCATTTTTAAAGCTATCCTATATTTGAAGTCCATGAACCTAACGATAGCCATCATTACGAGCTTTCTGGTGACATTAACATTGATACCCATTGTCATCAAGGTATTCAAGTCACTTAATGTTTTGGATCAACCGGATAGTAGAAAGATTCATCGGATCAGTACACCTTCGCTCGGTGGCATTGCTATGTTTATTGGACTTATAATCGCAATATCGATTGCTAATCCATTTTCCGATTTGGTAAATGAGAAGTATTTTATTGGGGGGATACTGCTGATTTTTTTACTTGGCGTTCGTGATGACCTATCAAGTTTAAAAGCTAACCATAAGCTTGTTGTTCAAATTTTCTCAGCATCTCTAGTAGTCTTTTTCATGGATATAAAGCTGAATGGCCTGAATGGGCTTTTCGGTGTTGATTCCTTTGGTTGGTACTTTGATGAGCTTTTTTCGATTTTTGTGATAGCTATTATGACCAACGCTTTTAACCTTATCGATGGAATCGATGGTTTGGCTGGGTCCATTAGCTTGCTAATTTCATTGGTTTTTTGTATTCTTTTTACCTATGCTGGTTTTCATTTTAATGCCGTCTTAGCCATAAGCGTAAGTGGTATAGCTCTTGCATTCTTGATTTATAACTGGTATCCATCGAAAGTTTTTATGGGAGATACTGGTTCCATGATGTTGGGGTTTATCCTAACCGTCCTCTTTATTCAATTTATTGCGATCCCTTCGAGTCTTTCTGGTCAATTTTCGCCCGTTGCTTTTGTTTTAGCTTTATTTGTTTTACCTGTCTATGATACGTTAAGAGTATTTCTAATTCGCTTTTTTACAGGAAAGCACCCACTTGCCCCTGATAGAAATCATATTCACCATGTTCTTTTAAAACTAGGATATAACCATGGGAAAGCTACGACACTACTTGTCGGATATAATCTTCTTCTTGTGATTTTGGTCTTTTCTTTTCAATCATTAGGTGAGCTTTGGTTAATACTATTCATGTGTTTGACCACAGTCAGTATCGGCATTATTCTCGATAGAAAAGTGATGAAGAGAGAGGCTGCTAGAATGGCCAAGTTGTACTCTTCAAGAATGAATATCTCAAAATCAGCATAGCTCACTTTCTTATTATTTTTGTCGGATCATAAATTTTAAGAAAAGAATGCTCGAAAAGGTCAACTCCTATATCAGTGAAATTAAGAATGCAAAAGCTACAAGTGAGGAGCAAATAGAGGCATTCAGGCTGAGGTTTGTTGGGAGAAATAACATTATTAATGATCTTTTCTCTGACTTTAAATCAGTCCCAACAGATCAAAAAAAGTCGCTAGGCCCCGCGCTAAATGAACTAAAAAAGCTGGCTCAGGAGAAATTAAGAGAGATGTCTGCAGAATTAAATAATTCGCAAAGCAGATCCGAAAGTATAGATGTCACCTTACCGGGTATTCCAAAAACATCAGGTTCTATTCATCCGATCTCTCAAACGAAAAGTAGGATAATTGAAATTTTTGAAAGGCAAGGATTCAATGTAGAAGAAGGACCCGAAATAGATAATGATTGGAATAACTTCACTGCACTCAATTTTCCTGAAAATCATCCAGCAAGAGAGATGCAGGATACCTATTTTATTGAAAAAGATCCAGATGTGCTATTGCGAACTCATACATCTAATGTCCAAATTAGACTAATGAAGAAGAAAAAGCCACCTATTCGTTCAATTATGCCGGGTAGAGTATATCGGAATGAGGCCATTTCAGCGCGCGCGCATTGTTTTTTTCATCAGGTTGAAGGCCTGGTGGTTGGAGACAACATTAGTTTCAAAGACTTAAAGAACACACTTTATCATTTTTCAAAAGAGATGTTTGGTAAATCCACAAAAATACGCTTAAGGCCTTCGTATTTCCCCTTTACTGAGCCAAGCGCAGAAATTGATATTAGTTGTTTCATTTGTGGAGGCTCAGGTTGTAAAATTTGCAAACAGACTGGATGGGTGGAAATCGGCGGATCGGGAATGGTTGACCCTAATGTCCTTGAAAACTGTGAAATAGACTCAACAAAGTACAGTGGTTTCGCATTTGGTATGGGGATCGAAAGAATTACGATGCTAAAATATCAAATTGATGATTTGCGTCTTTTTTCAGAAAATGATATTCGTTTTTTAAAGCAGTTCTGAAATAATTTTTTCTTCCGTAATACCTTCAGCCTCAGCTTTGAAGTTTTTTACAATTCTATGTCTAAGAACAGGAGTTGCAACAAATTTAACGTCTTCAATATCAGGTGAGTATTTTCCATTTGCCAAGGCATTACATTTTGCGGCAAGAATTAGAAACTGACCTGCTCTCGGACCAGCTCCCCATTCAAGAAACTCTTCTGCTTTCTTATCTGCCTTTTGCCCACCTGGTCTTGTCTTTGCCGCAAGGGATACAGCATATTCGAATACATTGTCAGTTACCGGTACTTTGCGAATAAGCTGTTGATATTCGATAATATTGTCTTTGGAGAGTACTTGAGAAACTTCGGACGAAGTTGCTGTGGTCGTTTGCTTTACTACCTGCAATTCATCTTCATAAGAAGGATAATCCAATTTTATCATAAACATGAATCGGTCTAGTTGTGCCTCTGGTAGAGGATAGGTCCCTTCCTGTTCAATCGGGTTCTGTGTGGCAAGTACAAAAAATGGTTTATCTAATGGATAGTTATCTCCAGCGATTGTGACTGCTCCTTCTTGCATTGCTTCCAGGAGTGCAGATTGTGTTTTTGGAGGTGTTCTATTTATTTCATCAGCCAAAATAACATTTGAAAATATTGGGCCTTTTATGAATCTTAAATTTCTGTCTTTGTCTAGTGTTTCTGCACCAAGTATATCTGAAGGCATCAAATCTGGCGTAAATTGAATTCTGTTGAAATCCAGGGAAAGACATTTTGAAACAGTTTGAACCAGAAGTGTTTTTGCGAGACCAGGCACACCTACTAGGAGTGAATGGCCATTACAAAATAGTGATGTTATCAACAGCCTGACAACTTCAGACTGACCAACTATTTTTTTAGAAATCTCATTTTCAAGCTTTGAAAAATCCTCTGCTAGACGATCCGCTAGCACCACATCTGGTTTTTCTTCCATCATAAATTTTTTAAAATTCTGGGATTAATTCGTAAGGTTACAATAGTCATACTCTGGATCTAGCTCAATAAACACATTGCCTCTTGCTGTTTCAAACCATTCTGAAATTTTCAAATTCTTTTTCCGAGCGAGTGCAGCAGCTGCTATTTTTTGATAATCATCATCAAGATTTGCCAGGTGAGGTTTAATCTTATCCTTAAAGTAAATTATTCTGTACGCATAGGTTCCATCCGGTTGTTGAAATTTGAGAGGCTTGGTGATATTTCCAGTTTTCATCGTATCGATGGTGAAAAATATGTTAGGATCCAGTTGTTCGGCTGCCACACGTAAAGCTCCTGTTTCATCCTGAAAAAAACCTCCTGCAGATGAAGTTTCCTGATCATTAGAATACTCTTTAGCCGCAGCTTGAAAAGTGATTGTATCCGAAATAATTGCAGTTCTCAAGCTATCTAAGTATTGCTCAGTCCTATCGTAATCGGTTTGGTTTGGTTGAGGTGTGATTAGGATATGTCTTGAACGATAGGTGTTACCTCGTTTTTCAAGTAGCTCAATCAGATGAATTCCAAATTGGGTTTCTACCGGATCTGATACCTGACCAGGTTGAAGGGATAGTGCTGTAGCTTCAAATTCTGGAGCAAGTTCTCCTCGACCATAAAATCCAAGCTCGCCACCTCTGCGAGCTGAACCAGGATCCTGGGAATATTGCCTTGCTAAGTCTGCAAAGGATTCTCCATTTTCAATTCTGGATTTTATATCTGAGAGCAGGTTAAAAACTTTATCTTTTTGTGATTTACCAGGATCTGCTTTTTTAACAATTTGAGCGATTGAGACTTCTGTAGAAAAATAAGGCAGTGAATCTTGTGGAATATTCTTAAAAAATTTTTTTACTTCAGAAGGGGTAACCTTCATGTCCGAAGTTAATTCGGACTGCATCCTTTGAATGGTAAGTTGTTCTTTGATATTATCAAAAATTTCTGATCGAATTTGATCAATGCTCTTTCCATAAGCTTTTTCAATTTCAGCTTCTCCACCGAATTGCTGTGCCATGTAGGCCATCCTTCGATCAAGATTATTATTTACCTCAATATCTAAAACGAAAATAGAATCAATCTCAGATTGTGCCATCAGCATTTTATTGACAACCAGTTGCTGTAAAATCTGGCATTTTGCATTAGTTCCTCGAACCTGACCTTGAGATAGGTAATCCAAATAGGAGCGTTCCAATTCAGATTTAAGGATTATGTAATCATCCACCTTAGCGATGATTTTATCAATAATAACTCCCTCCTGTGAATAGGATATACTGCAAAAACTAAAAAATAAATAGGCACTAATTGCTATAGATCTCAAACGCATTATTCTGTACAGCTTCATCATAAATTTTCTTCTCCAAATCCTTTTTAAGGGCAATTTTACGTTTGTTTAGAATGATATCTTTGACGTTTTCTCTAATAAACTCTAGCGGAGTTACTTCCCCTACCAGTTTGTAGTCAAAAATTTTCAGAAAGTAAATAAAATCTTCATCTGAAACCTCAACTGAACTATTTGATTTTAGAAACTGTGTCTTATTCGATATATCTTTTAAAGGTGTTTCTAATAGAACATCATCAAACTTAATCCAAACGGAGTCTTCCGTAAATGCTTTTATTGCATGCTCGCTAGCATATTCCCAGACTTTAACCGTGTCAGCCGGATAATTCCTTAAGGCCCTTCTTAATCGCCAAACTTGTGGAGCTTTATTGGGTATTTTGAAGTAAACACACTTCGCAAGATTTTGCCTCAAAATAAAATTTTCTGATTTTTCATTGTAGTAGCTGGTAATTTCCTGCTCCGAAACATCCTTGTTTAAATTGGTATCAATGTACCTTTCTTCTAGTTCATGAACCATTAATGCATATTGATAGTCAAGTACTTTTCTCTGTATCTGGGCTTCATTAAAATCGATTGATTCTTCTGCTTTTTGGATCATTAATTGCTTTTTAATCCAGTCAGATACAAATTTTTCAGCATACTTCGAACTATCCTGAAGAGAAAGATTTGATGGCGTTAAAGCTAAAAGATTTTTTTCTGAAAGCACTTTATCACCAACCTTTGCAATGATTCGTTCTGGCTCTACCTGCTTAGGTTGAAAATACTGACAACTAGTATGAGTTAAGACCAATAAAATCAATAAATACCTCACTTATGGAATGATTTTTATAAGCCTGCAAATATTATAATTCTTTTCAGTTGAGAATTCAATTTTATCCATTATTCTCTTTACCAGCATTAGGCCCAAGCCACCCTGTCTTCTTGTTGAAACAATCTCCTCAAGAGATGGAGATTCGTATTTATTTATATCAAAACCAACTCCTTTATCTTTGAAAGTAAAAACAATTTGTTTTGGTCTAAAGTCAATATCAAATTCAATTTGGCTATTTGGATTACAGTCATTCGCATGAATGATAAGATTTGCACAAACTTCGTCTACAGCCAGCACTAGTTTGTGTGCCTGAAGATCAGGGACATTTTGAATTTCTAAAGCGTCAGATGTGAACTGACGAATTTTAACCAATTCATTCTTATTACATCCTATGGTAATTGTATCACTCATTTAAAAGAGGCCACTGCTTCTTCTTCCGTTGCTGTTATTTTTAACAATTTTTCTAATCCTAATATGGAAAACACTTCTCTTACAGATTCGTTGATTCCAAAAAGCGCCATTTTCACCTTTTCATTTTCAAATTCATCCAGGTGAGAAATAAAAACACCTAAGCCAGCAGATGATATATACTCTAAGCTGGATAGATCAACAACAATATTTTTTTCTTTGTTATCCATTGCTTCCTTGAATGCATTGTCCAGATGAATACTTGACCCTGCATCAATTTCACCGTAAACCGTAATCAGAAAAAAATTATCCTTTTTTGTTCTTTTTATTTCTGTCATTCTTAACGTCTTTAAATCTTATAATGACTAATGTATAATCATCATCTATATCGATTGTACCGATGAACTCGGATAAATCATTCTTTATTCCTTCTTTAATTTGATTAGGGGATTTCGAGCTGTGTGTTTCAAAAGATTTTTTTAATCTTTCACTACCAAATTGCTCTCCATCTGGATTTTTGGCCTCAGTGATTCCATCTGTATACAGCAAAAGAGTATCTCCCTCATAGTATTTGACGGTACTGCCATGAACGTAATTGTCATAAGAAGAGTTTCTTATAATTCCTAACCCCATTCCATCTGATTGGAGATAATCAACTTTCTTATTTTGCGTACAATACATGAGTGCCGGGCAATGCCCAGCTCTTGAAAAACTAAGCGTATTGGACACTGTATTAATATCAAAATAGGTGGCGGTAATAAAAGATGATTTACTTAAACATTGGCTTAAGGCCATATTGGCTTTTTTATTAAATGTTTCAGGAGTCACACCTTGCTGTGCAAGACTGTGAAAGATCCCTTTCATTTGTGCCATTTGAAACGCGGCACTTGTTCCTTTTCCTGAAACATCACCAATGATCAGACCAAATTTATTTTTTTCATATTCAAGAATGTCATAGTAATCACCTCCTACTTCATCAGCAGCCATTGAGTATGCATCCATTGTTAAGTGTTCATTGTTTACAAGAGATATTGGGAGCAAACTCTTTTGAACACTTTTCGCAATCTTTAGCTGTTCTTTATATCGTTCATTTTCTAGTGATTCATTAATAAGAAATAGATTTTCCAGAGATACACTTGCTTGGTTGACAAATGTGGAGACGATACTTACCATCTCGCGATTAAATGCCTCAGAAACTTCATTCAATAGAACGATATAACCCACTTGATTTCCCTTTACTAGTATAGGTAGGCCAATAATCGATCTATATGGAGAGGATTTTAGGCTTCCACTCAGTTTACTAACGTTTAATTCGCTGATATAATTTAAGTTAATGACCTCTTGAATGACAGGGTTCTCTATTTTTGATTTTATATCATCAATATCTTTATCCTTAAGGTTTCGGATCATTTGACGTTTTCCTTCTTCATCGTTCACTTCTAGCCAGGCTGCATCTGCAAATACCGCGCTCATGGCACTATCAAGGAGCGTCTCATACGTTTGATCTGTGGTCTGACCTCTAGGTACTGCCTGACTTAATTTCTGGAAATCTAACGCTTCTTTGAGTTTTTGTTCAAAGACCGAAGAGGTTGGTAAATTAAAAAGAGTAACAAGTACGGCAATCAAGGTATATGCAAATAGAAATGCGAGTACACCCCATATAAATACACGGTCTAATAGGTTAATTACAAGCACCTCTGTACTTGAGAATCTACTCAAATTCAGAAAGAAATGATAGAGATAAATCCCCGATAAAATAATGAATAAAATCCCTTTCCATTTTTGACGAAAGTTTAGATAGGCTACCCATTTTAAATTGAAAACCAAAATCAGTGAAAAGAGGCCAAGGACAAGAAAAGCGACATTAAAATAGGGTGTTAATACCTCAAATCTGAGAAAATCAAATACCAAGGCACCTGCCAGAGCAAATTCGAAAAAGCTCCATAGCTGTAGTAAGTTTTTTGATTTTTGATAAAGAATAAGGCGCTTCCATACTACGAAAGTTGAGATCATGAAAATCATCACAAGACCCACTAGTATGTTGTAAAAAAAATTGATGGTCAAGGGACTCTCTACAATGCTGCTATTTGCAAATACATAAAAGAAAGCCTGGATGCCTAGAGATATGAGAGTGGTGACTAATCCAGTGATAAAAACTTTCCAAAGAAGATCCGTGAAGTTGAGAGAATCTGCTTTAGTTATTACAAATCGATAATAGATAAATGTAAGAAAAACAAAAAGTGAAAATGAGATTTGTGGGAAGAGGCTTGAATAATCAACCTTCATTTCATAGCTTCTCACGAACATCAAATACAGGTTTGATCCGGCAAATAGGATCCAAAAGAGTAGGGCTCCTAGAAAACTTAAGCGTATTTTAAGTCTGGATGACACGGCCACAAAAATACGATGCTTAGCCTACATGACTACTTATGTCGTAAGAGGATCGGTTAATTATTGTTAAGGTAAAAGCTTGAGAATTTCCTCCAAATAACGCTGATCTTCTTCATCAAAATCATTTAGCATGTCGCTATCCACATCCATTACTCCAATAATCTTTCCATTTGAAACTAAAGGAAGGACGATCTCGGACTTAGAAGCAGATGCACATGCAATGTGACCTGGGAACTCATCTACATTAGGTACGATTAGCGTTTTTACCTGCCCCCAGGAGCTACCACATACACCTTTCCCTTTTTTAATTCTGGTACATGCTACAGGACCCTGGAAAGGGCCTAAGACTAACTCATCAATAGAATCAACTAAATAAAAGCCTACCCAAAAGAAACCCATTCCTTCTTTAAGCGCAGCCGCAATGTTTGCAAGGTTAGCTATTAAGTTTTTTTCGCCATAAAGTAATCCTTCTATTTGAGGTATGAGGGATTCGTACTTTTCGGCTTTACTTGCTTCTTTGATTATTTTTAGATCTTCAGCCATGATTTTGATAAAAAATGAGTCGATTGTTTTGAACGAATGTTTCCTCTATTATAGAACCATTTAAATAAGGTGCTGGAATGCCTTTATTGAAATTTTTCTCAGAAATAAACACTCTGGCTTCATCCCAACAACCTTCTTCAATGAAAGAGTTCAATAGTTGACTACCACCTTCAACAATAACAGATTGAATTTTTTCTTCATAGAGTTTCTTTAGTATCTCTTTCGGATGCATTGTATCCGTTCTTATCCAATGAATGTTTTCATTTTTGACATCCTTCTCCTTATTGATGATTATTGTCTTGATCGTACCATCCAGAAGGTTATAATTACTGGGTACTTCAAGGTTGGAGTCCATTAGTATCCGTATCGGATTTTTACCTTCCCAAACACGAACGTTTAAACTAGGATTATCATGTAAAGCAGTATTTTTTCCAACTAAAATGGCATCTTCCTTAGTTCTCCATTTATGTACAAGCTGTCTGGAATAGGTATTGCTAATCCATTTAGAATCATTATTACTTTTAGCAATGAAACCATCAGAAGTTTGAGCCCACTTCAAGATAACATAAGGTCGTTTCTTCTGGTGGTAGGTAAAGAACCTTTTATTAAGGTCTTTCGCCTCATTTTCCAATAAACCCAATTTTATATTAATTCCGGCTTTTCTCAGCTTATCTACTCCCTTACCATCCACTCGACTAAAAGGATCTTGGCAAGCAATTACTACTTTATTGACATTTTTCTCGATAAGTAAGTCGGAGCAAGGAGGTGTTTTTCCATAATGAGCGCAGGGTTCAAGCGTCACATATACGGTAGATTCCGGGAGAAGAGACTTGTCCTCAACTGAGTTTATGGCGTTGACTTCTGCATGGCTTTTTCCATAAAACTGATGATATCCTTCTCCAATAATTTTTTCATTATGTACAATTACACATCCAACCATCGGGTTTGGAGAGACAGAAGTTCTTCCTAATTGGGCTAGTTCAAGCGCACGCCTCATGAAACGAATTTCGGACATTGATTTAGCTTCGCTATTAGAATGGTTAATGTCAAACAAATCTGGGAAGAAACAACGAATCGGTTAGAAAAAGTTTATAATCGAAGGGAAGCTGAGAACATTTCTTATCTATTATTTGAAGATCTATTACGAGTTTCAAAAGCTGATATTTTAATTCAGGAACAAAAAAGCATAAATCAAGAAATACTCAATGGGGCTATCAATAGGCTGTTGGCAAATGAACCCATCCAGTACGTTACAGGAACTGTAGTATTTTATGGAAGAAGGTTCGAAATCCAATCCGGAGCATTGATTCCCAGACCAGAAACAGAAGAGCTTGTTGAACTAATTGTAAAAGAAAATCAGATTGATACACCTAAAATTCTCGATATTGGGGTCGGTTCCGGTTGTATTGGAATTTCACTAGCGCTCGAATTGAATGGAGAGATATTTGGAACTGATGTTTCTGATCAAGCAATAAAGATTGCAAGCAATAATGCAATAAGCTTAGGAGCAAATGTTTCTTTCTTAAATCATGATATTCTGGATAATCCACTTCCAATTGATGAGTTGGGTATTTTGGTGAGTAATCCTCCCTACATCCCAGAATCGGAACAAGCTAAAATGCATGCGAACGTGCTAAAATATGAGCCTCAGGTAGCGCTATTCGTACCTGATACAGACCCGCTAATTTTTTACCGAAGAATTGCTGGGGAGGGACTTATTGCTATTAAAAATGGAGGTAAAATCTATTTTGAAATTCATGAATCATACGGTCCTCAAATCAAAGAGCTCTTGGAAAATTTTGGGTACAAAAACGTAAAAATCCATCAGGATATGCAAGGTAAAGACCGAATGATCAGTGGCGAACAAAGAAATCACCCGAAGCGATGATAGATGCAGTTTTTACTGACCAGTTATACAAATAAATCCAAGACTGTATTTTACGAGCATTTGATAGCTCGATTGTTCTTAATTCCCGTAAGTATTCACTAGGAGTTGTATACCCGGAACCAACACCTTCAAATCGATCTAAATCTGCGAAAATAGCAGAGTCATGTACTTTAAAAATATCTCCGTAAACTTGATCTTTTGGATTGTCAGAAGGTATAACGCCAGGATAATAATCAATCAAATACAGTTTTCCTTGAAAGGTGCCCTCTGAAATGAATTGAGCATTTTCGATCAGTAATTTGCTCATTTCATGCTTCGCCTTTCGTCTTAATAAACCGTAAACAAAGAGATAGCTAGTCATTCGATTTTAAATGGTACAGGAATAATTCCTTTGCCACCAATGCTATCCGGTTTGAATTTTGGTCCAATTCTTACCAATCTAAGTGCTTCTTCATCACAACCGGAACCTATCCCCTTTACAACAAATGATTGAATAATTTCACCTTTTGGATTTGTTTCTACTTGTATAAATACTCGACCTTCTACTCCAGCGGATTTAGCTTGGCTTGGGTACCTTAGGCTATCCAATATATACTGATTATACCTTTCCCATCCGATAATAGGTTCAATTGGAACTAAGTTATCATTGATTAAATCATCTGAATTTTCTTCAAATACGATTTCTTCTGTGATCGCTACAGCAGATCGAGACACTGCACCAGCATTCTTTTTACTCTTTTTTCCTGCCAATTCAGCCAGTGGAACCTCTCTTGATGCTTTATCTATTATAGGGAGATCTGTGCTGTTTTGAGGCTTAGCTTGTGCTAATTGAATATTCTTTGTCGTCGGCTCAATTTCCACAGCTATCTCCATTTTTTCATTAGAATCTTTCGAGTTGAAGAATGCCTTATCAGTAGTTTGATCGGCGAGTACCTCTAATTCAGACTCGAGGTTCGAATCCTCTGCTTGTGTAACTCTTTTCTCGATTTCTTCAGTTTTAGGTTCTATTGATACTATAGATTCCTCACTAGTGACTATCGAATCTGTTATTGGTTGAATAAAAGATGATTCTTTAACCACCTCTTCCTTGAGAGCAAGTTGCTCATTACCATGCATTCTATCAAGAGCCACATAAATGGCAAATGACCCCACAAGCAAAAAAATGGCTGCACTTGCAATTTGTAACCATGAAAAGGTGCTACGCTTAGCAATTTTTCTTTTCATTTCAGCAACATCATTCAATCTTTTATGGCCTTGTTCTTCGAAACCCTCCAAAGCTTCCTGCACAAAAAAATCATCCAGGTTTTCACGCTCAAAGTCGTGAGCTTCCTGAGTGGTCATTTTACCCTTTAGGTATCTTTCAAATTTTTCTATATGGCCTTTATCTTTTGACATTTTTGTCTTCTAAACATAATCTTATCTTTCGCTTTCCATTCTGAATATGACTCTTCACTTTTTTCAAACCTATTCCAGTCATGCTTTGTATTTCCTGATAACTCCTTCTATTCAAAAAGAATTCTTGAACACACATCCTTTGCTGATCTTTTAGCTCTTTAATACACTCCTCAAGTGAATTTAAGTCCTTTTCAAGATCTATCTTCTCTTCTTTTAGATGCTCAGCATCAGGTGATTCCATAATTATTTCTGAACTCATTTCAATATTGTTCCTTCTCAGTATCATGAGGCAATGGTTTTTGCTGACCATATACAACCAGCTTTTGAAATACTTAACTTCTGTTGTTAGTAATTTTTCACTTATTTGTTCATAAATATCCATGACCGCATCTTGACTGGTTTCATGGTTTTTCAGGTACTTCAAACATAGACCATAGACCAGGTGTATGTATTCATTGAACAATTCACCAATGATATGTTGGTTACTTGTTTTGCGATAATTTTTTAATCGCTGTTCATCCGTATTTTGGGCCCGAAGCATCGATTATCAGGCCTCTTTAATCATTAGTGAATCATACTTCATCGGAAATTTTTCTGGTTTATTTATGGAATAACTAACTAGTGAGCATCTAAACGATAACAACCTGCTTAAAAGAAGCTGTTTCAAATTAAAATTAAATAAGATGAAAAATTTATTGATGTTATCGTTGATGCTGTTTGCAGCCAATGTGAAAGGTGCCTTTATTCAAGGAACTATTTATGACACTGATGGCTACCCTATTGAAGGAGTTGTTGTTTGGGAAAAAGGAACTTCTAATCAAGTTCGATCAGATATCAATGGCTTTTATTCCATTGAAATAAAAAGTGAAAATGTCATCCTGGAGTTTTTACATCCTGAGTATCTGGATGTAAGAAAGAAAGTCAACAATAAAAAGATTATTGACATCTACATGAAAAGAAAGCCACAAGCCCCAATTACTGAAGATGAAGCGCTTGAAGAAATTGTTTTTTATGACCAATCCAGTGAAGTGGTAATCGGAGCTGCACAGAGGTCGTTAGGTGTAGCCAAAAGATCCTTAGGGAGTTCTAATCAGGCATATATTATACAGGATAATGGTTATTACCATAACACAGAAGAATATGCTACCATACATGAAAATGCATTCAGGAAGGTAACAGATAAGCCACTGTCAACTTTTTCTATTGATGTGGATGCAGCTTCCTACAGCAATATGCGTCGGTTCATCAATAATGGACAATTACCTCCCAAAGATGCTGTGAGAATTGAGGAAATGATCAACTATTTCACTTATGACTATGAAAATCCCACTGGAAAAGATCCTTTTTCAATCAATACAAATCTGGCCAAATCGCCTTGGAATGAAAACCATCTCATTGCACAAATAGGCATTCAAGGTAAGAAACTTGCTATGGATGATTTACCTGCATCGAATATCGTTTTTCTAATTGACGTTTCGGGATCAATGGGTGCGCCAAATAAGTTATCATTACTAAAGTCTGCATTTAAGCTTTTGGTCAATGAGCTCAGACCACAAGACAAGGTTTCGATTGTGGTGTACGCTGGGGCTGCAGGTTTAGTCCTTCCTCCGACCACAGGAACTGAAAAAGAGAAAATCATGAAAGCATTAGATCAATTACAGGCAGGAGGATCAACTGCTGGTGGTGCTGGAATTGAATTAGCCTATTTAACTGCGAAAGAGCATTTCGTTGATGATGGAAATAACCGGGTAGTGCTTGCTACTGATGGTGACTTTAATGTAGGTATATCAAGTAATGCTGGCATGGAACGATTGATTGAAGAAAAGCGAAATGAGGGAATTTTCTTGACTGTGCTGGGATTTGGTATGGACAACTACAAAGACTCAAAAATGGAGATTTTGGCGGATAAAGGGAATGGTAATTATGCCTACATTGATAATATGAGCGAAGCTAAGAAGGTGTTGGTCAGTGAGTTCGGAGGAACCATGTACACAATTGCTAAAGATGTAAAGATTCAGGTTGAATTCAACCCTTCTGTTGTTCAGGCCTATCGATTAATCGGATATGAAAATCGTCAGTTGAAGGATGAAGATTTTAATGATGATAAGAAAGACGCAGGGGAATTAGGAAGTGGGCATACTGTCACGGCATTGTATGAAATCATCCCCGTAGGAGTAGAAAGTGATTTTTTAAAGGACATTGATCCACTTAAGTATCAATCGAATAATCAAGTTTCTACGAGCAATTCTGATGAGCTTTTAACCGTAAAGTTCAGGTATAAAGAACCTAATAGTGAGAAAAGTGAATTAATAACCCAGGTTGTAGCTAATGATATGGAAAAAGCGACTAATAATCTCAACTGGTCAATGGCAGTTGCTGGGTTTGGAATGTTGTTAAGGGATTCAGAATTCAAAGGAAATTTAACCTACACTTCTGTGTTGGAACTAGCGAAATCTGCTAAAGGAAAAGATGAGTTTGGATATAGAAGGGATTTCATTGAATTGGTTGAATTGGCTAAAGGGATCAGCCCAAATCAATAGGCATAAAAAAGAAGGGACGAGGAATATCCTCGTCCTTCTCCTAATTATAAACTAACTCTACTACTCACTCTTAAATGTCTTATTCACCTTGTCCTAAACTGAAACCTCTCTGGTCATCGAAATAGTATAGGTTTTCGGTTTTGATCACATCAATATCGTGGCTTAGTAGATTTGATTGCAAATCGATGATCGATGATTTTTCAATCTGTTCGTAGGTTGTTGGTTTGCTTAAATCTATTGCTGGATTGACAAATCTGCAGCGCCAGTGATTGGTGCAGAATGTTTCCGGATTTCCATTTGGAAATACCTTCACGCCTCGATTTGTGATCATTTTCAATTGAAGTGTATCCGCTGAAGCCTTTTGCAGTAACTCACCTAGTTGGTTTGCATCTTTTCCTTTCCAATCAACGAAAACATCAGTACCAACAAGCGTTTTATTGGTAGTTTCATTTGATTTAGTTGGTAATTCCATTTGGATAGAACCCTCTTCCAGGGAAATTTCTTTCAGTCTGTTGGGCTTTAAGCCTAACCTTTCGATTACTGCCTCTGCAAATTCTTTAGTCCTTACTCGCTTAAGGCTAAATTCTTGATTAAATACGTCTGCTGTGTGGATTCCATCTTCTAACGTTCGTAATAGAGCGTTCGCTATTGTCTCAGCCACTTTGGTTTGTCCAATGTGCTGTAGTAGCATGACCGATGCATTAATCAATCCTGAAGGATTAGCAATGTTTTTACCAGCGATATCAGGTGCTGAGCCATGAATCGCCTCAAACATGGCATAGTTACTTCCTACATTAGCCGAACCTGCCAGTCCAACCGAACCTGCGATTTCTGCTGTAATATCTGATACAATGTCACCGTACAAATTAAGAGTTACAACTACATCATAATTCTCAGGTCTTGTAGCGAGTCTGGCTGTCCCTATATCGATAATTTGGACTTCTTGTGTTAACTCCGGATATTCCTCACCTACCTTTTTGAACATCTTATGGAACATACCATCAGTATGCTTCATGATGTTGTCCTTAACCATACAGGTTACTTTTTTACGTTTATTTTTTCTAGCATATTCGAAAGCATACCGTATAATGCGCTCACTACCGGATGTTGAAACCAGCTTCAAACATTGGATTACATCTTCTGTTTGCTGGTGCTCTATACCTGCATAAAGATCTTCCTCATTTTCTCGCACGATGACAACATCCATGTCTGGATGAAGAGTAGTGATGTAAGGATGTAAACTTTTGCATGGTCTTACATTGGCAAAAAGATTTAAGGATTTTCTGATGGTTACGTTTAGGCTTTTGTAGCCAGATCCTTGAGGAGTTGTGATAGGAGCTTTTAATAAAATTTTGGCGTCATTAATCGCTTTCCAGCCATCTTCAGATATTCCGGCAGTATTTCCTGATAGATATTGTTTTTCTCCTACTTCTAGAAAGTTGTAGTCAAGTTTTGCTCCAGCAGCTTCTAGGATTTTTAACGTAGCATCCATGATTTCCGGACCGATACCATCTCCTTTTGCTACGGCTACCTTAGTTTTAACCGATTCTGCAATGTTTGGGGCAAATGTTGTTTTTGTTGACATTGTTGAGTTGTTTTCTGCAAATAGAACGC